>NZ_JBHVQT010000016.1:0-288515 GCF_042886315.1 Streptomyces sp. NPDC058001
CAAGACGCTCGACTGGGATAACCCAGCCGAGCGCCTACGTGATCTACTGACCGCCTGAATCTGGATCGGTGTTGCGACGATCACTAGAACCCAAGATGGCTGGGGGCCTTCGTCGTTTCGCATCGGTCGCCGGTCGCCGGTCGCCGGTCGCCGGTCGCCGGTCGCCGGTCGGCAGTGCGCGGCGGACAAAGTCACCGGTGCGCGGCCAAAGGCCACAGGTCACAGGTCACAAGCCACAGGTCGGCGGACGCGGTCACCGTCTCGGCAGCCGGTGGCGGGCCTGTGTGTTTCAGGCTCATCCGGGCGTTCACGGTGTCGGGGCCGATGAGGTCGGTCCAGTAGCGGTGGCAGGTGATGAAGATCGCCAGTTCGCGCTCGCGTTCACGGAGTTTCTCCACCTGGGCCTGTTCGTCGGGGGTCCAGCCGGGGGAGGCGGGGCGTTCGACCTTGCGCCAGCCGTTGTCGTCGCTGAAGCCGTCGAGGGGCTCCACCGACCAGGGCAGACGCTTGAGCAGTTCCAGAAGCTCGGTCCGTATCTGACGCAGCTCCTCCTGGCCAGCGAGGAGATCGCTCGGGAAGTCATAGGTCGCAGCCACGCGGTAATGCTACGCCTGTTCGATTTTGTGTTGCGAGTCAATCCTGGGACTTCCCCGGGGCTTCACACGAAAGGGGTGCCAGGGGAGACACTTGACGCATGTGCCGCAGCATCAAGACTCTCCGTCCGCCCGTGCTCCCCGAAGAGGCCACCGAGGAGGACATCCGCGCCGCCGCGCTTCAGTACGTACGGAAGGTGTCGGGGTTCCGGGCTCCGGCCGCGCACAATCGCGAGGTCTTCGAGCGTGCCGTGGAGGCCATCGCCGAAGCGACCGCCGAGTTGCTCGACGGTCTGGAGGTACGGGGACAGGCCGCCGGCGGCCGGGCAGCGGCGAGCTGAACCCTCATCCGGTGCCGGAGGGAGGGAAGAGTGCCACTCGGCACCCGGCCCTCAGATGTCACCGGCCCCCAGATGTCACCGGCCCCCGGATGTCACCCGGTGGCCGCCACCGGCCTCCGTATGACATAGGCCGCCCCGGCCCCCGCCGCGAAAAGCGCGAGCAGGGAGACCCCGGTGGCGAGCCAGGTCGCGCCCAGCCACTGGCCGCCGAAGTAGCCGAGGCCGACGCTGTACGCGGCCCAGGCGATGCCCGCGAGCGCGGACCAGGGGAGGAATTCGCGGATCGTACGGTGGGCGGCGCCCGCGGCCAGTGAGACGACCGAGCGTCCCGCGGGGGCGAAGCGGGCGATCACGACCAGGGCGCCGCCGCCCCGGGCGAGGGCCGCGCCGAGGTGCTCCTGGGCCCGGGTCAGCCGGCGGGAACGGGCGATGGCGCGGTCGAGGCGTGCGCCCCCGCGTCGGGCCAGACGGTACGCGACCAGGTCACCGAGTACCGAGGCGGTCGCCGCGCACAGGGTCAGTACCAGCATGTCCGGCACCTCGTGCGGGACCCGCCCCGACGCGGCGCCCGAGCCGGCGGCGGCGGCCGTCGCGGTCGCGATCACCAGGACACCGCTCGGCAGGACCGGCAGGAACACGTCACACAAGACCGAGAGGGCCACGACCGCGTAGATCCAAGGGCTGCCGGTCAGCGACCCCACACTCTCCAGCACCGGAACTCCCCGTTCGGCAGACGATGCCGCGATGTCGCGGGGGAGCGGCAGGGGCGGCCTGGTGACAGCCATACAGCGTACGCGGGATGGCGGGCCGGAGATCCACCGGGGGCTCAGGAGTTCGCCGGGCGACGTTCACCCGGCCGCCGTCCGCATTGGGTCGGCACCGGCTTCCCCAGGTACCCGGGCGACCGGATACCTGGGGATACCTGAGGCGAAGGGTCAGACCGTGACCGTCTCCCGGTCGCGCGCCTGCCCGGCGTTCTCCAGGCGTCCGGAGAACAGGCGGTCGAGGCCGAAGGCGCCCGACCCCGTGAAGACGAACAGCAGCGTGGCCCAGCAGAACATCGCCGCGGCCTCACCGCTGTTCTGGATCGGCCAGAGCGCCTCGGGCTGGTGGACCTTGAAGTACGCGTACGCCATCGACCCGGATGAGACGAGGGCGGCGGCGCGGGTGCCGAGGCCGAGCATGATCAGGGTGCCGCCGACGAGCTGGATCAGGGCCGCGTACCAGCCGGGCCAGGTGCCGGCGGGGATGGTGCCGCCGCCCGCCGCGCCGCCGAGGACGCCGAAGAGCGAGGCGGCGCCGTGGCAGGCGAAGAGCAGACCGATCACGATGCGGAACAGCCCGAGGGCATAGGGCTGGGCGCTGTTGAGACGTCCAGTCATGGTGGGGGGCTCCTTCGGTTGGGTGGGGGACTAACCGAGTGGGCCCAGATTAGGAGCGCCTTATCAGTGCTTGCAAGTTCAACATTTGGCCATGGCTCACCCGAGCCCCCACCCCGGTAAGCGCCCCCCGTAGCCCCGTAGCCCCGTAGCCCCGTAGCCCCGTAGCCCCGCAGTCCCGCAGTCCCGTCAGCCCGTCACCGCCAACTCCTCCACCGTCTCCAGCCGTGCCTCGCCGCCCCCCACCTCCCGCGCCTGGTCCAGCCGCAGTGACGCCGAACGGCCGCGCAGGGTCAGGGTCATGAGCTGGTTGCCGAACCAAGGGCCGCCCGTCCTGGCCCAGGCGAGACCCGGTTCGCCCGCGCGGCCATGGCGGGCGATACGCCGACCGAGTGCCTGGCCGACACGGCTCCAGCCGAAGCGGAATCCGAACTCGATATATCGGGGGATCGAGTTGTGCACGGGGGAACAGGTCAACTGCAACACCCGCGCGTCAGGCCCCGTACCCCCAGATCCCGTACGGGCAGGCCCCGTACCGCCAACTCCCGTACTGGAAGCCCCCGTACCGCCAAGTCCCGTACTGGAAGTCCCCGTACCGCCCGGCCACGACGACGGCTCCGCGACATACGCGTGGTGGACGTCACCGGACAGTACGCAGATCGACGCCGGAGCGTCCGGTCCCGATCCGGCCTCGGCGATGAGGTCGGTCAGGGCCCGGAAGGACGACGGAAACGCGGCCCAGTGCTCCAAGTCGGCCCTGCGGCGTAGCTTTTCGCCGAACCGGGCCCAGCGACCGCCGCGCGACCCCCCGCACAGCGCGGCGTTCCACGCCTCGGCGTCATGGATCAGCGGCGGCAGCAGCCAGGGCAGTGACGTACCGATCAGGAGGTGGTCGTACGAACCGGGCGTGTCCAGGGCCTGGGCCCGTACCCAGGCCGCCTCGTCCGGGTCGAGCATGGCCCGCCGGTCCTCGTCCAGGACGCGGGCGGCGCGGGTGTCGATCATCAGCAGCCGGACCCGGCCGAAGTCCCGGCGGTAGCTCCAACGGGTCGACGCGGGTTCGGCGTCGGCGCGGGCGGCGAAGGCGCGCAGCGCGTCGGTGCCGTCGGGGGTCGCGCGCACCGCCGCGTAGAGCGGGTCGGCGGCGAGGTCGGCGGGTGGGAGATTGCCGAGGTGCTGGTGGACCCAGTAGGACATCAGACCGCTGAGGATGCGCTCGTTCCACCAGGGGGTCGCCCGCATCGAGGCCAGCCAGGAGGCGCTGGTGTTCCAATCGTCGATCACGTCGTGGTCGTCGAAGATCATGCAACTGGGCACGGTGGACAGCAGCCAGCGGACCTCGGGGTCGAGCCAGGACTCGTAGTAGAGGCGGGTGTACTCCTCGTAGTCCGCGACCTGGCTGCCCGGGGGTTCGGCGAGATCGCGGCGGGCGGCGATCCAGCGGCGCGTGGCCTCGGAGGTCTCGTCGGCGTACACCTGGTCACCGAGGAGCAGCAGGACATCGGGCCACTCGGCGTCGGGGTTCGCGGCGAGGCGCGCCGCGAGGGTGTCCAGGGCGTCGGGGCCCACCGGATCATGGCCCCCGGCGGGCGGCGCGGCCCAGCGGCACGACCCGAACGACACCCGAACGGCCCGATCACCGGCGTCACCCGCGTCACCGGACCTGCCCGCGTCACCGGCGTCACCGGTGTCACCCGCGTCACCGGACCCGCCCTCGCCCGGTCCTCCACCCGGCGTACGGATCACCGACGCCGGAAACCGGGAGTCGGCCGGCGGCCACACCCGGACCCCGTCGAGCAGTACCTCGTACGCCGTGGACGTCCCCGGCGTGAGCCCTTCCACCGGTATGAGGGCGTAGTGATGCCCCGCGATCTGGAAGGTGCGCGTCACACCTCCCGTGCCGTCCGCGCAGCGCACCTCGGCGGAGCACGGACGGCCCGCCTCGACCCAGACCGTCGCGGACGAGCCGTCCACATACCTCAGCAGTGGCCCCAGACGCAGCTTCGCCACGGTGATCACCCTCCTCCGTCGCCCCGTACGGTACGGAACGACGGAGGCCGGTGTGGTGGTTCCGGTCAGGAGCCGCCGGAGAGTGTCAGCGGACGCCGGGGAGCGTCAGCAGCCGTTGAGGATGGACTGGAGCGCGCTCTTCTCGGCCGAGTCGACCGTGAGGTTGTAGTAGTACTTCACGTGCACCCACATACGGGCGTACGTGCAGCGGTAGGAGGTACGCGACGGGAGCCAGGCGGCCGGGTCCTTGTCGCCCTTGGACTGGTTGACGCTGTCGGTGACGGCGATGAGCTGCGGGCGGGTCAGGTCGTTGGCGAAGCCCTGGCGCTTGGCGGTGGTCCAGCTGTTGGCCCCCGACTTCCACGCCTCGGACAGCGGGACGACGTGGTCGATGTCGACGTCGGACGCGGCGGACCAGGTGGCGCCGTCGTACTCGGAGTACCAGGTGCCGGACACGGCGGCACAGCTGGAGTCCTGCTGGACGTTGGAGCCGTCGCGCTTGAGGACGACCTCACGGGTGTTGCAGGTACCGGACTGGGTGATCCAGTGCGGGAACAGGTCACGGCTGTAACCGGTCGAGGAGCCCGGGGCCTGGACGGTGAGCGAGGAGAGGTACGTACGGGCGGTGGCCGCACTGACGGGGGTGGGGGGTGCGGCCTGCGCGGGCGGGCCGGTGAGGAGCGCGACGGCGGACATGGCGGCGGTGAGGGCGCCGAGTACGCCGAGCCGACGGCGACGGGAGGAACCGGACAGTCGACGCGCGTAGACACCTGACATGCGAACTCCCTTGATGTGGGGGTGTATTGGCCGCTCGAACCCGGCCATGGTGGCGTTCGAGGGTTTCCGGGGGGTGGGCGACAGGTAACAGGGTGGGGTCATGCGCACGTCACATCAAGGGGCCTGTCGAGAAGTCATGTGTGTGGGTGAACAAGGGAGTTGAAATAAGGGGAGAAAAGGGGGGTGGGTTCGGGGGTCGGGTGTGGCGCGGATCACGTCGCGCGGGGGCGCCGTTCGCCTCTGGGGAGCCGCCCCTACTCCTGGGGGCCGTCCGGGGTGTCCGAGATGTCCCGTACCATGAGGGCGGTATTCAGGGGAGTAGCTCTTCGCCTTGAGGGATCTTGATCAGCTTCAGCGTGATGGCGGTCGTCTTCGGCGTTGTCTTCCTGGCCGAACTGCCCGACAAGACCGCGCTCGCCGGACTCGTCCTCGGTACGCGGTATCGCGGCTTGTACGTCTTCGTAGGGGTCGCCGCGGCCTTCGCCGTCCATGTCGCGCTCGCCGTCGCGGCGGGCAGCGTGCTGACCCTGCTGCCCGGCCGGCTGCTGAGTGTCATCACCGGTGTCCTCTTCATCGGTGGCGCCGCGGTGCTGCTCCTGAAGAAGGTCGACGGCGAGGAAGAGGTGCGCCGGCCCAAGGATCAGAGCTTCTGGCGGGTGTCCGCCGCGGGCTTCATGGTCATCCTGATCGCCGAGTTCGGGGATCTCACCCAGATCATGACGGCGAACCTCGCGGCTCGTTACGGCAATCCGCTCTCCGTCGGGATCGGCGCCGTACTGGCCCTGTGGGCGGTCGCGGGCCTGGGTATCGTCGGCGGCAAGGCCCTGATGAAGCGGGTGCCGCTGGGGCTCATCACCAAGATCGCGGCGGCGCTGATGCTGGCGCTCGGTGGGTGGAGTCTGTACGAGGCGGTGGCGGGCTGAGCGGTCTTTTTGTATCGTTGAGAAACAAAGTGGTTCCGTCCGCTCACCCTGACCGGCGGGCGGGACCACCTTGACCCGGACCACCTTCACCCGGACCGCTTGCCCTTTCCTTCCGCTTCTTTCCGGAGCTTTCTGGAGCCTGCCGATGTCGGCCACCCCTGTCCTGACCGCCCGCGCCCTGCTGCTCGACATGGACGGCACCCTCGTGAACTCGGATGCCGTGGTGGAGCGATGCTGGCGGCGCTGGTCCCACCGGCACGGCCTGGACTTCGACGAGGTCATCCGCGTCGTCCACGGCCGGCAGGGCTACGCGTCCATGGCGGTACTGCTCCCGGACCGTCCCATGGCCGAGAACTACGCCGAGAACGAGCTGATGCTCGCCGAGGAGACCGCCGACATCGACGGCGTCGTGCCCATCGAGGGCGCACCGGAATTCCTCGCCTCGCTCGTGGGTGTGCCGCACGCGCTGGTGACCTCCGCGACGCTGGAGTTGGCCAGATCGCGGATGGATGCCGCCGATCTGGCCATTCCTGAGACCTACATCACCGCCGAGTCGGTCGGCGAGAGCAAGCCGCACCCCGAGGGCTTCCTCAAGGGCGCGGCCGAACTCGGTGTCGACCCCGCCGACTGCGTCGTCTTCGAGGACTCCGAGGCGGGCATCGCCGCCGGACGTGCCGCCGGAATGCGCGTGATCGGCATCGGCCCCCGCGCGGCGGCCTACGGCCCCACGGTCCAGGTGGACGACCTGACGCGCGTACGCGTCGAGCGCACCCCCGAAGGACCGGTGCGCCTGCACATCGGCTGAGTCGCCGCGGGCCTCCGCACATCGGCTGAGTCGCCCCGCGCCTCCGCACATCGGCTGAGTCGCCGCGGGCCCCGCGCGTCGGTTCAGGCGCCGCGGGCCCCCGCACGGGTCAGCGGTACGACGTCTCCGACTCCAGGCTCCGCCGCGTCTTCGGGCCGTACACGCCCGACTCCTCGTCGATGCCGCGCGCCCACTGGTAGCGCGCGACGGCCTCTTCGACCCGGGAGCTGTAGACGCCGTTCATCCGGCCGGAGTAGAGGCGGAGTTGGCGCAGGCGCTCCTGGAGCCGCTGGACCTCGGGACCCTCGTCACCCCGGCGCAGCGTCTCGTCGGGAGCCGGTGGCGCCGGCGGCTGCGGTGCCGTGGATCCGCCGGCCTTCGCGGTCGACGGTGCGGGCGACGAGGGCGTGGACGGGGCCGAGCTGTTCGGCGACGGTGACGACGAGGGCGACGACGAGGGCGATCCGCTCCGAGTGCCCGACGGCGCGGGCGGCGACGGATTCGCCGGAGCCGGGGCGGAGGACCGGGCGGACGCCGACGGTGACGACGGTTCCGGTTCCGCGGTGTCCGGGGCGCTGCGCGGGGTGTCGGGCAGCGCCGTGTCCTCATGCCGGGGCTTCTCGTAGGAGAACAGGCCGCTCGCGAAGGCGGCGGCCCCGACCACGGCCACCGTGGCGCCGGACGCGGCGACCAGCGCGAGACGGCGGCGCCGGGAGCGGGGGCCGGGGCTCTCGGGCGGCTGTGCGAGCGGGCCCCCGGGTGCGCTCCCCACGGGACCCCCAAGTCCCGCAGGCCCCCCAGGACCCGCAGACACTCCAGGACCCGCAGACACCCCAGGACCCCCGAACCCCCCGAGCCCCTCGGCCCCCTGAGGCGGCGCCGCCGGCTCCGGCGGATCCGCCAGCGGTGGCAGCGGCCCGGCCGGAGTCAGCGGCGCGCTCCCGCCACCCGAAGGGTCCAACTCGTCGGGATCCGGCAGCGACACATAGGGACGTACCCGGAGCGGGTCGTAGTCCTCCGCCGCCGCGGTCTCCGCCGTTCTCGTCTCCCGCAGCGCGTCGGACGCGCGCTGCGCGCAGGTACAGCCGTGGGCGCCCCCCGGGCCCCGTGCCGTACCGCATTCTGGACATATCTGTCCGTTCACCGTTTTGGGTCCCCTCCCCTGAGAACACCGCCGATTATGCAGACACCGCGCCCCCGAGCCCAGCGCCGGGGTGAGTGCGTCAACAGGCCATAACGGGGCATACCGATCACGATGGAGGTGCGGAAAGCCTCGGGACGGTCTCAGGAGGTGTCCATGGCCCAGAGCGCTCACCGGGCGAGCGGTACGCACGCCGCACGCTCCGGCAAGGATGAGGACCGCATCCAGGGCGGCGTTCTGGTGTCGATCGGCGCGCTGCTCCTCGGAATGCTGCTCGCCGCCCTCGACCAGACCATCGTCTCCACGGCGCTGCCGACGATCGTCAGCGACCTCGGCGGTCTGGAACACCTCTCCTGGGTGGTCACGGCGTATCTGCTGGCGTCGACGGCGGCGACGCCGCTGTGGGGCAAGCTCGGCGACCAGTACGGCCGCAAGCGGCTGTTCCAGTACGCGATCGTGATCTTCCTGATCGGCTCGGCGCTCTGCGGTGTGGCGCAGAACATGTCGCAGCTCATCGGCTTCCGGGCGTTGCAGGGGCTCGGTGGCGGTGGGCTGATCGTGCTGTCGATGGCGATCGTCGGCGACATCGTGGCGCCGCGTGAACGCGGTAAGTACCAGGGCCTGTTCGGCGCGGTGTTCGGTGCGACGAGTGTGCTCGGGCCGCTGCTCGGCGGGGTGTTCACGGAGCATCTGAGCTGGCGTTGGGTGTTCTACGTCAACCTGCCGATCGGGGTGATCGCGCTCGCCGTCATCGCCGCGTATCTGCACATCCCGCGCCGCGCCACCCGGCACACCATCGACTATCTGGGCACCTTCCTCATCGCCTCCGTCGCGACCTGTCTGGTGCTCGTGGCCTCGCTCGGCGGCACCACCTGGGACTGGAACTCGACCCAGGTCATCGGGCTCGCCGCGCTCGGGGTGCTCCTGGCGGGCTGGTTCGTGAGCGTGGAGCGGCGGGCGCCCGAACCGGTGCTGCCGCTCAAGCTGTTCCGGATCCGCACCTTCACCCTGGCCGCGGTCATCAGCTTCGTCGTCGGCTTCGCGATGTTCGGGGCGATGACCTATCTGCCGACGTTCCTCCAGGTCGTACACCGCATCTCGCCGACCATGTCCGGCGTGCACATGCTGCCGATGGTCGTCGGGCTGCTCCTGTCGTCCACGCTGTCCGGACAGATCGTCAGCCGCACCGGCCGCTGGAAGGTGTTCCCCATAGCCGGCACCGGCATCACCACGATCGGGCTGCTCCTGCTGCACCGGCTCGACGAGTCGAGCAGCACGGCCGAGATGAGTGCCTACTTCTTCGTCTTCGGCCTGGGCCTCGGCCTGGTGATGCAGGTCCTGGTGCTCATCGTGCAGAACGCGGTCTCCTACGAGGACCTCGGCGTCGCGACCTCCGGGGCCACCTTCTTCCGGTCCATCGGGGCGTCGTTCGGCGTGGCCATCTTCGGTTCGATCTTCGCCGGCCGGCTCGGCGGCAAACTCACCGACGCGCTCGCGGGGCAGTCGCTGCCGCCCGGCGTCGGCGTCGACTCGCTCAAGTCCGACCCGCGCGGCATCGCCCAACTCCCGCCCCTCCTGCGCCCACCGGTCATCCACGCCTACGCGTCGTCGATCACCGATGTCTTCCTGTACGCGGCCCCGGTCGCGCTGCTCGCCTTCTTCCTCGCCTGGTTCATGCGCGAGGACCCGCTGCGCGGCTCGGTGCGGGCGCCCGACGCGACCGAGACCCTGGCCAGTAACCCCGTACAACGCTCCTCGCGCGACGAGGTGGCACGCGCCCTGTCCCTGCTCGGCACCCGCGAGGGCCGCCGCGAGATCTACCGGACGATCACCGAACGGGCCGGCTACGACCTGCTGCCGGCGGCGAGTTGGCTGCTGCTGCGCATCAACCGGTTCGGTTCGGCGGAACCCGCGCTCCTGGCCGAACGCAGCTCCGTCCCGCTCGACGTCATCACCAACGCGGCCCGGCAGGTCGAGGAGCGCCGTCTCGCCGTGCGCGAAGGGCTTCCGCTGATCCTCACCGACGAGGGCCGCGAGGTCGCCGCCGCGCTGTCCCGGGCCCGCGAGGAATCGCTCGCCGAAATGCTCGGCGACTGGTGGGGACCCGGCCGCCCCACCGACCTGGTCACGCTCGTCAAGGATCTCAACGCCGAGATGTGCGGCTGCGACGCGGAACGCCCGCACGACGGCAGCAGCAAGCAACGTCCGGTGCGCGGCACGGTGATCTGAATGACCGCCCCCACTTCCGTGATGTCGGCGCGCCGCCTTCCGGCGGCCGGAGCACGTACACGAGGCTGTGCGTCCCATCGGGACAGGCGCGACACTACCCGACGGTAACGACCAGTTCAGGCCATGTCATCGATATTTGAGGGACTTGCCATGGAACACGACGAGTTGTTACGGAACGTACGGCCCGTACCCGATGTCGTCTCCCGGCTCGACACCGAAGGGCGGCTGACCCTGCTGTGCGCGGCGCGCCACGAGACGTTCTCGTGCGGGCCCGGCGGTACGGCGATGTGGATCGCGTTGCAGCAGCACGACTGGCATCTCGACGCGACCGCGCACGCCCTCGGCGGAATCTGGGCGATGGACGTGCTCTGGGTACGGATGATGCTCGCCCGCTGGCTGGAGGAACTGATGGCGGCGGGCGTGGTCGAAGAGGTCCGAGGGGAGAGGGTCTGAGGTCAGAGGAGAGGTCGGAGAAGGGCGGCCGGGAGATGGGTGCGAGGACTGGCGGTCTTCTCGTTGATCGCCGTGGCGGGACGCGGTTACGCTCCCAGAGCGTCGTCGCCCGGTACGACGGCGAAGGGGGGTTGCGATGGCGGCACCGACCGGTGCTCTCCTCGCGGTGAGCGACCTGCACGTCGCCATGCGGGACAACCGGCCCATCGTGGAGTCCCTGCGGCCGGATTCGGACGAGGACTGGCTGATCGTCGCGGGTGACGTCGCCGAACGCTTCGACGACATCACCTGGGCCCTCGACCTGCTCGCCCGCCGCTTCTCACGGGTGATCTGGACCCCCGGCAACCACGAGCTGTGGACCCCGCGCGAGGACCCGGCGCCCCTGCGCGGCCAGGCACGCTACGAGCACCTGGTCGACCTCTGCCGAAGCCTGGACATCCTCACCCCCGAGGACCCCTACGCGCTCTGGCCCGGCCCGGAAGGACCGGTCGCGGTCGCCCCGCTGTTCCTGCTGTACGACTACACCTTCCGGGCGCCCGGTACGGCGACCAAGGAGGAGTCGCTGGCCGCCGCGCACGCCTCCGGAGTGGTGTGCACGGACGAGTTCCTGCTGCACCCGGACCCGTATCCCACCCGGGACGACTGGTGCCGCGCCCGGGTCGCGCTGACCGAACGCCGGCTCGCCGCCCACGACCCGGCACTCCCGCTGGTCCTCGCGGGCCACTGGCCGCTGGTCCGGCAACCGACATCGGTGCTCTGGTACCCGGAGTTCGCGCAGTGGTGCGGTACGGAACTCACCGCCGACTGGCACACCCGCTTCAACGTCGCCGCCGTCGTCTACGGCCATCTCCACATCCCCCGTACCACCGTCCACGACGGCGTCCGCTTCGAGGAGGTCTCGATCGGCTACCCCCGCGAGTGGCGCAAACGCGGGCACCCCCGGGGCCTGCTGCGCCGGATCCTGCCGTACGACGCGTCGGCCGACGCGGACCCCGTGTGATCGGCCGGCTGCTGCCCGCCGCGGTCTCGTCCGCCGACACCCGCGAGGACGCGCCGCCCGGCACCCTCTTCCCCGAGGAGGAGGCGCTCGTGGCGGCCAGTGTGCCGTCCCGGCAACGGGAGTTCGCGGCGGTCAGGGGCTGTGCCCGGCGCGCCATGAGCGGCCTCGGACTGCCGCCCGCGCCGGTGCTCAACGGAACACGCGGCGTGCCCCGCTGGCCGGCCGGGGTGGTCGGCAGCATGACGCACTGCGCGGGCTACCGGGCCGCCGCGCTCGCCCGCGCCACGGAGTTCCGGGGCCTGGGCATCGACGCCGAACCCAACGCGCCGCTGCCGTCCGGGATCCTCGACTCGATCGCCCTCGCGTCGGAGCTGAGACGGCTGCGCGAGAGGCCGTTGCCCGTCGGGGTGCACGAGGACCGGTTGCTGTTCAGCGCCAAGGAGAGCGTCTTCAAGACGTGGTTCCCGCTGACCCGGATCGAACTCGACTTCCACGACGCCGACATCACCTTCCACCCGGCGACGCCGACCGAGGGCACGCTCACGGCACGGCTGCTGCGGACCGTGCCGGAGCTGCCCGCGCGGTTCGACGGCCGGTGGATCGTGCACGAGGGCATCGCGGCGACCGCGATCACGCTGCCCGTGTGACCGGGCGGCACGACACCGGGGCTCAACGGAAGGGTCAGGCGAAGGGCTATGCCGAGGGTTCCGGAGGGTGCCTGCGGTGCCATTCGGCGGCGACCTTGTCCGGATCGAACGGCTTCATCCCCAGCGGCGGACCCGGCTGCGGCTTCAGCATCATGTCCTTGATCTTGGGATTGACCTTCTCGACGATCCGCCGGGCCGCCGCCTCGGACGGCGCCTCATAGGCCGCCGCGAGCGCGTCCTCCGCCTCCTTGCGCAGGGCGAGCGAAGGGGGCAGATGCGAGAGACCCTCGCGGGCCATCTTCGCCTTGATCCACCACAGTTCGTCGTAGGCCGTGTCCGCGGTGGCGGCGAGCGGCTTGCCCGCTCCGGCCAACCGTGCGAACTCGCCTCGGGCCTCCGCGTCGCGGATCTGCTTGTCGACCCATGACTCGAAGCTGACACCTGGGGGTTTCCGCTCCGTCATGCCCTCATTGTCCCAGACGGGAGACGAATGTCAGTGGGCTGTGCGACGCTCCCGAAGTCCACTCAGGACGACGGAAGACCACGGCATGCCGGGCGAACCGGCCGGAAGAAGGAGCCGTACGTGCTGGAGCTGACCATGGCCACGGTGGCGGAGGGCGACGCGGGTGCGACCGCGGGCATGCTGATGGCCGAGGCGCCGAGCGAGCCGGGCGCGGTGCTGCGCGTCGGCCGCGACCGGACCCAGTGCCGGCTGGCCACGCCCGACGACTGGCTGTTCGTGTCCCGCACCCATCTGGAGTTCCGCTGCGGACCCGACGGCACCTGGACCGTCACCTGGCTGCGCGGCTCCCAGCCCGACCCGTCGTCCGAGGCATGGGTCGTGATGGGCGGAGCCGCGCAGCCGCTCGTCCACGGCGGGTGTGCGACGCTGCCGCGCGGGGGCTCCGGCGAGGTCGTGGTACGGGACCGGACGAGCGCGCGCAGCGTCAACGTGGGCTTCTACCACGAGATATGACCCACCGGGGACCCGAGACCGGGGACCCGAGACCGGGGACCGGAGCGCCACGGAGGTGGTCAGTCGGTCACACGGGCCAGGACGAACCCGTCGTACCCCTTGCTGCCCACCGTCTGGATCGCGGTGCCGCTCAGCTTCGGATGGGCGGCGACCCGCTCGATCAGCGCACGGGTGCCCCGCACGCTCGGCTCGGTGCTCGCCGCGTCGATGACGGCGCCGCCGCGCACCACGTTGTCGCAGACGATCACGGAACCAGGCGCGGTCAGCTTCACCGACCAGTCCAGATAGTGCGGGTTGTTGACCTTGTCGGCGTCGATGAAGACCAGGTCGAACGGGCCCGCGCCCTCCGCTTCGAGGACCGGCAGCGAGTCGAGCGCCGCGCCCGTCCGTACCTCGGCGATCGTGTCGAGCCCCGCGTGGGCGAGGTTGCGGCGGGCCACGTCGGCGTGTGCCGGGTCGTATTCCAGGCTGATCAGCCGGCCGTCGGCGGGGAGTGCGCGGGCCAGCCAGATGGTGCTGTAGCCGCCGAGCGTGCCGATCTCCAGGATGCGCCGGGCGCCCTGGATCTGGGCGAGCAACTGGAGCAGCTTGCCCTGGTTCGGGGCGACGTTGATGTGCGGCAGTCCGGCGGCGTCGCTGGCGCGCAGGGCCGCGTCCAGGGGCTCGTCCGCCGGGGCGAGGGACGAGGTGAAGTAGGCGTCGACGTCGGTCCACAGCTGCTCGGTCATGGGTGGCTCTCCCCAAAAGTGGTCATTAGTACGACTAAGTAGTTTCGCTAAGGAATATAGCCGGGCGGTGTCCGCCGAAGCGACCGCGAAAGGGGCCAGAGCTGGCCAGATTGTGATCTGTGTCGCGCCTTACGGAGAAAACGGCACCTTCCCCGCACTATCGTCATCCGTTCAAAAGTGAAGAGGCCGCCAGGTGAATCGGGGGTTGCCCGCGTCTCTTCACCGGGGCAGTGCGAGCCTTTGACGATCCGGCCCGGGGACAGGGCCGGACACGGTGACGAACGGGCGGAGGGCCGACGCGGCGTGGCGAATGCGGAGCACGGTGGAGCAGGGAACGCCTTGGCGAGACCGGCCGGGGCGGTGAACTCCCGTATCGCGGCCGTGCGCGCCGGCCTCTGGCTGATGGCAGCGCTGCTCGCGGTGCGCCAGGTCACGGCAGTCCTGCGGCAGCCACCGGGAGAGCGCTTCACCGATCTGGAGGCGTGGGTCGGACCCAACGGCGTCCTGCACGTCAATGGGTCGCTGTACGACGCCGACCAGTTCACGGGTACCCCTTTCGGGGGACTCGTCCTGAAGCCGCTCGCCCGGTCCGCCGAACAGTCGCTGGGCTGGGCATGGACGTTCGGCACACTGCTGCTCGTCGTCGTCCTCGGTCTGGTCGCCGCACGCTCCCTGCCGCACCCCGTCTCGCGTCGTACCTCCCTGCTCGCCGCGCCCGTCGCGATCTGTCTGCTGATCCTGTCGCTGCCCGTCCGCAACACCCTCCACCTCGGCCAGACCAGCATCATCCCCGTCCTGCTCGTCCTCCTCGGCTGCTTCGCCGTGCGCGGGGAACGCGCGAGCGGTGTCCTGATCGGCATCGGCGCCGCCCTCCAGCCCACCGTGCTGCTCTTCGCACCGCTGCTCTGGTTCACCGGCCGCCGCAAAGCCGCCGTCGCCTCCGGCATCACCTTCGCCGCCTGCACCGCCCTCGCCTGGGCCGCGATGGCCGAGGACTCGTGGGCGTACTGGATACGCCATCTCGCGGGCGCAGGACTCGGCGCCGAACCCGACGGGCTCGCCAACCAGTCCCTGCACGGCGTCCTGCTCCGGTTCGGGCTGAGCGGACCGCTGGAACAGGGCCTGTTCCTGGTCATCGGTGCCACCGTCGCCGTGGTCGGTCTGCGCCGGGCCGTGCGGTACGCGGCCGACGGGCAGTTGCTGCTCGCCGTCGCCATCACCGGCTGTGTCGCCGTCGTCGTGTCCCCGACGACCTGGCAGCACCAACTCCTGTGGGTACTGCTCGCCGTCGTCGGCCGGGTCGGCAAGCGCGCGTCGGACCGCCCGGTGTGGCCGGTCGCGGTGGTCCTGGTGATGACGCTGCCCGCGACGATGATGCTGCCGAACATCACGGTGCTGGTCCCGGTGCGCGACAACGCCGTGGTCCTCGCGGCCCTCGCCGCCGCCTGCTTCGTACCATTCCTGTCCCGGACCTCGCCGTACTACCGGGACCCCGTCCCCACGGTGTACGCGGCGCCCGTACCGGCGCGCTGGAGCCGGGTGCCGCTGCTGCCGTTCTGGCGACGGGTCCTGAGCCGGCCCAACCTGTTGCTCGAACTGCTGCTGATCCGGGTCGGCTACTCCGCCTACTCACAGGTGCGGATCGCCGCCGCCGGGGGCCGGCCCGCCGCCGAGCGGCACGGGGAGCAGATCCACTCGATCGAGAAGTTCCTCTTCATCGACATCGAGTACGGGATCAACCACGCGGTGGTGAAGGTCCCCTGGCTGGAGAGCTTCTTCAACTTCTACTACACGTCCTTCCACTTCTTCGTACCGCTGACGGTCCTCGGTTTCCTGTACATGCGGCGGCCCGTCGACTTCCGCTGGGCGCGCACGGCACTCGGCTTCGCCACGGTGCTCGCGCTGCTCGGCTTCTGGCTCTATCCGCTGGCCCCGCCCCGGCTGATGCCGGACCTCGGGTTCATCGACACGGTGCACGGCGTCCAGGACTTCTCGCAGCCGGACTACGGCACCCTCACCTCGGTCACCAACCAGTACGCGGCGATGCCGTCGCTGCACTTCGGGTGGTCCCTGTGGTGCGGTGTCGTCGTCGTGATCCTGGCGCGCCGGTGGTGGATGAAGGCCCTGGGGCTGCTGCATCCGCTGCTGACCGTCTCGGCGATCGTCGCGACCGGCAACCACTGGATCCTCGACGCGGTCGGCGGCGCGGTCGTGGTCGCCCTGGGCTTCGGGCTCGGTCATCTCCTGGCGGGACCGAGGGCACGGGTCGTGACACGCACGGCGATGGAGGAGGCGGGGGAGGCGAAGAGGCCGGAAGGGGCGCCGGAAGGTGTCGTGCTGCCGGAACAGTCCAAAAAGGTGCCCGAACCGGGGCGGGAGGGTGTGCCCATCCCCGGTCAGGCGACCTCGTCCGACGGCAAACTCAACGCCCGCTGAGGGCAGGGCGGTTGGCGGGTCGGGCGTCGGGCCGGAATCGGGTCAGGCGGCGCCGGACACCCGTAGCTCCTTGACGCCGTTCAGCCACGCGGAGCGGAGCCGGCGCGGTTCACCGATGAGCCGCAGATCGGGCATCGCGTCGGCGACCGCGTTGAAGATGAGGTTGATCTCCAGCGTGGCGAGGGACTTGCCGAGGCAGAAGTGCGGTCCGCCGCCGCCGAATCCGAGGTGCGGGTTCGGGTCGCGCAGGACGTCGAACCGCTCGGGGGCTTCGAAGACCTCCGGGTCGTTGTTCGCCGAGGAGTAGAACATGCCGACGCGGTCGCCCTTCCTGATGCGCTGCCCGCCCAGGTCGGTGTCCTCGGTGGCGGTGCGCTGGAAGGAGACGACGGGCGTCGCCCAGCGGACGATCTCCTCGGCGGCGGTCTCGGGGCGCTCGCGCTTGTACAGCTCCCACTGGTCGGGGTGGGTGAGGAAGGCGTGCATGCCGTGGGTGATGGCGTTACGCGTGGTCTCGTTGCCGGCGACGGCGAGCAGGATCACGAAGAACCCGAACTCGTCGGAGCCGAGGTTGCCCTCGTCCTCGGCGGCCACGAGCTGCGACACGATGTCCTTGGCCGGGCACTCCTTGCGGGCCGCGGCGAGATTCATCGCGTACGAGACGAGTTCGGCGGCGGCCTCGACGCCGACCTCCTCGGTGATCGCGTACTCCGGATCGTCGTACGCGGCCATCTTGTTGGACCAGTCGAAGATCTTGGAGCGGTCCTCCTGCGGGACGCCGATCAGTTCGGCGATGGCCTGGAGCGGCAGTTCCACGGCGACGTTGGTGACGAAGTCGAAGGCGCCGTCCGGGCCCGCCTGGCTCAGCGCCGTCTCCACGATGGAGCGGGCGCGGGCGCGCAGGGTGTCCTCCAGGGAGCGGATCGCGCGCGGGGTGAAACCGCGCTGCACGATCTGCCGGACCCGGGTGTGCTCGGGCGGGTCCATGTTGAGCATGATCAGCCGCTGGACCTCGATCTGGTCGCGGCTGATGGTCTCGTTGAAGCGGATCACGGCGGTGTTGAGGTGCGAGGAGAAGAGTTCCGGGTGCGTGGAGACGTACTTGACGTCCGCGTGCCGGGTGACGGCCCAGTAACCGGCGTCCTGGAAGCCCGAGATGCCGGGGGTCTGGGCGATCCACCGGACCGGTTCGGACTCCCGGAGCGCGGCGAACTCCGGCAGCGGCACTCGGTGGTGGAGCAGATCGGGATCCGTGAAGTCGAACCCTTCGGACAGCGCGGGGCAGGACATCGGCAACTCCAGCTGTTTCACCGTAAGTCGATGGACCATCAAGGCGATGACGGATAGTGACGATCTATCAGAAAGTGACGGTCCATCAGAAGTTGCTGGAAAGGTAGTAACCGGTTCTACAACTCGCAAGGGGCGCGGCGGGATCTGTTGCGCACGCCGTACCGCGAGATGCGTGCACGACCCTTGCGTGCCGGGGGTTACGCAACGAGACTTCTCACAGAACTAGAACGCGTACTAGTTCTGTCGTGGGTCACCGCACGCCCCGCGGGATGTGGAGAGAGGACGCGCTCATGGCCGCTGAACCCGTCATCGTCGAAGCCGTACGGACCCCCATCGGCAAGCGGGGAGGGGCGCTCGCCAATCTTCACCCCGCCTATCTGCTGGGCGAGACCTACCGGGAACTCCTCGGCCGTACCGGCATCCAGCCGGACTGCGTCGAGCAGATCGTCGGCGGCACGGTCACCCACGCGGGTGAGCAGTCCATGAACCCGGCCCGCACCGCGTGGCTCACCATGGGGTTGCCCTACGAGACCGCGGCGACCACCGTCGACTGCCAGTGCGGCTCCTCGCAGCAGGCGTCGCACATGACCGCCAACATGATCGCGGCCGGAGTCATCGACATCGGCATCTCCTGCGGGATCGAGGCCATGTCCCGGGTGCCGCTCGGCTCCGCCTCCAAGCACGGCCCCGGCAAACCGGCGCCCGACGAGTGGAACGTGGACCTGCCCAACCAGTTCGAGGCCGCCGAACGCATCGCGCGGCACCGGGGGTTGACCCGCGAGAACGTCGACTCGCTCGGCTTGATCTCGCAGGAGCGGGCCGCCGTCGCCTGGGCCGAGGAGCGGTTCAAACGCGAGACGTTCGCCGTGCAGGTGCCGACCACCGAGACGGAACAGGCCGCCGGGCAGGGCATGTGGCGGCTCGTGGACCGGGACGAAGGGCTGCGTGACACCTCGATGGAGGCCCTGGGCCGGCTCAAGCCGGTGATGCCGACGGCCGTCCACACCGCGGGCAACTCCTCGCAGATCTCGGACGGCGCATCCGCGATCATGTGGGCGTCCAAGCGGATGGCGCGGGCCCTCAAGCTTCGCCCGCGCGCACGGATCGTCGCCCAGGCACTCGTCGGCTCCGATCCGCACTTCCACCTCGACGGGCCGGTCGACGCGACCCGCGCGGTCCTCGGCAAGGCCGGCATGACCCTCAAGGACATCGACCTGATCGAGATCAACGAAGCCTTCGCCTCAGTGGTGTTGAGCTGGGCCCAGGTCTTCGGTCAGGACCTGGAGAAGGTCAATGTCAACGGCGGCGCCATCGCCCTCGGACATCCGGTCGGCGCCACGGGGGCCCGGCTCATCACGACCGCGCTGCACGAACTGGAGCGCCGCGACAAGGAGTTCGCGCTGATCACGATGTGCGCGGGCGGCGCCCTGGCGACGGGGACGATCATCCAGCGGCTGTGACGCGGACGTGGACGCAGACGCAGGTGCAGACGCGGCCCGGTGTCAGAGTCGGTCCGGTGTCAGAGTCGGCCCGAGGCCGTCACGGCGAGTGCCGCCGCGATCAGCGCGGCCACCAGCAACGGCAGCCCCAGACCGTGGTTCAGGACCAGCCACGCGCCGAGCAGCGCGCCCGCCAGCAACGCCAGGGCCGAGCCCGCGCGCCGCAGCGTGTGGATGCTTTTGCCGCCGCCCAGCCAGGAGTCGGCGGCCAGACCGGTCAGGGCCATGGTGAGCACGGTCGTCGTCATGTCGGCCACGCCCAACTTCCGTACGGTGGCGTTGCGCAGGCCCATCGCGACCGCCGTCACCGCGATCAGCGCGAAGACGGTGCCGCGCGCGTCGGGGGCCGCGTACGCGATGACCGCCGACGCGCCGACCAGGACCGCCTCGCACGCCAGGACCGTCCGCATCCAGGTACGCCGTGAACCCTCGCTGAACCGCAGGACGCACCGGCCGCCGACCACCGAACCGACCAGGAACGCGCCGAGCGACACCAGTGAGTGCGTGGCCGAGAAGCCCGGCGCGCCGGCGGCGGCGAAACCGAGGACGACCACGTTGCCGGTCATGTTCGCGGTGAAGACATGGCCGAGGCCGAGATAGCTGACGGCGTCGATGAGTCCACTGACGACCGTCAGCGCACCGAGCACCAACGGCAGCCGCAGCCCCCGCGACTCGATGCTCGATGGATTCGGTTCGTCCGTACCGCCGACCGCCGTGGCCATGTCGCGCCTCCTGAGATGTGCAAACCGACATGGTGCTCTCCCCCGGACGCGCACATGGTCCCGGCGCGCGGGGCGCGACCGGGACCACGGGAAATGGGTCAGGCGGCGACACCCGGGGTGTCAGGGTGCCGCCGCCTGCGTCTGTGCGGGGGGCGCGGCTCAGTACCAGCCGTTGGCCTGCCAGAAGCTCCACGCGGCTGCGGGGCTGCCGTAGCGCTGCTTCATGTAGTCCAGGCCCCACTTGATCTGGGTCTCGGGGTTGGTCTTCCAGTCGCTGCCGTGCGTGGCCATCTTCGAGGCCGGCAGCGCCTGGACCAGGCCGTAGGCACCGGAGGACGCGTTGGTGGCCGTGACCTTCCAGTTGCTCTCGTGGGTCACGATCTTGTCGAAGGCGTTGTACTGCGCGGCGTCCGGGATCAGCTTCTTCGCGATCGACTGCGCCGAGGTGGGCGTGGCGGCGGGGGCCGCGGCCTGGGCCGGAGCCGCGGCGAACACCGAGCCGGCGGCGACAGCGGCGACGGCGGCACCGGTGAGGGCCTTCTTCGGGGACGCGATGCGGCGGAGCAGGGAGGCGGACAACTTCGGACCTTCCGGTGGGGGACAGATGCCGTCGCGGTACATCGGGGACCGCGGACGGACCGCGGGGACTGCGTCGGCGCCGCGGCCCGGGTGGGCACGTCGGCGCCGTGCGACTGCTCCAGAGAAGCAAAGCCGACCCCCTCGCGGCAATCGCCCCTTTTACTAGTCGGAGTCGCATTCGCCGGGAAGGCCCCCTGTGTGACGTGGCTCTCAAGTCGCAGGTCAGGGGCGTCGGCGACGCGAGCATGCCAACCCTGTGGGCTACGGCCCCGGATAGTGGAAGGCCGAAGTGCTGTGGGATGCCTCACGGCGCCGGGGTGTGTTCGGTGACGGACCGCGTGCGCGGGCCCACGGAGCGGATGCGGGGAGTGTGACGCGGGTCGCAGGGAGGGGAGTTGGGGTGTGACGCAGGCCGCTGACACGGTGTCCGAAATGGGTGAAATGTGCCGCTCGGGTCAGGGCTGGAGATCCTTGCCGGCCACCGGCGCCTTGTCGGCCACCGATCCTTCTGAAGCCCCCGACCCCTCGACAACCCCCGATCCCTCGAAAGCCACCGGCGCCTCGAACGCCGCCCGCCGTGTCGCCCGCCGCAACGCCTTCAGCACCGTCGCGCCCAGCGTCACCGTGAGCACCACCGTGAGCGCCGCCCGGCCCAGGTCCCAGCCGAGCGAGGTCGCCGCGCAGTAGGCGAGGAAGCGGACCAGATTCGCGTGCACCGCGTCCCCGGGGTGGAAGGCGACGCTCGACGTCAGCTCGCCCATGAAGGGCCAGCCCGCCAGATTCATGACCGTGCCGTACGCGAACGCGGCCAGGAACCCGTACACCGCGAGCATCAGCAGCTCACCGCGTCCCCGTAGCCGCTCGGGCCCCGGCAGCAGGCCCGCGCCGAGCGTGAACCAGCCCATCGCCAGCATCTGGAACGGCATCCACGGCCCGACGCCCCCGGTCAGCAGCGCGGACGCGAACATCGTCACCGAACCGAGGACGAATCCGAAGCCGGGCCCCAGGACCCGGCCGCTCAGCACCATCAGGAAGAACATCGGCTCGATGCCCGCCGTGCCCGCGCCCAGCGGCCGAAGTGCCGCGCCGGTAGCCGCCAGGACCCCGAGCATCGCCACCGCCTTGGGCCCGAGCCCGGACTCCGAGACGGTGGCCGCGACGACCCCGACCAGGAGCACGAGCAGCGCCGCGAACAGCCAGGGGGCGTCCTGGGCGTGGGCGCTGAGCTGGGAGCCGGGACCCGCGATCAGGGGCCAGCCGAAACCGGCGACCCCGACGGCGCTCACCAGACCGAGGGCGGCGACGGACCTCGGGCCCAGCCGGACGACCCGTGGCCTCGTACGAGCGCCTGCGACCCGCGCCCTCATGCCAGCGCCTCCCGCACCTGTGTGACCGTGAGCCACGGCTGGGGCGCGAGCACTTTGGTGACCTGCGGCGCGAAGGACGGCGACGCCACCACGACCTCGGGCGTCGGGCCGTCCGCGACGATCTCGCCGTCCGCGAGGATGACCACGCGGTGGGCGAGTTCGGCCGCCAGCTCCACATCGTGCGTGGCGAGCACGATCGCGTGCCCCTCGGCGGCCAGTGCGCGCAGCAGGGTGACCAGCCGGGCCTTCGCCGCGTAGTCCAGGCCCCGGGTCGGCTCGTCGAGCAGGAGCAGCGGCGGGCGGGCCGTGAGCACGACGGCGAGCGCGAGCGCCAGGCGCTGTCCCTCCGACAGGTCACGCGGATGCGTCGCGCCGTCGATCCCCGGCAGCAGCTCGGACACCAGGGCCCGGCAGGTACCGGGGTCCGCGCCCGCGTCCCGGTCGGCCGCCGCGCACTCGGCGGCCACCGTGTCCGCGTACAGCAGATCGCGCGGCTCCTGCGGGACCAGGCCGACGTGGCGCACCAGGTCGCGGGGGCTCGTTCGGTGCGGCACGGCGCCGCCGACGTGGACGGAGCCGGACGCGGGCGGGACCAGGCCGACCAGCGCGGACAACAGGGTGGACTTTCCGGCGCCGTTGCGGCCCATCAGCGCGACCGTCTCACCCGGGGCGAGGGAGAACCCGACCCCGCGCAGGGCCTCGACCCGGCCGTGCCGGACGGTGAGCCGGGAGACGTCCGCCACGGGGTTCCCGCCGACGGGTGCCGGTACCGATGGGGGCGTCGCCGTCGCCAGGCGTTCCCGCAGCCCGCCCGCCCGGCGCCGTGCGTCCCGCACCGTCAGCGGCAGCGGTGACCAGCCCGCGAGCCGGCCCAGGGCGACCACCGGCGGATACACCGGCGATCCGGCCATCACCTCGGCGGGCGCGCCGAGGACCGGACGGGCGCCCGGCGCCGCGAGAAGCATTACCTGGTCCGCGTACTGCACGACCCGTTCGAGCCGGTGCTCCGCCATCAGGACCGTCGTACCCAGGTCGTGCACCAGCCGTTGCAGCACGGCGAGGACCTCTTCGGCGGCGGCCGGGTCGAGCGCGGACGTCGGCTCGTCCAGGACCAGGACCCTCGGATGCGGGGTGAGGACCGAGCCGATCGCGACCCGCTGCCGCTGCCCGCCGGACAGCGTGGCGATGGCCCGGTCCCGCAGCTCGGCGAGCCCCAGCAGATCGAGGGTCTCCTCGACGCGCCGCCGCATCACGTCCGGGGCGATCCCCAACGACTCCATGCCGTAGGCGAGTTCGTCCTCGACGGTGTCCGTCACGAAGTGCGCCAGCGGGTCCTGGCCGACCGTGCCGACGACATCGGCGAGTTCACGCGGCTTGTGGGTCCGCGTGTCCCGGCCCGCCACGGTGACCCGGCCCCGCAGGGTGCCGCCGGTGAAGTGCGGTACGAGACCGCTCACGGCGCCGAGCAGGGTGGACTTGCCGACCCCGGACGGGCCGACGAGCAGCACGAGTTCGCCTTCCGGCACGGTGAAGTCGACGCCACGCACGGTCGGTTCACCGGCGCCGTCGTAGGTGACGGAGACATCCTCGAAGCGGATCATGAGGTCTCCTCGGAGCGGGCGGTGATCGACGGGGGCGGCGGCGAAGGGGTGGGGGCCGGGGTGACGAACGCGGGCAGCAGACCGACGAGGACCACGGCCGACCAGAGCGGCAACTCCGGGACGCTCAGCGGCACGACCCCCGGGTGCAGGGCCGCCGGGTCCACGGCCCCGCCCCGGATCAGCGCCGCCGCGACGACCGCGCCCGATCCGGCGACCAGCCACGCCCGCACCCCCCACGCGTCGGGCCGGTACCGGGTACGGATCGAGCGGCGCCCGCCCAGCCACAGTCCGCCGAGCGCGGCGGCGACCCCGGCGAGCAGCAACGGCAGCGCGTAGCCCGCGCCGTCCGTGGCGAGCAGCCCGTACGTCCCGGCGCAGACACCGAGCAGACCGCCGAGGGTGAGGACGGCGGTGGTACGGCGCACGGCGGTCGGCACTTCGGCGCTGCGCCCGTAACCGCGCGCGTCCATCGCCGCCGCCAGCGCCACGGACCGCTCCAACGCGCCCTCCAGGACCGGCAGTCCGACCTGGAGCAGCCCGCGCAGCCCCCGGTCGGGGCGCCCCCGCAGCCGGCGCGCGGACCGCAGGCGCCGTACATCGGCGATGAGTTGCGGCGCGAACGTCATCGCGACGACGACGGCGACCCCGGCCTCGTACAGGGCGCCCGGCAGGGACTTCAGGAGCCGTGCCGGGTTGGCGAGCGCGTTCGCGGCGCCGACGCAGATCAGCAGCGTGGCCAGCTTCAGCCCGTCGTACAGCGCGAACACCAGGCCCTCGGCGGTCACCCGGCCGCCGATCCGCATGCCCTGCGCCCAGTCGGGCAGCGGCAGTTCGGGCAGCGTGACCAGGACCTGCGTGCCGGGGATAGGCGACCCGAGGAACACCGCGAACACCAGCCGGATGCCGATCACCACCAGGGCGATCTTCACGAACGCGCCGTAGGAGCGGGCCCAGGGCGCCTCGATGCGGCGCGCGGCGACGACATAGCCCGCGACGCCGATCAGCAGACCGAGCAGCAGCGGGTTCGTCGTACGGGACGCGGCGGTGCCCAGGCCGAGCGCCCAGAGCCACCAGGCGCCGGGGTGGAGGGAGTTGGCGCGGTGGGCCTCCGGGGCGGTACGCGGGCGGACGCGAAAGGGCGCAGGACTCATGGTGGGGACCCGGTCAGCCCCGGCGGCGGCGGGACTGCCAGTACGCGGCGCCCCCGAGGACGACCACGGCACCGATCCCGACGGCGACCCCGACGGAGGAGCCGCCGCTGTCCCCGCTGTCCCCGCTGTTCTCGTTGTCGGACGCGGTGGTCGCCTTGCCGGTCTTCGCGCCCCCGGACCCCGCCACCTGCTCCCCGCACCCGGCCTTCGGATACCCGGAGATGGCGCACAGCAGCGCGTTGGTGTCGTACCGCAGCGGCTTCGCGACCTCGGCGAGCGCCTCGGCGGTGGTCGCGTCCTCGCCGACCCGGGCGCACGCGGTACGGGCCGCCGGCGGGGTCTCGCCGTCCGGGGCGTCGCCCGCCGTGCCGAAGTCGACGACGAGGGCGATCCGCTTCTCGCCGGACCGTGCCGGGGTGCCGTCGCAGATCGCGCCGAAGTCATGGGCGCCGCGCGGTGTCGTGGCGTCCTGGGAGTCCTCGCTCACGGCGAAGCGGAAGCCCTGTACGTCACCGTCCGACGGGCGTGCGGTGGAGGGGCCCTGGGTCGCGTACGCCCACCGGTCGCCGTCGAGGTCCCAGAAGGACCAGTAGCGGTAACCGGCGGCGTGCGCGGGGGCCGCGCCGAGGAGGGTGACGCACAGGGCGACGAGAAGGGCGCCGAACAGGGCGGCCACCGCCGGACCAGGGCGCCGGAGGACCGCTGCCGGCTTCACGACCGCTGCTTCTTCAGGCGTCCGCTCAGCAGGAATCCGATGCCGACACCGCCGACGAGTCCGACGCCGATGATCCACCAGACGCCGACACCGCCGTCGTCATCGGTGTTCTTGCTGGTGTCGGTCTTCCCGGTCGGGGACGCGTCGGCCGTCTTCGCCTGGGGCGCGGGCCCGGTCGCGTTCAACTGCCCTACCAGGTCGGTGGAGCCGAAGTCGCGCGGGTCGGAGCCCACCGCGTGCGCGGCGAAGATCAGCTGGGCGTACGCGGCCGGGCCGCCCTGGTCGGCCCAGGCGGTGGCGTTGCCCTCCAGCCAGGCCAGCGCCTTCTCGCCCTCGTCGGTCCGTCCGGCGGCGGCGAGCGCGACGACGGCGTCGGCGGTGTTGCCGTAGTCCGGCTGGTCCTCGGCGCCGGGCAGCGCGGACATCAGGTGCCCGTCCTTGAGGAGGGCCTTGGCGAGCTGGGCGGCGCCGTTGCGGGCGGCGCCGTCCGTAGTCTTGGCGGAAGCCGCGTCGCAGCCCGTACTGGTCTCCTTCGGAGCCTCGGCGGCCGTGGCCGCGAGGCCGACGCCGAGTCCGCCGACGATACCGGCGGCCGTGGCGTCCGCGTTCGCCGCGAGCTTGCCCTTCTTGTCCGGCTGGTAGGCGTAGGCGCCGCCGTCCTTCTCGTCGCAGGGGATCGCGAGGGCGAGGAGCGCGTCGTACGGGGACTTGCCGTCCGGCGAGGCGACGTCGGCGGGCTTGGTGCCCGCGGCGACGAGCGCGCCGATCACCACGGAGGTGGAGTTGGCGTCGCTGGGACCGCCCGGGTTGTAGGCCCAGCCGCCGTCCTTGTTCTGGACGGACCGCAGCCAGTCGACGCTCTTGCGTACCGTGGCGTCCTGCCCGCCGAGCGCGGCGAGTGCCTGAACGGCGGCGGCCGTGCTGTTGGTGTCGACGGGGGTCTTCGCGTCGCACGCCGTGCCGGAGTCGGCCCGGAACGCGGCGAAGGCGCCGTCCGCGCACTGCTGCCCGGTGAGCCAGTCGACGGCCTTGGCCGCCGGCTTCACCTTCACGGTGTCCTGGGCGAGCAGGGCGAGCGACTGCCGCCACACCCCGTCGTACGTCGGGTCGGCCTTGCCGTAGAGGCCCGAGGGGAGCGCCAGCGAAGGGGACGCGGAGGGAGCTGTCTCGTCGGCGAGGGCGGACGGGGCGGCCCCGGTGCCTATCACTGCGGTGGCGGCCAGGACCGCTGCGCTGCGGCGAATATTCATGATCGGCGGGTGCCTCTCCCTGCGGGGGCCGGGCGGCACGGGCACACGGGGGTACCAGGCGGCTCCGGCTCCGTATGCCTCGACGGTGCCGGTCACCGGAGGTCCCGGTGACATGGGCCGGTCACGTCCCCGGTGAGGCATTCCGGCTCACCTCGGAGACGGCTCGTATCGAGAAGGGCTCGATTCGAGGACGGCTCGAAGGCTCACGGCTGCGGGTCAGCGCCGGATTCCCACCGGCTTCCCCCCACCAGGGCATGATGACGACCTGCTTACTGTACCGGCCCCGGAATCGCGCTCTCCGGCACCTCGGAACCGGGCTCGGCCGCTCCGTTTTCCGCCGTCAGTCCACCGCCCGGTACGTCACCGGTTCACTGCTCGGCACCGGCTCGGCGCGGCCCAGTTTGACCAGCCGGCGCAGATGGGCCTCCGCCTCCGAGACGGCGATGGTGCGGGAGGCGAACGGAATCTCCGCCCAAGGCCGGTTCCAGTCCATGCGTTCGGCGAGCTGCCAGGGCGTGAGCGGGGCCGCGAGCAGGGCGTGCAGATGGGTGAGACGGGACTCGTGGTGGTCCAGGAGGGCCCGCACCCGGGCGGGCGCGTCGGTGAACGCGTGCTGGTGCGCCGGGAGGATCTCGGCCGGCCCGAGCCGGCCCACGCGCTCCAGCGAGTCGAGGTAGTCGCCGAGCGGGTCCGGTACGGCGGTGCTGTCGTCCGGGTCCTCGTAGAGACCGATGTGCGGGGTGATCCCGGGCAGCAGATGGTCGCCGGAGAAGAGCCGGCCATGGCCCGGTAGGCCCGCCGGGTGTTCCTCCTCCAGGTGGAGGCAGACATGGCCCGGGGTGTGGCCCGGCGTCCAGATCGCGCGCAGCCGGCGGCCCGCGAGGGGCAGCAGATCGCCCGGGACGATGTCACGGTCCGGGAGCGCGGGGCGCGTGCCGGGCATGCCCGAGCGCCCGGAGCCGCGGGCCGCGCGCAGCGGCGCCACCAACTCGTCGGGCGCCCCGGCCGCGGTGAGCTTCGCGGCCATGTAGGCGTACCAGCGCTCGGGCCGGTTCTCCCGGGTGCGGCGCACCACCTCCGCGTCGGCGGCGTGCATCGCGATCCACGCGCCCGACGCCTCACGGACCTTGCCCGACAGACCGTGGTGGTCGGGGTGGTGATGCGTGACGACGACGCCGTGCACCGCGTCCACCGAGGTGCCGCAGGCGGCCAGCCCCTCGGTCAAAGTGTCCCAGGACGTGGGGTCGTCCCAGCCGGTGTCGACCAGGACCGGGCCGCTGTCGGTGTCGAGGAGATGGACCAGGGTGTGGCCCAGCGGGTTGTCCGGAATGGGGACCCGGATCGACCGGACGCCTCCGCCGTGATCGGTCACCTGCGTCTGCGAAGTCAACGGTTGCCCCATCTCTCTGCGGTGGCACGGGCATTGCCCACTATAACTAGAACTGGTACTAGTTCTGAGACAGTGTCAGATAGCGTCCTCCGGGAGGCGGTCACAGCCATGACCGAGCGTGTGGAACACGGACAGCTGTTCATCGGCGGGGCGTTGGCCGACCCCCTCGGCCAGGAGGTCATCGAGGTGATCTCGCCGCACACCGGTGAGGTCTTCGGCCGCGTACCGCACGCCTCGCCCGCCGACGTCGACCGTGCCGTGGCCGCCGCCCGCACGGCGTTCGACGAGGGCCCCTGGCCTCGGATGACCCTCGACGAACGCATCGAGGTGGTGTCGCGGATCAAGGACGGAATCGCCGTACGGCACGAGGAGATCGCCCGCTCCATCAGCTCCCAGAACGGCACCCCGTACACATCGAGCGTCATGGTGCAGGCGCTCGCCGCGATGATGGTGTGGGACGCGGCGATCACCGTGGCGCGCGGCTTCCGGTACGAGGAGGCGCGCGACGGTGTCCTCGGGAAGCTGCTCGTGCGGCGCGAGCCGGTCGGGGTCGTGGCGGCCGTGGTGCCGTGGAACGTCCCGCAGTTCACCGCCGCCGCCAAGCTCGCGCCCGCGCTGCTCGCCGGGTGCCCGGCCATCCTGAAGACCTCGCCCGAGGCGCCTTTGGACGCGTACATCCTCGGTGAGATCGCCGCCGAAGCGGGCCTGCCCGAAGGTGTGTTGTCGATTCTCCCGGCCGACCGCGAGGTCAGCGAATACCTCGTCGGACACCCCGGCGTCGACAAGGTCTCCTTCACCGGGTCGGTCGCGGCGGGCAAGCGGGTGATGGAGGTGGCGGCGCGCCATCTCACCCGCGTCACCCTGGAGTTGGGCGGCAAGTCGGCGGCGGTGATCCTGCCGGACGCCGACGCGGCCACCGCGGTCGCGGGCATCACGCCCTTCGCGTGGATGATCAACGGCCAGGCGTGCGTGGCCCAGACCCGGATCCTCGTACCCCGCACGCGTTACGACGAGTTCGCGGAGGCGTTCGCCGCCGCCGCGAACGGGCTCAAGGTCGGCGACCCGCTCGACCCGGCGACCGAACTCGGCCCGCTGGTCGCCGAGCGCCAGCAGCGGCGCTCCCTCGACTACATCCGCATCGGCCAGGAGGAGGGCGCCAAGGTCCTTGCCGGGGGCGGCCGTCCGGCCGGATTCGACCAGGGCTGGTACGTCGAGCCGACGCTCTTCGGCGACGTCGACAACTCGATGCGGATCGCCCGCGAGGAGATCTTCGGGCCGGTGATCTGCCTGCTCCCGTACGGCGACGAGGACGAGGCCGTCCGGATCGCCGACGACTCCGACTACGGGCTCTCCGGCAGCGTATGGACCGCCGACGTCGAACGCGGCCTCGACATCGCCCGCCGGGTACGCACCGGCACCTACTCCGTGAACACCTTCAGCCTCGACATGCTCGGGCCGTTCGGCGGCTACAAGAACTCCGGTCTGGGGCGGGAGTTCGGGCCCGAGGGGTACGGCGAGTACTTCGAGCACAAGATGATCCATCTGCCGGCGGGGTGGGAGGCGTAGCGATGGGAGACCGCTGGCATGTCGAGGTGGACCGGGGGGTGTGCATCGGCTCCGGCATGTGCGTCGGCACCGCCCCGACCGGCTTCCAACTCGACCCGGCCCGCCAGTCCCACCCCCGGGACTCGGACACGGACGCCAACGAAGCCATCCTCGCGGCGGCGGAAGGCTGCCCCGTGGAGGCCATCACGATCACCCTGCGCGAAACCGGGGAACCGGTGTTCCCCCCTGACGACTGAACGCCCCCTTGCGCAGGGGGCGGCAACGAGCGAATCCCCGCCCCCCATTCCGCTACGCGGGACGCTCTCGGCCGTGGCGCACTGCGGCTGCGGCGGGAGGGGTTTCGGCGGGGTTCGGGGTGCGGGTTCGTTGCTCGTCCCGCCGGACTCTGGCCGATGTGGCGCACCACGGCTGCGGTGGGAAGGGGTTTCGGCGGGGTTCGGGTGGAGGCCGTCCTCCATTCCGCCGGACTCTCGCCGATGTGGCGCACCACGGCTGCGGCGGAAAGTGGGGCGGCGGCGGTCGGGGGTGAGCCTTCCCCGGCCGGGCGAGGGCGGGACTCCTGCCGCCGGCGCGGTGGCCTCTTGCCCCGGCGGGGCACCTTTCCGCCGCAGCGGTGGCGCGCCAGGGTGCTGGTTGTTCGGCGGAATGGGTGGCGGGCCCGGCCTGGGGGTGGTGTCTGCCTCCGTCGGCTCCGGGCATCCGCCCCGGCGGCGGCTGGTGTGCGGCGCTGCGGTGGGCTTTCGCCCCGGAGGGGCAAACTTCCCGCCGCAGCGGCGGTCCGCCACGGTGGCGGGTGTTCGGCGGAATGGGTGGCGGGCCCGGCCCGGGGGTGGTGTCCGCCTCAGCCGGCACCAGGCATCCGCCCCGGCGGCAGCCCTTCGCCCCGGAGGGGCACTTTCCCGCCGCAGCGGTGGCGCGCCACGGTGGTGGGTGTTTGGTGGAATGGGTGGCGGGCTCGGCCCGGGGCGGGCTTCGCTTGCCGTGTGGCGGGAAGCCAAGGACAGGGCTTCGCCCTTGGGTGTGGGGGCGGGCCGTGTCCGGGAACTCCGGTGACGTTACTTCCGGGGAGCCGGTTCCGTGAGGTCAATCAGGCGGCAGACCGTTTCGATGTCGATTTTTACCTGTGCGATCGACGCTCGGCCGGAGAGCCAGGTGATAAGGGCCGAGTGCCAGGTGTGTTCGATCACGCGGACCGCCGACAGTTGCTCGGGGGTCGGGTTCTCCAGGCCCATCGCGTCCAGGATGATCGCCGTGGTCTGGCGGGACACCTGGTCCACCTCGGGGCTGACCGACCGGTCGGCGAAGGTCAGGGCGCGCACCATGGCGTCCGCGAGATGCGGCTCCCGCTGGAGTGCGCGGAAGGCCCGCATCAGGGTCTCCGCGACCCGCTCGGCGGGCGCGTCGGCCCCGGGCGGACGCTTCCTCAGCGTCGTGTGCAGATGCTGCAACTGATCCTGCATCGTCGCCACCAGCAGATGCACCTTCGAGGGGAAGTACCGGTACAGCGTGCCCAGGGCGACACTCGACGACTCGGCGACCTCCCGCATCTGCACCGCGTCGAAACCGCCCCGGCTGGCCAGTTGGGCGCTGGCGTGCAGAATGCGCCGGCGCCGCGCCTCCTGGCGCTCGGTGAGAGGAGGCGATGCCGGATCCGACGGCTTGGCTTCCGCTGTCATCTGTCCCGTTCCATGGCGGTCGTCCGTGTTCGATCGAGTATGAAGGAATGTGCACCGAACTGAACCAAAGGGAACCAGGCTCCCGGCCGCACAGCATGGCAGGGCTCGCCGTCGTGGCGCGAATCACCTGGTCCGGCCGACCATCGGTGGCTACCTGCCGGTAGATTCAGAGCTTCTTGAACGATCAAGTCTGAAACTTGTTCTACATTAGCGCCCACGCGTAGGGTCGCGTGGAATCGCCGCGAGAAGGGGGCCCGGAGTGACCGCTGAGGCCATGGAAGCTGGCCCTCGTGCCTCCATGGAGAACGGCCCCCCGGCGGACGGCGGCAAGCCGCTGCGCATCGCCCTCCTCACCTATAAGGGCAACCCGTTCTGCGGCGGCCAGGGCGTCTACGTACGCCACCTCTCGCGTGAACTGGCCCGCCTGGGCCACCGCGTCGAGGTCATCGGAGCCCAGCCCTACCCCGTACTCGACGTGTTGGACGGAAACGAAGACGGGAACGAAGTCGGGGCCGAAGATCTCCCCCGCGCCATCGATCCCGCTCTCACCGAGCTGCCGAGTCTCGACCTCTACCGCCAGCCGGACCCCTTCCGCACCCCCGCCCGCTCCGAGTACCGCGACTGGATCGACGCCCTGGAGGTCGGCACCATGTGGACCGGCGGCTTCCCCGAGCCGCTGACCTTCTCGCTGCGCGCCCGCCGTCATCTGCGCGCCCGGCGCGGCGAGTTCGACGTCGTCCACGACAACCAGACCCTCGGCTACGGCCTGTTGGGCGGCCTCGGCGCCCCGCTGGTCACGACGATCCATCACCCCATCACCGTGGACCGCCAGTTGGAGCTGGACGCGGCCGACGACTGGAAGCGCCGCGCGTCCGTCCGCCGCTGGTACGCCTTCACCCGGATGCAGAAGCGCGTCGCCCGCCGTCTGCCGTCCGTACTCACCGTCTCCGGCTCCTCGCGCCAGGAGATCGTGGACCACCTCGGCGTACGCTCCGAGCGCGTCCACGTCGTCCCTATCGGCGCCGACACCGCCCTGTTCTCGCCGGACGCGTCGGTGCCCGAGATACCGGGCCGTATCGTCACCACGTCCAGCGCGGACGTCCCCCTCAAGGGCCTGATCCACCTGGTCGAGGCGCTCGCCAAACTCCGTACCGAACGCCCCGACGCGCATCTCGTCGTCGTCGGCAGGCGGGCCGAGGACGGACCGGTCGCGGGCGCCATAGAGCGGTACGGGCTCCAGGGCGCCGTCGAGTTCGTCAAGGGCATCTCCGACGCCGAACTGGTCGACCTCGTCCGCTCGGCCCAAGTCGCCTGCGTCCCTTCGCTGTACGAGGGTTTCTCGCTGCCCGCCGCCGAGGCGATGGCGACCGGGACACCGCTCGTGGCGACCACCGGCGGCGCCATCCCGGAGGTCGCCGGCGCCGACGGCGAGACCTGCCTCGCGGTGCCTCCGGGCGACGCGGGGGCGCTGGCCGCCGGGCTCGGCCGGCTGCTCGCCGACCCGGACCTGCGGACGCGACTCGGGCGCGCCGGACGCGAGCGGGTCCTGAACCACTTCACCTGGGCGCGGGCCGCGCGCGGGACGGTCGACCACTACCGTGACGCCATCGGCCGCTCGACGGCCACCGATCCCGGCCGCTCAGCGGCGGCCCCGCTGGGGAGCAACCACGCATGCTGACCGTCGACTTCACCCGCTTCCCGCTCGCTCCGGGGGACCGCGTCCTGGACCTCGGCTGCGGCGCGGGCCGGCACGCCTTCGAGTGCTACCGGCGCGGCGCCCAGGTCGTCGCCCTCGACCGCAACGGTGAGGAGATCCGCGAGGTCGCCAAGTGGTTCGCCGCGATGAAGCAGGAGGGCGAGGCACCCGAGGGCGCCACCGCCACCGCGATGGAGGGCGACGCGCTCGCGCTGCCGTTCCCCGACGAGTCCTTCGACGTCGTGATCATCTCCGAGGTGATGGAGCACATCCCCGACGACAAGGGCGTACTCGCCGAAATGGTCCGGGTGTTGCGCCCCGGCGGCCGGATCGCCGTCACCGTCCCGCGTTACGGCCCCGAGAAGGTCTGTTGGGCGCTCAGTGACGCGTACCACGAGGTCGAGGGCGGCCACATCCGTATCTACCGCGCCGACGAACTGCTCGGCAGGATGCGTGAGGCGGGCCTCAGGCCGTACGGCACGCACCACGCGCACGGGCTGCACTCGCCGTACTGGTGGCTCAAGTGCGCGTTCGGCGTCGACAACGACAAGGCGCTGCCCGTACGGGCGTACCACAAGCTCCTGGTCTGGGACATCATGAAGAAACCCCTGGCCACCCGGGTCGCCGAGCAGGCGCTGAACCCGCTGATCGGCAAGAGTTTCGTGGCCTACGCGACCAAGCCGCACCTGCCCGTGGCGGTCACCTCGTGACCACACCCCGGACAGAACATCTCGTACTGCCCGGGGTCCTCACCGCGGAAGAGGCGTCGGTCACCGTCCGGGGCATCCTCGCCGCACAGCGCGAGGACGGCGCGATCCCGTGGTTCCGCGGCCACCATCTCGACCCCTGGGACCACACCGAGGCGGCGATGGCCCTCGACGCGTCCGGCGAGCACGAGGCCGCCGCGCGCGCCTACGCGTGGCTGGCCCGGCATCAGAACCCGGACGGCTCCTGGTACGCCGCCTACGCGGACGGCGACTTCGAGCGGGTGACGGACCGGAGTCGCGAGTCCAACTTCTGCGCGTACGTCGCCGTCGGCGTCTGGCACCACTATCTGGCCACCGGTGACGATGTGTTCCTCGACCGGATGTGGCCCGTCGTGCACGCCGCCGTCGAGTTCGTCCTCGCGCTCCAGCGGCCCGGCGGCCAGATCGGCTGGAAGCGCGAGGCCGACGGAAGCGCCGTCACCGACGCGCTGCTGACCGGGAGTTCATCGGTGTACCACGCGCTGCGCTGCGCGCTCGCCGTCGCCGAGCAGCGCGAAGAGCCGCAGCCCGACTGGGAGTTGGCGGCGGGCGCGCTGCGGCACGCGATACGCCGGCACCCCGAGCGGTTCCTCGACAAGGACCGCTACTCGATGGACTGGTACTACCCGGTGCTCGGCGGCGCGGTCACCGGCGCGGAGGCCACCGCCCGGATCGCGGCGGGCTGGGACCGGTTCGTCGTGCCGGGACTCGGGGTGCGCTGTGTGGTGCCCAACCCGTGGGTGACGGGCGGTGAGTCGGCCGAACTCGCCCTCACCCTGTGGATGGTGGGCGAGTCCGACCGCGCTCTGGACGTCCTCCAGTCGATCCAGCATCTGCGGGATCCCGCGTCGGGCCTGTACTGGACGGGGTACGTCTTCGACGACCGGGCGATATGGCCCGAGGAACTCACCACCTGGACGGCGGGTTCCCTGCTGCTCGCCGTGGCGGCACTCGGCGGCGACGAGGCCACGTGCGCCGTGTTCGGCGGGGAGCGGCTGCCGGTGGGCCTGGACCCGGACTGCGCGTGCTAGGGCTTGGTACGGGTCCGGGCGGCGGGTTCTAACGTCGGTGGAGGCGGTTGGCGATGGCGTGGCCGATGAACAGGTAGACCACCGCCGCCAGACCGTAGCCCGCCACGACGCGGGCCCATGCCTCGTCGAAGGTGAACAGGTCGTGCGACCAGCCCGCCAGCCAGTCGGCGAGGTGGTGGACGAACTGGACGAGGTCGTTCCCGCGGTTCGCGTCCAGCAGATACATCAGGATCCACAGTCCGAGGATCACGGCCAGGACATCGGCGACGATCGCGACGACCGTCCCGGCCTGGTTGGCTCCGGTGCGCGTGTGAGACGACATGCCGTGCGAGTAGCCCGTATCGCGGCGGCCAAACCCGTACGGGCTCGCCCGACTGGCGCAGGACACGGCACCGGGTGAGGCTGCCCGGGAGAATCGCCCATCCCGGGAGGACCCGCCGTGCCCCGTACCGCGCCGTCGCCACGTTCCGCTCCGCTGCGTCGGACCGTCGTCGCCGTGACCCTGTGCTGCGGCCTGCTGGCCGGGGCCACCGCCTGCGGCGGCAAGGGCGACAGCGCCGCGTCGGCGTCCCTCGCGGACGCCGCGTCGCCGACCGCGTCCGACACCGCCGAGCGGCAGAAGCTCGCCAAGACCCGCTTCGTCGCCAACGCGGGCCTCGCGGCCGGGGCGACGTACCAGTGGATCGTGAAGCCCTATCGCGCGGGCACGTTCAAGAGCGGGGCGAAGGGCCGCAAGGTCGCCCTGGTGAAGGCGGGGCTCGCGGGGACCTTCGCCTACAACCGGTTCAAGGCCGCCTCGCGCAACGCCCAGGGCGACCCGACCCTCGCGAAGGCCGTCGCGCCGCTCACCGCGGGCATCGAATCCCTCAAGAGCCTCCCGTCGAAGCTGCGCAAGGGCGAGTCGACGGACTCCGTGGTGAACTCCTTCGACCAGGTCGTGGGCCAGGTCAAGGGGGCGGGCAAAAGCGCGGGCGCGGAGGTGACGGACAAGGTGCCGTCCACCTCGCAGCTCAACTCGGGGGGTTGAGGGGTTGAGGGGGAGCCGTGAAGGGGCGTCGGAAAAAACCGGTTGCCGTGGGCCCCGGGGTGCCCGGTAGCGTGACCGGCATGTGTTGTGGCTTCTCAGTCTTCGTAGGGATCGCGCTGATTCGCGAGCGCCGCGTCTAGCGGCGGCCCTTTCCCGTACCGCATCGCGTACCGAGTTCCGTACAGAATTCCGTACTGAATCGCGTACCGCATCGCGTACCGAGAAGTACCGCCGCTCCGGAGAGACCTCGCCGGGCGGCTCCTCTCGCGCTGCCCGGCTTCCCCCGAAGCCGCGGAGATCCAGCAGTGCCCACCTCATCTCGTCCTGGCCGTCATGAACTCGGCCAGAACTTCCTGTACGACCCGTCTGTCATCCGCTCCGTCGTCGGCCTGGTCGCCGAAACCGCCGGACCCATCATCGAGATCGGTGCCGGAGACGGCGCGCTGACCCTGCCGTTGCAGCGGCTCGGCCGACCGCTGACCGGTGTCGAGATCGACGACCGGCACGCGGCACGGCTCGCGCGCCGTACCCACCCGTCGACCGCCATCGTCCACGCGGACTTCCTCCGCTACACCGTGCCCGCCACCCCGCATGTCCTGGTGGGGAACCTGCCCTTCCACCAGACCACGGCGATGCTGCGGCACATCCTCGGCGCCCCCGGCTGGACCGAGGCCGTCCTCCTGGTGCAGTGGGAGGTCGCGCGGCGCCGCGCGGGGGTGGGCGGCGCGACGCTGATGACGGCCCAGTGGTGGCCGTGGTTCGCTTTCGGTCTCGTCCAGCGGGTCCCGGCCACGGCATTCCGCCCACGCCCCGGAGTCGACGCCGGCCTGATGACGATGACCCGCCGCCTCCACCCCCTGATCGACCACGGAGACCGAAAGCGGTACCAGGACTTCGTGCAGCGGGTGTTCACGGGAGCGGGGCGCGGTCTGCCGCACATCGTCTCGGGCGCCGCACCGCACCTGCCGCGACGTCAGATCCAGTGCACGCTGGGCAAGTTGGGCATCACCCCCACCGCCCTCCCCAAGTCACTGACCGCCGAACAGTGGGCGGGGCTGTTCCGGTCCGCCCGGTGCGGGCCTGTCTAGGCATACGAGCGCTACCGGGCGGGGCTCAACTGTTCAACTCCGCCAGGACGCGGAGCGTGTGGGGGTCCGGGGACAGGAGGAGTAGGTCTGTTACCGGGCCCTTGCGCCACAGGTCCAGGCGTTCCGCTATGCGTTCGCGCGGGCCCACCAAGGAGATTTCGTCGGCGAAGGCGTCCGGGACCGCGTGGATCGCCTTGTCGCGGTGGCCGGCGAGGAACAGGTCCTGGACCTGCCGGGCCTCCTCCTCGTATCCCATGCGGGCCATCAGGTCGGCGTGGAAATTGCGGGCCGCGTGACCCATGCCGCCGATGTAGAAGCCGAGCATCGCCTTCACCGGGAGGAGCCCTTCGGCCACGTCGTCGCAGACCGTCGCTCGGGCCATCGGCGCCACCATGAAGCCGTCCCGGGCCTCGGCGAGGGGCGCCTCGTAGAGGTCCGCCCGCTGCGGTGACCAGTACAGCGGCAGCCAGCCGTCCGCGATCCGGGCCGTCTGCGCGATGTTCTTGGGGCCTTCCGCGCCGAGCAGGATCGGCAGGTCGGCGCGGAGCGGGTGCGTGATCGGCTTCAGCGGTTTCCCGAGGCCCGTACCGTCCTCGCCCCGGTACGGATGCGGATGGAAGCGACCGTCCGACTCCACCGGGCCCTCGCGCCGCAGCACTTGGCGGATCACGTCCACGTACTCGCGGGTCGCCGTCAGCGGTGAGGAAGGGAACGGACGGCCGTACCAGCCCTCCACCACCTGCGGGCCCGACAGGCCCAGGCCCAACATCATGCGCCCGCCCGAGAGATGGTCCAACGTCAGTGCGTGCATCGCCGTCGTCGTGGGGGAGCGCGCCGCCATCTGCGCCACCGCCGTGCCCAGGCGGATACGGCTCGTACGCGCCGCGATCCAGGTCAGCGGGGTGAACGCGTCCGAGCCCCAGGACTCCGCGGTCCACACCGAGTGGTAGCCCAACTCCTCGGCCGCGCGGGCCAGTTCGATGTGCGCGGGGTCGGGGCCACGGCCCCAGTAGCCGAGCGCCACTCCTAGCCGCATGTCCCCACCAGCCTCCGTAGCACGACTGCTGCTGCTTTCTGACTGTTCGTCAGCTTCCTTATCCGCTCGGACTGTACGGGCACCCCGCGCCCGGCGCAACGGCCACGGGAACACGGGCAACGACAACGGCCCCCACCCATCAGGGTGGAGGCCGTCGCCAACCGTACAAGCGGACGCGGGGTCAGCCGCGCTGGATGCCCGTCGTGTCCTGGAGCATTCCGCGCCGACCGTCCTGCGTCTGCGCGATCAGCCCGGGACCCCGCTGCTCGACCGCCAAGTACCAGGTACCGGGGGCGAGTTCGGCGATCGGGGTGGGGGAGCCGTCCTCCGGGTACAGCGGACGCGGCACCGGCACCGCGAACCAGAACGGCGAGAACTCACCGGGGTTGGCTGCCTGCGGTGCCGGACCGGGCTGGCCCGCACCGGCCGGCGGCGGCTGCGGCGCGGCCTGGCCGCCGAACAGGTTCTGCTGCGGCGGCTGCTGGCCCCCGTACGGCTGCTGCTGCTGGGCGCCCGGGTAGCCGTAACCACCCTGCGGCTGGCCGCCGTACGGCGGGACCTGCGGGCGCGGGGCGCCGACGAGCGGTGCCTTGAGCGCCGGTACGAGCGGGGTCGCGACGGCCGCGCCGGCGAGCGCCAGCGCGGCGATCAGGCCGAGGATGAGGCCGACACCGCTCGACAGGTCGCCACCGAGACCCAGCAGGTCGTCGAACGAACCGGCCGGGTCGAAGATGGCGCCGAGCGACGACCAGGCGGCGAAGATCGCGAACGCGACGCCGACCTGGGCCAGTTCGAGACCGGCGACCTTCTTTCCCTCGGGCAGGGCGCGGCTCGCGATGATCAGGCCCGCGGCGATGATCCCCGCGAGATAGACGCTCATGATGAGGTTGCCGTTGTCCCAGGCGTTCGGCACGTTGTCGCAGCTGCCGCCCTTGCAGTCGAACGTGTCGAGGAACGAGGCGATGAACAGCAACACCGCTGCTCCGATCACCACGCCGTCGCCTCTAGTGAGGGAGCGGATATTCACTTCAGGTCCTTCGTCAGTCGTCTGGTCGGTCGCTGGTGGGCGTCGCTGTCGCCGATCGGTCGCGGTGTCTCGCGGTCGTGCGATGGTGCGGGGCCGCGGTGGTTCACGGTACGAAGCGCGGGGGTGGCCCCCCATCGTAGAGGTGACACTATCGTCCGTATGGCGGGGGTGTCTGCCAGGTCAGGGGCAGGAAAGGTCACCCTCGCAGGAAACTCACGATTCCCTCAGAGATCCCTTGCGCCGCGCGCTGCCGCCAGGCGCCGTCCGTCAGCAGCGCCGCGTCCTTGGAGTCCCGCATGTTGCCGCACTCGATGAACACCTTCGGGACCTTCGACAGGTTGAGACCGCCGAGGTCGCTGCGGACGTCCAGGCCCGTGCCGTCGCCGACATAGTTGGAGGGCGCGCTGCCGGTCGCGCGCACGAAATTGCCCGCGATCCGCTCACCGAGGTCACGCGAGGGCGCCATGATCGGGGCCGTGTCGGCGCCGCCGCCCTTGACCAGGGCGGGCAGGATCACATGGAAGCCCCGGTTGCCCGCGGCCGAACCGTCGGCGTGCACCGACACCACCGCGTCGGCCTTCGCCGTGTTGCCGATCCGGGCCCGCTCGTCCACGCAGGGGCCCCAGGGCCGGTCAGCGTTCTGCGTCAAGGTGACCGTGGCGCCCTGCTGTTGGAGCAGCGTCCGCAGCCTGCGGGACACGTCGAGGGTGAACTGCGCCTCGGTGTACCCCGCGTTGGTGGAGGTGCCCGTGGTGTCGCACTCCTTGCGATTCGTCCCGATATCGACCTGGCGGTTGATCTCGGTCGTGTGCTGGAAGTTGCCCGGATTGTGCCCCGGGTCGATGACGACGACCTTGCCCTTGAGGGGGCCCTTCGCGGCAGGCGCGGACGACGACGGCTGGCTGCCGCCGGGCTTGGTGTCGTCCTTGTCGCCGTCCTTGGCGCTCTTGCTCGGACCGGGGGACCGCGACGGCGTCGGCGTCGGGTCGGCCTCGGTTCCGGACACCGTGGCCGAGCCGTGCGTCTCGGGCAGCGAGCGGGCGGGCCCGCCCCCGTCGGAGGCGCTGCCCACCACCGTCCAGATCAGCCAGGCGACGAGCGCCGTGGGCACCAGTGTGGCGACCGCGACCATGGCGGTACGCCCACGGGAGCGGCTCGGCGGCGGGGTGGGCTCGAATTCCGGACCTGCGTACGACACGACAGCGACTCTAACCTCGGGGTCAGGCGCCGGGGCCTGTTCGGCGCAGGACGCGCAGGGAGTCGGTCACGGATACCTCCGAGAAGGCGCCGGACGCCAGTGCCCGGAGGTAGACGCGGTACGGGGCCTGGCCGGTGAATTCGTCCACCGGGTCGGGGAACACGTCATGGATCGCGAGCAGGCCGCCGTCCGCGAGACGTGGTGCCCAGCCCTCGTAGTCCGCGGTGGCGTGCTCGTCGGTGTGGCCGCCGTCGATGAAGACCAGACCGAGCGGGCCGCTCCAGATCCGGGCGACCTGCGGGGACCGGCCGACGATCGCGACGACGTGGTCCTCCAGGCCCGCGCGGTACAGGGTGCGGCGGAAGGTGGGCAGCGTGTCCATCGGCGCGGCTCTGGTGGCCGGGTCGAACAGCTCGGGGTCCACCACCTCCGGGTCGTGGAAGTCCCAGCCCGGCTGCTGTTCCTCGCTGCCGCGGTGGTGGTCGACGGTGACCGCGGTGACGCCGCGGGCGCGGGCGGCGTCGGCGAGCAGGATCGTGGACCGGCCGCAGTACGTGCCGACTTCCAGCAGGGGGAGCCCGAGGCGGCCGGCGTCGAGCGCCGCCCGATGCAGCGCCAGCCCCTCGTGTTCCGGGAGGAACCCTTTGGCCGCGCGAAAGGCGTCCAGGACTTCGGGGGACGGGGGCGCGGTGGTCATACGGTCATGGTCCCGTACGGATCGGGGTGACCGGTGACCGGGGCGACCGGGAGTCGGCGCGGACGAAGGTCAGGTCACATGTGCCGGGGCCGTCGCCGGCAGGCGCAGGTCCAGCTCGACCGTGTCCTCCCTGTTCAAGGCTGTTGCCGCGCGGGCCAAAGGGGCGTGGCCCGAAGCCGTCGCCGCGAGGACATACGCTCCGCCCGCCGGTACCGGCACCGCGTACCGCCCCGTCTCGTCCGTCAGGGTCGCGCCCGCCTGGCGGCCACGGTGGTCGATCAGGGTGATCTTCGCGCGGGCCACCGGCAGACCCGCCGCGTCCAGCACCCGGCCCCGGAACCCGGGGCACCGCGGTGCCGTCACTGTCTCCGCCGTCTCCGCTGTCTCCAGGCGAGGCGTCGCCGCGGTCTTCCGGCGCGACGGGAGGAACACCGCGAACAGCAGCCCCACCGCGACCGCGCCCGTGGCGATCAGGAACGAGAGCCGGAAACCGTGCAGCGTCGGCACCGCGACCCCTCCCGCCTGGGTGGCGGTGCGGGCCAGGACCATACCGATCACGGCACTCGACACGGACGTACCGATCGACCGCATCAACGTGTTCAGGCCGTTCGCCGCGCCCGTCTCGGACGGGTCGACCGCGCCGATGATCAGCGCGGGCAGCGAGGAGTACGCCAGACCGATGCCCGCGCCCAGGACCACCGAGATCACGACGGTCTGCCAGGCGGCGCTCATCATGCCGATCCCGGCGCCGTAGCCGATCGCGATGATCAGCATGCCGAGGATCAGCGTGACCCTCGGGCCGTACGTGGACGACAGGCGCCCGTACACCGGGGCCATGAACATCATCGTCAGACCCAGCGGCGCCACGCACAGCCCCGCGACCACCATCGACTGACCCAGGCCGTACCCGGTCGAGGCGGGGAGCTGGAGCAGCTGCGGGAGGACGAGCGAGACGGCGTAGAAGGCGACGCCGAGCATGACCGAGGCCAGGTTGGTGAGCAGTACCTCGCGGCGTGCGGTGGTGCGCAGGTCCACCAGCGGGGCCTTCACCCGCAGCTCCATCACGCCCCAGGCGAGGAGTACGGCGACGGCCGCGCCGAACAGGCCGAGCGTGAGCGGCGCGCCCCAGCCCCAGTCGCTGCCCTTGGTGACCGGCAGCAGGAGCAGGACCAGACCGGCCGAGAGGCCGAGCGCGCCCGGCAGGTCGAAGCGGCCCGGGGCGCGCAGCGGGGACTCCGGTACGACCCGCAGGGTCAGGACGATCGAGACCACCCCGAGGACCGCCGACGAGAAGAACAGGGCGTGCCAGTCGAGGTGCTGGGCGATCAGTGCGGCGGCGGGCAGCGCGAGACCGCCGCCGACGCCGATCGACGAACTCATCAGGGCCATCGCCGAGCCGAGCCGTTCGCGCGGCAGCGCGTCCCGCATCAGTCCGATGCCGAGCGGTATCGCACCCATCGCGAAGCCCTGGAGCGCCCGCCCGGCGATCATCACCAGGAGGTCGCTGGTGAACCCGGCGACCAGCGAACCGACCACCATCACGGCCAGGCTGCTCAGCAGCATCCGGCGCTTGCCGTACAGGTCGCCGAGGCGGCCCATGATCGGCGTGGAGACGGCGCCCGCGAGCAGGGTCGACGTCAAGACCCAGGTGGCGTTGGACGGGGTGGTGCTCAGCAGCGCCGGCAGGTCCTTGATGACCGGGACGAGCAGGGTCTGCATGACCGCGACGACGATGCCCGCGAAGGCGAGAACCGGAACGAGACCGCGCCCGGGGTTCCGGGTGCGGTCAGGATCGGGGGGAAGGGCGGACGAATCCGTCGTCTGCGTCATCGCGTGCTGCCTCCGGGCGGGGGAGAGGGTGCGTGGGGTACGTGCAAGGTGAACCTTTCCGCCCCGGGCTGCTATTCCGATGAACGTCGTACGACGGCGAGATTTGACTTCTTGTTTACTCAGGCAACGATCTCCCCCGTATCTGACCTTCCGTCAGATTGAAACGTGTTCTAGTCTTGCGCCGCATGGGGATCGGGATCACACAGGAGCAGCGGGAACTGGCCGAGGCCGTGCGCGGCCTCCTCGCGCGAACCGTGCCACCGGAGGAGATACGCAAGCTCCTCGACGCCCCGCCGGGCACCGGCGCCCGCCCCGCGCACTGGGACGTACTCGCCGAACAGGGACTGCTCGCCCCGCATCTGCCCGAGGAGTACGGCGGCGGGGGCGGCGGACTCGTGGACCTCGCGGTGATCGTGGAGGAGGCCGCGTACCGCGCGCTGCCGGGCCCCTTCGTCGCGAACGCGCTCGCGGCGGCCGTCCTGAGCGCGGCCGGTACCGGCGGGGTGTCCCACCTGTCAGCGGATCTGCCAGCGGATCTGTCAGCGGATCTGGCGGCCGATCTCGCGGCCGGGCGGCGTATCGGTGCCGTCGCCTTCGGGCCCGGCGGCCTGACCGCGACGGCAGCGCCGGGCGGGTACGTCATCGACGGCACCGCCCCGCCCGTCCTGTCCGGCGGCGACGCGGATCTGCTGGTCCTGGGCGCCACGGGTCCGGACGGGGTGGTGTGGTGCGCGATCGACGTCCACGACGAAACGGCCGCCCGCGACGAAACGGCCGGGCTCGCGGTCCGGGTGCACGACAGTGCCGACCCCACCCGCCCCACCGCCGAGGTCATCGCCACCGGCGCCTTCGTGCCGGACGACCGGATCCTCGCCGTGGATCCCGCACTCGTACACGACCTGGCGTGCGTACTGCTCGCGGCGGACGCGTGCGGGACCGCCGCGTGGTGTCTGGAGACGGCCACCGAACACGCCAAGGTGCGGGAGCAGTTCGGGCGGCCGATCGGGCGGTTCCAGGCGGTGAAGCATCTCTGCGCGGACATGCTGGTCCGGCTTGAGCAGGCGCGGGCCCTCGCCTGGGACGCGGCACGCGCCGCCGACGGATCGCCCGTCCGCGAGGACACCGCACCGGCCGTCCGCGAGGACACCGCACCGGCCGTCCGCGAGGGCACCGCGCCGGTCGCCCGCGAGGGCACCGCGTCGCGCGGTCTGGTGGCCGCGCTCGCCGCCGCCACCGCTCTCGACGCCGCCCTGTCCTGCGCCAAGGACTGTGTCCAGATCCTCGGCGGCATCGGCTTCACCTGGGAACACGACGCCCATCTGTATCTGCGCCGGGCCCTGGTCGCCCGGCAGCTCGTCGGCCCCGGCGACGCACACCGGCTGCGCGCGGTCCGGCTCGCGGAAGGCGGTGCCCGGCGCGAACTGCGCCTGGAACTTCCGGCCGAGGCAGACGCGTACCGCAGGGCCGCCCGTACGGTGATCGGGAGCGCGCGCGGACTCGACCCGGCCGCCGCCCGCCGCGCCCTGGCCCCCACCGGCTACGCGGCCCCGCATCTCCCCGCGCCCTACGGCCTGGGCGCAGGACCGGTCCAACAGCTCGCCGTACAGGAGGAGTTGAGGGACGCCGAGGTACGGCTCGGTGATCTCGGTATCGCCACCTGGGTCGTCCCCTCGCTCCTCGCCCACGGCACCACCGAGCAGCGGGAGCGGTATCTGCCGCCGACGCTCCGGGGCGAACTCCTCTGGTGCCAGCTCTTCTCGGAGCCCGGCGCCGGCTCCGATCTGGCGTCGCTGCGCACCCGCGCCGAGCGACTACCCGACGGGCGCTGGCGGGTGAACGGACAGAAGGTGTGGACCTCCGCCGCGCGCCAGGCCGACCACGGCGTCCTCCTCGCCCGCACGGACCCCGAGGCGCCCCGGCACCAGGGCCTGACGTACTTCGTGGTCGACATGAAGGCCGCCGAGGGCATCGACATCCGGCCACTCAAGGAGATCACCGGGGAATCCCTCTTCAACGAGGTCTGGTTCGACGATGTCGTGCTCCCGGCGGACGCGGTCGTCGGTGAGGTCGGCGGCGGCTGGCGGGTCGCCCGGAACACACTCGGCAACGAACGCGTGCACATGGCCGACCAGTTGACCTTCGACAGCGGCATCGAGGCCCTGGTCGCGCGGGCGCCGGACCTGGACGACGCGTACCGGGCGCGGATCGGCGCGCTCGCCGCCGAGGCGCACGCGCTCGCCTGCGTCGGGCTGCGGACCACCGTGCGGCAGGTGTCGGGCCTGGAACCCGGCGCGGGCGCCTCCGTACGCAAGCTGGTGCAGACCGCGCATCAGCAGCGGGTCGCCGACCTCGCGCTCGAACTGCTCGGCCCGGCCGGCGCGGTGCGCGTGGGCGCGGGGGAGCGGGCCGTGCACGGCTTCCTCCTCTCCCGCTGCCTCACCATCGCGGGCGGCACCACACAAGTGCAGTTGAACGTCGTCGCGGAACGGATCCTGGGACTGCCCCGGGACTAGGGGGCTTCTGATGGATCTCCGCGGCGTCGCGACGCCCGGCACGCACTCTCGCCGCACCGGGCGAAAACCCAAGTACGCCCAGTACGAGGGCTTCCGCCCGGCACTCCCCCAAGCTCTCCGAGCAGGGGGGACCCCCAGAGCACGCACCGAACACCGCTCCTTCTTCCACGGAGATCCATCAGAAACCCCCTAGGGCACGGCCGATGGGCCAGGGAGGCCACACCATGAACTCCGGCACCATGAAGTCCGGCAGCGGGAAGGCGTATGTCGTCGGGGTCGGGATGACCCGGTTCGAGAAGCCCGAGACGCGGGACTGGCAGTACTGGGACATGGCCGAGGAGGCGGGCACCAAGGCGCTCGCCGACGCGGGCATCGGATACGAGGATGTCCAGCAGGTGCCGGTCGGGTACTGCTTCCAGGCGTCCACCGCCGGGCAGCGCGCCGCGTACGGCCTCGGACTCACCGGCGTCCCCGTCTACAACGTCAACAACAACTGCGCCACGGGATCAACCGCCTTGATGCTGGCCCGGCAGTTCGTCGAGGGCGGTGTGAGCGACTGCGTCCTGGCGCTCGGGTTCGAGAAGATGACGAGGGGCGCGCTGGGCGGCGGCGCGGACAGCGGTGACTTCTCGACGTCACCGGTGGCCCGGCACTACGGGATCATGGCTGCCCGGCACGGCTTCGAGATGTCCCCGCCGACCGCGCAGATCTTCGGCGACGCGGCGCGCGAACACATGGAGCGGTACGGCACGACCGAGGCGCAACTCGCCGCAGTCGGCGCCAAGAACCACCGGCACTCGGTGCACAACCCCAACGCCCAGTTCCGCGACGCCTACACGGTCGCCGAGATCCTCGCCGCGAAGACCGTCCACCGGCCGCTGACCAAGCTCCAGTGCTCGCCGACGTCGGACGGCGCGGCGGCGGCCGTCGTCGTGTCGGAACGGTTCGTACGGGAGCGCGGCCTCGAAGACCGGGCCGTCGAGATCGTCGCGCAGACCATGACGACGGACACCGAGGAGTCCTTCGCCTCCGGTTCCTGTATCGACGTCGTGGGTCAGCCGATGTCCCGCGAGGCGGCCCGGCAGGCGTACGAGGCGTCGGGCCTCGGTATCGAGGACGTGGACGTGGTCGAACTCCACGACTGCTTCTCGATCAACGAACTCCTCACCTATGAGGCCCTGGGCATGTGCGCGGCCGGCGAGTCCGGCAAGCTGGTCGAGTCGGGCGCCACGACATACGGGGGCCGATGGGTGGTCAACCCGTCCGGCGGGCTGATCTCCAAGGGGCATCCGCTCGGCGCCACCGGAATCGCCCAAGTGGCCGAGCTGACCTGGCAGTTGCGGGGCGAGGCGGGCGAGCGGCAGGTCCCGGGCGCGACGGTCGGCCTGGCCCACAACATCGGCCTGGGCGGCGCGGCGGTGGTGACCCTCCTCCGTAAGTAGCCCTCCGTGAAGGGACAACGCACGGCGACCGCCGCCCGGAAACCCGGGAAGCGGTCGCGGCGCCCAACTGCTCCGACGCTCTTGTGCTTACGGAACTACGCTGTCGGTTCGATCCAGATGTTCCGGTACCGAACCTTGCTCCCGTGGTCCTGGAGGCGAATCGCGCCGGTCGACGCGGACTCGGACGCGCCGCCGCCGGTCGGACCGTCCACGGCGACACCGTCGTGGACGACGACGCCGTTCCACTTCACCGTCACGCGGGCGTCCTCCGTCTTCTTCCCGGCGGAGTCGAACCGCGCCGCCCGGAAGGTGATCTCGTACGTCTGCCACGTCTCAGGAGCCGTCGCGGCATTCGTGTCGGCGGCCTTCTTGAGGTAGATCGCCGCCGCCTCGTTGTTGGCGAGCTTCGGGACCCCGTACGAATCGAGGACCTGGACCTCGTAACGGTCCTGGAGATACACCCCGCTGTTGGCGCGGTCCTGTCCCGTCACGTCGTCGGGCAGCAGCGGCAGTTTGAACTCGACGTGCAGCTTGAAGTCGCGGAAAGCCTGCTTCGTACGGATGTCTCCGCAGCAGACTTCCATCTCCCCACCGGACGACGGCCATTGGACCGGTCGGCCGTCCGTGTGCTGCCACTGGTCCTGACCCGATCCGTCGAAGAGGGCGATACGGCTGCCCTGGGCGTGCACGGTGACCAGGTCGAGGTTGACGTGACCGGTGTCGTCGCCGTCGACCTTGTACGTGACGGAGTTGGTGCCCTTGCGCAGCGGCAGTGATTCCGTCCCGGTCGCCCACGCGTTCCAGGTGCCGGTGCTGGGCAGCGTCGTCTGTTTGACCCGGGTGCCGTTGACGTAGACGCTCACGGTCTTGTCCCCGGTGAAGGGGTTCGGCCCGTTGGAGTACCGCAGGCCGACGTCGTAGGTGCCCGCCTTGTCCACGTCCACGGCGAAGGTGGCGGCGGCCCCCTTGGTGCCGAATCCGTCGACGAATCCGCCGCCCGAGTAGCCCGAGTGGTCGGTGCCGAGCCCCGCGCCGCCGGTGAGCGTCGCCTCCTCGGCCTCGTACTGGGTCGGCGTCGCCTGCTTCCCCGGCAGGGAGTTCAGCGTGTACCAGGCTTCGGTGCTCCAGAGCGTCTCACCGTTCTGCGCGCTGAACGGGCGCGGTGAGCGGACGTGCACCACCCGGTTGGACTTCAGCCCGTCGACGGTGAGCGTGACCTTCTTGCCGTCGCGGGACAGCTTCGCCGAGCTGACCTTCAGGGTCTCCTCGCCGACCTTGGGGCCGCCGTAGGAGGCGGTGGCCGTGTAGTGCCACTGCTCCACCTTGTAGTGCTCGGCCAGGTCCTTCGCCGTCTCGTCGGACAGCGGCTGGGTGTACTCCAGCTCGAAACCGCCGGGCTTCGCGCGCATCGCCTTGATGTCGAAGGCGTTCTTGCCGTTGGGCGTCAGCTTCTGGAGGCCGTGGCTCAGCTTGCCCTCCTGGCCCCAGTTGCCGCCCGCGCCCAGACCGCCGGCGTAGATCGCGCCGTCCGGACCCATGCTGATCCGGTTGACCCCGGCCTCCAGGCCCTGCGTCATCCGGAACACCGCGCCCTGGTACTCGCCCTTGACCTTCTCCAGGTAGGCGCGCTGGATACCGCCGTACGTCACGTCACCGAACACCATCTGCCCGGCGAACGGCCCCTTCTTCAACAGCAGAGGTGTGCTGGGGGAGTTGGCGATCTCGTTCTGCGGCAGCCACAGCACCGGCTTGGTGACCGGCGCGGAGTCGAAGGGACCCGCCGGGTTCGTGTAGTGGTTGAAGAAGCGGCCCTGCTTGATCTGGACCAGCTTCGACGAGGGCAGCCAGCCGCCCTGGTTGTCCAGGACGAACAGGTCGTCGTCCGGGCCCCAGCCGATGCCGTTGGGGGTGCGCAGGCCACCGGCGATCCAGGAGACCTTGCCGGTCTTCCGGTTGACCTTGATCGTGGAGCCCCGGTCCTTCGCGGGCTGCGGATTCGTCGTCGCACCGCCGTAGTTGATGGCAACCGACAGGTTCAGATAGAAGTACCCGTCCCGGTAGAGCAGCCCGAACGCGAACTCGTGGAAGTTCCCGCCGAACGGCCAGGTGGCGATGGTCTTGTACTGGTCGGTGACGCCGTCCCCGTCGAGATCCTGGAGCTGGGTCAGCTCGTGTTTCTGCGACACGTACAGCGAGCCGTCCACGTACTTGATGCCCATCGGCTCCTTCAGGCCCTCGGCCACCTTCTTGGCCTTCACCTTGTCCGGGCCGGTGCTTCCCGTGACACCGCTGAGGACGTACACCTCACCGGTCTTGTTGTCGGTGCCGCCCCAGGTCGCCACGGCCAGGCGGCCGTCGGGCAGCCAGTCCATCGCCGTGACCTGCGGTTCGAAGCCCTTGGGCCGGAGGTCGGTCAGCGTGTAGTTCGGGTGCACGTCCCGCAGCGGCAGTCCGTCGCCCGGCGAGTCGTTGACGCCCTCGCACTCCTTGCGGCCCGGGGCGGTCACCCGGACCACATCGGCATCCGTACTGAGCACGGAGTTCGGGACGACGGCGAAGTCGGCGGCGCCCGGCGGCTTCCAGGCGAGCGTGACCTGCTGGCCACCGGTGCGCTCGAAGTGGTCGATGCGCAGGGCGTGGGCGCCCGCCGTCAGCGTGACGGTGCCGTCCTTCGGGTCGGCGCCGTGCAACCCGTCGTGGTCGATGACGAGTTGGCCGTCGATCAGCAGCCGCGAACCGTCGTCGCTGGTCAGCCGGAAGGTGTACGCGCCGTCCTCGGGCACCGTGATGTTGCCGATCGCCTCGGACGCGAAGTAGTCGCTGAACCCGCCGAAGTCGTCGGGCGACGACCAGTCGATGGTGGGCATCAGCTTGTCGACGTTCGGGGTCTGCCCCGGCTTGAGCGCGCAGATCTTTTCGAGCGGTACCTGTACGTCGTAGACGCGCAGGGTGACACCCGGTTCCTGCGGAGGCAGGTCACGGGCGGCGCGTTCGTCAGCGGCGGACGGGGACGCCGAGAGCCCGCTGACGAAGAACGATGCGGCGATCAGACCGATCAGGGATCTGCGCCATCGGCGGAGTGAGCTGTGGTCCATGGTTCCTCCTGGCACGTGCGTCAGGGGGCGGCTCGCACGGCGGTCCTCGCGCCGCCACAGTCAACTTGGTCCGAGACCATAGGTACTTCTGCCCATGGCGTCCATACTTTGTACTGAGAGAGTTGAAAGTCGGTGTCGAGGGAGAGGCCGATCCGGTTCCAGTCGCGGACCGGGCCTTCTCTGCGGGGCGCGCTAGACGGGCAGTGTCCAGCTCGGTCCGTGCGGTACGCGGAGCCAGACCTTCTGGGTCTCCGGCGTGATGGTCATCCCGAACTCGGACAGGTGCGGCGAACCGTGGATCTGCCATGTGGCGACCGAGTCCTCGACCTTGTCCCACAGCTTGAGCGGTCCGCGCTGAACCACGGTCCAGCCGTCGCCGTCGCCGTCGCCGTCGCCGTCGCCGTCGCCGTCGCCGTCGCCGTCGCCGTCGCCGGCCGGGCGGACCCGTGCCTGTGACCCGGTGGCCACGTCGAGCAGCACCTGCTCGGCACCCGCACCGAAACGCTCGGCCGAGGGCGCGGCGAGTTGGGCGACGAATCGCCCGGTCCAGTCGTCGAGCAGGGCGGGGTCGATTCGGCTCGGGCGCTCATCCCCGGGCAGCAACTCGACCGGCCCGTGCGGGGGGTGGTCATGAGGGCGGGCCATCATGAATGAGGTGTAGCCGGGCAGGAAGCGCCCCTGTGCGGCGCCGCTCTGCTCGACCGTGAGACGGACGAGCCCGTACGCGGCACCCCAGCCGGAGAGCGTGACAAGCAGGGTGCCCCCGGGGGCGATCTGCCGTAGCAGTCCGTACGGAACATGCCGCATCGAACAGAACGCCATCACGATGTCGTACGGGGCCCGGTCGGGGTAGCCGCGCAGACCGTCGGCTGTGACAAGGGTTGGAGCGTAACCCGCTTCACCAAGAGCCTTGCGGGCGCGCTCTGCCGCATCGGCGTCGGTCTCGATCGAGATCACGTTCTTCTCGTCGGCGACCTCGCAGACGTAGGCGGTCGAAAGACCCGTTCCTGTGCCGATGACGAGCACGCGTTCACCACGGGCGACACCGGCCTGCTCGATCATCCACAGCACGACGCCGGGCAGGGTCGATGACGAGGTCGGGCTCCCTCCGGTGACGGGACCAACGGCGTCCTCGGCGAGTACGCCGTCGATCTGAGTCACCCAAGTCCGATTCTGATAGGTGAGGCGCAGCCACTCGTCGGCGGGCATGTCGTCGCGACGGACAGGCGTCCAGACTGTGACGCCCGGCGGGCTGCTCGGCCTGTAGATCGCACCGCCGAGGAACACCTCGCGAGGGACGATCTCAGCCGCGCGGCGCACCTCGGGGGCGTGCAGCACGTCGTCGGCGACGAGTTGTTCGACGAGTCGATGCCGCAGGTCGGCGGCGGTTTCATGGGTCATGCGGTGTCGCCTTTCTGGAGTGTGTCGGCGAGTGTGCTCGCGATGGCACGGGCCGTGGGCTCGTCGACGAACGCCCACTGGCCATTCGGGTTGCATTCGAGGAACCACCATCGACCGGACGAGTCGAGGGCGAAGTCGAAAGCGCCGAAGCTGAGTCCGAACGCATGAAGGAAGGCGCGTACCGCCTCGCGAACGGAACAGGGGACCGGGAGCGGCGAACAGGTGATCAGGCTTTGGTCCTGGCGCCAGTCGAGGTGATCGCCGTCGGTGTCGATACGAGTCGCGAATGCCTCATCCCCGACGGCGGCGAGGCGGATGTCGGCGACCTTCGGTACGCAGGCTTGGAAGAGATGTGGGCACAGCGCGATCGAGTTGTCGAGCTGGTCGGCTTGGACGGTACGCACCCAGACAGTTCGGTTCCGCCCGTCCTCGCACGCGAGGTGTACCCGGTGCACGGGCTTGTAGATCACTGTTCCGTGCTCGGCCGCGAACTTCACGGCGTCCGCCGGCACGTCCGTGATCAGGGTGTCGGGGAGCGTGAACCCCAAGCGCGCCGCGGTGGCGAGCTGGAGCACCTTGTTATCGGCGTCACGGTTCCGTGCGGGGTGGTTGACGTACAAGGCTCTGGGGATCGCGTGCAGTACGCCCATGTAGCCACGGCGCGACTGCTCGATCGCGAACCGATGCTCGGGTGTCTCCGCCGCCTGTGGGTTACCGAACGGCGTCGGGCGGCGCCATTAGACGGAGCTGACGCGCGACAGGTCGATATGCCGGGTTGCGGTGGTGACATCCCCTGTGAAGAAGCCCTGATCGATCCGGGCACTCATGGTCGCCGTTGTGGGCAGGTCGGCGGCGGGGTCGAGCCGTACGACCGGGACGCCCCGGCCGTACAGCTCGGCCAACACCAGATCCGCCGTGACGTCACCGAGGGCGGTGACGACGAGAACCGGTGCATCGGTCATGTCAGTCCGAGTCACTGTCTTCGGTCAGGTCCTCGTCCGCAGGGGGTGGGGGGTTGGGGCCTCCTCCGTCGGACGAAGTCGAGGTCTGGTTCGCCGTTGATGTTCCACTGCCGTGCCCGCCGTCCATCTCGACGCGATTGCCGTCCTCGTCGAGATAGCGGGTCGTCTGAGTCTCGGGGTCTATTTCCGTCCGGACGTAGGGCACGGGAGTGATGTCGGGGTAAAGCGCCAATCGCTGCACGCCCCAGGGCGCCGCCGTGGAAATGGACACTTCTCTCTCCTTCTGGTTTGCATTCGTTGGGTGGTGCGTTCTCACGCAGACGGATCGGTTCGGCGGTGTCGGCCGTGATCACCGACCCGCCTGGGCCGATCTCCAGGACGCTCGTGCCGGGGCGGGTGAGCGTCGGTGGGGCGCGGGGTGTTGTCAGTCGGTTCTTGGGGGTGGGCAGGTTCCGGGGTGTCCGGTGAAGAGGGGGCAGGTGTGGTCGTGGGTGGTGGAGCGGGTGCAGTCGGTGAGGGTGACCAGTTCGTTCACGGGGCCGAGCCATCTGATCCATACGACTTTGTCGCCGGTCAGGTAGCGGAGGAGGGCGTAGTGGGGGCCGGAGTGGTGAGGACGCAACGGACACCAGGACCCGGGGGTGATGTCTTCGTCCGCGTCCGGTCCGCCGTCGATGGCGAGTGCGGTCGCCTTCTGCTGGGCGGTGAGGTGGTGGTCGTCCCGTGCGCAGGGCAGGTCGAGTTCCTCTGGTTTGAAGAGGCGTGTGAGGAGGGCGGTCCTGTAGGACGGGTCGCTGGCGGCGGGCTTGAGTGGATCGGCCATGGCTTCGTCACCGGCCCCGGGTGGTGTGGGCGGCGATGACGGCGGTGAGTAAGGAGGTGACGCTGAGGCAGGTGCCGAGTACGTGGATCAGTGCGGGGTGTTTGCGGCGCGGTGCTTTGAGGGCGGCGGAACTCGTCCTGTTCTCGGTTCGTGGGTCGCCGTGCATGAGGGTGTGGGGTTCGTAGTCCTTGCGCGGGGAGTGGTGGGTGCGGATGTGGCGCCCGGTCTGGAGGTGGGACATCGGTCAGTCGGCCTTCCCGGTTGCTGGTAGGTCGGTGTGGAGCCGTGGGCGCGGGGAGCCGCTTCTCAGGGCAGTCCGTCGTTGTTGAGTTTGAGTGGGGAGGGCGGATCAGGAGGCGGCGTCTCCCATCAGGTCAAGGAGTGTGAGAACCGCCGTGGCCAGGCGGACCAGGTGTCTACGAGCAGCTTCTGGCTGTGGCTGTTCGGCACACAGGGCGATCACGCGCCGTACCTCGTCGATCGGGTACGGCGAGACGAGGTGCGGAATGATCTCGATGAGCTTGGTGGTGGAATGCCGTAACCGCTCTGCGACGGAGGGGACTTCATTGGGCGTGAGGTTCGCGTGCTCGCCGAGGACGCTCTCCAGGTCGTCGTACAGTTCGTCGTTGACCGCCTCGCGCGCCAGGGAGCGGCGCAGGCCGAGGAGGAGCATGCCGGCGGTCACATCGTCGGCTGAATATCGGCTACTGAGGTCCGCGACGGGTTCATACGCGACTGTGGCCATCACGCCATCTCCGCCGTCGCACGGAATACGCACCACGTAGTCCTGCCGCCATCGCTGACACCCCAGTCCCGTGCGAGGAATGCGACGAGGAACAGGCCGCGGCCGGAGACGTCTTCGTCGTCCGCGACGGTGAGTTCAGCTGAGGCTGGGTTGCCGTCGGTGACCTCGACCCGCACCTCTCCGGCGGTGTGGGTGACCTTCAGTCGGATGTTCCCGTGGCCGTGCTGAATGGCGTTCGTGACGAGTTCGGAGACGGCGTGCACGATGTTGTCGGCGGGTGGTCCGGATATCTTCCACAGCCGCAAGTGGGCCGTAGTGATCCGGCGCATGTGTCCGACACGGGCTTTGTCCGGGGCAAAGGCCACCGCGAAGCCGCAGGCAGTTTGGTGCCTCAGTTGTGCCGCGACGACGACGGCGGCTGGGGCTCGGCTCTTCTGCATGAATCAAGTGCACTGCGAAAGGCAGGGGCGCAGACAGGTGAAAGCGGTGGACGCCGAACGCCGTGCCCCGGTGATTTTTACCTTCAGGGTGTCGCCTTGCCAGACTGCGCAGCTACGTTGCCGCAATGGGAGAGAACCGTGAGCTAGCCGCCGCGATGGCGGAACTCGACATGAGTCAAGCCGAGTTAGCCCGCCGCGTGAACGCGGAGACTCAGCAGCTCACCGGGAAGGAAGGCGGCCTCACCGATCGGGACATCCGGCGCTACCTGCGCGGCAAGACTGCTTGGCCGCAGCACAAGCAGCGCATCGGACTGGAGCGGTATTGGGCCGTCCGGCCACCGAGCTCGGATTCACACCCCGGCCGTGCAGGGCGCGCCAGACGCAAGCGGAGGACCCAATGCACCGCCGTACCTTGTTTCTGGCAGCCACCGGATCAGCCGTCGCCGCAGCCACCTCGACACCACGCTCCCGGCTGGGACAGTCCGACGCAGATCGGTTCCGTCGGGAGTACACGGAATTGCTGCGCGATGACGCGCGGGTCGGCGGAGCATGGAGGATCGAGAACAAGGCCGTTGAGATCGCAGTGAGTATTAAGTCCTCGCTCACAAGTGGCGGCGCCTCCGACCACATCCGACGCCAGATGTACCGGCTCGCGTCCGACGCCACGTGTTTGGCGGCCTCAGTCGCCATCGACGCAAGCGCTCCACAGCGGGCACGCGCCTACCTGGACAAGGCCCTCACCCTCGCGGGCCTCGCGCGCGACGGTGAGGCCATGTATCAGGTGTGGGATCGCCTGATGCTCACCTCCAGCCAGCGGGAGCATCACGCCGAAGCCGCAGCGGGCGCGGAGGTAATGAAGCACTCGACGGTGGCACGGCGTGACCCGCTGTGCGCGTCGCTGGGGCACATGCGGCATGCCAACGCTTTGGCCAGGCTGCATCAGCCCACGGAGTCGCTGCGGGCCATGAACCTCGCGGAGAAGGCGTTCGGCCGAGCCCAGGGCGAGCAGTCGGCGGAGTGGATCGCGTTCTACTGCCGGGCCGAGTTCGATGCCCTGTCGTCGTATGTCTGGACGGCGCTCGGGGAGCACGACCGGGCCGAGTTCTGCCTCCACCGCACCCTTTCCGCCATCCCCGGCGACATGGTCCGCAACAGGGCCCTCTACACGGCGCACCTGTCACTGGCCCAGGCGAAGCAGGGAGAGGTGGAACTGGCCTGCGCAACCGGAAGGCGGTCCTACGGGATGCTGTCGCCGTCGTCCGGTTCGAAGCGAACGACGAACACGCTCGCCAGAACACGCCAAGTCATCGAGGCCACGGGTACGAAGGCACCCGAGGTCGTGAGCTGGATCGAGGAGGCAAGCCGGTGGACCTGAAGTGTCACACCCACGCCGACGCCCGCGACGTCCGCTCCCTGCTCCTGGACATCCACGACGAGGTGTACGGGAGCGATCCCGACCCGTTCCACTCACGCGAACGGTTCTCGTACTTCGTCGACCTGTGGTCCGGGCGCGAGGACTGGCTGTGCGTCTCGGGGTGGGAGGACGGCGACCCGGTCGGCTACGCGTACGGCTCGACGTTCAGACCAGGCGGCTGGTGGAAAGGAACGGACCGGCCCAGGGACGTACGCGGTCGGATCTTCGCCCTGTCCGAGCTGATGGTGGTACCCCAGTGGCAGGGCACCGGCCGTGCGCAACGGATTCATGACGCACTGGTCCGCACGGTCGACGTCGACTTCGTGACGCTCCTCGTCGACTCCACGCACCCCAAGGTGCGGTCCCTGTACGAGAATTGGGGATATCAGAAGCGGGACGAGGCCAAGCCCTCCGACGACTCTCCGCTGTACGCAGTCATGGTCAAACGCGTCAACCACTGAATGAACAGCCGGGATGGGGACATGGCTCTGGAGATCGAACCGATCGGGGAAGTCGTCGCCGGTCGAACCGAGGTCGCCGACGACTACTGGGGCGGCGTCGAGTCGGTGATCCAGCTCGACGAGGCGAAGTTCCCTCTCGACTCGGTGCAGGGCCTGGAGGAGTTCTCCCACCTGGTGGTGGTGTGGCACTTCGACCAGGCGTCACCGGACGATGTCGAGTACCACGCCCGCAGCCCGCGTGGAAACACCCGGTGGCCGGCGACGGGGACCTTCGCCCACCGCAACCACCGCCGCCCCAATCAGTTGGCACAGAGCTTCCCCCGACTGCTCAAGGTCGATGGACTCAGGCTCCGCGTGACCGACCTGGACGCCGTGATCGGCACAAAGATCTACGACCTGTCGCCGTACTTCGGGGCAATGGGCCCACGCGGCCCGGTCCACGAGCCCACCTGGCCCGGCGAAATGCTGACCGACTACTGGTCGGTCAGGACCTGACACGGAGAGCACCATTCCCACTGACCCCGCCGCGCTCCGCTTGTCCCTGGCCGAGGAGATCGCCGCCGCCAACCCCACGCTCGACCCCGCCTGGCGCGACGCCATCGCAGTCGTCCCCCGCGAACTGTTCCTCGACGATGCCGCCTTCCGGCTCACCGGACGCGCGTGGGAACCCGTACACCGGGCCGAGGCCGGGCAGGACGAATGGCTGCGGATGGTCTACTCCGACCAGACGGTATGGATCGGCTCCCCGGCCGGACCGAACTGGCGGCTCCCCCTCTGAAGCTGCCCCGAAATGCTCGTGCAATAGGTCAGTCGGCCCTGAGAGCATTACGCCCATGCCCCGCACCCCCTCCCACAAGGGCGCCGAATCCGACTCCGGCACCGAATCCGGTACCGCATCCCGCTCCGGCCGCCGCGCGGCGAAAACCTGGCTCGTCGTGGCGACCGCCTGCGCCGGTCAGTTCCTCGTCGTCCTCGATGTCTCCGTCGTGAATGTCGCGCTGCCCTCGATGCGCTCCGACCTGGCCCTGAGCGGCACCGGCCTTCAGTGGGTCGTCAACGCGTACTCGATCGCCTTCGCCGGCTTCATGCTGCTCGGCGGGCGCGCGGGCGACCTGTTCGGACGCAAGCGGATGTTCCTCGTCGGGCTCGGCCTGTTCACGCTGGCGTCGCTCGCGGGCGGACTCGCCCAGGAGGGCTGGCAGTTGCTCGCCGCCCGCGCCGCGCAGGGACTCGGCGCCGCCGTTCTCGCGCCGTCCACGCTGACGATCCTGACATCGGCGGTGCCCGAAGGCGCGGCCCGCGCACGGGCGATAGCGACCTGGACCGCGGTCGGCGCGGGCGGCGGTGCGGCGGGCGGCCTGGTCGGAGGAGTCCTCACGGACGGGCTTTCCTGGCGCTGGGTCCTGCTCATCAACGTACCGATCGGCGCCCTTGTCCTGGCCGCCGCGGCCCGCTGGATACCCGAGAGCCGCGCCGGGGGCGCCCGCCGCCTCGACCTGCCGGGCGCCGTCCTGGTGACGGCGGGCGCGGCGACCCTCGCGTACGGCATCGTGCAGACCGAGGCGGCGGGTTGGACGTCGGCTTCGACCCTCGTACCCCTGTGTACGGGGCTCGCGCTGCTCGGGGTCTTCCTCGCCGTCGAGGCCCGGACGAGGGCGCCGCTGATGCCGCTGAACCTGTTCCGCCGACGGTCGGTCGCCTCGGCGAACGTGGCGATGTTCGTGTGCGGCGGCGGCATGTTCTCGATGTGGTTCTTCATGACGCTGTACGCCCAGAACGTCCTCGGCTACACCCCGCTCGGTGCCGGACTCGCCCTCATACCCTCCTCGTTGAGCGTCGTCATCGGCTCCAAGCTCGCGCCCCGCCTGATGCCCCGCTTCGGTGCGCGGAACGTGGCGGCGGGCGGCACCCTCCTCGCCGCGATCGGCTTCGGCTGGCAGTCCACGATGGGCGCGCACGGCGCGTATGTCACCGCGATCATGCTGCCCGGCATCCTGATGATGCTCGGCGCCGGACTCGCCGCGACCCCCCTCGCCGCACTCGCCACCTCGGGCGCGGACCCGGGCGACGCGGGCCTCGTCTCCGGCCTGGTCAACACCTCCCGCACCCTCGGCGGCGCCCTCGGACTCGCGGTCCTGTCCACGGTCGCCGCGTCCCGCACCGGCGGCGGCGCCGACCCGGTGTCCCTGGCCGCGGGCTACGCGCTGGCGTTCCGCTGGGGCGCCGTCATCCTCCTCGTCGGCGTGCTGCTGATGGCGCTCTGGCTCCCGAGGAAGCCCACGGCACCCATCCTCCGGGACAGCTCGCAGGATCATCTCCCGCAGGATCTCCCGGAGGACCGCCCCCAGGACCGTCGCCCCCGGAACCGTCAGAGCCAGCCCCGCTGACGTGCCTCCCGTACCGCCTCCATCCGGTTGCGGGTGCTCGTCTTGCCGATCGCCGACGACAGATAGTTGCGGACGGTCGACTCGGACAGGCTGAGCCGGCCGGCGATGTCCGCGACCGTCGCCCCGTCCACCGATGCTTTCAGGACATCGCACTCACGGGCCGTCAGCGGATTCGGCCCGGCGCTCAGCGCGGCGGCGGCCAGCGCCGGATCGATCACCGTCTCACCGGTGAGCACCCGCCGAATGGCCTGCGCCAGCTCCTCCACGGGCCCGTCCTTGACGAGGAATCCGGCCGCGCCCGCGTCCATCGCGCGCCGCAGATACCCCGGCCGCCCGAACGTCGTCAGGATCAGCACCCGGCAGTCCGGGCACTCCTCGCGCAGCTCCGCCGCCGCGTCCAGGCCGCTGCACCCCGGCAGTTCGATGTCGAGCAGCGCCACGTCCGGCCGGGACAGCAGGGCCTCACCCACGATGGCGTCCCCCGTCCCGACCTGCGCGACGACCTCGATGTCGGGCTCCATCCCGAGCAGCAGCGCGAGCGCGCCCCGCATCATGCCCTGGTCCTCGGCGAGCAGCACACGGATGGACCGGGCGGGACGGTGATCACGGGGCATCTCGTTCACGGAGTCAGGCTACGGTGAGGCCGGCGCCGCGCCCGTCAGAAGTGCTGATCGAGCCCTCCCCGTACGCGTCCGAAATTGCTCAACGCACGCACCGCCGACCCCATCGGGCCCGCGCCCGAGGCGTCCGAGAAGGCCACGACCTGGCCGAGCGCGCCGGCGAGCGAGATGATTTTGCGCAGGGTCACCTGGTCGTCCCGGAACTCCGGGGCCGGGAACCGGCCGTGGACGTCCTGGAGGACCTGGATGTGCTGGTTCAGCCGGTCGGTGGCCGATTCGCGGTCGTTCTCGTACAGGTCGTCCAGCGCGTAGAAGGTGATCTCGCTGGTCCGCAGGCCCACCGCGTGGACCGTCACCGTCTCGGGGGACAACTCGCCCGCCGCCGCCAGGTCGATCTCATGGCGGCGCGCCTCCCGCGCCACCGTGTCCACGTACTGCACGACCGCCGTCCCCGGCGCCGGCCCGTCGCCGCCCTCCGGCACCTTGATCTCCAGGACCACCCAGTACGTCTCACCGAACGCGAGGTCCGGGGCGAAGATCCTGATGCCCCGCTCCTCGTCGATCAGATCCGGCAGCGGCGCCGTCCCGTACTCCTCACGCGCCTGCCGCCCCGCCGCGGCGGCGGCCCTGCGCACCGACGCCCGCTCCTTCGGGTCGGTGATCAGGTCGTGCCCGTACAGATGCCAGACCTCGACGTCCGCCGCCACGTCGATCTTCACCTGGATGTCGATCGCCGCGAGATGGTCCCGGCGCCCCAGATCCTCCAGGAGGTGCGCGCCGACCTGCTCGGGCCGGGTCACGAACGTCGCCTGACCGCCCGCGATCCCGGCGAGCGCCGCCAGCTCCGGCATCCGCGCGTCCGAGCCGAACCCGAAGCACGACAGCGTCAGTCCGCCCCGGGTGCGTGCCGCGATGTTCGTCCGGATCCGGATCCAGTCCCGCTCACCGGAGGTCGGATCGCCGTCCGAGAACAGATAGAGACAGTCCACGGTCCGGCCGCTGCGCGCGTACCGGCTGATCTCGTCGATGCCGTACTGCACCCCGAGGTTGATGTCCGTCGCCCCGCTCGCCCGCAGCCCCCCGACGACCCGCGCGAACTCCGCGTCGTCCAGGTCGGCCTTACGGGTCGCCTTGAGCGCGGTACGGACCTGCGAGTCGAAGGTGACGATGCCCAGGCAGTCGTCGGGCCGCAGCCGGGTGTGGATCGCCTGGAGCGCCGACTTCACCGTGTCGAGCTTCTCGCCGCGCATGGACGAACTCGTGTCCACGACGAACACGAAGTTCACCGGCAGCGGCTCCTTCGCCGGGGTGTCCGGCGGCGGCTCGGGCGCGGCCCGCAACGCGATCTCCACGAAGTGCGTCGTCGCCTCCTTCGCCTTGGACTCACCCGGCACGGCGGCCACGCCATGACTCACCGCGATCGCCTCACCCGCCCCCGGACCCGGCACCTGATCGGTACGCGCCGCCACGAAGTCGTCGAACCGGATCTGCTCCTGGTCGATCAGCACCCCGTGGTCCACGAGTTCGGACACACCGAGCGCGGCCCGGGTACCGAAGGCGTTGTTGCGACGGATGTAGAGGCCGTCGTGGGGGAGCGGGACGGCGGGGTCGCGGGAGGGGTGGCGGGGGGTGCCGGCACCGGCGCCGCGCCGCCCGGGAGCCGCTACGGAGAGGCGCCTGCTCATCAGCTCCGAGCCCGCGTGGTCGCCGTCCAGGCCCAGCCAGTCGGAGACGTTCTCGGAGTACGTGGACCCCCCGGCGGGCAACGAGAACTCCTGGTCGCGCCCGGCCTGGTAAATGCGTCCTTCCCCCCGCGCTTGGGCAGAGAGGCGCACGCCACTGTGGTGGGCGGAGATGTCCTGAATCCGCATCTCCTCCCCGGCCCCGACCGGTCGGACCACCCGCCCCGCGCGCAGCCAGTCGAGCAGGAGCGTGTCGGGCGCGTCAGGGGCGAGGCCCAAGTCGACGGTGAGCGCGTCCGGATGGATCAGGAACGCCGAGCCGACCGGGTCCCGGCGCTCGCGCAGAAAGGCCGTCGCCGTCAGATACGTGGAACCGTCACGGGTGCCGACCTCGCCCATGTAGGACAGGCCGAACCGTTCTGCGTAGGCCCGGCAGTACGCGGCCCGGCCCGCCTCCTCGTCGGCGGCCAGGGTGGGGGCGCCGGGCAGGGACGTGAGGGAGTAGACCGGTCCGCCCCGGACGACGGGACGATCATCCGCAGCCGTACCCGCACCCTCCCGGCAGACCCACAACACGCTCCCGAGACCGAGCAGATGCCACAGCACCGCGCCGGTCCGGGGCTGCCGTTCCGCGACGTCCCACCAGAGGTCGGGGTCGTGCCCGGTATGTACGAAGACGGTGGCGTCCGGCACCGACGCCAGCAACACGTCCGCCGTCTCACGGTCGTGCGCGGCGGGACGAAGCGGCTTCAGCCCGAGCCGGAACGCCGCCGCGCGGCACTCGGGGACCAAGTCGTCCCACCCGAAGTCGACGGCAGGCGGCCCCACGTACAAAACAGCGGCCGGGGAAGGAGACGAACCGAGAGACATGAACACACACTCCGGGAACCGGAAAGGGAGAACCTGGCAAAGGGAGGACGGACCAAGGAGGTCTGGCGGTTGCGGTACGGGAGCGCCCCGAAGGGGCGCGGGGCTGTGACATTTTGCGGCTCCGCCGCGTGGGCGCGACCAGCCACGGACCGGCCCGCGCTTTCGCACCGACCCTCAAGCCGGATCCCTCACGCCGTCTCAAGACCATGCCGGGCAGGCAAAGGACACCGGTCATCCAATTCCGTATTGGTCCGAACCCCCGGCTCAAACATGCCCTCCGCCCGCAACCGGCGGAGCCACACGTCGAGTTCGGCGCCGAAACCTTCACTCGCCGAAGCCAGCGCAGCGGCCCTCTCCCGGTCACCCACCTCGTCACCGAGCAGCAGGAGCTTGATCTTCAGGGCGACGGCATGAGGGTTGCGGGCGTCGAGCTGAAGGGCCTCGTCGGTGTAGCCGAGTGCGACGGGGACATGGCCTCGGGCGAGGGCGATCCGGGCCTTCCAGTACCAGAACTCCTCGGCCTCGCGGTCGACTCCCGCACCCTCCAGGATCCGCTCGGCCCGGTCGGGTTCGGCGCGGGCGACATGCCGGGCGACCTGCGTCAGGGCGCGTTCCACGGTCGTCCCGTCATCGGTGGGCGACCGGCGTCCACCCGTGACGACCCGTACCGCGACCAGCAGCACCGCGAGCAGGAACGCCAGCAGGATGCCCGCCATCACCATGAACCGCTGGGCGCCCTCGCCGTCCGCGAGCGTCACGAACAGCCCGAGGATCGCGATGGTGAACGCGAGGACGATGACCGCCCCGAACAGCGCGGTCGCCTGCGCCGGGGTCAGGGCGCGGAACATCTTCTCGCGGATGATGGTGCGGACGAAGTCCCGGTAGAGGAGAAAGAGGACGCCGAGCGCGACACCGCTGAGGCCGGCGATGCCGCCGAGCACCTGGAATAGCTCCACCATGCAAGGGACTGTAGGGGCCCGGCGGCCGATCGGGGGTCATTTCGTGGTCAACTCGACACATTCCGTGGTCAGTTCGGGCCGCTCCGACGGGAGTTCCGCCGTCACCAGGAAGCCGCCGGGTGCCGCCGGACCGGCGGTGAGGGAGCCGCCCGCCGCGGCGAGGCGTTCCGTGAGGCCCTTCAGACCGGTGCCGTCAACGGCCCCCGTGCCGCCACTACTACCGACGCCGTCGTCGGCGACCGTCAACCGGACCCGTTCCTGACCGCTGTCGATGGTGACCTCGCAGCGGGTCGCACCGCTGTGCCGGACCACATTGGTGACGGCCTCGCGGACCACCCAGCCGAGCAGGGCCTCGGTCGTCGAGGCGAGTGGTGGGCCCGAGCGGCGGACGACGAGTTCCACCCCGGCGGCGGTCAACACACCCCGCGCGCCGTCCAGTTCGGTGTCCAGGCTGCCCCCGCGATAGCCGGTGACGGCCTCGCGGATCTCGGTGAGGGCCTGCCGGCCGACGGACTCGATATCGGTGACCTGTGCCAGCGCCGCCGCCATGTCGTGAGGTGCCACGCGCCGGGCGGCCTCCGACTTCACCACGATCACGGAGAGGGTGTGCCCGAGCAGATCGTGCAGATCGCGCGAGAACCTCAGCCGCTCCTTCTCGACCGCCGACCGCGCCAGTTCCTCCCGGGTCTCACGGAGTTCCCGCACTGTCTCGGACAGGGTGAGGATCGCCGCCGTGACCATGCAGGACAGGAAGGTCCCGTACGCGACGTTGATCGCGCCCCAGCCGTCCCGCAGCCCGGCGACGACGCCCGCGAGCGTGCTCAGGCCGAGTCCGACGGGACCGATCGCGCGGTTGCGGACGACCGCGCCGGTCGCGAGGCCGAGCAGCGGGAAGAACAGCAGCCAGCTCCCGCCGTACCCGATGGCGAGCGCGCAGGTCACCGCGCCGAGGGCGAGCAGCAGCCAGCGGGTCGCCGTGGACTCGCGCGCCTGCTTGACGAAGGCGCGGAACACCAGGCTCACGTAGAGCGAATTGAAGACCAGCAGACCGATCCCGGCGATCAGCGGGTTCGGGGTCTTGCCCTGGAGCAGGTTCGAGAAGGACCCCATCCCCATGAGGAGCCAGGGCAGCAGCGCGAAGCCGTTCGGCGGGCCCATCGCCTCGGCGGCCCGCGAGCGCTTGTGCCGCTGGACCCATGCGCCGATGCGGCCCCTGTTCCCGGTGGTCGAACTCATCGTCACTCCCGTGCCGCCAGTCGTAGGGGCCGCATCCGCGGTGTCGCCTGTCGTACTCTCCGTGCCTGTCGTACTCTCCGTGCCTGCCCTACCCGCTGTGTCGGTCATCTTCGGTCACACCGTCCGTGCGGCCCTGCGGTACGAGACCACAGCGTAGGAGCCGAAGGCCAGCAGCCAGATGACCAGGACGGACACCGTGGCCAGGCCCGGCAGCCGCCCGTCCGCCACCGTCCGGCCCAGCTCGGCGAAGCGGTACGTCGGCGTCCAGTCCGACAGGGCGCGCAGCCAGCCCGGGAACAGGGCGATCGGGAACCACAGTCCGCCGACGACGGACAGGCCGAGGTTGCACACCAGGTTCACCACGCCCGTGGTCTGCGCGGTCAGCCGGTAGCCGTTGCCCAGGCCGAGCAGCGTGAAGGGCAGCGCGCCGAGCCACAGCAGCAACGCGAGCGCCACCCACTGGACCGGGGCGAGCCGGACGCCGTTGACCAGGGCGCCCGCGAGGAGGACCGCGGCGACGGCGGGCGCGACCGTGACCGAGCCGGCCAGCGCCCGGCCGACGACCACCGCGCGCGGCGACATCGGGGTGACCCGCAGTTGCCGCAGCCAGCCGACGGTCTTGTCCTCGGCGACGCCGGTCCCGGTGTTCAGCGCGGCACCGACGGCGCCGTACGCGGCCATGCCGACCATGGACAGGGTCTTCCAGTCGCCGTCCGCACCGCCGCCGACGTTCGTGAACAGCAGATACATCAGGACCGGCATCCCGATACCGAAGACCACGAAGCCGGTGTCGCGCAGCGTCCGGCGCACTTCGAGACGCAGATAGTCGATCATCGGACGGACTCCTTCAGGGGAGGAGTGGCGGCAGGCGCGGTGTCGGACGCGGGGGCAGCCGGGTTCGCCGGATCAGCCGGGTCCGAGGTCAGGGCGAGGAACGCGTCCTCCAGTGACGCGGGCGCCACCTCAAGTTGCCGGATCGCGCCCATCTCGGCGAGGGCGATCACGGTCGCGTCGGAGTCGTCGGTACGCAGTCGGGCCCGGTCGCCCCGTATCTCCACGGAGACCACGCCGGGCAGCAGGCCCAGCCCCTCAGTGCCGCGTCCCGCCAGGTCGAAGGCGACGAGATGGCCCCCGGCGGAACGCTTGACGCTCTCGCCGGAGCCGTCCGCGACGATTTCGCCGTGGTCGATGACGACGATCCGGTCCGCGTGCGCGTCGGCCTCCTCCAGGTAGTGCGTGGAGAACAGGACGGTGTGCCCGCGCCGCGCGTAGGCCCGCATGGACGCCCAGAACGCGTGCCGCGCCTCGACGTCCAGGGCGGCCGTCGGCTCGTCCAGGACCACCAGCTCGGGATCACCGGCCAGCGCGACCGCGAACCGTACGCGCTGGGTCTGGCCGCCGGACAGCCGGTCCACGCGCCGGTCGGCGAGGTCGGTGACACCCGCGAGGCGCAGCGCGTCGGCCACGGGCATCGGGTCCGGGTAGCGCCGGGCCACGAACGTCACCAGCTCGCGGACCGTGACCCGGGGCACCGCGCGGCCCTCCTGGAGCATCGCGCCGACCCGGCCCGCCCGCACCGCCGCTTCGGGCGCCGTGCCGAACAGCCGTACCGTGCCCGCGTCCGGCTCGTCGAGGCCGAGGAGCAGGGCGATGGTGGTCGACTTGCCCGCGCCGTTGCGCCCGAGCAGGGCGACCGTCTCACCGCGGGCGATGTCCAGCCCGATCCCGTCGACGGCACGCACCGCGCCGAAACTCTTCAGGGCCCCCGTGAACGAAACGGCCGGTGCGGAGGCCGTCGTTCCTGATGTCTTCGTCATGCCAGGAACGCTACGGACCCGGGGGCACCGCCCGGCAGATGCACCTGTACGGAGTCGGGCAGGACAAATGTCACGGGTGCCGGAGCGCGGGCCGCCGTGGGTGCGGGGTCGCGGGTGCCGGGTCACAGGCGCCGTTCCGGTGCCGAACGCCCATGCTGAGAACCGAATCTGACATGACGTCAGCAGTCTTCACAACTCGGGTGGCCTCGGCTATACATGGGGTTCGCCGGACTGGAACGCGTTCTAGAACGGACGGTTGGTCCGGCCCCGATGACGACCTCGGTGCGGCCGACGGTGCGGACGGCCGCACCGAGGTCTTGTCCGCCAGAAGGCAGGAGACCCATGCCTATTGATGCCGCCCAGGCCCTCTCGGCCGAGCCCCGGTCGGCCGAGATCGCCTGGGACCACAAGGACGTCCAGCTCTACCACCTCGGCCTCGGCGCGGGCGTCCCCGCCACCGACCCCGACGAACTCCGCTACACCCTGGAGTCCCGGCTGCATGTGCTGCCGAGCTTCGCCACCGTCGCGGGCGCGGGCATGGGCGTGGTCGGCGGTCTCTCGGCGCCCGGCGTCGACATCGACCTGGCCGCCGTCCTGCACGGCGGCCAGACCGTCCAGGTGCACCGGCCCATCCCGGTCACCGGCCGCGCGGTCTCCACCTCGCGGGTCGCCGCCGTGTACGACAAGGGGAAGGCCGCGATCCTCGTCCTGCGCTCCGAGGCCACCGACGCCGACGGACCGCTGTGGACCAGCGACAGCCAGATCTTCGTACGCGGCGAGGGCGGCTGGGGCGGCGACCGGGGCCCCTCGACCCGCCTGGAGCTGCCGGCGCGGGAGCCCGACCGCACCGTGGAACGCCCGGTCCGCGCGGACCAGGCCCTGCTGTACCGGCTCTCCGGCGACTGGAACCCGTTGCACGCCGACCCCGAGTTCGCGAAGCTCGCGGGCTTCGACCGGCCGATCCTGCACGGCCTGTGCTCGTACGGAATGACCCTCAAGGCCGTCGTCGACACCCTGCTCGACGGCGATGTCACCCGCGTCCGCTCCTTCGCCACGCGCTTCACCGGCGTCGTCTTCCCCGGCGAGACGCTGCGCGTACGGATGTGGCGCGAGGGTCCGGACGCGGGTCGGATCCAGGTGACGGTCACCGTCGTGGAACGCGACGACGCCCCGGTCCTCGCCGACACCGTCGTCAGCCACACCTGAACCACGAGCACATCTGAGCACGAGCGCACCCGAACACGAGCACACCTGGACACGAGAGGACCCGCAGCATGCGCGCAGCCGTACTCCACGAGACAGGCCAGGACAAGCTCGAAGTCCTCGACGACGTCGAGGCGGTGGGCTTCGGCCCCGGCAAGGTGAGGATCCGCGTCCGGGCCACCGGGCTGTGCCACTCCGACGTCTCGGCGATGAACGGGGTGCTGCCGCAGCCCGCGCCGTTCGTCCCCGGACACGAGGGCGCCGGTGAGATCCTGGACGTGGGCGACGGGGTCACGACGGTCGCGCCCGGAGACAGGGTCCTGCTGTGCTGGCTGCCGTCCTGCGGCCAGTGCCCGTCCTGCAAACGCGGCCAGACCCACCTGTGCCTCGCGGGCTTCATGAACGCGGGCACCCCCAACTTCAGGCGCCCCTCCGGCGATGTCTTCGGCTTCGCGGGCACCGGCACCTTCGCCGAGGAGGTCGTCGTGGACGCGGGCTGCGCTGTGCCGATCCCCGACGACGTGCCCTTCGACATCGCCGCGCTCATCGGCTGCGGGGTGACCACGGGCCTGGGCGCCGCCGTCAACACCGCGGACGTGGCGGCCGGTTCGTCGGTCGCCGTCATCGGCTGCGGCGGTGTCGGGATCTCCGCGATCCAGGGCGCCCGGCTCAAGGGCGCGGCGGAGATCGTCGCCGTCGACCCGGTCGCGTCCCGGCGCGAGGCGGCGCTCCGCTTCGGCGCGACCGAGGCCGTGGCACCGGACGGGCTCGCCGACGCCAAGCAGCGCCTCACCGCGGGCGAGGGCTTCGACTACGTCTTCGAGGTCGTCGGCAAGTCCGCGACGGCCCGTACCGCCTACGAGTCCACCCGGCGCGGCGGCACCCTCTGTGTCGTCGGCGCGGGCGCCATGGACGACTTCCTCCAACTCAACATGTTCGAGCTGTTCTTCGACGAGAAGCGGATCCTGCCGTCGATGTACGGCGGCGGCGATGTGCTGCGGTCCTACGAGCGTGCCATCGCGCTGTGGCGGGCGGGCCGTATCGACCTGGAGAACCTGATCACCCACCGGGTGCCGCTCGCCGAGATCAACGACGCGTTGGAGCAGATGCGGACGGGCACGGCCCTGCGTACCTGCATCGAGATCTGACCCCCTGAGGCCCTGAGCCCCTGAGTCACCGAGAGGACCTTGATGTCACTGCCACTGGAGGGCCTGTCCGCGATCGTCACGGGCGCGGGCCGCGGTCTGGGCCGGGCCGAGGCGCTGGAACTCGCCCGGCTCGGCGCGTCCGTCGTCGTCAACGACTACGGGCAGCCAGGCCGTGACGGTTCCGGTACGGCGTCGTCGGGTCCCGCCGATGACGTCGTCGCCGAGATCGTCGCGGCGGGCGGCACAGCCGTCGCCCACACCGGGGACGTCGCCGACTTCGCGCAGGCCCGTGCCCTGGTCGCCCTGGCGGCCGACACCTTCGGGAAGTTGGACATCCTCGTCAACAACGCGGGCATCCTGCGGGACCGGATGGTCTTCTCGATGACCGAGGACGAGTGGGACTCGGTGATCCGGGTCCATCTCAAGGGCCATTTCAACACCACCCACTTCGCGTCCGTGCACTGGCGCGAGCGGTCCAAGGCGGCGGGCGGTCCGGTGTACGGGCGGATCGTCAACACCTCGTCCGAGGCGTTCCTCGCGGGCTCGGCGGGACAGCCCAACTACGCGGCGGCCAAGGGCGGCATCGTCGGTCTGACGACATCGACCGCGCTGGCCCTGGCGAAGTACGGGGTCACCGCCAACGCCATTTGCCCACGTGCGCGTACCCGCATGACCGAGGATGTGTTCGCCGGGTTCGGGGTACCGGATGCCGGTGCCCTTGACTCGCTGTCGCCCGAGCATGTCGCTCCGCTCGTGGGGTACTTGGCGTCACCGGCCGCCGACCGGGTCAACGGTCAGCTGCTCGTGGTGCACGGGGGGATGGTCGCGGTGGTGGAACGACCGTGCGTGTCCGCCCAGTTCGACACGGGGAACGATGTGTTCACGTTCAAGGAGTTGGACGCGGTGCTGACTCCGTATTACGCGGAGCGCTCGCCTGGTCAGACGTTCGCGGCCACCGAAGTGCTCGGGCTCAAGCGGAGGTAGTGCCCTCCTCATGCGGCCTGCGGTGGCGGCCGTGGGGAGTTGCCTCGTCGTCCTGTGGGGACACCTGGCCCCGGTGCTTGCCGTGTGGGGCGGGTTCTGCCTGGTCGGTAGGGTCGGTGGTCACATCCGTACGTGCTTCGGTCATCGAAAAGCTCACCCCGTCATGAAGATCTTTCGCGTAACAGCCGGAAGATTCTAACCGGCGGCCACCCGCCCTCTGAGGGGGGCCTGTTGCAACGGCACCGGGCGTGGCGTGAACCGGAGGGCGGGCGGCTTCCTGTCGCCCGCCGGGACTGTCACCGGAGTTCCGGCCGGCGCGGCGACGCCGGCCACCCCGCACGGCACCGCGTCCGTCGCGTACGGCAGCCGCAGCACCCCGTCCCGCGTCCACACCCCGGCCCCCGTCAACCATCCCTCCGGCGCCGCGAGTAGGTGCACCTGTCGGTCGGTGGGGCGCCACAGTCCGATGCCGGTACCGGTCGGGCCGTCGACGCGCAGCGCCACCGCGCAGTTCTCCGGGGTCAGCACCTGGCCCGGCTGGACCGCGAACGGCGTGACCGCGTGGTCCGGCAGCCGCAGACACTCCGGGAACCGCACCGGCAGCGTGGAGCCCAGGACACCCCAGCCGAGCCGTTCGTGCCCGGGGGACGGCGCGTCGGAGCGGATCAGCAGCAGCCCGCTGTCGGCGTCCGCGAGCAGCAGCCGGTCCGTACTGTCCTCGGCGATCTGGAGCAGCGGCGACACCTCACCGCCCCGCTCGATGTCGACCGCCACGGCCTTCGTACGCCCGTCGAGTTCCCGGTCGAGCGCGATCATCCGCCCGGCCCGGTCCAGCCACGCGCCCCCGGAACAGCGGCCGGGCAGTTCGGCGATCAGCTCGGGCCCGAAGGCACCGCCCGCCACCAGCCACAGTGCCGTGGTCGTGGCGCCGGGGGCGAGGGCGTACGCGCGGTCGCCGCCCGGCGCGGGCGGCAGCAGCCTCAACTCCCCGCACTCCAGGGCCCCGAGCGGCACCTCGCCCGTACCGGGACCCGTCGGATACAGCAGCGAGAACGCGTGCCGCCCGTCGACCGGCCGCCGGATCAGTACCCGGCCGTCCCCCATCGGGTGCACATCGCTGCCGGCCTCCTCGGGCTGGTTGCCGGGCAGCGGCACCGCGTACGGCTCGGGGCCGTCCAGGGTCCAGCGCTCCGGGAACCAGGCGTCACCGGAAGCCGCGTCACGGGGACGGGTCAGGCGCGCCGCGTAGGCCCCGGCCGCGGCGATGACGCACCCCGCCGTCGGTGCCTCCGGTCCGGCGTCGCCGCCGTGCTCGGTGTGCTCGTGCTCGTGCTCGGCGTGGTCGTCCTCGTGTCCCGCCGCGGTTTCGATGGCACAGGCCGTCATCGATCGGTCACCTCCGGCGACGAAGCTAGTTTTCGCACGCGCTGGCGTGGCATCCATGGCCACCTCTTCACACATAAGGGTGGCGATGTCCTGATTCGCCGGTGGGTACGGGGGCGGTTGTGCTGCGCGGAACCCCGTCTTCTAAGGTTAGGCAGACCTAACTCACACGTTTCAGGAGTTCTCGATGTCCATACGACGCCGCGGTACGGCCGCCGTCGCTCTCGCCGTGGCCGCCGCGCTGTCCCTCGCCGCCTGCGGTTCCGGGGACGACACGTCCTCCTCCGGTGCCGGCTCCAAGGACAAGGGCGCCGGCGGCAAGTCCGTCGCGCAGGGCGGCGAGGACTTCGCGAAGGCCGCCGAGGACACCGCGAAGATGGGCACCGACGCGAAGCCGGGCGAGTTCCCGCGCACCGTCGAGCACGCCATGGGCAGCACCGAGATCAAGGCCAGACCGCAGCGGGTCGTCGTCCTCGACGTCGGCGAACTCGACAACGTCGTCTCGCTCGGCGTGCGGCCAGTCGGTTACGCCCCGACCGAGGGCGACACGGCCCTCCCGTCGTACCTGGGGAAGAACGCCGGATCGCCGAAGAACGTCGGCACGATCAACTCCCTCAACCTGGAGGCCATCGCGAACCTCCGGCCCGACCTCATCCTCGGCAGCGAACTGCGCGCCGCCAAGCTCTACCCGCAGCTGTCGAAGATCGCGCCCACCGTGTTCTCCATCCGCCCCGGCTTCACCTGGAAGGAGAACTACCGCCTCAACGCCGCCGCGCTCGACCGGTCCGCCGAGGCCGACGCGAAGCTCGCCGCGTACGAGAGGAAGGCGAAGGCGCTCGGCGCCGAACTCGGCGACAGGAAGCCGACCGTGACCATGCTCCGTTACATGCCGGGCATGATCCGCCTCTACGCGAAGGCGTCGTTCATCGGCACCATCCTGAACGACGTCGGCGTGCCCCGCCCCAAGAACCAGCAGGTCAACGATCTCGCGACGGAGATCTCCCCGGAGAAGATCGACGACGCCGACGCCGACTGGGTCTTCACCGGCGTCTACGGCGACGCCAAGAAGACGGACCGCGCCAAGGCCGAGGACAACCCCCTCTGGAAGAAGCTCGGCGCCGTGAAGAACGGCCAGGCCAAGGATGTCCCGGACGAGACCTGGTACCTCGGCCTCGGCGTCACGGCGGCGGACAAGGTCCTGGACGATTTGAAGGGCTTCCTGGCCTCGTAACGGTGTTCGGCTCCGGGTCTTGTCGCGACCACTGCCGCCACCATCAATTGAGGACCCCGACGGTGCCCAGCCAGTTCCGCGAGAGCGGCGGCGGCTTAGCCGCAAGGGGGCGGTAGCCTGTGGTTTGTGCCCCGCCTTTCCGAAGTCATCGCCGCGCTCGACGCACTGTGGCCCCCCGAGCGGGCCGAAGGCTGGGACGCGGTCGGGACGGTCTGCGGTGACCCGGACAGCGAGGTCGGACGGGTCCTGTTCGCGGTCGACCCCGTCCAGGACATCGCCGACGAGGCCGTGAAACTGGGCGCCGACCTCCTCGTCACGCACCACCCGCTCTATCTGCGCGGTACGACGACGGTCGCGGCCTCGCACTTCAAGGGCCGGGTCGTACACACCTTGATCAGGAACGAGATCGCCCTGCACGTCGCCCACACCAACGCGGATCGCGCCGACCCCGGCGTCTCGGACGCCCTCGCCGGCGCCCTGGACCTGCGCGTCGTCCGGCCCCTGGTGCCCGACCCGACCGACCCCGAGGGCCGCCGGGGCCTCGGCCGGGTCTGCGAGGTGGACGGCCCGCTGACCGTCGGCGGACTCGCCGCGCGCGCCGCCGAGCGGCTGCCCGCCACCGCGCAGGGCATCCGCGTGGCGGGCGACCCCGACGCACCGGTCCGCACGGTCGCCGTCAGCGGCGGCTCGGGCGACAGCCTCTTCGACGACGTACGCGCCGCGGGCGTCGACGCCTTCCTCACCGCGGACCTGCGCCACCACCCGGCGTCCGAGGCCCGCCAGCCCCACGGCCAGGGCACACCGGCGCTGCTCGACGCGGCCCACTGGGCCACCGAGTGGCCCTGGTGCGAGCTGGCCGCCGCTCAGCTCGACGAGATCTCCGACCGGTACGGATGGGGACTGCGTACGCATGTCTCCGCGACGGTCACCGACCCCTGGACCGCCCACGCGGCGTCCACCCACCCCGCCGGCACCTTCGCCCGCTACCCCTCGAACCCGGGAGCCCCCAACTGAACGCCGCGCCCGCCGACCAGCTCCGCCTCCTTGACGTCCAGGCACTCGACGCCCGACTGCAACAGCTCGCGCACAAGCGGAAGTCGCTGCCCGAGCACGCCGAGATCGAGTCGCTGACCAAGGACCTCACCCAGCTCCGTGACCTGCTCGTCGCGGCGCAGACCGAGGAGGGCGACTGCGCCCGCGAGCAGACCAAGGCCGAGCAGGACGTCGACCAGGTGCGCCAGCGCGCCGCCCGCGACCAGCAGCGGCTGGACTCCGGCGCCATCACCTCGCCGAAGGACCTGGAGAACCTCCAGCGCGAGATCGCCTCGCTCGCCAAGCGCCAGGGCGACCTGGAGGACATCGTCCTGGAGGTCATGGAGCGCCGTGAGTCCGCGCAGGAGCGCGTCGGCGAACTGACCGGCCGGGTCTCATCGGTCCAGTCGAAGATCGACGACGCGACCGCCCGTCGTGACGCGTCCTTCCAGCAGATCGACGGCGAGGCGGCCTCCGCCACCAAGGAGCGCGGGGTCATCTCCGGCACCATCCCCGCCGACCTCCTCAAGCTCTACGACAAGCTCCGCGAGCAGCAGGGCGGCGTCGGCGCGGCCAAGCTGTACCAGCGGCGCTGCGAGGGCTGCCGCCTGGAGCTGAACATCACCGAGGTGAACGAGGTGCGGGCCGCCGCCCCGGACACGGTGCTGCGCTGCGAGAACTGCCGCCGCATCCTGGTCCGTACGTCCGACTCCGGCCTGTAGGGGTTGTCCAGGTGAGCGCTGTACGGGAGTTCGTGGTCGAGGCCGACGGCGGATCCCGGGGCAACCCGGGGCCCGCGGGCTACGGTTCCGTCGTGATCGACGCGGCCACGGGGGAGACCCTGGTGGAGGCCGCCGAGTACATCGGGATCGCCACGAACAACGTCGCCGAGTACCGGGGTCTCGTCGCGGGTCTGCGCGCGGCCCACGCCCTCGATCCGGCGGCGCCGGTCCATGTCCGTATGGACTCCAAGCTGGTCGTGGAGCAGATGTCGGGCCGCTGGAAGATCAAGCACCCCGACATGAAGCCCCTCGCCGCCGAGGCCGCGTCGATCTACCCGCCGGGCCAGGTCACGTACGAGTGGATGCCCCGCGAGCAGAACAAGCACGCGGACCGGCTGGCCAACGAGGCGATGGACGCGGGCAAGCGGGGCGAGAAGTGGTCCCCGTCCACATCGACTGCGGACCTCGACACGGGTACGGGTTCCCGCGCGACCCGGGAGCCGGGTGACGCGGCGGCGGGTGCGGCGAAGGCGAGGGCGGCTCTGGCGGGCGGTTCGGCCCGTCGCGGAGCGGCGGAGCCTCCGCGGTCCGCGGGGCTCAAGGCCGCCGCCGACGCGCGCGCGGCGCGCAATGTCGCGCAGGCGCCCACCGTCGGCTGGGGCGGGGCCGACCTCGGCACCCCGGCGACCTTCGTCCTGCTGCGGCACGGCGACACCCCGCTGACCCCCGAGAAGCGGTTCTCCGGCAGCGGGGGCAGCGACCCGGCGCTGACCGGGGCGGGCCGTGCCCAGGCCGAACGGGCCGCCGTGGCGCTCGCGGCGCGCGGCACCATCCAGGCCGTGGTGTCGTCCCCGCTCATCCGCTGCATGGAGACCGCGCGGACCGTCGCGGACCGCCTCGGCCTCGACGTGACCATCGAAGACGGCCTGCGCGAAACGGACTTCGGCGCCTGGGAGGGCCTCACCTTCGCCGAGGTCCAGGAGCGCCACCCGGACGACCTCACCGCCTGGCTCTCCTCCACCGACGTCCGTCCCACGGGCGGCGGCGAGAGCTTCGACGAGGTCACCCACCGGGTCACCGCGGCCCGCGACAAACTCCTCGCCGCGTACGCGGGCCGCACCGTCCTCGTGGTCACGCATGTGACGCCGATCAAGACGCTGGTACGGCTCGCCCTGGGCGCCCCGCCGGAGTCCGTGTTCCGGATGGAACTCTCCTCGGCGTCCGTGTCGGTCGTCGCGTACTACGCCGACGGCAACCCGAGCGTCCGGCTCCTCAACGACACCGCTCACCTGCGCTGAACCCCCGCTGAACCGGGGCGCGTCAGCGCAGCGCCGCCGCCTCGCGTGCCAGGGACTCCACCCGGTCCCAGTCCCCGGCCGCGACGGCATCGGCGGGCAGCATCCACGAACCGCCCACGCACCCCACGTTCCCGAGCGCCAGATACGCGGGCGCCGACGCGGGCGTGATCCCGCCGGTCGGACAGAACCGGGCACCGGGCAGCGGCCCCGCGAGGGACTTCAGATACGCGATGCCGCCCGCTGCCTCGGCCGGGAAGAACTTCATCTCGGGCACGCCGCGTTCCAGGAGCGCCACGACCTCCGACGCCGTCGAGACCCCCGGCAGGAACGGCACCCCGGACGCCTTCATCGCGTCGAGCAGCCGCTCGGTCCACCCGGGGCTCACCAGGAACCGGGCACCGGCCGCGACCGAGGCGGTGACCTGCTCGGGCGTGATGACGGTACCCGCGCCGACCACGGCGTCCGGCACCTCGTCCGCGATGGCGCGGATCGCGTCGAGCGCGGCGGGCGTCCGCAGCGTCACCTCGATCGCCGGCAGCCCACCCGCGACCAGCGCCCGCGCCAGCGGCACGGCGTCGCCGACGTCCTCCACGACGACGACCGGGAGCACCGGCGCGAGAGCGAGGACCGAGGGGGGCGGAGATGAAGGCAGGGGCGCGGGAGTGGCCGGCGGGGGAGTCATGGCGTCATCCTGCCGCGCGGGAGGCATCCTGCGCAAAGGGCGTTGCGCAGGATGCAATCAGTGTCAGTGTCTGCCTCAGTGGATCTCCGTCACCACCACATCCAGCTCCCACGGCCGCCCGGCCCGTTCCGGCGCCGCCGCCTCCACCACGTACCCGAGATCCCGCAACGCCTCCACCAGGGCCGCCGGATTCCTGGGCTCCGCGGCCGCCGTGAGCAGGCTGCGGACGATCCGGCCCTTCGTCGCCTTGTTGAAGTGGCTGACGACGGACCGCTTCTCGACGCCGTTCACCCTCTGCGCGTGCAGCACCCGCACGGTCGCCGTCCGGGACGCGACCTCGCCCGTGGGGCGCCACGCCGCCGCGTACGCCGACGACCGCAGGTCCAGGACGAGCCCCCGGCCCACCGCGTCGGGCAGTGCTTCGGCGAGCACGGGCCGCCAGTACGCGCCGAGCGCCCCGAGCCCCGGCAGCTTCACGCCCATCGAGCAGCGGTAGGGCGGGATCCGGTCGTTCACGCGGACCGCGCCCCACAGCCCCGAGAACACGAGAAGCGACCGCGTCGCCCGCCGCTTCGCCGCCGGCTCCAGCGAGGACAGCTCAAGGGCGTCGTAGAGGACGCCGGTGTAGATCTCGCCGGCCGGGCGGGTGCCCGCCGTGCGCAGTTCCGCGTTGAGCGCGATCTCACCGCGCAGCCCCTCGCTCAGGCCCAGTACCTCGCGCGCCTTCTCCTCGTCGGCGACGCACAGCTCGACGAGTTCGTCGATGACGGCCTGCCGGGCGCCGGTGAGTCCGGGCAGCGACAGCGATTCCGGCTTCAGCGGGGCACCGCGACCGGAGGACGCCTTGCCTTCGGAGGGCGGAAGCAGCACGAGCACGATCGGTTCTCCGTAAGGTCTCGGGGCGGTACGAGGGTCAGTACGGGGGCGGTACGGGCGTCCGTACGGGAATCCGTACCGGGATCGGTCCAGGTGGGGTCCGAGGCGGGACGCGCCTGCCCCGGCGCCAGCGTACGCGGCACGGTAGGCCGTACCGGCGACCGCACAGGGTGCCGTACCCCCCGCCCCGACCTACGCTCGATCCATGCCCCGCCGCCATCTGCACGTCACCGGCGCAGCCGAGGCTCCGCTGCGGGCCGCCCTGCGCACCCTGCGGACCACGCTCGGGGTGCCCGGGGACTTCCCGCCCGAGGTCGCCGACGAGGCGCGCCGGGTCGCCAGGGACCCCCGGCTGCCGATCCGGGACGCGACCGACATCCCCTTCTTCACGCTCGACCCGCCCACCTCACGCGACCTCGACCAGGCCATGTACCTGACGCGCACCCCCGGCGGCGGCTACCGGGTGCGGTACGCCATCGCCGACGTCGCCGCCTTCGTCGCCCCGGGCAGCGCCCTCGACCGCGAGGCACACCGGCGGGTCACCACGCTGTACTTCCCGGACCTGCGGGTCCCGCTGCACCCGACCGTCCTCAGCGAGGGCGCCGCCAGCCTGCTCCCCGGGCAGACCCGTCCAGCGGTGCTGTGGACCCTCGACCTCGACGCGGAAGGGCGCACCGTCACGACCGACGTACGGCGCGCCCTGGTCCGCAGCCGCGCCCAGCTCGACTACCCCGGGGTGCAACGGGCCCTGGACGCGGGCACCGCCGAGGAGACCGTGGCCCTGCTCGCCGAGATCGGGCGGCTGCGCGAACGGCTGGAGATCGCACGCGGCGGCATCTCCCTCAACGTGCCCGAGCAGGAGATCGTCGAACGCGACCACACCTACGTACCGGCCTTCCGCGCCCCCCTGCCCGCCGACGCGTGGAACGCCCAGATCTCCCTGCTCACCGGCATGGCCGCCGCCGATCTGATGCTCGCCACCGGCACCGGTGTCCTGCGCACCCTGCCCCCGGCCCCGGACGGCGCCGTCGGCCGGCTGCGCCGCACCGCGAAAGCCCTGCGCATCGACTGGCCGCACCACGTCCCGTACGCGGAACTCGTCCGCTCCCTCGACCCGGCGCTGCCCCGGCACGCGGCGTTCCTCCAGGAGTGCACGACGCTGCTGCGCGGCGCCGGGTACACCGTCTTCCGCGACGGCGCCCGCCCCGACCGCGCGCTGCACGCCGCCGTCGCCGCGCCCTACACGCACTGCACCGCGCCGCTGCGCCGCCTGGTCGACCGGTACACGTCCGAGCTGTGCGTGGCCGCGTCGGCGGGCACCGCGCCGCCCGCCTGGGTGCTCGCCGCGCTGGACGGGCTGCCCAAAGAGATGGCCGAGGGGACCCGGCGCGCGGCCACCGTGGAGCGAGCCTGCGTCGACGTGGTGGAGGCGGGGCTCCTCAAGGACCGGGTCGGCGACCTCTTCGACGGCTGGGTGGTCGACGTACGGGAACACGAACCGACCGTCGGGACCGTCCAGTTGGAGAATCCGGCGATCGTGGCCCGGGTCGCGGGCGGCGCGACGCCGCTGCCGCTGGGCGGGCGGCTGAGCGTCCGGCTCGTCCAGGCGGACCCCGGGACCGCCCATGTGCTGTTCGCCCCTGGGTGAGACGGCCGGACCGGCGAGCGCCTCACGGATCACCTTCTCCATAGGCCGTGACGGTCTGCTGCCGCGCCGCGTCTTCGGCCGGCTGCATCCCAAGTTCCGTACCCCGGTTCGCCGTTCCCGCACCGGGACCCGGGGGCGCCACGACCGGGTGGGTCCGGTGGAATGCGGAATCGCGGTGAGGCCGGGGACGCTCGTCAGGGCTGGACCTCTACTTCCCTTACCTCCATGCGGGACCGCAACTCCCTTACCAGCGCGTCCGGTTCTTCCGCGTGGAGTCTGACCACCGTCACCCGTTGGGTCCGCCCGAACAGGGTCACGCGTTCGACGGGCGCCGCCAGTTCAAGGGTCACCGATGTCATCGCCCCGATGTCGAGGTCGAGTTCGCCCTCGGTCCTCGTGTGCGAGGTACGCAGCTCACGCCGTACAGCCGTGACGTTGTCGAGCGGTATCCGCAGATCGACATGGGCCCCCTTCCGTACCCGCAGCGAGGTCGGCCCCAGTACGTGCGGCCGGGTCACCGACACGGCCTGGAGTCCGACGATCATCACCACCGTGTAGACGTCGAGAAACAGCACCACCTGGTGCACGGCCGGCCAGTCCCGCAGCAGATACGCGAGCCCGACGGTCTCCACCACGCACGCGAACGCGAACCCGTACATCAGCGCGGCCTGTTCCCGCGCGTACCCGAACACCCGGTTCCCGTCCCCGCGCCGCACCCCGTGCCGGCGCCGCGCCACCCAGAGCCCGAAGGCCAGCAGAACGGTCATCTCGTGCCGGACGATTCCGGCGACCGGCGCCGGCAGCCGGAGGTTCATGGCGTACCCCTCTCCAGGACCAGCCGGACACCCCGGCGTACCGCCTCCGCCTGCGCGGGCGCGAACTCGGCGAAGAACGCCTCCATGAAACTGCCCGGCGGATCATCCAGGGCGTCGAGAACGTCCGCGTCGACCAAGGACGTGGGCAGAAGACCCGCGAGCGCCCGCGCCGCCTCGTCCACGCGCGGATCGTCCGCCTCCGCGTCGGCCAGGGCGTCGAGGAGCGCGTACACCTCGTTCGCGCGTTCCGTCCCGCCGGGCGCCCGCACCACGTCCGCCAAAGCGCCCATCATCCGGGCCTGCGCGTCCGGTGCCGTCGTCGTGTCGAGGAGTACGAGCAGCTCCCGGTCCTTCGCGGCCATCGGTGACTCCGATCCGCCCGGTGGGTGTCCGGAGTCCGCCAATTCGCGGAGCAGCGCGCCGAGTTCGGGGGACACGGGCCCTTCGGCGGGCAGTCGCCCGGCCCGCGAGTCCGCCAGCAGGTCACGCAGCCGCGCCCGCCGCTCACGCAGGGCTTCCTCCTGCCGGGCCAGGTCGTCGTCGAGTTCGCCGAGCACCTCGACGAGTTCCCGCCCGGCGTCGTCCGCGAGGACGTCCCGTACCTCCGCGAGGCCGAGCCCCAGCTCGGTGAGGCGGCGGATGCGGGCCAGTACGACGGCGTGCCGCAGCCCGTAGTCGCGGTAGCCGTTGGGCCGCCGCTCAGGCTCGGGCAGCAGGCCGAGGTGGTGGTAGTGCCTGATGGCGCGCGTCGTCACCCCGACGACGGCGCTCAGCTCGCCGATTCGCATGGCTCAAGTAGAAACGTTGACGCTGCGGCAAGGTCAAGCGACGAGGCATGGACGACGGGGTTCCGGACGTTGCGCCTGTAGGACCTGGCGCACGGGCCGGTCCCGCGACGAGGGAGCGAATGCCATGGGGGCCTCCGGTACGGGGATACGCGAGGAGTCCGACGGAGTCGGTATCGGGTCCGGACTTGGTGACCGTTCCGCGCCGCGTGAGCTGGCCGTCTGGACCCGTACCCCCCTCGGTCCCGCGGGTCGCGGCGAATCCCTCGACCTGCTCACCGCCCGCTTCGACCGGCACCGCTACGCACCGCACGCGCACCAGGAGTTCACCATCGGCGTCTGCGTCGGCGGCTCCGAGATCATCGACTACCGGGGCGGGCGCCTGCACGTGGGCCCCGGCTCCATCGTTGTCCTCGACCCCGGCGAGGTGCACACCGGCGGCCCCGGCCCCTGCGGCGGCTACGCGTACCGGGCCATGTACCCCGTCCAGCCGCTCCTCACCGAGGGCACCACGAGCCTCCCGCACTTCCGCGACCCGATACTGGACGACCCCGAACTCGCGACGGCCCTGCGTACCGCGCACACCGAACTCAGCGACGGCGCCGACCCGTTGGAGGCCGAGTCCCGGCTGCCCTGGCTGCTCACGGCGCTCGCCCGCCGGCACGGCACCGCCCGGCCCGTACGCGACCTGGTGCCCGGCGCCGACCGCGTCGCCCTCGCCGTACGGGACCGGCTCGCCGACGAACTGCTCGCCCCGCCGTCGCTCGCCGAACTCGCCGCCGAGCTGGACCTCTCCCGCTATCAGGTGCTGCGCGCCTTCCGCGACACCATGGGCCTGCCCCCGTACGCCTGGCTGGCGCAGCACCGGGTGACACGCGCCCGCGCGCTGCTGGAGTCCGGGCTGCGGCCCGCCGAGGCCGCCGCCCTCGTCGGCTTCGCGGACCAGGCCCATCTGACGCGCTGGTTCCGCCGGGTACTGGGGGTCACACCGGCGGCGTACCGGAGGAGTGTGCGGGGGCCGGGCTTTCGCTAGGCGTGCGGGGCGGGTGCAACAGCGTTCAAGACCACGGAGCCCGATCTGTCGGATGCTGCCCGCATGACGGCACGAGGCTGGGTCCTGTTCTCGCTGATGGGCGTCCTGTGGGGCATCCCGTATCTGATGATCAAAGTGGCGGTCGAGGGGATGTCCCCGTCGGGCGTCGTCTTCGTACGCTGTGCCCTCGGGGCCGCGCTGCTGTTGCCCTTCGCGCTCCGGCAGGGCGGACTCGGGCGCACGATGCGTACGCACTGGCGGCCCATGCTCGCTTTCGCGTGCGTGGAGATCCTCGGCCCCTGGTGGACCCTGACCGACGCCGAACGCCACCTGTCCAGCTCCACGGCCGGGCTGCTGATCGCGGCGGTGCCGATCATCGGCGTCGTGGTGGCCCGGGTCTTCGGCCGCCACTTCGGCGCGAGCGAACGACTGGGCGGGCGCCGGCTGACGGGTCTGGGCCTCGGCCTCGCGGGCGTCGCGGTCCTCACCGCACCCCATCTGACCGGCGGCGACACCTGGTCCCTCACGGAGGTCCTGCTCACCGCGCTCGGCTACGCGATCGCGCCGCTGATCGTCGCCCGCCATCTGAAGGCCGTACCGACCCTCCACCTGATCGTGCCGTGCCTGACGCTGGCGGCGATCGTGTACGCCCCGGCCGCCGCGGTGACCTGGCCGTCCGAGCCCCCTACCCCCCAGGTCTGGCTCTCCCTGGCGGGCCTCGGAGCGATCTGCACGGCACTCGCCTTCGTGGTCTTCCTCGAACTGATCCGCGAGGCGGGCCCGACCCGGGCGGTCGTCTTCACCTACGTGAACCCGGCGGTGGCGGTCGCGGCCGGAGTGGCGTTCCTGGACGAGCCGTTGACGGCGGGCGTGGTGACGGCGTTCGCACTGATCCTGGCGGGTTCGTTCCTGGCGACGGGGACATCGGCGGGGGCGGGGGCGGGCGGGACGGGGCCCCGCTCGCGCCGGGTAACATGGTCATCACGGCAGACGAGCCGGGCGGACGGCCGCGTGGAGTCCCCTTAGGGGGCTTCCCGAGGAACGTCCGGGCTCCACAGGGCAGGGTGGTGGCTAACGGCCACCCGGGGTGACCCGCGGGACAGTGCCACAGAAAACAGACCGCCGGGGACCTCGGTCCTCGGTAAGGGTGAAACGGTGGTGTAAGAGACCACCAGTGCCCAGGGTGACCTGGGCAGCTAGGTAAACCCCACCCGGAGCAAGGTCAAAAGGGAGCACCCCGGTGCTCCTGCGCGGACGTTCGAGGGCTGCCCGCCCGAGTCCGCGGGTAGACCGCACGAGGCCGGTGGCAACACCGACCCTAGATGGATGGCCGTCACCCCGACGACCGCGAGGCCCCGGGGAACAGGACCCGGCGTATAGCCCGGCTCGTCTGCCCTTTGTAGCTCTGTCCTGGGATTTTGCCCGGGGCGGGGCTGTTTTTGTTGAGGGAGCCTTCCCGCTTCTGTCTCCGGTTTCGTTTCGCGGCTGTGGTACGGATTTCAGTACCAGTCAGGTACGATATTTTGTACCAGTCTAGAGAGGAAGTGTCATGACCCTCACCGCCAGCGAGGCGCGCAAGGAACTCTTTCCCCTGATCAAGAAGGTTAACGACGACCACGCGCCCGTTCGCATCCACTCGAAGAACGGCGATGCCATCCTCATGTCCGCCGAGGATTACGACGCCTGGCAGGAGACCGTCTACCTCCTGCGATCTCCGGCCAACGCCCGCCGTCTCATGGAAGCTGTCGCCCGCGACCGGGCAGGCCGGACGGGGACGTCCAAGACCCTTGACGAGCTCCAAGAGTTGGTCGGTGAGGAGTGAGGGGCGTCAACTTCGACCCGGCCGCCTGGGACGACTTTCAGCACTGGCAGGAGACCGATCGCAAAATGGCGCGCCGCGTTGTTCGTCTCGTCGGAGAGATCCAGCGCGATCCGTTCAACGGCATCGGCAAGCCTGAACCGTTCAAAGGAGACCTGTCCGGCTACTGGTCGCGACGCATCGACGACGAGCATCGCCTCGTCTACCGAGCCGATGACAAAGAGGTCAAGATCCTCAAGGCTCGCTATCACTACACCGACTGAGCGGAACAGCCGCGAAGGTCGGAGACCGTTGTCGTGCGGCATGTCGTTGCCCACGGCCGACAGCCCGACTCGGCTGTCGTTCTTCGCTGTTGTTCTGCTCCGGCGTGCTCCTCGGCATGGGTGATGTCCCACCTGGTGGGGCGAATCGTAGGGGTACCAGGCACACTTCTGGTGTCGTGGTTTCTTTTCTTCGTTTTGAGGATTGCGCATGATTACGCTGAAGAAGGAAGACGGGCCGGCGGATCTGGGTGGGGTGACTCATCTGTCCATCGGGGTGTCCTGGGACCCCACCGCCGGGAGCAGCGGCGGGGTGATCGGGAAGCTTCGCCGGAAGTCCGGTACCGATCTCGATCTGATCGCCGTCGCGATGCAGGGGGCCGATCCGGTGCGGCTCGCCGGGCTCGACTCGTTGGATCCGCTGGGCAACGGCTCGCTGGTGCACACCGGGGACAACCAGACCGGGCACGGCGACGGTGACGACGAGACCGTGATCGTCGAGTTCAGCAAGGTGCCGGACAACATCACCTCCATCGTGTTCATCGCCGCCGCGTACAAGAAGGGCAGCGCCTTCCAGAAGGCGCGGAACATCAGCTTCAAGGTGTACGACGCCACCGGGGGCAGCACCGAACAGGTCGCCGACATCTGGCCGAGCCTGCTCACCAACGACAACGGCTGCGCCGTCGCCAAGGCGATGCGGGACGGCGCGAGTTGGAAGCTCCAGGTCATCAACGAGACCGGGAAGATCAAGCAGGGCGACGAGCAGGCCCTCATGCGCTTCGCCGTCAGTAAGTAGTCAGTACGTCAGCGCATTGTGGTGGGTAGGAGAGATCCGGTGGGGGAAGGGGGAACTCCGTGATTGAACTCGCTGAGATGATCGGGCAGTTGCGTGCCGAGCTGGCTCGCGCCATGGTCGCCGCCGAGGGGGAAGAGCTGCGGTTCGGGCTGGGGACCGTCGAGTTGGAGGCCGAGTTCGTCGTGGAGCGGTCCGCGGGGGGCGAAGGCCGGGTGCGGTTCTGGGTGGTCGAGGCCGGCGCCTCGGGCCAGGTCGGCACCAGCGCCACCCACCGGGTCACCCTCAGCCTGGAGCCGCTGCTGCGCGACTCCGACGCCCGGCCCTGGGTCAGCGGCGCCGAAGCGGCGGGTGAGCGCTGACGTTCCCCCGCCAGTCACCCGACGCGTCCGAAGTCCTCGAAGCCGGTCGCGTCGCCGAAGTGATCGTCGGGCTGCCGGGCGGACAGCCCGGCCGCCGCGGATCCGGCTACCGGGTCACGCACGGCTGCGTGCTGACCGCCGCACATGTGGTGGCCGGGCCCACCGCGGCGGTCCGCGTACGCTTCGACGCCGACCGGCCCGGCGAGTGGACCTCCGACGCCCGGATCGTGCTGCTCGCCGAGGCCGCCGACATCGCCCTCCTGGAGATCGCCGACCCGGCGGCGGGGGCCGGCGCCGGGCCTGTCCGTTACGCGTCGGTGCCCGACGCCGACCTGGTCCTCCCCTTCAGCGCCGTCGGCTTCCCCCGCTTCAAACTGCGCGGCCACGACGGCGGAAACGGCCGCTACCGGGACTCCAGCCATGTCACCGGCACGGTCTCCGTACTGTCCAACCGCCGTGAAGGCACGCTCGAACTGGCCGTCGCCCCACCTCAGGCCGACCCCGACCCCCGCCGTTCCCCGTGGGAAGGCATGTCCGGCGCCGCGGTCTGGTGCGACGGTGCCGTCATCGGCGTCGTCAGCGCCCACCACCGTACGGACGGGCTCGGGAGACTCGCGGCGAGCCGGGTGGAGCACTGGTACGACGCCCTGTCCCCGGACGAGTTGGACCGCTGCTCGCGGTACGCCGGGCTACCCGCGCGGCACGGGCTCGGCGCCGCCACCGGCTCGCGGCAACTCCCGGTACCCGGGGGACTGGCAGGGCTGCCCGCCGACCTTCCCCTGCGCGAACTGGCCGATCTGGTCGACGCGTTGGTGACACTGCCCTCCCTGCGCGCTCCGACCAGTCTCGCCCTCGTACTCGACAGCATCAGCGCGGAGATCGCGGCCAACAGCCCCCGGGACCCACGGCTCAGGATGGATGTCTACGGCATCGTCCGCACCTGTCTGCGCTATCCCGGCACCCTCGACCAACTCCTCGAAGCGGTACGCCTGCTGGACGGTCCTTCCGCCGAAATGGCCCACGTGGACCGGGCTGTTGCCCAACTGGCGGTGCGTCACGGCTGACTTGATGTCGCGACGCGCCCAGGTGCGGGGTTTCGCGGGGTGCCCCGCTGGGTCATGATGAAGGGGGCACGGACCGCGCGGACATGGAATCACGGGAGGGGACTTGGCAGCCATGGAGCAATCGATGCCTGCCATCGAATCCGGTCTCGTGGATCTCTCGGGGGTTTCTCTTGAAGCGCTGCGCTCCATGGACGGCACGGCTGTCACGGAGTCGCTGCAACACCTGCTGCTCCTTATCGACGGTCCACAGGCCATCACCGTCTCGTACAACCCGTCCCGCTTCGACTGATCCGGCCGGAGTGATCGGTACGAGGCTGTGGAGGACCCCATGACGGGGGAGTCGGTGCCGGGCGCCCCGGCGCCCGACCTTCCCTATCACAGCCTCTCGGTCGCCGCCTTACAGGCCATCGCACACGGTGAAGGTGACGGCTCGGCGGTCCGTGAACTGCTCGGGGCCGAGCGCAGCCGCCGGCTTCTGTTGCTACGGGCACTGGACGACGGGGTCTCGCAGACCGACGTAGCGCCGCCGACCGACATGGCGCCGCAGGTCGACATACCGTCGCAGGACGGCACCGGGATCTCGCACCGCGCGGGTTGGGACCTGCTGGAGCGCGTCCAGGCCCACGCGCCCACCGTGTTCGAGGATGTCCTGATGTCCCCGCACACCGGCATGTGGCTCTCCCTGGCGTTACGGCAGTTGAGGGGCCGGCTCTCCGAGGACGCGCCCCTGTGGATCGTGCTCGGGCATCTCTCCGCCCTGGCCGCGTCGGCCGGCGCACGGGCCGGCCTCGACTTCGCGATCACCGTCCCCGTACGCCACGGTCTGGTGCCCCTGCCGACCCTGGGATGCGCCGTACTCCCGGTGACCGAGCCGTGGAGCGAGGCCCGTGTCGAGGCCAAGGACGGGCGGCTGACCGTCACCGGCGCCCCCGGCGAGGTCGTGCTCCGGCCGAACGGCACGCGACCCGGCTGGGAGGCCACGGCACCCGGCTGGCACGCCGTACGCCGCGTACTCCTGGACGCCGAACGGACCCCGAGCGACGCCGAACGGATCCTGAGTGACCAAGAAGGCGCCCCGACCGACCCTCAACGGCCCCTGACCGACCCCCAACGGCCCCCGAAACCCGTCGTCCTGGAAGACCTGGACCCGTACCGCACCTTCCCCCGCCCCAGCACCCCCCGCCCCCTCCCCGCCCACGAGGCCGCCGACTGGGAGCGCATGCTCGTCGGTGCCTGGGAGGTCCTGCTGCGGGACGAGCCGGAGAGCGCCGACGCGATGCGGCAGGGGCTGATGTCGATGGCGCCCGCGCCGAGGAGAGAAAGGTTTCGGCCGTACAGCGGAACGGCCGGCGACGCGTTCGGCGGCATCAACGCCTCCCTCCCGGACGACGTCCCGCAACTCGCGGCCACACTCGTGCACGAGTTCCAGCACACCAAGCTCGGCGGCCTGATGCACCTGGAAGCCCTCACCGTGCCGACACCGGCCGGTGCGGCACCGAAGGAACGGTTCTACGCGCCGTGGCGTGACGACCCCCGTCCCCTGGGCGGTCTGCTCCAGGGGATCTACGCCTTCGCCGGTGTCACCCGGTTCTGGCGGACCCACCGGCACACCGCCGACGCCGCGTACGCCCCGCTGGCGCACTTCGAGTTCGCGCTCTGGCGCATCCAGGTGTGGTCCACGCTCACCCTGGTCCGCGACCACGAGCAGTTGACACCGCTCGGACGGCATCTGCTGGCGAGCCTCGCCGAGCGCTGCGCGCCCTGGATGACCGACACCGTCCCGGCCGCCGAACTGGCGCTGGCCGAAGAGGCGGCGGCCGACCATCACGCCCGGTGGCGCGCCCATCACCTGCGGCCCCCCGCCACGGCCGTCGCGGAGGCGGTGAGCGCCTGGCGGCGCGGCGACCGGCACCCCCCGGCCGCCCTGGCCGACGCACCCGAACTCGTCCCGGACCCCGAGATCCGGTTCCTGGACAGCGCGGCGGTCCTGACCCGCTACCGCCTCGCCGAGCCCGACCGTGCCTGGCGGCACACCGCGGCCGAGACCGTCGAAGGTGCCAGCGAGGCGGACGTCCTGCTGGCCGTCGACGAACACGCCGCCGCACGGGACGTCTTCGTCGCCCAACTGTCCGACAAGGGCGCCCCCGTCGCCGCCTGGACCGGCCTCGGCCGAGCCCTGGCACACGACGGCGACGAAGCGCACCGCACGGCGGCCTCCGCCGCCTCCCGCCTCCTCCTGCACTTCCCCGAGCGCGCCCGCGCCGTACAGGACGCCCTGATCGCCACGACGGGCCGGCCCGCGGATCCGCTACGTCTCGCGGCCTGGCTGGGCCACACCTGACGTCGGTACGGATCGTGCGGACCGGCCCGTCGGCCGGGGTCGCCCCGGTCGGCTACAGCAGCATCGGGTCGATGTCGCAGTTGCCCCGGAGGCCCTCCTTGGCCTGGACGGTGGCCGGGTGCGGTCCCGCCGAGCGGGTGCGCAGCCGGGGCGCGTCGAGGACCCGCTCCATACGCGTCAGGGTGTCGAGGCGAAGCGCCGCTCCGTCCTCCTCCTCGCCGACGGCGATCATGTCCGCCGCGAGATTCCCCGCGCACACCAGGGTGGTGGGGTGGTCCACGCCCAACGACGTCCGGCACAGCGCCAGCGTCTCCTCGCCCCGGGTACGCGCCTCCTGGTGCTCTCCGAGCGCGACCAGGTCGCTGGCCAGGTTGATGGCGCAGGCGAGGGTGTGCGGGTGTCCGGTGCCGAGCCGCTCGGTCAGCAGGCGGAGCGCGGCCTCGTCGAGACGGCGGGCCTCTTCCGCGTCGCCGAGCAGACGCAGCGTCACCGCGAGGTCCACATCGGCGGCCAGGACGTGCGGATGGTTGGGGTCGAAGACCTGCCGGTAGCCCTCGCACGCCTTGAGGCCCCGGGCCCGCGCTGCCTGGAGGTCGCCGTTCTCGCGCAGCGCGACCGACAGGGTCAGTGAGGCGGACAGCGACTGCTGGTGGGTGTCGCCGTAGCGCCGGGTGAACCGGCTGTGTGCCTGCGTCGCCAGGTCCAGGGAGCGCGCGTGGTCACCTTCCTTGCGGCACGACTCGCTGAGCTGCCGCATCCCGGTGATCGTGGCGGGGTTGCCCCGGCCGAACACCTCGCGGTACGCCTCCACCACGGCTTCCTGGAGGGCGCGTCCGCCCACGTAGTCCCCGGTCTCGCGGGTGTCGATGGCGACCGAGTTCTCTGTCATCAGGGTCGCCCGGCTGTCCCGGCCGAACAGGCGCATCTTCAGGGCGAGGGTGTGCTGGTCCAGCTCCAGGGCCCGGCGGAAGTCGCCGGCGACACGCAGACTGACGCCGAGGTTGTGCGCGATGTTCAGGGTGGTGGGGTCGTCCTCACCGAACGCCCTGCGGGCCCTTTCGTAGGCTGTCTCGTCCAGTTCGACTCCGGCGATGAAGCGGCCCTGGATCCGGCCCACGGCCGCTTCGAGCTGGATCGCGTCCAGGGCGTCCTCGCGGGTGTCCTCGCGGTCGGTGGGGGCGGTGCGCTCGTAGATCTCCTTGAGCTGCGCCACCAGTTCCGCCGCGCGGTCGAAGCGGCCCACCTTCTGGTACACGAAGCAGAGCCACTGGCCCATGAGGAGGGTCTGCTGGTCCTCCTCGCCGAAGATGGTCCGCCAGGAGTTCCACGCCTCCTCGGAGAAGTCGAGCGATACCTCGTGGTCGCCCCAGTAGTAGAGGTACTGGGCGATGTTCATCACGAGCTGCCGCATCCACGGCTGGTCGGACTTGACCGCCTCGGAGGCGATGACGTGGGCGTACAGCTCCGCGTACTGCGCCCAACTATCGGGACTTCCCGGGGATTTCGGGTCGGCGGCGGCCAGCAGGGTGTGGGCGCCATGGCGCATGCGGGACTGCTCCTCGACGGTCATGCGGTTGTTCAGAACGAGTTGCACCAGCCGGTGCATCTCGATCGAGTTGGTGCGGTAGTCGATCCGGGCGAGCGAGTAGCGGTTCACCTCCCTTATGGCCCGCGCGAGCTTGATCGGGTCGTTCAGGGTGGCGTCCAGCTCGGGGAAGATGCTGCTGTTCCCGAGGCCCGAGAAAATGGAGCGGGAGATCGGGTCCGGCGCGAAGTAGGAGCACAGCTGCAACAGTCGAAGCGCCGCCGGGCTGCGGTTCTCCAGATGGTCGAGGGAGACGTTCCACGCGGCGGCGACGGGCAGTTGGTAGTCCGGCGGCGGAGCCACTTCGAGGAGTTCGGTCCGCTTGCTCTCGAACAGCCGCAGATACTCGGACGCGGGCATACCGGTCTCCGCGCGCCAGGCGGCGGCCTGCTCCAGGGCCAGCGGCAGATCGCCGAGGGCCTCGGCCAACTGGTCGGCCTCGTCCTCCTGGAGCGGCGGACCGGAACGGCGCAGCAGCTCCTTGCTCTCCTCACGCGTGAACACGTCGACTTCGAGGGAGCCGCCGACCAGCCCCCAGCGCCGGTTGCGCGAGGTGACGAGGATCGTGCCGTCGCCGCCCGTGGGGAAGTAGTGGCGGACCTGCTCGGGGTTGTCGGCGTTGTCGAAGATGAGCAGCCAGCGGGAGAACGGCCGCCCCTCGCGCAGCGCCTCACGGACCGCGGGTCCCGCGATGTTCGCCTCGGTACTGGTCTCCAGGCCGAGCCGCCCGGCCAGTTCCACGAGGGCCTGCCCGATCTGGCCGGGCCGCTCGGACGGAATCCACCACACGATGTCGTAGTCGGCCTGGTGCCGGTACGCGTATTCGATGGCGAGCTGTGTCTTGCCGACGCCGCCCATTCCGTGGATGGCTTCCGGAAGGACCGTGGTGGTGCCCTCGCGCAGTCGTTCGTCGAGCAGTTCGAGCAGCTCCATGCGGCCCGTGAAGTTCTGGTTCCGGGGCGGCAGGTTTCCCCAGACGCGCGGCTGTGATGTGCGGTCCCCCTCCACCGTGCGCTGGGGCGAAGTCGACATGTCCGAGGCTCCTTCAGAAACATGGTGCGAATCAGTGGCATCAAGGTGTCCGGATGCCGGGGTGGTCGGGCCGGACGGTGCGCGGCCCGCCGAGGTATGGGGTGTTTTGTCCAGGCTCACCGCGTAGCGACGATCGTGCCAGCTGAGGACCGTGGCCAGCATCGCGGCACGCTGCGTGTAGCGGCCCGAGAGCGCCCGTAGCGCCGCCAGCTCCACGCGGAGGAACGCGATGTTACGACTCGTCACCCGGGGCATGGCCAGGGTGTCCAGCGGTTCGCCGGGCGGCGGAAGCAGGGCGGCGGCACCGGCGGGCCCGGCGACCCTGGCGTCGTCGGCGAGCAGCGCGCGTACGTCGCGCAGGATGCGGACCGTCTCGCTGCGGCGCCCCAGGGCGAGCAGTTCCTCGCGGATGTCGGGCGCGAACGAGAACACCACATCGGCCGGGCCCCGGCCCGGCTCACGGGCGGCCCTGACCAGACCGCTCATCAGCAGCTCGGACACCTGGACCGGGCCCGCTTCCGGTGTCGTGCCGACCACCCGGCGGATCACCGGCAGGCTCAGCGGGGCGGCGGACAGCCGGGCCGCGAGGGCGAACGCGGTGGGCGATGCGGCGGCCCGGAACTCCGAGACCCGATCGGCCGCCGGCACCGTGCTGTTCGGGTCGGGGACATCGTCCCGCCAGGGCAGCGCGCGCGCCGCGTCGGGCCTGCGCTTCCACTCCCTGGCCCGAATGGCGGACAGGTCGAGCCACTGCGGCTCGGGCCGCGACACGAGCCGCGTCCACGCCGTCGCCCAACGGCTGGTCAGCGCGAGCACCGGTACGAGGACCGCGTCGCCGTCGGACTCCGGGTCGTCGGCGTCACCCGACTCCACGGGGGCGTCCCGCAGCTCCCAGTCGAACACGGCGTTGGCCGCCCAGGCATGGGGCGCACGGACGCGCACACGGCAGACGTCCAGGCCCGTGCGGTACCAGAGATGCTGCGGCAGAACATGCGCCACCGCGACGGGATACGTGCGCCCCGAGGCGCGTAACAGGGGCTGGACGGCGCCCGAAGTCCAGCCGGCGGCCAGGCCGTCCGTCACGAACAGCACCATCCGGCGCGCGTCCGCCGGTTCGCCGAGCGGCTCCTCCAGGCGTACGAGGGCCGGATCGGTCTCGTCGGTGCCCCGCAGCCGCACCACCCGTACCCGGGTGAAGTCGCCCGCGCGGTCCAGCTCACCCGCGAGTTCCTCGACGGCCTGGTCCCAGACCGCCATCGTCAGGTGGGTGTCGAGGACGAGGACCGCCTCCGCGGGCCGGTGCCCGCCCGGCTGTCCAAGTCGGCTCAGGACCTGCGCGGCGTCTCGTCGTGCCCGCGTGGCCCGTACCGGTCGCTGCCCGTCGTCCTCATGCATATGCGCTCTCAAGGCGTCGATGTGACGGTGAGAGTTGCACGGAATCCCGCAGACCGTCGGCATGCGAGACATCCACATGCGAAGCCTGGCAGTGCCGCGGCGCTCGGGGCAAGTGCGCAGCGTGGGCCGGGACGGGTGCGCGCACCGGCACGCCGGGGGGCACACAGGCACCTGGCTGCGGTTGTGCGGCGGTGGAGTCCGACGGGGTCACGGCGTGGCGCACCTTTCTCGCCGTGTGCGGGCGGTGCCTGACTGTGCGACGCGTGCGCCGGGTCACTGCTTCACCGGCGCACGGTCGGGTCCGGCGGGCCCCGGTCTGCGCTCCGGATCGTCGAGCAGGATCGCCAGATGGCGCCCCACATGGCTGTCCCAGCCCTCGGGCCCCATCGCCAGGGCCTCCCTGCGCCATTTTCCGGCGCGCTCCATCAGCCCGGCGAGCCCCCTGTCCTGCACGATGTCGGCGACCGCCTCCTTGAACGCCGGGTCGGCGCAGTCACCGCGGTGCCAGATCATCGCCGGAATCCCGGCGCGCAGCCCGGCCAGGAACTCCTCACGGCCGGCCGGTGACGCGCTGCCCGGCGGCTGGCTGAGCACCAGACAGACCGCGTGCTCGTCCTCCTTCAACTCGCGCTCCAGATGGAAGTGCGAGCGGCCGGGCCGGTTCCAGTACGAGTGGCTGTCCGCCGGCTTCTCCTTGAGCTGGCGCCATTTGTTGTGCCAGGGCCGGTGCCAGGCCGCCTTGCGGAGCCGTTCGAAGCTGCGGACGAGGACCGCGTAGTCCATCACCAGCGGGGTCGGGGACGGCGAGGAGGACTCCTTGTGCCACCACTCGACCGGCTCCCCGAGGAGTTCCCACGGCAGGATGAATTCGAGTACGACGGGTTGCCGCAGATCCGCCCACCGCTCCTCGGTCTGCTCGATGAGGAGTTCGACCTCGCCGGGCAGGTCGTCACGGTGCAGATGCAGGGTCTCGCCCGGGATCGGATGCCAGCCCTCCGCGTCGGACTGCCGCCAGTGCGTGAGGTAGTACCGCTCGGGGTCGACCCCGTCGGGCTCGAACTGGATCATCAGATACGCGGGGACCATCGACGGGGGCGCCTCGACGACACCGCCGCGCTGCCAGTCCGCCATCGTGTCCTCCAGGCCCCAGACGCGGGCCTGCTGCCGGTTCCAGTGGCGCAGCCGCTCCGCCGCCGCCACCTGGCCGTCCTCCACCAGATGGTCGGCGGCCAGGGCCAGGAACGCCATGCTCACCGGCAGTTCCTTCGGGCCCGAGTTCTCCCCGGCGAGCCGGAGGAAGACCGCCCAGCCCGTGTCGCACCATGCGGGCAGCTCCTGCACCCGGGACCGGCTGGCCCGCCGTGCCAGGGTCGCGAGACCGGCCGACGAACGCATCTCGAACAGGATCGGCCGTAACGGATGCAGATCGGCGCCGTCGAAGAAGTCCATGGCCTCCCACTCGTCCACCAAGCGCCGTAACGACGCGACGGCGGCGGACTGTTGCTCCACATAGCCCAGGCAGCGCACCAGACAGGGCAGACCGTCCGGGACCTGCGCGGATGTCTCCACCAGGTTCATCAGCCAGGGCCGCAGCGCCTCCGCGCGCTGCGGCTCCACCGATGTGCCCAGCTCCTGGCCCAGCATGCTCACCCACAGATCGGCACTGCTCGTGTGCCGTACGGTGGCCGACTCCTGGAGCACGTCGACAATGCCGGCCACCAATTCGTTGCGAACCCGCGCAGGGCTACGCCCTTCCACCCCCGTGACCTCCCGATCGCCGCTGTCTGCCGTCGAGTTCGGTATTGCCGACCAGCGTAAGGCCAGGGTCACACCCGCGTCTGCGGGTCGAGGGAGCGGGAAATCATGGAAGGGCACCGCCCGGAGGGGACAGGGACGTCAGTCGGGCAGGGTCGGGAGGTCCGTGAGGAGGCTGGTGGCGCGGGTGATGTCGTCCGTGAGAGGGCGGTCGGTCATGTCCGGGTTCAGGGTGGCGGACGCCAGGGCGTAGGCGCGGCCCGCCGGGGTCGTGGGGGACGGGGGCGTGCCGAGCTGGCGCAGGGCCCTTACCGCGGTGACCAGTTCACAGGCGAGCACCAAGCGGTACGCGTCGGCCGCGCGCAGTGCCTTGCGGGCCGCCTGCGTCGCGAAGCTGGCCGCCTCCTCGACGCCGTGCGACAGGACCACATGGCCGAGAGTGGCCGGGGTTGCGCACGCGTGGATCTCGGCGACGGCCGCCGCCGCGCCGTACTCCAGGATCATCATGCCCGAACTCGCCGACGCCTCATCGGCCAAGTAGGAGCGCAGACCGGTGAGTTCGGGTCGGCCGAGGCCCGAAAGGCGGGCCGTGGACAGCCGGGCCGTGCCGAGCACCGCCAGACACAGCTGGTCGAGGGCGAGGGTCAGCGGGGTCGCGAAGAAGCCGCCGTGATGGTGGGCGACCGGCGTCCTTCCGTCGGGGTCCCAGCCGATCAGGGGGTTCTCGGACGCCGAGTTGAGGTCGATCGACAGCACCCGCTCCAGGGTCGCGTGCGCCTCCATCGCCGGGCCGTGACTCTGCGGGAAACAGCGGAACCCGAAAGGGTCCTGGACCCGGGCCGACGGCGGGAGCGGTCCGTCCGGGACGCCCAGGAGATGGCGTACGTGGGTCGCGGCGCGCAAAGTCGCCGGGTGCGGGCGGGCCCGGTGCACCTCGGCCGCGTACGCCTCAAGGGAGCCGCCCGTCGCGAGCAGCGAGAGGGCCGTGACGGTGTGGGACGCGCGTAGCAGGACGCCCAGGTCGTGACAGGCGAGCGCGGACTGGCCGAGCGTGAGGGCGTTGCTGCTCAACAGGGCCAGTGCCTCGCCCTGTTGAAGCGTCAGGGGCGCGGGCGCGCCCACGGCACCGTCCCCGGCCGGACCTTCCCCTCCTTCGCGGTGCCACTCCCGGTACCCGATGAGGGTGAGCCCGGTCTGCGCGAGCGCCGTCAGGTCGCCCGTGCCCACCGCCCCGTACTCGTTGATCTCGGGACGCACCCCCGCCCGCAGCGCACCGGCCAGCGTCACCGCGTACTCGGGGCGCAACCCCGAACCGGCCGCCAGCAGTTGGTTGACCCGCACCGCCATCATCGCCCGTACGTCGCGGGACGGCAGGGGGTCGCCGATGCCGCCCGCGTGGCTGAGCAGCAGCCGCAGGTCGTGCCCGGCGCCGTCCCGGTCCTGGACGGTCATTCCCCGGTGGGCGCCGACCCCGGTACTGCGCCCGTACACCCGGGCGCCCTCCGCGGCCATGCGCCGGGCGGCCCGCCAGGTGTGCTCCATCGCGTCGAGCGCCGCCGGGTCGATCTCCGGTACGGGGCCGCCGCCGGCGATCCGGGCGACCGTGTCCACGTCGAGCCTCCGGCCGTCGAGCCGCGCGCCGGTGACCGTGTCCACGGTGACCGGATCCGACGTGACCGGATCCGACGTGACCGACCCCGCGGTGGGCGGACCGGCCATGGGGGTACCGGCTGTGGGTGTCAGCATGAAGGCCGCTCCTCGACTCTGCTCGGCGGATGTCGACTTGGTGGATGTCGACAGGGAAAGCCGCCCGCCCCGGCCTGATCGACCGGGACGAACGGCGCGTCCCGCTGGTGGTTCTCAGCCGGTCCGTCAGGTGAGTCCCTGGGCGGACAGCCACGACTTGGCCACGTCCAAGGGGTCCTTGCTCTCGTCCTGCACCTCGCTGTTGAGCTTCAGCAACGTCGCCGTGTCGAGCTTGGCCGACACCGCGTTCAGCGCGGCCACCCCGGCCTCGGGAAGGTCGCTTTTGTACACGAGTGGGGTGACATTCTCAAATCCGAAGAGATTCTTCGGATCCTGGAGGACGACAAAATTGTTCTTGCCGATACTCGGGTCCGTGGTGAAAACATCTGCGGCCTGGATGTGGTTGCCCTTGAGGGCCGCCACGGTCAGCGGGCCACCCGCGTCCAGCGCCTTGAAGGATTTGAATTCGACGTCGTATAGGTCCTTGAGGCCCGGCAGACCGTGCTTCCGGGTCTGGAATTCCGGCGAGCCGCCGATGACCATCTCGGGTGCTACGTCGACAAGGTCGGCGATGGTGGACTTGTCCGTGAGGTTGTATTTCTTGGCGGTAGCGGCGTTGACGGCCACCGCGTCACGGTCCTGCGCCTCGGACGGTTCGAGCAGGGTCAGTTTCGGGTCCAGCTTGGCCTCGATGGCCTTGCCCGTGCCCTCGACCGTCGTCGGGTGCGCCTTGGGGTCGAGATAGGCCATCAGGGCGCCGTTGTACTCCGGCAGAACCGTCAGCGTACCGTTCTTGATCAGACCGTACGTGGTCTCCCGGCTGCCGATGTTCGGCTTGTAAGTGACCTTGATCCCCTTGGCCTTGAGCGCCTCGCCGTAGATGTCGGCGAGCAGGATGCTCTCGGGGAAGTTGTTCGAACCGACGACGACCGTTCCGCCCTTGGCGGCCTGGTCACTGGTCAACGGGTCGTCGGAGGAGCTGTCGTCGGAGGAACCGCAGCCCGTGAGGGCGGCGGCGAGCAGAACCAGCAGGGGGGCGGCGGTCGTCCTGGCGGTTCTGGTGGTCATGACGCGTCTCATGCGGTCTCATCCAGACTCGGTCTAGGCAGACGACGCCGGGATCCGGCGTCGGCGTAGCGTCGATCCAAGCGAGCCGGGTTACCGACCGTCAAGACACGAATAGATCACTGAAGGACACTGGACGACTTCACACAGTGCGCTATGCGGCTAAGATCGAGCGAATCGAACATGACCGCTTGTCAGTTTTTGGTTGACTCATGGCCGTGGTGTTCCGTTACTCGCTACTGTGGGCACCCCGAAGGCCCCGCTCCGCTTGACCAGCCTGACCCGCTGTCACGGCCGCGAATCCACCCGGCACGGACGGCGGGCTGCCATGGGAATGAAGCCAAGGAGGTTTGGTGCCCGCGCACAGGAAAGCCGTCCGGAGACAGCCGTCCGCGGCTCCCCGAATACGCCGGACGGCAGCCCTCCTCCTTGACCGTTGGCCTTTCCGCAGGAAACTCAACGTCCTGGTCGTCGTCCCATTGGCCATCGTGTCGGCGATGCTCGCCTGGGTCGTGTACGGACAGGTGGGACAGGCCAGGACCGAGGCCAATACCGCCCAACTCGTCCGCGACAGCGCCCAGGTGGCGAAGCTCATCGACGCCGTCGAGACCGAGCACCGCCAAGCGCTCCTGGTCTCCCTGCGCTACGAGGCGGCGCGCCCCGGCGCCAGCCCGCCCGACACCTCCTCCTACCTCCAGGCCCAGCAGAAGACCAACGCCCAGGTCGACGCGGTCCGCGCGGCCTTCGGTGACCGGCTGCCCGACGTCGAGGCGCAGGCCCTCAAGGAGCTGGAGGGCCTGGACAGTCTGCGCCAGACCATCGAGCAGGGACCGATCCCCGCCGACAACATCGACCCGGCCTACAGCTCCGTACTCGACGAACTCATCAACGGACTCGGGCTCGGCCAGTCCGGCAGCGAGTCCTCGTCGTCCGCGGGCAATCTGCTCGACGCGCTGCTGCGCGCCGACACCGCCCACGCCTCCTTCGAGACCAGCGTCTTCTCGGCCAGGACCCGTGACCCCAACGCGCTCATCGAGTTCACCGGCGCGGTCGGCGACTACGAGCAGTACACCTACCAGGCCGAACGTTTCACCCGCTTCGCGACGCAGGCACAGGGCGCCGAACTCGCCGGCATGGAGCGCAGCCCGTACCAGGGCGTCATCGCCCAGCACTACGCGGCGCTCCAGGTCGACCCCAGCGGTCTCGTCGCCGAGAACCCCGCACAGGTGCGGGCCGCGCTCGACGAGGCGCTGCGCGCCGACCCGACCTACGAACGCCAGGCACAGAACCGGCTGAAGATCACCCAGTCCCTGATCGGGCAGATCGCCACCAAGACCCAGACCCAGTCCAACGACGCCTGGTGGCGCGCCGTCTGGCTGATCGCGGGCACCATCGCCGCCTTCGTCGCCTGGTTCCTGTTCTCGGTGCTGATCCGCCGGTCCGTGGTGCGGACCGTGCAGGTGCTCACCGGCGCGGCACAGCATGTGGCCGCCGCCGCCGAGCAGGAGTTGGCCCGGGTCGCCGACGACGACTCCGAGGACACCAGCCCACCGCGCCTGGAAGCGGTGCCGGTGCCGGTGCGCGACGAGATCGGCGAACTCGCCGAAGCCTTCAACCAGGTGCAGATCACCGCCACCGCGCTGCTGGAACGCCAGGTCGTCAGCCGGCGCAACATCGCCGAGATGTTCGGCAACGTCGGCCGCCGCGTCAGCAACCTGACGGCACGTCAACTCGCCCTGATCGACTCGGTGGAGCGCGGCGAGACCGACCCGGACGTCCTGGACCGCCTCTACCGCATCGACCACATCGCGGTACGCCTCCAGCGCAACGCCGACAGCCTCATGCTGCTCGCCGGCATCCGCGAGGCGGGCCTCGGCACCGGACCGATGCGGCTCAGCAACATCGTGCGCGCGGCCCTCGGCCAGATCGAGGCGTACCAGCGCGTCACCCCGCACGCCGAGGGCGATGTGACGGTCGCGCCCGACATCGTCAGCGATCTCACCCTGATGCTCGCCGAGTTGCTGGAGAACGCGGTGACGTTCTCGCCCGCGTCCAGCCGTGTCGAGGTCGTCCTGCGGCCCCGCCGCGACCCGGCCACCGGCGACGGCGCGCTGATCGAGATCATCGACCACGGGCTCGGTATGAACGCCGAGCGGATGGCCGAGGAGAACGCGCGTCTGGTCCGCCGGGAACGGCTCGACCTGGTGCCCACCGAGGTACTGGGCCTGTTCGTGGTCGGCGGTCTGTCCCGGCGCTGGGGCATCGAGGTCGTCCTGTCCCGCACCCCCGGCGGCGGTGTCACCGCCACCGTCGGAATCCCCGCGACCCATCTGCTGCTCGCCGACCCCTCCGGTTCCGCGTCGCGCGCCCCGCACATGCTGCCGCCCGCCCGGCGCGGTACGTCGATCTCGCCCCGCCCGGCGATGGTCGAGCCGCCCCGCGACCCGGCCCCGGGCCGTTCGGCACTTCCCCGCCGGATCCCCGCAGGATCGGGCCGGGGAACCGGCGGCCACGGGCGCCCGTCCGAAGCCGTGGACGGCATCGGCAGGGAGGACGCCTTGACGCACCACCCAGGCGGGCACCACCCGGGCGGACATCACGGGCATCACGCAGGCGGTCCGGGAGCGCCGCAGGGCCGTGGGGCCGTCGGTCCCGCGATGCCGCCGCGCGGACCGGTCGGTGGTTCCGGCATGCCGCCCGGCCCACCGCCGAGGACCGGTGGCCCCGGCATGGCGCCGCCGCCCGCCAGGCCCGGCCCGCCCGGTACGCAGCCCCCGTTCCCACCACGACCCGGAATGCCCCGCCCCGGCAACCCGGGTACCGCACCGCCCCGAGGCGGCGCGCTGCCGCCCCGCAGCGGCGGCCCCGGCATGCCACCGCCCCGCAATGACGGCCCTGGATTGCCACCGTCCCGCAGCGGCGGTCCTGGAATGCCCCCGCCCGGCACCGGCGGTCCCGGTATGCCGCCGCGAGGCGGTGGCGCGGGCGCGCCTCCGCCCCCCATGACCGGCGACGGCACCGCGCCGCCCCGGTCGGGCGAGCCACCGCGCCCGCTGCGGCGCCGGGTGCGCGGTGCGACCCTGAAGGCCACCACCGCGTCCAGCGTGCTGTCCAAGCGGCCCACCACCCAACGGCCCCCGAGCCAGCGGCTGCCTGCCTGGCGGCCCAGCGACGCGGAGGCGGCCCGCACCGAGATCGACGAGTTCGAGGCAGCCGTGCAGCGCGCGCACCGCGAGAGCGCCGCCGCTGAGGGCCGTCACGGATCGTCCCCACAACCCCCCGGCGCGCCGACGGCGCACACGTTTGACGACAACAGACCCTCATTCCCGGAAGGCATGAGCCAGTGACCATGTGGACAGGTGGGCCGGAGTCCGGAGCGGTGGAACCGGTGACGGACATGCGTGCCGCCGCTGCCGACTTCAATTGGCTGCTCAATCGATTCGCCACCGAGACGGCCGGTGTCGTCGACGCCATCGGGGTGTCGTCGGACGGCCTGCTGCTCGCGGTCTCCCAACTCCGCGGCCAGGCCGACTCGGAGCGGCTCGCCGCGATCGTGTCGGGCATCACCAGCCTCGCCATGGGCGCGTCCGGCAACTACGGCCTGGGCGGCCTCAACAAGGTCATCATCGACCTGGAGGGCGGCCACCTCCTGGTGTCGGCCCTCGGCGCGGGAGCCGTACTCGGCGTCATCGCGTCCAAGGAGGCGAAGCTCGGCAACATCGCCTACGAGATGACACTGTTCGCCAACCGCGCCGGCACCGCGCTCAGCCCACAACTCGTCCTGGAACTGAAGAACACCGTGGGCATCGCGTCGACGGGCTGACCGTGTGCCCGACCGCGGCGCCGCGTGAGGGCCCGTGAGGTGAAGAGGGAGGACCGCGATGACGGCCGGTGACACACCTGCCGCCGACGAGGCCGGCTGGGGGATCGAGCCACCGGCCTCGGTCGTCCGTCCGTTCCTGCTGACCGCCGGGCGGATCGCGGGGGGCGACGGTCTCGTCCCGCCGGTCCCGATCGAGACGCAGGTGGTGGCGACCAAGCTGGGCCTGTCCGCGCTGGACGCCTTCGTCTTCGATCAGCACCGCGACATCGTGGCGGTCTGCCGTCAGCCCCAGTCGCTGGCGGAGATCGCGGCGAAGCTGCGTATGCACCTGAATGTGATCCGCGTCCTCGCCGAAGACCTGCGCGCCGACGGACAACTGGCCCTGTACGCGCCGCAGGCCGCATCCGCGCGGGACGTCACCGTATTGCGAAGGGTTATCGATGGTCTCCGAGCTATCCCCGACTCCCGGGGAGCCATCCGTGAAGGCTGACACGGACAGAACCCGGCCGCCGCTGCCGGTGAAGATGGTGATCGCCGGCGGGTTCGGCGTGGGCAAGACGACCACGGTGGGCGCGATCTCCGAGATCGAGCCGCTGACCACCGAGGCGTCCATCACCTCCGTGGCCGCGGGCATCGACGACCTCACGCACACCCCCGAGAAGACCACCACCACGGTGGCGATGGACTTCGGCTGTGTCACCCTCGACCCGACGCTGAAGCTCTATCTGTTCGGGACACCCGGCCAGGAACGCTTCGGGTTCATGTGGGACGACCTGGTCGAGGGCGCGCTCGGCGGGCTCGTGATCGTCGACACCCGCCGGCTGGACGACTGTTACGCCGCCGTCGACTACTTCGAGCACCGCGAGATCCCGTTCGCCGTGGCGGTCAACGCCTTCGACGGAACGGTCGAGCACAACCTGGACGACGTGCGGTGGGCGCTGGACGTCGGCGACCATGTGCCGCTCACCGTGTTCGACGCCCGGGAACGCGGCTCCGTACGGGACGCGCTCCTCGTCGTCCTCGAACACGCCCTGGCCACCGCGGAGCAGTGACAGAGAGACATGGGCCGGCCGGGTACGCGTCACGCGTACCCGGCCGGCCCATGTGCCGTATCAAGGGCTCACGCCGTACGGCGCCTGCGGACCCCCGGTGACACCCACACCCGGCCCGCCGCCCAGAACAGGCCGAGCACCAGGAGCGCCAGCATCGCCGTGAGCGTGGCGCCACCCACCACCTTCTCGTAGTTCCGCTGGTACAGGCCGTCCACGATGTACCGGCCGACGCCGCCCAGACTCACGTACGCCGCGATGGTCGCCGTCGACACGATCTGGATCGCCGCCGACCGCAGACCGCTGAGGATCAGCGGCAGCGCGACCGGCAGTTCGACCTGGAGCAGGATCTTCGCCGGATGCATGCCCATGCCCTGCGCCGCGTCCACCGGCGCCGGGTCCACGCCCCGCACGGCCTCGTACGTGGTGACGAGGATCGGCGGGACGGCGAGGACGACCAGCGGGATCATCACCGGCAGCACGCTCAGCCCGAGCCAGACGAACATCAGCACCAGCAGACCGAACGTCGGTAGGGCGCGGCCCGCCGCGGCCACCAGCGCGAGCGCGTTGCCGCCACGTCCGGTGTGCCCGGTGATCAGACCGATGGGCAGGCCGATGGCCGCGGCGATGGCGAGTGCGGCGGCCGAGTACTGCACGTGCTCCCACACGCGCTGCGGAATGCCGTCGTAACCGTGCCAGTGGGCCCCGTCGGAGAAGAAGCCCTGCACGAAGTGGAGAACGTTCACGAGACACGCTCCGGTGCGCGGGTGGACGACGTGGTCGCGTGGGGGGCGTCCGCCTTGGAGTGCCGCGCGGGAGTGCGGCGAGCGCCGGAGCCGGACGTATGGGTGGAGGGTGGCTGCCAGGGCGTCAGGACGCGCCGCAGCAGGACGAGCAGGGCGTCCACGACCACCGCGAGGACAGCGGTCGTGACGACGGAGGTCACCGCCAGCTTGGGCCGGTCGTAGAGCATCGCGGTACTGAGGAGATTACCGAGCGCGCCCTGGTTGCCGATCAGGGCGCCGACGCTGACCAGGCTGATGCTGGACGCGGCGGCCACCCGCAGCCCGGCGATGATCGCCGGTACGGCGATGGGGAGTTGGACCTGCACATAGCGGCGCACGGGTCCGATGCCCATCGCGGCGGCGGCCTGGTTCGTCTCCTCGGGTACGGCCCGTACGCCGTCCACGACGGCCGGGACGAGGACCACCAGGCTGTAGAAGCCCAGCGGGATCATCACCGTGGTCTGGCTCAGCCCCGTGTAGTCGATGAGGACCACGAAGAACGCGAGCGACGGGATCGCGTACAGCACGGTCGTGATCCACAGCACCGGTGGATAGAGCCACTTGAAGCGGACGCAGAGCGCGCCGATCGGCAGCGCGGCGGCGAATCCGGCGAGCACCGGGATCAGGGCCTCCTGCAAGTGCCAGGAGACCAGGCCCAGATAGCTGTGCTGGAGGTCGCTGGGGATGTCGAAGAACCCGTTCACCGGCCTGCCTTCACCTGCGGGGCGTCCTCGGGGACCGCCGCGTCCGGGCGCCCGCGCGCGGCGCGGACCGCCGCCGAGACCGCGTCCTGTCCGGCGACGCCCAGGACCCGTCCGGTCCGGTCGACGGCGACGGCCTGCCCGGTCGGCGAGAGCACCGCCCGGTCCAGCGCGACCCGCAGCGAGTCCCGGCCCACCTCGAAGGTCTGCCCGCACGGCAGCAGGGCCTGTACGTCGCCGCGCGACACCGTGGGATCCGCCCAGCCGAGCGGCCTGCCGTCGGCGTCCGTGACCAGCACGGGGCCCGGTCCGGAACGCTCCGCGATCTGCTGCCAGTTCGCGCCCGCCGGGAAGACCCGGCTCCGGTCGACCGCCAGGTCGCCCGTGGACAGGAACGACAGGCCGCGGATGCCCCGGTCGGCGCCGAGGAACTCCGCCACGAACGGGTCGGCGGGCGCGGCGAGCAGTTCGTCCGGTGGCGCGTACTGCGCGAGCCTGCCGCCAGTGCGCAGCACCGCGATCCGGTCGCCGATCGTGATGGCCTCGTCGATGTCGTGCGTCACGAAGACGATGGCCTTGCCGAGTTCGCTCTGGATCCGCAGCAACTCGTCCTGGAGACCCTTGCGTACGACCGGGTCGACCGCCGAGAACGGCTCGTCCATCAGCAGTACGGGCGGATCGGCCGCAAGTGCCCTGGCGACACCGACGCGTTGCTGCTGGCCGCCGGAGAGCTGGTACGGGTAGCGGGCGGCCATCGCCGGGTCGAGGCCGACCCGCTCCATGAGTTCCGCCGCGCGGGCGCGGGACCGCTGCCGGGTCCAGCCGAGCAGCCTCGGCACCGTACCGATGTTGTCCAGGACGGTGCGGTGCTGGAACAGCCCGGCGTTCTGGATGACGTAACCCATCGAACGGCGCAGGGTGTTGACCGGCTGCCGTGTGATGTCCTCGCCGTTGAAGCGGATGGTGCCCGAGGTCGGCTCGACCATGCGGTTGATCATGCGCAGGGTGGTCGTCTTGCCGCAGCCGGAGGGGCCGACGAGCACCGTGATGGAGTGGTCCGGAATGTTGAGTGACAGGTGATCGACAGCCACCGTGCCGTCCGCGTACCGCTTGCTGGCATCCTCGATGACTATCAAGCGTCGAACCCCTTCGGGAATGGTCCTGTTCGAACAGATCGCGATCAACGGCGATCAAGCGTGCGAGGGGGTGCAGTCTAGGACGCCCGCGCCCGCCACACTGAAAGACCCCGGAAATCGGTCGATCAGTCGCTCGATCGCGTGGTCGATCAGTCAGTCCATCGGCTGGTCGATCGGCTGGTCCATCGGAGTAGTCCATCGGAGGGACGCCCCGCCCTGTCGGCCTGCCCCGCAGACGAGTTCAGTTTCCGCGCGCCCCGGGCCGCCGTCCCTGTCCCGGGCACCCCGCGCCCTACGCTTCGTACGGTGATCGAAACCATTGTGCTCGACGTCGGCGAGACCGTGATCCGCGACGACCGGTACTGGTCCGGCTGGGCCGACTGGCTCCGGATCCCGCGCCACACCGTCTCCGCGCTGGTCGGCGCCGTCGTCGCCCAGGGCCGTGACCACGACGACGCCCTGCGCCTCATCAGCCCCGACATGGACATCGCGTCGGCCGACCGCGCCCGGAACGCGGCGGGCCGGGGCGAATACCTTGACGAGACCGACCTGTACCCCGATGTGCGACCGGCACTCGGAGGGCTGCGTGAGCGCGGGGTGCGCGTCATCGTCGCGGGGAACAGGACCGCCCGCGCGGGCGACCTGCTGCGCGGGCTCGACCTGCCCGCCGACCACGTCTGCACCTCGGGCGACTGGGGCGTGGCCAAGCCGAGCCCCGAGTTCTTCGAGCGGCTGCTCGACGTCTGCGGTACGGCGCCCGAGCGGACCGTCCATGTCGGCGTCCATCCCGCGCACGACGTCTTCCCGGCCAAGGCCGCCGGGCTGCGCGTCGCCCATCTGCGCCGGGGGCCCTGGGGACATCTGTGGGCGGACGACCCGGAGGTGCTCGCCGCCACGGACTGGCAGGTGGGCAATCTGACGCAGCTCGCGTCGATCATCGCCGACTGAGCCGACCGACCTGCCCGGTCCCATGTCGTGCCCTAGCCGGTGTGGGCCGTGAACTCCCGTACGTAGCGCCGCTGCCACGGTGTCTCCACGGCGTGCCGGTCGTAGTGCTCCCGTACGTACGCGACCGCACGGTCCGCCGGTACGCCGTCCAGGACCGCCAGACAGGCCAGAGCCGTCCCGGTCCGGCCCCGGCCGGCGCCGCACGCGATCTCGACCCGCTCGGCCGCGCACCGCTGCCACACGTCGGTGAGTACGGCACGGGCCTCCGCGCGGTCCCGGGGCAGCCGGAAGTCGGGCCAGCGCAGCCAGCGGGACTCCCAGTCGGTCGCGGGCGGCTGCTTGCCGAGCAGATACACGCCGTACGCGGGGGTCGGGCCCGGCGGCAGGGGGTGCCGCAGACCGCGGCCCCGGACCAGCCGGCCGGACGGCAGCCGCAGGATTCCGGCGACCGGGTCACCGTCCCGTCCCCAGGTCTCGTTCACCGTGTCGCGCGCGTCCATTCGGTCGTCGGTCATCGGGCCACGGTAGGCCGGGGGAGCGGGGCGCGGAGAGGGTTCAGCCCTTCTTCTCGCTCCGGCCGTCCGGGCCGCCTTGGCCGCCCTGGTCCTCGTCCGGGGTGCGTGCGGTGCCGGAGCGGTCCACCTCGAAGACCCGGCGCGGCTGCCCGGCGGCGCCGCGCGGGCGCTTCCCGGACGCGGGTGTCCCGGCCGTCTCGGTCTGCTCCCGCTGGTTCTGCTGCTCGCGCTGCTTCCGCTGCTGCGCGCCGGTGGACTTCTCGTCGTGCGGGTCGGACTTCCTGGTACTCATGGGGGCCTCCTCTGTTACGCCGAACGGGTGGTCAGTCGTCCTGCTGCGCCTCCTCCGCCGCCGCCCGGACACGGCGATTGCGGGCGCCGACGACCTGCACGGCGGCGGCCGTCGCGACCGCGAAAGCGAGGGGCACCATCCAGTCGCGGTTGACCATGTGGCCGAGTGCCTCGTCGAGGGAATAGCGGCCGGGGCCCGCGACGGCGATGCTCGCGGCGGCCAGGCCCAGCAGGCCCGGCAGTTCGAATCCGCCGTTCTGGCCGAACCAGCCGTTCGGGGCGAGCACGGCCGACGCGCCCGCCATACCGCCGGCCGCCGCCGCGCCCGCCGCCGGGGTGGCGAGACCGAGCGCGAGGAGGGTGCCGCCGCCCGCCTCGGCCAGACCGGACGCGACGGCGCTGGGCCGGCCGGGCGTGTACCCCATGGACTCCATGGCGGCACCGGTCGCCTCGACGCCGCCTCCGCCGAACCAGCCGAACAGTTTCTGCGTGCCGTGGGCGGCCAGCGTGCCGCCGACCCCGAGACGGAGCAGCAGCAGGCCCAGGTCACGCCGGTCGAAGCAGCTCACGGTGGGGTCCTCTCGCGGGGGTACGGACGGATGCCTGTGTCCCTCCACGGTGGCACCGCTCGGGCCGCTCGGACGTGCTTCCGCCGCCGTTCGGGTGGCGGGCGGGTGGCGGGCGCCCGAGGCCGGTGTTTGTCTGGGCGGGGCCGCGGTGCATCCGTGGCGGGGGCCGTCGAGCAGAGGAGAGACCCCATGCCCATCCAGGTGACCCGGCTGAGCGATCCCGCCGTCCGGGACTTCGTGTCGGCCGTCAACGCCCATGACAGGGCCGCGTTCCAGGCCGTGCTCGCGCCCGACGCGACCATGTCCGACGACGGGTCCGACCGGGACGTCGCCGAATGGACCGACCGGGAGATCTTCTCGTCCCACGGCCACATGGACATCGACAAGGAGACGGCCGGCGGCCGGTCACTGCTGGTCAGCTACCGCAACGACACCTGGGGCGAGATGCGCACCAAGTGGGACTTCGTGGTGGAACACGGCAAGGTCACCAGATTCGAAACGGGCCAGGCATGACGCTGCGCTGAGCTTGACCCCAGCCTGAAGGGGCGGAGCCCCATCCCCCCACCGTGACTGGAGGGGCTCCGCCCTCCTCCCTGTCGCGACAGTGCGGGAGACCGGTGGGCTATGTCGTGGGTAGGGGTACCGCCGCTCCTGTCACGCGTACCCGAGGGTCGTTCTCCCTCAGGTTTACCGTCAGGAGGCCCGGTCGGCCCAGGTCCTCGCCCTGGTGGAGGGTGAGTTCGGCGGTGGGTGGGACCAGGGTGAGGGCGCGGGCGTAGGCGCCGAACGCCGCTGCCGCCGCGCCGGTCGCCGGGTCCTCGAAGACGCCGCCGACCGGGAACGGGTCACGTACATGGAAGGCGAACTCCGTCTCGCGCCACACCAGTTGGACCGTCGTCAGATCGAGCCGGTGCATCAGGGCGGTCAGCCGCGGTACGTCGTAGGCGAGGTCGGCGAGGCGGGCGCGGGTCGCGGCGCCCAGGACGAGATGGCGGGCGCCCGCGTAGGCGATACGCGGCGGGAACGCCGGGTCGAGGTCGGCCTCCGGCCAGTCAAGGGCGGCCAGCGCCTCCGTGAGGTCGTCGTCGGCGATCTCCTCGATGTGCGGCACGACACTGGTGAGCGTCGCCCGCAGGGTCCCGTCGACCGACGCGACGGTCACCGGGACGGTGCCGGCCGGGGTCGCGAAGACATAGTCGCCGGTGCCGTGCCGCTCGGCGAGGGCGACCGCCGTGGCCACGGTCGCGTGGCCGCAGAAGGAGACCTCGGCCCGGGGGCTGAAGAACCGCAGTGTGTACGCGCGGTCCGGCTCGCCCAGGCCGGGCGGCGGGGCGGTCAGGAAGGCGGACTCGCTGTAGCCGAGGTCCGCCGCGACGGCGAGACGCGCCGCGTCGTCGAGCCCGGCGGCGTCCAGGACGACGCCGGCCGGGTTCCCGCCCGCGGGGTCGGTGGCGAAGGCGGTGTACCGCAGCACGTCAGCGGGTTCGGCAGGCGAGGTCTCGTTCACGTGTCGGGCAACCGCTCCGCGGTCCAGGTCATTCCCCGGGTCCGCGTGGTTCCGGCCACGCCCCCGCGGGTCCACCCCCGACCCGGCGTCGCGGCGCGGTTGCCCTCCCCCCTTCAGGAGTGGCTCAGTGGCAGCGTTTGTACCCGGGGTCGGAGGTCGTCCAGGCACAGGAGTCGAGCAGGGAGCCGCTGGACTTGAACAGCCGGGCCTTGTCGCTGGTGTTGTTCCAGACGTAGGAGCCCCGGCCCCAGTAGCGGACGCCCGACGCGTCGGTGCCCTTCCCGGTACGGACCTTGACCGTCTTGCCCGCGCCGATCCTGTAGCTGCCGAACGTGTATGTGTAGCCGGTGTTGTCCTTGAGCTTGTAGCCCTTGAGTTGGATCGCGGAGCGGGTGCCGTTGTGGATGTTCACCCACTCCGCGTTCAGCGAGCGGTTGGAGCGGTTGTCCGATCCCGGGCTGTCGTACTGGATGTAGCCCAGGTGCAGCCCGCCCTGATGGGTCGGTGCGGTGGCCGCCGAGGCGGGGGATATCGCGAGGAGCGGCGCCGCCAGGGCGAGGGCGGCGAGGACGGACGGGGCTGCGGCACGCATGCGCAACATGTGCTCCAGGTGTGGAGATTCAATGGAGAGTTACGAAGAGATGCTGAGCATAGGAGGTTTACTCGGGCGTACCGTACGGAACTTCCACTTCCGTATGTGCAGATCTCGGTCACCCCCGCCCGATGAACGGCATCGTCGTGGCGAGCACCGTCGCGAACTGCACATTCGCCTCCAGCGGCAGTTCCGCCATGTGCCGTACCGTGCGGGCCACATCCGTCGCGTCCATCACCGGCTCGACCGCCAGTTCGCCGTTCGCCTGAAGGGTTCCGGTCCGCATCCGCTCGGTCATGTCGGTCGCCGCGTTCCCGATGTCGATCTGCCCGCACGCGATCCGGTACGGCCGGCCGTCCAGGTACAGTGCCTTGGTCAGACCGGTCAGGGCGTGTTTCGTCGCCGTGTAGGGCGCCGAGTTCGGGCGGGGCGTGTGGGCCGAGATCGAGCCGTTGTTGATGATGCGCCCGCCCTGCGGATCCTGCGCCCGCATCTGCCGGAACGCCGCCTGCGCGCACAGGAAGGCGCCGTTCAGATTGGTGTCCACGACATGGCGCCAGGCGTCGTACGGCAACTCGTCGAAGGGGATGCCGCCGGGGCCGAAGGTGCCCGCGTTGTTGAACAGCAGGTCGAGCCGGCCGTAGTGGTCGCGCACCGCCGTGAACAGGGCCGTCACATCGTCGGGCCGTGCCACGTCGGTACGTACCACCAGGGCCCGCGCCCCCTCGGCGGCCAGCGCGACCGTCGCCTCCAGCTTCTCGGGGCGGCGCCCCGCGAGCGCCACGGACCAGCCGGTCCGCAGCAGTTCGAGGGCGACGGCCCGGCCGATGCCGGAACCCGCGCCGGTCACGATCGCGATCTTCGTTCGCTCGTCGGTCATGGCCCCGCAGCGTACGGGGACGGGTTCCGGAGGCCGAGGAGTGTGGCCGGATCCGGATAGGTGACCGGGTGTCCATCATGCGGAACTCATGCATCCGCCATCTGAGTGTTGTGTACGCGACAGGATCGCGTCGTTCCCCACCACTCCAATGCCCATGACATCACCTGTCAGGGGAGGACCGGATGACACCCGCAGCACGTCGTACACCGCCGTCGCAGCACGCCCCCGAGCTTCGCGCCGCCGCCCGTCACCTCGGCCGCCGTCGTTTCCTCACCGTCACCGGCGCGGCAGCCGCGCTCGCCTTCGCCACCAACCTGCCGACCGCGGGCGCCGCGGCTGCGGCCGAACTCGACGCCGGCAAGCTCACCGACGACCCGTTCACGCTGGGCGTCGCGTCCGGCGACCCCCGGCCCGGCTCCGTCCTGCTGTGGACCCGGCTCGCCCCTGCGCCGTACCAGCCGGACAGCGGGCTGCCCGCGCGGCGCGTCACCGTGCACTGGGAACTCGCCCACGACGACCGCTTCCGCCGGACCGTGCGGCGCGGCACGGCCACCGCGCACCCCGAGTTCCACCACGCCGTACATGTGGAGGTCGAGCACCTCGACGCCGACCGCGTGTACTACTTCCGTTTCCGCGCGGGCGACTGGACCAGCGAGACCGGACGCACCCGTACCGCGCCCGCGAGCCGGTCCAAGGTCGCCGGACTCTCCTTCGCCGCCGTGTCCTGCCAGGCGTACCACGACGGCTACTTCACCGCGTACCGGCATCTCGCGGACGAGGACGTCGACGTCGTCTTCCACCTCGGGGACTACATCTACGAGTACGCCGTCAACTCCGCCGGGGGCGCCCGCGCCTACACCGACCGGACCCTGCCCGACCTCTTCAACCGCGAGACCGTCACCCTGGAGGACTACCGGCTGCGGTACGCCCTCTACAAGAGCGACCCGGACCTGCGCGCCGCACACGCCGCGCACCCCTTCGTCGTCACCTGGGACGACCACGAGGCCGAGAACAACTACGCCGGCGCCATCGACGAACAGGGCGGCCCGCCCGAGGAGTTCCTGCTGCGCCGGGCCGGCGCGTACCGGGCGTACTGGGAGAACCAGCCGCTGCGCCGCGCCCAACTGCCGCAGGGGCCCGACGCCCAGCTCTACCGCCGCCTCGACTGGGGCACCCTCTCGCAGTTCGACATCCTCGACACCCGCCAGTACCGCTCCGACCAGGCGTACGGGGATGTCGCCCATGTGCCAGGACCGGAAACCCTGGACCCGGCCCGGACGATCACCGGCGGCACACAGGAGCGGTGGCTGATCGACGGCTGGCGACGCTCGCGTGCCCTCTGGAACGTCGTTCCCCAGCAAGTCGTCTTCTCCCAGCGCGAGTTCGACCTGAACCCGGTCTCCAAGGTGAGCATGGACGCCTGGGACGGTTACGCGGCGTCCCGTGCGCGAGTGCTCGCCGGGGCCGAGTCCGCCGGTGTGGAGAACCTCATGATCCTCACGGGTGACGTCCATGTCGGCTACGCCTTCGACATCAAGCGGGACTTCGACGACCCCGGGTCACGGACGGTCGGTACGGAGATCGTGGCGACCTCCATCACCAGCGGCAGAAACGGTTCCGAGAAGCCGGCCAACTGGAACACCTACATGACGGCCAACCCCCACCTGAAGTTCTACAACGGCCGCCGGGGCTATGTGACGGTGTCCCTGACCAGGGAGGCGGCCCGCTCCGACTTCAAGACGGTGGACGCGGTGACGACCCCGGGAGCGGCCCTGACCACGGCAGCCTCTTTCACCACGGAAGCGGGCAGGCCGGGCTTGAACCCGTCCTGAACGGACCGTTACGCACCGCTGCGGCGGGGTACGGGGGGCGCCGCCCCCGCTCTCCCGCCGCCGCGCTGCTACCGGGTCTCACCCGGGTACCGGACCCCCACCTGGTCCCGGACGGAGTCCAACGTCCGCATCACCGCCAGCGAAGAGGACAACGGCACCAAAGGAGATTCGGTCGCGCCGGCACGGAGGCACCGCATGACCTCCGCCGCCTCGTGCCGCAGGCTGTTCCGGGGGCCGTCCGCCGGATCCGCCACGAACTCCTCCGGCTCGCGCCCGTCCCGATGCAGCACGAACCGTTCGGGATGGAAGAAGTCCCCCGGAATCTGCACCCGCCCCTCGGACCCGGTGACCGAAGCGGCCACCGGCGTACTGCTGTTGACGGCACAGTGCAGCACGGCCTGCGCACCGCTGTCCCACGAGAGCACCATCCCGGTCTGGAGGTCGACGCCCTCGGGTGACAGGGTCGACCGTGCCGTCACCCCGGAAGGCTCCCCGAGGACGAGATGCGCGAACGACACCGGATACACCCCGAGATCGAGCAGCGCCCCACCACCCTGCGCGGGATCCCGCAACCGGTGCGAGGGCGGAAAGGGTCCGTCGATGCCGAAGTCGGCCTGCACGGTACGGATCTCACCGAGCGCGCCGTCGTCGACGAGCGCCTTGAGCTTGCGGATCAGCGGGTTGCAGTACATCCACATGGCCTCCATCAGGAAGAGGCCACGCTCCCGCGCCAGATCGACCAGCTCACCCGCCTCGCGCGCGTTGATGGTGAACGCCTTCTCGCACAGCACCGCACGCCCCGCCTCCAGACAGAGCCCGGCGGCCTTGCGGTGCGCCATGTGCGGGGTCGCGACATAGACGATGTCGACCTCGTCGTCGGCGGCGAGCGACGCCCAGTCCCCGTACGCGCGAGGAATCCCGAACCGTTCCGCGAACGCCTTCGCGGACGCGTCGGTACGGGACGCCACCGCCACCACCTCCGCGTCCGGCAGATCCAGCAGGTCGCCCGTGAACGCGGCGGCGATCCCGCCGGTCGCCAGGACGCCCCACCGCACTCGTTCCACCGTCATCGCGGCCCCTCCGAAGAAGCAGGAAAAAGAGTGGTCTCGACCACTCTGTTCGAACTGAGAGCATAGAGACCGGATTCGATGAAGGGGAGGGGCAGATGCCCGAGCGCGGGCGCACCAGACGCGACGGCGACGACCGGGAGAGCCACATACCGGACCACCGGCAGGGACCCTCACCGACCACGACACCGACCGCCACACCGACCGTCACACCCCACCCGAAGCCGACCCCGCCCAGGATCCCCGTACAGGCCAAGGCACCGACCGAGGCACGAGCCGAGGCACTGCCCAAGGCACCGGCACCCGCACGCGCACCGGCCCCCGCCGCCCTCCGCCGCACCGGCCTCCTCGTCACCTTCATCCTCGGCGGCCTCACCGCCGTACCGCCGCTGTCGATGGACATGTACCTTCCGGCGCTGCCCGACGTCACCGGCTCGCTGAACGCGTCCGCGGCCACCGTGCAGCTCACCCTCACCGCCTGCCTCGCGGGCATGGCGCTCGGGCAGCTCGTCATCGGCCCGATGAGCGACAAGTGGGGCCGGCGGCGCCCCCTGCTGATCGGGATGCTCGTCTACATCGTCGCCACCGCGGCCTGCGCGCTCGCCCCCGACCTGGAACTCCTCATCGCCTTCCGGCTCCTCCAGGGCCTCGCCGGAGCCGCCGGGATCGTCATCGCCCGCGCGGTCGTCCGCGATCTGTACGACGGCGTCGACATGGCCCGGTTCTTCTCCACGCTGATGCTGATCTCCGGTGTCGCCCCCATCGTGGCGCCCGTCATCGGCGGCCAGGTGCTCCGCTTCACCGACTGGCGGGGCGTGTTCTACATCCTCACCGTCATCGGCGTCCTCCTCACCGTCCTCGTCTGGTTCCGGCTGCCCGAGACCCTCGCCCCCACTGCCCGGCACGCGGGCGGGGTCGGCGCGGCTCTGCGGACCATGCGGGGCCTGCTCGCCGACCGTGCCTTCAGCGGCTACATGCTCGCGGGCGGCTTCACCTTCGCCGCCCTGTTCTCGTACGTCGCCGCGTCCCCGTTCGTCGTCCAGGAGATCTACGGCGCGTCCCCGCAGACCTTCTCGCTGCTGTTCGGCGTCAACTCCGTGGGCCTCGTCATCGTCGGCCAGATCAACGGCAAGATCCTGATCGGCCGGGTCAGCCTCGACAAGGCGCTCGGCACCGGACTCGCCCTGGTCACCGCCGCTTCGGTCGCGCTGCTCCTGATGACCACCGGCGTCTTCGGCGAGGTCGGCCTGTTCCCCGTCGCCGCCGCCCTGTTCGTGCTGATGTCCGCGATGGGCCTCGCCATGCCCAACACCAACGCGCTCGCCCTGCTCCGCGCCCCGCACGCCGCGGGCTCCGCGTCCGCCCTGATCGGTACGACGTCGTTCCTGATCGGCGCGGTCGCGTCCCCCCTCGTCGGGATCGCGGGGGAGCACACCGCCGTCCCGATGGCCGTCGTCCAACTGGCGTCCTCGCTGGTCGCCGTGGGCTGCTTCGTGGGACTGTGCCGACCGGGACGCGGACGCCGTACCGAGGAGGTGGCGAGCTGAGCAGCGCACGGCTGCGGAGCGCACGCCTGCGGACCGGTTCGGCGGAGCGTGCCGGACTCGACCCCGGGCCGCTCGGCGACCTCGTCCACGCGGTGCGTGCCCTGCCCGGCGGGGCCCGGCCCTGGTGCGCGGGCGCCGTCGTCGTGGCGGGGCGTGGATCCGTCGTCGCCGTCGAGGAGGCGGCGGGCTGGGCCGTGCGCTACTCCGGCTACGACGAGACGGCCGACGAGGGCGTGGAGCTGCCGCATGAGGCTCGGGTGCCGATGCGCACCGACACACCCTTCGACCTGGCCTCGCTGACCAAACTGTTCACGACCGTCGCCGCCGTCCAGCAACTGGAGCGCGGCACCCTCGGCATCGACGCCCCGGTCGGCGCGTATCTGCCGGACTTCACGGCCGCCGCCGCGCACCGCGTCACCGTACGGCAGCTCCTCACCCACACCTCCGGGCTGCGGCCCGAACTCCCGCTGTACGACTGCCCGGACGACGCGTCCCGCCGGGCGGCGCTGCGCGCCGAGGCCCCGGTCACGGAGCCCGGCACATATGTCTACTCGGATCTGAACATGCTGCTGCTCCAGTACCTCCTGGAGCGGCTGACGGGCCGCGGGCTCGACGTGCTCGTGCGGGACGGGATCACCCGGCCGCTCGGGATGACGGCGACCGGTTTCGGGCCGTGCCCGGGGGCGGCGGCCACCGAGGACCAGCGGCGGCCGTGGGGCAAGGCGGACCGGGGGATGCTGCGGGGGGTCGTGCACGACGAGAACGCGTGGGCGCTCGGCGGGGTCGCCGGGCACGCGGGCCTCTTCTCGACCGCCGGTGACCTCGCCGTCCTCTGCCGCACCCTGCTCGCGGGCGGCACCTACGGTACGGCGCGGATCCTCGGCCCCGACTTCGTCGACCTGACACTGGCAGCGCCGGGGCTCGGCTTCGCCGTCGACCAGCCATGGTTCATGGGGGAGCTGGCGGGGCGCGGCGCCGCCGGGCACACCGGGTTCACCGGGACCTCGCTCGTCCTCGACCCGGCGACGGACACCTTCCTCATACTCCTGGCGAACACGGTGCACCCCGTGCGGCGGCCGGGCGACAACGCGCCGAGGGCGGCGGCGGCGACCTGTCTGGCACGGGCGGTGGTGGACCGGCGGCCGTCGCCCGGCGGCGCGGCACCCTCGTAGAATCCTGGGGTGAACGCCCCGCACACCTCCGTAGAGAGCCTGCGCGCCGTGCTCGACGGACTCCTCGACGGCATGTCGTCCCGCCAGGCCACGCAGTCCGTCGAACGGCTCATCGGCCACTACCGGGGCCGCACCCCGACCGACGCCCCCGTCCTCCGGGACCGCGCGGACGTCGCCGCGTACGCCGCCTACCGCATGCCCGCCACCTACGAAGCGGTGTGCTCGGCCCTCGCGGCCTTCGCCGACACCCTGCCGGAGGGGTGGGCGCCGGACGGCCATGTGGACATCGGCGGCGGCACCGGAGCCGCCGCCTGGGCCGTCGCCGCCACCTGGTCCGGGCAGCGCCCGGTGACGGTACTGGACTGGTCGGAACCGGCCCTGGCACTGGGCCGCGAGATCGCGGCGACCCACCCGACCCTCCGCGAGGCGGACTGGCACCGTACGAGAGTCGGCCCGGCCCTGACGCTCCCCCCTGCCGATCTGGTGACCGTCTCCTACCTCCTCGGCGAACTGACGGAGACGGACCGGGCGACGGTCATCGACACGGCGGCCCGCGCGGCGCGATCCGTGGTCGTGGTGGAACCGGGGACACCCGAGGGCTACGGGCGGGTGATCGAGGCGAGGCGCCGACTGGTCGATGCCGGGTTCCGGGTGGCGGCGCCCTGCCCGCACAGCGGGGCGTGCCCGATCGTGCCCGGGACCGACTGGTGCCACTTCGCCGCCCGGGTCAGCAGGTCGTCCCTGCACCGGCAGGTCAAGGGCGGCTCACTCCCGTACGAGGACGAGAAGTTCAGCTATGTGGCGGCGACCCGCCTTCCCGCGGTGCCGGCCGCGTCCCGGGTGGTACGGCGCCCCCAGATCCGCAAGGGCCAGGTCCTGCTGGACCTCTGCGACCCCGAGGGAACCCTCCACCGAACCACGATCACCAAACGCCAGGGCCCCTTGTACCGAGCGGCCCGCGACACCCCTTGGGGCGCGCCCTGGCCTCCGGAGGAGGAGTAGCCGTCCGCTGGCGGTGTTCGTTCGGTCAGCCGTGCAGGGGCCAGGCCACCGGGGCGTGGTCCTGGTCGGTGGTGGCGTGCCGGGCGCAGGAGTCGGTGAGGACTTCGAGGAGGGTCAGCGGGTCGGGCAGGGCGTGTTCGGTGCCCCGGACCCACTCGACGGCGAGGTCACCCGGCAGGCGCGCGGGGGGTACCAGGACGTAGGAGCCCCGGCAGTGCCAGCGAAGGCCGGGGTGTTCGTCCATGGTCTCGGGGTGGCAGTCCAGCTCGCAGGGCCACCACTCGTCCTCCTCCTCGGGGGTGCCCCGGGTCGCGGTGAAGAACAGCATCCGGTCACCACCCGACTCGGCGACCGGCCCGACGTCGATCCCGGAGGCGAGCAGCCGCTCCAGCGCCTCGCTCCCGGCGTCCAGGGGGACGTCGAGGACGTCGTGGACCATGCCGGTGGCGGTGATGAAGTTGGCCTGCGGCTGGTGCCGGGCCCAGCGCTCGATCTGCGCGCGATCGGTCGTGGACTGGGTCTGCCAGGCGAAGGAGACGGGGTGCTGTCCGGGCGTGGGACACCCGACACGGTCACAGGAGCAGCGGTACGAGGCCGGGTGGGCGGCGGGTGCCAGCGGCAGTCCGGCGGCGGCGGCGCCGATGAGCAGCGTCTCGCGGCCGGCGTCGTGGGCGGTCTCGGCGTCGTCGGACCCCTTGGGGCGCAGGGCGCGCAGCCACTGGGAAATCCTGCCCTGTCCGCCGGACCTGCGGTCGAACTCCGCGCCCATCTGTCCCCTCACCCCGTCCCGAGTGCCGACTCGTGCGTCCATCGTCCCACCATCCTGCGCGCCGGGTGGCCGGAGCCCTCATCCGGGGTCCGTACGAGGTCTGTACGAGGGCATCAGCCCTGGTGCGCATACGGGGTCATCACGGAGCATGTCCGGATTTACCGGCCTACCGTGGTCGTCATGGTCACCAGGACTCTGCTGACGGGTCTCACCTCGCTGGCCCTCGTCGGGCCGACCGGCATGCTCACGCCCGTCGAGTGGGGCACCGGACCCTTCACGCTGCGGGCGCTGCCGCGCATCGTGTACACGGCACACCGGGGCGGGGCCCTTGAGGTGCCGGAGAACAGCATGGCGGGCCTGATGGCGGCGTACGACCGTGGCACCGCCCAGGTCCTGGACTTCGATACACGGATGCTGCGGGACGGCACCCCCGTGGTCCTGCACGACGCGACGCTGGACCGTACGACGTCGGGCACGGGCCCGGTCGAGCAGCTCTCGCCCGCCGGCTGGCGCGCGGTACGGCTGCGGCCGGGCCCGGAACTGCCGGGCGCCTGGCGGGCCGAGCGTCCGCCGACGGTGGCCGAGGTCCTGGACCGGTTCGGCGGCCGGATCGTCCTGACCCTGGAGGCGAAGGATCCGCGCGCTCTGCGGGCACTCGGCGCGCTGATCAAGGACCGGGGGCTGAGCCGCTCGGTCCTGGTGAACTCCAACCGTCCCGATGTGGCCGAGCAGGCCCACGACCTGGGGCTGCTCTCCCAACTGTGGCGCTCGGCACGGCAGATGCGCACCGACAGCCCGGAGCGGTGGGCGTCGTTCGTGGACGTCCTGGACGTCGACCACAAGGCCCGCGAGGCGGATCTCGTACGGGCGGTGCGCTCGGGAGTGCCCCGGGTGTGGGCGCACACCGTGAACTCGACGCGGCAGCGGGACCGGGTGCTGCGGCTCGGCTGCGACGGGGTCCTCACGGACGTGCCCGGCCTGATGGCGCGGACACCAGTGGTTCGGGTGGCCCGGTGACGGGGCTCAGCGCGGGGTCAGGCCGCTCAGGGCGTAGTCGACGAGGGTGTCGGTGTAGGCGTGGCTGATGGGGCCGCTGTGCTGGAGCCAGCGTTGCGCGAGCGGTGCGACGACGAGTTCGAGGGCGATGCGCGGGTCGATGTCGGCGCGGACGTCGCCGGCCGCCTGGGCGGAGCGCAGCCGATCGACGTAGAGCTGGAGCTGGGGCTCCAGGAGCTTGGTGACGAACTCGGCGCCCAGCTGGGCGTTGACGACGCCTTCGGCGGCCAGCGCGCGGCTCGGTTCCTCGAACTTGGGGTCGAGGAGTTCGTCCACGGTGGCCCGCAGGACGAGCTTGAGGTCGGCCGCCAGGTCGCCGGTGTCCGGGAACGTGAACGGGGTGCCGCCCGCGGCCTCGGCGGCCTGGTCCTGGAGGTCGAGGAACGCTTCGAGCAGTACCTCGGCCTTCGACGACCACCAGCGGTAGATGGTCTGCTTGCCGACTCCGGCGCGGGCGGCGATGCCCTCGATGGTGGTCTTCTGGTACCCCGCGTCGGCGACGAGGGAGAGGGCCGCGTCGTAGATGGCGCGGCGGGAGCGTTCGCTGCGGCGGCCGGCGTCGGGCGGGGGCTTGCGGCCGTCGGACTTCCGGTCCGTGGTGTCGCCGGTGTCTCTGGTGTCTCTCGTCATGCGGGGAATGTACCGCTGGGCGAGACGGAACGTCTTGGGAGGGGTGCCGGAAAAAGAGGTTGAGTGAGACGATACGTCTCGTCCATAGTGGTTCCGAGTGGCAGGTACGAGTGCAGGTCCGAGTCATGGAGGTGACGGCGTATGAGCAAGGGCGGAGCCGGAAACATGCTGGGGGTCGGGGGTACCCGCAGCAAAATGTCCCGCAAGGCGCTGCGCGGCGGTGGCCGTGGCGGCCCGGTCGGTGTGGGTCTCGATCCACAGGCGCAGAAGCGGGAACTGCTGCGCAAACTGAAGGAGGGCCGCGCGACAACCGGTGAATCGTGAGTGTCCGCGGACGGGCGATCACACAACCACCCGTTCGGTTCACTGCGGTGAGGGCTCCTCAAGGCGCACCATGGCAGCGACTGACCCCACCATGGGCAGTATCTGATCCTGCGGTCGTGAGGAGCCCTCATTGCCTGGTCTGCTTGGTCGCCGCGCCACACCCCGGCGTTATCTCATGTGCTCACCGGCACACTTCAAGGTCACCTACTCCATCAACCCCTGGATGGACCCCGCGAAACCGGTCGACGTCCCGCTGGCGGTGGCCCAGTGGGAGGATCTCCGTGACCGTTATCGCTCGCTCGGTCACACCGTCGAGGAACTCGTTCCCCGGGCGGGACTGCCCGACATGGTCTATGCCGCGAACGGCGCGACCGTCGTGGACGGGCGGGTGCTCGGCGCCCGGTTCGCCTACGCGGAGCGCGAGGCCGAGGCCGAGGCGCATCTGGACTGGTTCCGCGCCCACGACTACGACGAGATCCATGAACCGCTGCACATCAACGAGGGCGAGGGCGACTTCGCCGTCACCGCCTCCTATGTCCTCGCGGGGCGCGGCTTCCGTGCCAGTCCGCTGTCGCACGGGGAGGCCCAGGAGTTCTTCGGACGCCCGGTGATCGGGCTCGACCTGGTCGATCCGCGCTACTACCACCTCGACACGGCGCTCGCCGTCCTCGACGACGCCGCCGACGAGGTCATGTACTACCCCGGCGCCTTCTCACCGGGCAGCCGGGCCGTGCTGGAACGGCTCTTCCCCGACGCGCTGATCGCGACCGAGGCCGACGCGGCGGCGCTGGGCCTCAACGCGGTGTCGGACGGCCTCAACGTGCTGTTGCCACAGGCGGCGTGGGGGTTGCTCGATCCGCTCAGGGAGCGGGGGTTCACTCCGGTGGCGATGGACCTCTCGGAACTTCTGAAGGGAGGAGGGAGCGTGAAGTGCTGTACGCAGGAGCTACGTCCCTAGCCTGCTGAGCCTCGGACTCTGTTCCCGCCCGAACACTGTCCGGACACGATGACTGCCCCGCTCCCGAACAGGCGACGGGGGCGTGTCCGGACAACGGGGGCTATTCGCCCTTCGCTCCGGTCAAGCCCTGGATCCTGCTGAGGAACTGGACCTTCGGGTCCGTCGCCGTGCGGGTCGGGTCCAGGACTGCTTGGTTCGAGACGCGTTCCAGGGTCACCGACTGCTTCGCGTCGCCCGTCATCAGCGCCTTCACATCGGGGCCGATGGCGAGGTTCAGGCCCTTCGACGCGGTCTGCTTCTCGAAATGGTGCGTCGAGAAGAAGACCAGCGCCCCGCCATCCTTGGTGCGCAGCGCCAGCGGGGCGTACGCGCCGGACGTCATCGGCTGGTCCACGTACTGCTTCGCCAGACCCGGCCGGCTCGCGCTCTTCAGCCGCTGCTCACGCCACGCCGAGGTGTGCGTACCCGGCGCGAACGCGTCGCCGCCGTCCTCCAGATACGTCGCGTACGCCTGGCTCAGGTCCTTGGGCGCGAGCGACAGCTCGGGGGAGTCCGCCGCCACCGGACGGGCCAGACCGTCCTTGTCGAGCCGGAACTCCGGCACCTTGTCCGGTGCCATCACCGTCAGATACGCGGCCTCCCACACCGCGTCCGGACCGCTGCGGAGGAACACCAGGACCCAGCGGTTGTCCAGCTTCGGGTCGTCGTCCCGGTCCCGGTTCGAATCGGTGTCCGCCACGAAGAACTTGGGCCAGCCCGCCTGCTTCGGAATCGTGAACCGGGCGTCCGTCAGCGTCAGCGGCACATGGTTCGGATTGCCGTCCGGGTTGCTCGCCCGGCGCGCCTTGAGCCCGGCCTGGTTGATGGCGCTCAGCGGGCCGGTCACCCGGTCCGCGTCCAGGGCCGGGTCCAGCGCCTTGTCCGCCGCGTTGTAGGCGGCGGTGAAGTCCTTCAGGGCGCGGGCCGCCTCAGCCTTGGTCGCGGCCGGCAGCACCTCCCGCTCCCCGTGCACCGTCACGCACCCGCTCGCCGTCAGCGACAGCACCGTCAGCGCCGCCGCCGTCGCGAACGGCCGGCTCACCCTGTACCGCTTCTCCATCGGGCCCCTTCGCCTTCCCGTTCCCGGCCCCGAACCCTACCGGGGCGAAGAACAGGGCGAGCGTCGGGATCAAGTACAGCGCCCACACCGTGACCTGAAGGACGGTCGGATCGGGCTGGAAGTTGAACACACCCTTCAGCAGCGTCCCGTACCAACTGTCCGGCGGAATGGTCGTACTGATGTCGAACGCCCTGCTGGTCAGGCCCGGCACGATGTCGGCTTCCTGGAGGTCGTGCAGCCCGTACGCGAGGACGCCGGCCGCGACGACGACCAGCATGCCGCCGGTCCAGGTGAAGAACTTCGCCAGGTTGATACGGAGCGCGCCCCGGTAGAACAGCCAGCCCAGGAGCACCGCAGTGCCGAGGCCGAGGAAGGCGCCGAGCATCGGCTCGAAGGTGCCGTTCTCGGAACCCGCCGCGTGGATCGACGTCCAGACGAACAGCGAGGTCTCCAGGCCCTCCCGGCCCACCGCGAGGAACGCGGTCGCCACCAGCGCGCCCGTCCCCATCAGCAGGGCCGAGTCGAGCTTGCCGTGCAGTTCCTTCTTCAGATGCCGTGCTGTACGGCGCATCCAGAAGACCATCAGCGTCACCAGTGCCACGGCGATGATGGACAGCGAACCGCCCAGCGCCTCCTTGGCCTTGAAGGTCATCTCCTGCGAGCCGAACTCCAGCGCGAAGCCGAAGCCGAGCGAGAGGAGGACCGCCACCGAGACGCCGATCCAGATCGGCCGCAGGGCCGCCCGGTGATCCGTCTTGACGAGATAGGCGACCAGGATGCAGACGACCAGGCTGGCCTCCAGGCCCTCACGCAGCCCGATCAGATAGTTGGCGAACATTCTCTTCCCTCCGGCCGTTGCCGATGGTTCCGCGGCCTTTGCCGATGGCTCTGTGGTGCCCGGTCGGTCCGTCGTGTCCGACAGGGCGGTTCGTGATGTCCGGTCAGGCGAACAGTGCGCGGCCCCACCAGTCGTCCGCGTCCCGGACACCCGGCGGGATCGCGAAGACCGCCGAACCCACGTGCTGGATGTACGCGTTGAGCGCGTCCGCACGCGCCAGGCTCCGCTGTACCGGGATGAACCCCTCGCGCACATCACGCTGGTACGCGAGGAAGAACAGGCCCGCGTCGAGCCGGCCGAGCCCGTCCGTGCCGTCCGTGAACGAGTAGCCGCGGCGCAGGATCGTCGCGCCGCCGTTGGTGTCGGGGTGCGCGAGCCGGACATGCGCGTCGGGCTTCATCGCCTTCAGAAACGGCTCGTCCCGCTCCTTCGCCTTACCGACCGGGGCGCCCTCGCCCTTGTCGCGGCCGAAGACGTCCTCCTGCTCGCCTAGCGAGGCGCGGTCCCAGGTCTCGACGTTCATCCGGATTCGCCGCGCCACCAGATACGAGCCGCCCGCCATCCAGTCCGGACCGTCCCGCTCACTCACCCACACATGCTCGTCCAGGCGGTCGGTCTCGGTGCCCGCGATGTTGCGGGTGCCGTCCTTGAAGCCCATCAGATTGCGCGGCGTCTGCGCGTCCGGCGTCGTCGACGAGGTCTTGCCGAAGCCGAGTTGGGACCAGCGGACGGCGACCTTGCCGAACCCGATCCGGGCCAGATTGCGGATGGCGTGCACCGCGACCTGCGGGTCGTCCGCGCACGCCTGGACGCAGAGGTCGCCGTCACTGCGGTGCGCGTCGAGATTGTCGCCGGGGAACTTCGGCAGGTCGACCAGGGCCTCGGGCCGCTGCTCGCGCAGCCCGAACCGGTCGAAGAGGGAAGGCCCGAAGCCGATGGTGAGGGTCAGCCGGGACGGTTTGAGCCCCAGCGCCTCGCCGGTGTCGTCCGGCGGCGCCTCGGCGAGCCCGCCGTACGCGCCCTCGCCGACCGGGTGCCCCGCGGCCATCCGCTCGGCGGCCCGCGTCCAGTCCTTGAGGAGCTGGACGAACTCCGCGCGGTCCTCGGTCTTCACGTCGAACGCCGCGAAGTGCAGCCGGTCCTGCACGGCGGTGGCGATCCCGGCCTGCACGGCGCCGTGGAACGGCACGGCGGCGCCGCTCTCGGCGACCGGTGCCGTGTCGTCGCCGCGCACCACGGCGACGGCCCCGCCGGCCGCCGCGGCGCCCAGCGCGAGCCCCGCGCCACCCCAGCCGAGCAGCACCCGTCGCGCGGGGCCAGAGGTTCCGGTGCTGTCGCCGGAGGTTCCGGTGTCGGTGGTGCTGTCAGTGCCGGTGGTGCTGTCGGTCATGTCAGGCATGACTGTTCCCCCGCCCCTACTTGGTGACGACGGCGGCGGCGAGCTTGGAGAGCGGCTCGGCGAGCGCGTTCACCGCGTCGGACAGCTCCTTGCGGTCCGCCTTGCCGACCTTCTCGTACGAAGTGAAGTCGTACGAGGCGGTGTCCTTGCGGTACTTGTCGAGCAGCGTGTTCAGGGCGGCGAACTGCTTGTCGAGTTCCTTCGTCAGCGCCGGGTCGTTCTCGGCGGCGACCGGCTTCAGCAGCTCGTACGACTTCTGGGCGCCCTCGACATTGCCCTTGAAGTCGACCAGGTCGGTGTGCGAGTAGCGCTCCTCCTCGCCGGTGACCTTGCCGGTGGCGACCTCGTCGAGGAGTTCCTTGGCGCCGTTGGCCATCGAGGTCGGGGTGATCTCGGCCGTGCCGACCCGCTTCTGCCAGTCGGTGAGGTCGGTGATGAGCTGATCGGCGAGGTCCTTCTCGCGCTGGGTGATCTTCTTGTCCGCCCACAGGGACTTCTCCAGACGGTGCCAGCCCGTCCAGTCCTTCACCGGGTCCTGACCGTCCTCCAGGCCGTCCTCACGGATGTCGACCTTGGGGTCGATGTCCCCGAAGGACTCGGCGACGGGCTCGGTGCGCTCCCAGCCGATCCGCGAGGTGGCGTACGCCTTCTTGGCGGCCTCGATGTCGCCCGCCTTGACCGCGTCCGCGAACTCCTTGGCCTTCGGCAGGGTCGCGTCGGCCTGCTCCTGCGCGTACTTGCGGTACTCCGCGACGGCCGCGTCGAGCCGGGGGTCGCGCTGGGCGGCCTTGCCGCCGGTCGCGGTGACCTTCTGCCGGATGCCGTCGCCCTTCATCCCGGGCTTGCACGCGATCTCGTACGCACCGGCCTTGATCTCGGCCGTGAGCGTCTGCTTGGTTCCGGGGCCGATGTTCTCGCGCTCGGTGACGATGCGGTCGTCCGGGAACAGGACATAGACCTCGGTGACCTTGGAGCCCTTGTTCTCCACGGTCAGTTCGACGTGTCCGGCCGGGAACTCCTTTGTGGAGACGTCGCACTTGTCGTCGGTGGCGGTCACGCTGATCACGCGGTCGCCGCCCTTGGCGTCGCTCTTCTCGGTGCAGCCCGTGACGGCGGTCAGAGCGGCCACGGTGGCGGCGGCGGTGACGACAGAGAGTCGGACGGCTCGCATACGGGCTCCAAAAGAGGGTCAACAAGAGGGGTCAACGACAGACAAGGTGCGGCGACGAATCGCCCGCTCGCACGGCTCGTACGAGGTGAGGCTGGCCTAACTTATCCGAGGCTTACCTTCCTCGTCTTCACCGCCTACGTGATTCACCTCTCAAGGAATCCCAGGGGAAACGACCACATCACGGTCGAACCAAAGGGAATCCATGGGTGAGTCAAGGGATGGTCAAGTCGCGATCTTCACTGGGGTGCGGTCCGTGGTCCCGTTCCGGGACGATCAGCAGGGCGCCGGTGCGGGGGTGGGGCAGGATCTCGATCCGGTGGTGGTAGACCGTGCTCAGCGAGTCGCCCGTGAACACCTCGGCCGGCGGACCCTCGGCGGCGATCTCCCCGTCGTGCAGGACGGCGACCCGGTCCGCGTAGGCGGCGGCCAGGCCCAGGTCGTGCAGGACGACGACGACCGCGTCCCCGGCGGCGGCCCGCTCACGGCAGATCCGCAGCACCAGTTCTTGATGGCGCAGATCGAGCGCGGCGGTCGGCTCGTCGAGGAGCAGCAGCGGGGCGCGTTGGGCCAGGACGCGGGCCAGTGCGACCCGGGCGCGTTCACCGCCGCTGAGCGCCGGGAAGGGGCGGTCGGCGAAGTCGGTGACCTCCGTCGCGGCCATCGCGGCGCGCACGGCCGGGTCGTCCTCGTCCTCGCGGGGCGTGCCCGCCCAGGGCGCCCGCCCCATCCGCACGACGTCCTCGACCGGGAACGGGAACGACAGCGCCGCGGACTGCGGCAACACCGCACGGCGCAGCGCGAGTTCGGCCGCCGTCCAGTCGGCGGCGGCGCGGCCCGCGATGTGCACGGTGCCGTCGGTGGGCGGCAGATCGGCGGCGAGCGCGGACAACAGCGTGGACTTCCCGGCGCCGTTGGGCCCGACGAGGGCCAGCACCTCACCGGCACGCGCGGCCACGTCGACGCCCCGCAGCACGCTACGGGTACCCAGACGGACCGTCAGCCGCCGTGTCCCGGCGACGATGTCCCCTGGCGCGAACGGTTCCGGCAGCGTCCGGGTCCGTACACCGAACCGGGTCCGGCAGGTCCGATGCGGCACAGCGCCCCGCGAGGGGCGCGGGGAACGGTGCGACCAGCCACCGACGGCCCGCATTTTTCGCACTGTCATGCTCAGCCTCCCTTTCCGGAAGGTCCGGTGCGGCACAGCGCCCCGCGAGGGGCGCGGGGAACGGCGCGACCAGCCACCGACGGCCCGCAGTTCGGCACCGGTCCTCCAGCGGAGCGCCCGGTGTCCGTCATGCCCAACCTCCTTGCCTGCGACGGGTCCTGCGCAGCAGCCAGAAGAAGAACGGGCTGCCGAACAGGGCGGTGAGCACGCCGAGCGGCAGCTCGGCGGGCGCGGCCACGGTACGGGCCGCGAGGTCGGCGCCGACCAGGACGAGCGCGCCGCCGAGCGCGCTGCCCGGCACCAGGAAGCGGTGCCCGGGTCCTGTGGCCATCCGCAGCAGATGCGGTACGAGCAGTCCGACGAAGGTGATGATCCCGGCGACCGCCACCGCCGCGGCGGTGAGCAGCGCGACGACGAGGATCAGGGTGATCCGCAGCCGCTCGACGTCCACACCGAGGTGCCGCGCCGGGCGTTCACCGAGGGCCAGCAGGTCCAACTTCCGTGCGGACAAGGGCGCGACGAGCAGTCCGAGGGCCGCGCAGGGCAGCACGGCGAGCACTTTCGGCCAGGTCGCCTGGGCGAGGGAGCCGAGCTGCCAGAAGGTGATCTGAGTGATCTGGGCGTTGTCCGCGAAGAAGATCGCGAGTCCGATGAGGGCGCCCGCGAAGGCGTTCACGGCGATTCCGGTGAGGATCAGCGTGACGACCTCGGTACGGCCGCCGGCCCGCGACAGCACATAGACGAGCAGGACGGTCACCAGGCCCGCGACGAACGCGGCGGCCGTCACCGTCCAGTTGCCGAGGAAGGTCAGCCCGAACGCGATCGCCGAGACCGCGCCGACCGCCGCGCCGGCCGAGATCCCGATGATCCCGGGCTCGGCGAGCGGATTGCCGAACACGCCCTGCATCAGGGCGCCCGCGCAGCCCAGTGACGCCCCGACGAGCAGGGCGAGCACGACCCGGGGGAACCGTACGTTCCACAGGACGCTCTCGCCGACCCGGTCCAGGGCCTGCCCGCCGAGACCCGTCCGGTGCTGCACGGAGGACAGGACGTCGCCCAGCGGGATGTGGTACGCGCCCGTGCCGGCGGACACCAGGGCGACGACGGCGAGCGCGACGACGAGGGCGGCGGTCAGCGGGACAGCGGTGCGGCGCTTACGCGATGGGGTGGTCGGGGTCGCGGTCGGGGGCGGCGGAGGTTCGTCCGGGGCGGTGGTTTCGGTGGGGCCGGTCAGAGTGGTCAACGTCCCTCGCCCTCACCGGAGTTCCCGTACAACTGCTCGACCAGCGTGGTGAGGACCTCGTCGGTGCGTGGGCCGTAGTTGAGCAGGACGCCGTCCTCGATGGAGACGACGCGGCGGTCCGCGCCCGCCGGGGTCTCGGCGACGCCCGGGATCTTCACCAGCCCTTCGACACCGCCGACGGAGTCGAGCCCCTTGGCCATCACGAGGATCGCGTCGGGCGCCGCTTTCGCCAGGGCCTCGCTGGTGATCGCCGTGAAGTCCTTCTCCAGGCCGGACGCCTTGCCCGCGTCGACGGCCCCGGCCGCCTCCAGGAGCGAACTCGCCCCGGAGTCACGGCCGCCGAGCAGATACACGGAGGCCGAGCCGCGTACGTACAGGAAGGCGACGCGTGGCCGGTCCGCGTGCGCGGGGATCGCCGCCTTGGCCTGCGCGATCCGCTGCTCGGTACGGGAGACGAGGGCGGTGCCCGCGTCGGGAACGCCGAGTGTCCGCGCGACCGCGGTGATCCGGGGCTCCACGTCGGCGAGGCTCTTCACCGGTTCCAGGACGACGAGCGGGATGCCCGCGTCCCGTATCTGGTCGATCGCCTCGGCCGGTCCCGTGGTGGTGTCGGCGAGTACGACGGTGGGCCGCAGTGAGAGCACGCTCTCGGCGGACACGTCGTGCGCGCGGGTCACCACGGGCAGGTCCGCGGCCTGTTCGAAGGTGGCGGTGATGTCCCGCGCGACGACGTTCCGGCCGAGTCCGAGGGTGAAGACGATCTCGTTGAGGCTGCCCGTGAGCGGCACGATCCGGCTGGTGTCGGTGACCTTCACCCGGGGCCCGTCCGCCGAGTCGACGGTGACCGGAAGCTTCGGCTCCGGTGTCTCGGCGAGGGGTTCGACGCGGTCTGCGGCGGCCCGCGCCGACTCCGTCCCGGCCTGCGTCCTGGCCTTCCCTCCCGCACCGTCCTGAGCGCCGCCGCAGCCGGTGAGGGCCAGGGCGAGAACGGCCGCGAGGACGCCGGCCGGTCGTGGGATGCGCACGAATTCACCGTCCTGTCGTGCTGGTTGAGGTGCCGCTTGAGGTGCCGGTCGAGGTTCCGGTGGCCGAAGGGTTCCGGCCAGGTCCGAGAGTAGTTTAGGTTAGCCTTACCTTATTGACCAGGCCCGAGGGGGGACCGATGCTGTCCGCAAGAGGGGTCAGAACCGCCGCCACCCTGGCGTGCGCGACTCTCGTGGGAGCCCTCGCGCTCCCCGCGACGACCGCACAGGCGGCGGACCGCACGGTGAGCGGGGGACGGCTCGACTGGGGGATCAAGTCCTCGTTCCAGAGCTATGTCACCGGCCCGGTGGCCCAGGGGAGTTTCACCCTCCAGGGCGGCGCCGCCACCGTCGGCGGAAGCCAGTTCCGCTTCCACTCCGCGACCGGCGCCTACGACCCGGACACCGGCGCCCTCCGCGCCGGATTCTCCGGGGCGGTGCGCTTCGTCGGACACAAGAAGGCCGGCGGCTACGAACTCGACCTCACCATCGGCCGTCCCACCGTCCGCATCTCGGGCGGTACGGGGACGCTGTACGCCGACATGGTCAGCAAGGAGAAGGGCAGCGGCAAGGTCACCACGACCGGCCAGGTGCCGCTCGCCGCGCTCAACCTCTCCGGTGTGAACATGAAGGGCGGCACCACCCCCGTCGCCCTCAACGGCATCCCCGCCACGCTCACCGCCCAGGGCGCCAAGGCGTTCGCCGGGTACTACACGGCGGGCACCCCGCTCGACCCGATCAGCCTCTCGGCCGACGTACGACAAGGCGCGAAGTCGCCCTCGCCGTCACCGAAGGAGGAGAAGCCGGAGCCGAAACCGAAGGAGTCGGCCGGGCGTATCGAGGACGCGGCCGTCGACTGGGGTGTGCGCCGCACCTTCCGCGAATACGTCACCGGGTCCATCGCCGACGGCAAGTGGACCCTCACGGCCGGCGCCCAGGACGGCGGCGCCCTCTTCCGCTTCCCGCAGGGCGAGGGCACGTACCGGAACAAGACGCTCGACGCGCGCTTCGCCGGGACGGTCCGCTTCACCGGCGAGCAGGGGCTCGACCTCGCGTTCAGCAAGGTCGCCGTCACCACGAAGGGCGACCGGGGCACGCTTTACGCGGATGTCGTGAGTAAGGAGTTCAGCGGGAAGAAGGTGCCGTTGGTCACCTTCGACACCGGTGGCCTGAAAACGACGGACGGTCTGGTCACCGTCGTCGAGGCACCGGCCGAACTCACCGCCCGGGGCGCCGAGGCGTTCGGCGGGATGTACCGCGCGGGCACCGCGATGGACCCGGTGTCGCTGGCGGTGGCCCTCGAACCCGACGCCACCCTTCCGGCACTGCCCGACCTGGGCAGCGACCCGTCACCCGGCCCCACGAAGACCACCGAACCGGCCGCGAAACCCCAGGAGGCCGCGTCCGCCACGGACACGTCGTCCGTGCCGGTTCTGCCCTTCGTCGCCGGCGCGGGCGTACTGCTGGCGGCCGGAGCCGCGTTCGGCGTGCTCCGCGCCCGGCGCACCAGGGACGCGGACGCCGGGACCGCGGACTGAGACCGGGAGTCGGTCCCGCGTCCCCCTCCCTCATCCCTTACGTCTCAAGACATCTCAAGGAGAACGACGACCATGGCAGCTACCCGCCGCCCGACAGCCCTCGCGGTCGCCGCCGCGACGGCCGTGACCCTCGGTGCCACCGCACTCGCCCTGCCGGCCTTCGCGGCCCCCGCGGCGGCCGGCGCCCCGCAGATCGGCCTCAAGGACGGCACGCTGGACTGGGGGTTCAAGGAGTCCTTCCGCAAGTACCTCCTGTCGCCCGTCGCGCACGGGAAGATCACGGTCGCGGACGGCGCCGAACAGGCCACCGGCAACGGGCCGTTCACCTTCTCGGACGGCACCGGCAGCTATGACACGGGCACCCACGGCACGGACACCCGGTTCAAGGGGAGTGTGCGCTTCGAGGGCCACGAGGGCGTCCTTGACATCAAACTGTCCGATCTGAAGGTCACCACGTCCGGGACCACCGGGACGATCTCGTCGGACGTGACCACCGTCAAGGACGGCACGCCGACCACACAGAACGACCTCGTCATCGCCGACCTCGACCTCACGGGGATCAGACCCGGTTCGGGCGCGGGCGGCGCGATGGTGTTCAAGGACATCCCCGCCAAGCTGACGGCCGCCGGATCCACCGCGTTCCAGAACTTCTACCAGGCGGGGGCCGCGCTCGACCCGGCGACGCTCACGGTGACGCCCGCGTCGGACAGTTCGGGATCGCCCAGCACGAGCCCGTCGACGTCCCCGTCGACATCTCCGTCCACCTCGCCCTCGACGAGCCCGACCCCGGGCCCCAGCACGAGCCCGTCCGGCGGGACGCCGAGCGGGGATCCGTCCCCGACGGACACCAGCGGTACCCAGAGCCCCGCGCCCGGCGCGGTGGTGGGCGGCACCCTCGCCTGGGGCGTGAAGGAGTCCTTCCGTACGTACATCAGGACCGGCGGCGAGATCCAGCTCGCGGGCGGCGCCAAGGACAACGGCGACGGCTTCGACTTCCCGTACGCCAAGGCCGACTTGGACTCCGACGCGAGGAAGCTCAGCGCGTCCTTCGACGGCAGCGCGCGGTTCCTGTACAGCGGGCACGGCATCGACATGACGTTCGGTGACGTGAAGATCGAGGCGTCCGGGTCGAAGGGCACGCTGATCGTGGACGTCAAGACGGCCAAGGGCACCAACGAGGACGTGCCGTTCGCCACGCTCGATCTGTCGAAGGCGTCGTACATGGCCAAGGACGACGTGGTGCTTCTGGACAAGGTGCCGGCGGCCTTCACGGCGGAAGGCGCGGAGCAGTTCGCGAACGACACGACCGGGTCCCTGTACAAGGAGGGCCAGGCCATCGATCCGGTGACGGTCGCGCTCGCCCTCTCGAAGGACGCGGTCCTGCCGGGTGGTTCGGGCGGCTCGGGCGGTACGGGAGGTTCCGGGTCCGGCGGATCCAGCGGCGGCGGCTCGGTGGGCGGTTCCGTGGGTGGCTCGGGCTCCCTCGCGTCGACGGGCGCCGGACTCCCCTCCGGCGCCCTGCTGGCCGGCGCGGGGGCGGTGGTGGCGGCGGGAGCAGCGGTGTTCCTGTCCGTCCGCCGTCGCCGCCCGGACATCAACGAGGTCTGACGGCCGAGGCCCTTGGGCCGGGCCCCTTCGCGGTGTCGGACGCGCTGATCGGGAGTGGATCCCGATCAGCGCGTCGCCGCTCCCGGGACCGTCAGCCCAGGTGCCGGGCGAAGAACCTCAGCGAGCTGTCCAGCTCGAACGCCGGCACCTCCGCGTGCTTACCGGGGTTGGCGTGCAACGTCTTCTCGGGCGAGGCGAACGCGTCGAACAGCCCGAGACTCGCCTCCCGTGGCACCCTCTCGTCGTCCCACTGCACCAGGAACTCCAACGGGACGGTGATCCGCGCGGCGGCCTCGGCCGAGGTCGGCACCCCGCTCAACCCCAGTACCACCGCGCGGACTCGGGGCTCGGACGCGATGAACGGAACACCGAGCGCGCAGCCCATCGACACCCCCCAGAAGCCCACCGGGCCCGCGCCGACATGGTCGAGTTCCTGGAGCGCGGCCAGGACCGCCCGCCATTCCAGGACGGCCTGATCGGCGAGGAGCGCGTGGAAGGCGGCGACCACCGATGTCGCGTCCTTTCCGGTCTGCGCGTGGGTCCGCATCTCCGCGATGATCCGGTCGTGTTCCGCGCTTCTCGGCCGCTCGCCATGGGCGGGCGCGTCGACGGCCGCCACCGCGAAACCGCACTCGGCCGCGTAGCGACGCGCTCGGGCCACCATGCCCGGGGCCGACTTGTGCCGGCCACCACCGTGTCCCATGAGGATCAGGGGGCGTGCGCCCACGGCGCCGTCCGGCGTCCACAGCACGCCGGGGATCTTGGCACGCGGTGGTACGCGGCGTCGCAGACGTACCACAGCGTGTGTGTGCGGGGTCCGGGCTCTCGCGCTTCAATGGGCGGGTGAATCAACTCGACGTGTTGCGGGTGTTCCTCGGGCCCGACGGACGCCACGGCAATGAACTGGGCGTCGTACGCGACGGCGCCGTGGTCCCCGGGCGGGCGGGCCGCCAGGCCATCGCCCGGAAACTGGGCTTCAGCGAAACCGTGTTCGTGGACGACCCCGAGCGCGGCGTGATCGACATCTACACGCCCACCCTGCGGCTGCCCTTCGCCGGACACCCTTGTGTCGGCACCGCCTGGCTCCTTGACGTGCCCGAACTCGTCACCCCCGCAGGCCCGGTGGGCGCACGGCAGGACGGCGAGTTCTGCTGGATCGAGGCCCGGCCCGAGTGGGCGCCCCCGCGCACCCTGCGCCAGTACGCCTCGGCGTTCGACGTCGACGCGCTCGTCGTACCGCCGCCGGGGGAGTGGCTCTACGCCTGGGCCTGGGAGGACGAGGCGGCGGGTCGCGTACGGGCCCGGGGGTTCCCCGGCCGAGGCGACGGCATCGACGAGGACGAGGCGACCGGAGCCGCCGCCCTCCTCCTCACCGCCGCACTCGGTCGCGCCCTCAACATCCGCCAGGGCAAGGGCTCCCAACTGCTCACGGCACCGCAGCCGGAGGGATGGGTGGAGCTGGGCGGCCGGGTCGACCTGACCCAGGCGGGCGCCCCGCTCCCCATGTGACCGTACGGCCAGGTGACCGTACGGTGCGCTGCTAAGCGGTGAGCGGGAACTCCTGGCCCAGGGCCTGGAACACGGCCGTGTTCAGGGCGAAGGCCCGCTTGCACTCGGCCACGATCCGCTGCTGCTCCAGCTCGTCGGCCCGCACCTGGTCGAGGAGTTCGCGATAACCCCGCTTGAACGCCGCCGGGTTGGTGATCTCCTCGAAGACGTAGAACCGGACGCCGTCGCCCTTGCGCGTGAAGCCCCAGGTCCGCTCCGCCTTGTCCCGGATGATCTGCCCGCCGGACAGGTCACCGAGATAGCGCGTGTAGTGGTGGGCCACATAGCCGGCCGGCCACTCCCGTGCGCACTCCTCGACCCGGCCCGCGTACGCCTCCGTCGCGGGCAGCGGCGTCAGTCCCGTACGCCAGGACGGTCCGCGCAGATGGGCGAGATCCCGCTCCAGGGCGGCGAGCCGCAGCAACTCGGGCCGCACGAAGGGGCCGGCGACCGGGTCGTCCCGCAGGCTCTCCGCTCTGTCCTCCAACGCGCGGTAGACGAACCACAGTTGCTCGGTGTAGCGGGCATACGCCGCCACGCCGAGTTTCCCGCCGAGCAGGTCGCTCATGAACGTCGAGGTCTCCGCCTCGGTGTGCGCGTCATGGGACGCGGTGCGGATGAGCGTCGAGAACGGCGTCGTGTCCATGGGGCCTCCGGGTGCCGAGGGGGTCGAGAGCCACCCCGATCATCTATGGTTAGGCTAACCTAAGTCAACAGCTTCCCGACATCCTGTCGGTAAAAGAGTACCCGGAATGGAGAAGGCCCGCCCGGGAAAGGGCGGGCCTTGCGATCGATGCTGTTTCGGGGTGCTACGGCAGGGTCAGGATCTCGGTTCCGGTGTCCGTGACGACGAGCGTGTGTTCGAACTGGGCCGTCCGTCGCCGGTCCTTCGTGACGACGGTCCATCCGTCGTCCCACATGTCGTACTCGTACGACCCCAGCGTCAGCATCGGCTCGATCGTGAACGTCATCCCCGGCTGGATCACCGTCGTCGCCTGCGGACTGTCGTAGTGCGGCACGATCAGGCCCGAGTGGAACGACGAGTTGATCCCGTGCCCGGTGAAGTCCCGCACCACCCCGTACCCGAACCTCTTCGCGTACGACTCGATGACCCGGCCGATGATGTTGATCTGCCGGCCGGGCCTGACCGCCTTGATGGCGCGGTTCAGGGACTCACGGGTCCGCTCCACGAGGAGGCGGGACTCCTCGTCGACGTCACCGACGAGGTACGTCGCGTTGTTGTCGCCGTGCACTCCGCCGATGTACGCGGTCACGTCCAGGTTGATGATGTCGCCGTCCCGCAGCACCGTGGAGTCGGGGATGCCGTGGCAGATGACCTCGTTCAGCGAGGTGCACAGCGACTTCGGGAAACCGCGGTAGCCGAGCGTGGACGGGTAGGCGCCGTGGTCGCACATATAGGTGTGCGCGACCTCGTCGAGTTCGTCCGTGGTGACCCCGGGGGCGATGATCTTCGCGGCCTCGGCCATCGCCCGTGCGGCGATACCGCCCGCGATCCGCATCCGCTCGATCGTCTCGGCGTCCTGGATCTCCGGCCCGGTGTACGGGGTCGGGGCGGCCTTGCCGACGTATTCGGGCCGGACGATGGTGCCCGGGACGGCGCGGGGAGGGGAGAGGTGCCCTGGTGCGAGCAGTGACTGGCCAGACATGCCAGCGAGTGTAGCCAGCCGGGATGGGGCAGCATGGCCGCTGTAGGTACCGGTTGCCGAGGGTGAGGAGCCCGTGATGGCCCTGTTCAAGAAGCGGACGGTCGGGAAGCCGGGCGAATGGTTCTACTGCCTGGTCCATCAGAAGGTCGAGGAAGGCCCGGACTGTCCGGCCAAGGACCGATTCGGACCGTATGCCTCACGGGAGGAGGCGCAGCACGCCATGGACACGGCGGCTGAGCGCAACCTCGAATGGGAAACGGACCCTCGGTGGCACGACCCGGCGCCGGACGACAAGTAGCCCCCCGGGGGTTGGGCGGCGGAATCTCCCCCCGGCACATCCCACCCACCCGCCCTGACGGGCGGGCACTGGCATGTCGGCCACCGCAGGACAGTCGCCCGGTGGGCCTGCCGCCGCGCTGCCACTCACGGCCCGGTGACCCCTGGCGCCCCGCTTCTTCCCACCCACCCGCCCTGTCGTGCGGGCCCCGGCATGTTGGGCGCCCTGAGGTCGCCGCCCGCCGGAGGTGAGGCCCTCCCTGCCGTGCCCAATGTGTCGGTGGCCGTCCGTTGGGGCGGGTGGGTGGGAATGCCGGAGGTCAAGGGGTTACCGGTCGTCCCGTGCGGCTCGGTTGCGTTGGGTGTCCGGGTCTTTGTCGGCGTTGTAGGTCAGTAGGCGTGGCAAGAGGCCGGCGAGTATCACCACGGCCCCCACGCACACCACCCCGCCTGACCAGATCGCCGTCCGCGTTCCGGTCCATCCGGCCATGGCGCCGGCCCGTACCTGCCCCAACTGCGGTCCCACGCTGTACGACAGCACCTCGATACCGGCCAGCCGCCCCCGCAACTCGTCGGGAATGGTCTGGTTCCAGATCGTGCTGCGCCCCAGCCCGCTGACCATGTCCCCGGCCCCGGCCACCGCCAGACACACCAGTACCGGCCACACCTGGTCGAGCCGTCCCGCCGCCGCGATGGCCAGCCCCCAGGTCATGGCGCCGAACACGACCAGGAGCCCGTGCCTGCGTACCCGGGACGCCCAGCCACTGGTGAGGCCGACCGCCGCCGAACCGACCGCCCCGGCCGCGTACATCAGGCCGAGGGACCAGGTCGCGTCCAACTCGTCCGCGAGGAACGGGAAGATCGTGTGCGGGAACGCCAGGAACATCGCCGCCAGATCGATCGCGTACGTGCCAAGGAGCACCGGCCGCGACCAGGCGTACCGGGCGCCCTCCGCCAGGCCCCGCAGCGACGGTTTCGGCGCGTCGTGCGCCGGGGGAGCGGGGGCGAGGCGCAGGCACATGACCACCGACACGGTGAACGTGACGGCGGTGACCCCGTACGCCGTCGCGCTGCCCGCGAACGCCACCACGAGTCCCGCGAGCGACGGACCCGCGATCTCGCCCGCCTGCCAGCGCAGCGAGGTGAGCGCGGCGGCGGCCGTCAGCTGGTCGTGCGGGACGATACGGGCCACCAGGGCGTCCAGCGCGGGGCGTTGGAGCCCGGTGAGTGCGGAGACGCCGGCCGCGACGAGGTACAGGGGCCAGAGCAGGGGCGACGGGAGAAGGGCGTTCACCAGGAGGACGACGGCCAGCGCGCCGAGGGCGGCCTCCGTACCGATGATGACCTTGCGGCGGTCCACGGCGTCGGCGAGGGCGCCGCCGTACAGACCGAACACCACCAGCGGTACGAGTTCCACCGCACCCATCGCGCCCACGGCGAGCGGTGAGTCGGTGAGGTGCTTGATCTGCAACGGCAGCGCGACCATCGCCATGGCACTGCCGCAGTACGTGACGAACCCCTGGACCCACAGCAACCGGAAGTCCGGCGTCGACCGCAACGGCGACAGATCGGGCAGCACGCGGTACCGCTGCCGCTCCGGGGACGGGGGTTCACCGGTACCCCCCGACGTCCCACCCTCGACTTCCCCACCCACACCACTCACAGCCCGAGATACTCCCCCGCCCCCCACCCCATCAACAACCAATTTCCCCCGCACCAACCCCACCGGGGGCAGCCCCGCTCCTGTCTTTTCCCGCCGCGACGGCGGGTCGCCCCGCGGCGCGTTCCGGCGGTGCCGAACCGGCCTAGTCGGGGCGAGGGGCGGCCTGCCCCTGTTTTCTCCGTCGCGGCGGCGAGTCGGCCCGTGGTGCGATCCGGCGGTGCCCAACCCCCGGTCACTACCACCGCACCGGCGGTGGCGTGGTGAGCTGGTCCGCCAGTCGGGACAGGCGGTCACGGAACCGGTGCCGCCCCCGCGCGGCGGGCAGGCTGTTCTCGCCCGCCGCCGCACTCACCAGATGCTGCACGGTGTCCAGCGACAGTTCCGGTCCGGCCGGCGCGGCCAGCGCCTCGTGGGCCAGGGAGTGCAGGTCCCGGTCCCCGGTGTCCAGGGCCAGTACCGTCGCCCCGGCCCGCCGTGCGTCGTGGACCCGTTCCAACAGGGCGTCCCCGGGTGCGTCCGGGGCGATCACGAGCAGGGTCTCGCCCCGCCGCGCCGCCTCGATCCGGCCGAGCCCGACCGCCAGATGTGCCGCCGCCCCCTCGGCCGGCACCTGATGGCGCACCAGCGTCGGCGTCAGCTCCGGTGTCCCCGACCACGCGGCCTCGTCCACCAGATGGGCGGCCAGATGCCACGGCTCGTACGCCTGGGTACCCACCAGCAACAGCCCGCCCCCGTGCGGCACGACGGACGAGCGCAGGGTGCCCGCGAAGCGGCGTGTCGCCCCCAGCCACTCGGTTCCGGCGAGTACTTCCCGCAGCAGTGCAACCCGTACGGCGTCCATGGCCCCGCATCCTGCCTCAGTCGGACGGTTCGTCAGGTGGAGTTCACCGGGAATTCCCCCGGGCTGGGGACGTGTACGAACCGGCCCGTGCCGTGCCTTGACGCCGCCCTGGGCGCTCCCTAGGGTCACGCAGAGGACAAGGGACGTCCTACCTCTGATGATCATGGGGGACCGCATGCCGAGCGAGGAACCCGTACCCGACCCTGTATCCGACCGCGTATCCGAGCCCGTACCCGACATCTCCGTGCCCTTCCGCGCCGGACAAGAGGGCTACGCCAGCTTCCGTATCCCCGCCGTCGTAGCCACCACCGACCCCACCACCGCCGACGACCGACGCCTCGTACTCGCCTTCTGCGAAGGCCGTGTCTCGTCCCGCTCCGACGCCGGTGACATCGACATCGTCCTCAAGCGGTCCTTGGACGGCGGCCGGACCTGGGGCCCGCTCCAGGTCGTCGCCCGCAACGGCCACGACCTCGCGGGCAATCCGGCCCCCGTCGTCCTCGACACCGGCCGCGTCCTGCTGGTCCACGTCCGCAACAGGGCGACCGCCACCGAGGACGCCATCCGGCGCGGCACCGTCCCGGCGGCCGACGGACGCCGCGTCTGGGTGAAGCACAGCGACGACGCCGGGCTCACCTGGTCCGAGGCCCGCGAGATCACCGACCGCGTCAAGCGGACCGGCTGGCGCTGGTACGCCACCACCCCCGGCCACGCCCTCCAGCTCACCACCGGCCGCGTCGTCGTCCCCGCCAACCACTCGCTGCCACCCACCGACACCGACACTGGCACCGACACCGATACCGGCACCGAGGGCCGCTACTACGGCGGCCACAGCCTCCTCAGCGACGACCACGGCACCACCTGGCGCATCGGATACGTGGACGACCACCCCGAGGGATACGTCAACGCCAACGAGACCACCGTCGCCGAACTCCCCGACGGGCGGCTGTACTTCAACACCCGTACCGACTCACCGTCGCCCGGCACCCGCGCCGACGCCCACTCCACGGACGGCGGCGCCACCCTCGTCAAGCCGTTCCGGCCGCAGGCGGGACTCGCAGGACCGGTCGTGCAGGGCAGCCTGCTGCACCTCGGCGCACCCGACGTGCTCCTCTACTCCGGCCCCGCGGCCCCCGCCTCCCGCGCCCTGATGACCCTGCGCCGCAGTACCGACGGCGGCACCACCTGGGCATCCGCGTACACGGTCGACGGTCTGCCCGCCGCGTACTCCGACCTCGTCCGCGTGGACGAGAGGACCGTCGGACTGCTCTACGAGACGGGCGACTTCAGCGCGTACGAGACCCTCACCTTCCGCAGGATCCCCGTGGCGGATCTGGCGTGAGCCGCCGTCCCGGCCGCAGGGCCGCCCTCGCGTCGGCGGCGGCGACCGGGCTCGCCCTCACCGCCGGTGGCTGCGGCGGCGGCCGGGACAACGGCGCCGAACAGCGGCCCGCCCGCGCCCCCGGCAAGAAGATCACGCTCAGCTTCTGGTCCTGGGTGCCCGGCATCGGCCGCTCGGTCGATCTGTGGAACCGTCAGAATCCGGACGTACGGGTCGAGTTGGAGAAGGTGTCCGCCGTGGGCGGCGCGCAGTACGCGAAGATGCGCGCCGCCGTGAAGGCGGGCCGCCCACCGGACCTCGGCCAGATCGAGTACTCCGTCGTGCCCAGCTTCCTCCTCGACCAGGGACTCACCCACCTCACCCGGTACGGCGCCGCCCGCGACCGGGGCAGATTCGAGGGCTGGCTCTGGCAGCAGTCCGTCTACGCGGGCGCCGTGTACGCGGTGCCGCAGGACTCCGGCCCGATGGGGCTCTTCGTCCGCCAGGACCTGTTCGACGCCTGGGAGGTGCCGGTGCCCGCCACCTGGGACGCGTACGAGTCCGCCGCGCGTGCGATCAGGAAGCGCGGCGCCTGGATCGAGACGTTCGCCGCGACCAACGGCAACCGGTTCGCCGCGTACGCCTGGCAGGCCGGGGCCCGCTGGATCCGTACCGAGGGCGACACCTGGATCGTCTCGCTCGATGACGAACCCACCCGCCGGGTCGCCGACTTCTGGGAGAACCTGGTCCGCGGGAAGCTGGTCAAGACCGTGCCGGACCGGCAGAACGAGTGGTACAAGGACATCCAGAGCGGCGCCATGACCTCTTGGCTCGGGGCCAGTTGGGGCGACGCCCTGCTCGCGGGCAACGCCCCGAAGACGGCCGGCAAGTGGCGCGTCGCCCCGCTGCCGCAATGGTCCGCGCGCGCCAACGCCGGTGCCAACTGGGGCGGTTCGTCCACCGCCGTCTTCGCCGCCTGCCGCTACCCCCGTGACGCCCTCGCCTTCGCCCTCTGGCTCAACGCGGACCCCGCGTCCGTACGGCTCCTGATCGAGGGCGGCATCGGCTTCCCCGGCGCACCCGGCGCCTACCCACCGGCCGCCCTGGAGAGCCGCCGGGACTTCTTCGGCGGGCAGGACTACGCGGCCGTGTTCCGGAAGTCCGCCGCGGCCGTCGACACCAGTTGGCGCTGGGGCCCCGCGACCGACCTCCTCTACCAGCAGCTCGGCGACGCCCTCACCGCCGCGCTCGACGGCGACGGCACCTTCCGCGACGCCCTCCGCACGGTCCAGCGGCAGACCGTCACCGACCTACGGGCCAAGGGACTCAAGGCGGACACCGCATGACCGACACCGAGACCCTTCCCCGTGACGAACCCGCCGGGGAACCCGCCGACCCCCTCGCCCCCGGCCCGCGCACCCGCCCCCGAACCACCCCCCGCACCCGCCGCGACACCCGCACCGCCGCCCTGTTCCTCGGCCCCTTTCTCGCCCTCTTCGCGCTCTGCTACCTGGCCCCGCTCGCGTACGCCGCCTACCAGTCGCTGCTACGGGTCGAGCGGTCCGGACCGCTCGGGCTCGGCGGCAGCCGGGAGGTCTTCGCCGGGCTCGCGAACTACACCCGCGCGCTCCAGGACCCGTCGTTCCTCACCGGCTTCGGCCGGGTCCTGCTCTTCGGCGCCGTCCAGATCCCGGTGATGATGCTGCTCGCCGCCGGGCTCGCCCTGCTCCTGGACGCCGCGAGTGCCCGCTGGATCGGCTTCTTCCGTACGGCCTACTTCCTCCCGTACGGCATCCCCGGAGTGATCGCCTCGATCCTCTGGGGCTTCCTGTACGTGCCCGGGATCAGCCCCTTCGTACAGATCGCCGACGGCATCGGATGGCACCTCGACTTCCTCGGCCCGCACACCACCCTGTGGTCGATCGCCAACATCGTCACCTGGCAGTACACCGGCTACAACATGCTCGTCCTGATCGCCCAACTCAAGGCCGTCCCCACCGAGTTGTACGAGGCCGCCCGCATCGACGGCGCGAACGCCTGGCAGATCGCCCGGCACGTCAAGCTTCCGCTGATCCGGCCCGCGCTCGTCCTGACCGCCGTCTTCAGCATCATCGGCACCCTGCAACTCTTCGCCGAACCGATGGTCCTGCGGCCCCTCACGCACACCATCGACTCCGGCTACACGCCCAACCTGCACGCCTACAACCAGGCGTTCACCGCCGACAACCCGTATCTCGCCGCCGCCGAGGCGGTCCTCCTCGCCTGCGTCGCCTGCCTGCTCAGCTTCGGCTTCCTGAAGCTCACCGGCGGCCGGAAGGACGCCACCCGATGACCACCCCGACCCCCGCCCAGGCCACCCGCCCCGCCGCCCGGTACCGGATCCTGACCGCCGCCGCACTCGCCGTCGCCGCCGTCTACTTCCTCGTCCCCGTCTACTGGCTCGCCGTCTCCGCCACCAAGGACACCCCCGGACTGTTCGGCAGCTTCGGCCTCTGGTTCCACGACCCGCATCCGCTGACGTATCTGCGGGCCGTACTGACGTACCAGGACGGCGTCTTCGTCCGCTGGTTCGCCAACTCCCTGCTGTACGCGGGCGCCGGAGCCGTCCTCGCCACGCTCCTTTCCGCCGCCGCCGGATACGCCCTCGCCGCCTTCCGCTTCCCCGGGCGCGCCGCCGTCCTCAACGTCGTCCTCGCGGGCGTCCTCGTACCGGCCACCGCGCTGGCGCTCCCGCTCTACTTCCTGTTCGCCGCCGTCGGCCTCGCGGACAGCTACGCGGCGGTGCTGATCCCGAGCGTCGTCAGCCCCTTCGGGGTCTATCTGTGCCGGATCTACGCGGACGCCGCCGTCCCCACGTCGCTCCTGGAGGCCGCCCGGCTCGACGGCGCGGGCGAGGGGCGGATCTTCGGCGGCCTGGTGCTGCGCCTGATGAGCCCGGCGCTCGTCACCGTCTTCCTGTTCCAGTTCGTACATATCTGGAACAACTTCTTCCTGCCGTTGGTGATGCTCAACGACTCCACGCTGTACCCGATCCAGCTCGGCCTCACCCAGTGGCTCGGCTACGCGGACCGGCAACCCGTGCTCTACCAGTACACGGTGGGCGGCGCGCTGCTCTCCGTCGTCCCGCTGATGGTGCTCATGGGCGTCCTTCAGCGGTACTGGCGCGGGGGGTTGGCGGACGGCAGCCTCAAGGCGTGACCTGGGCACGACCTGCCGAGCCCGCCCACGTGACGGTGACCACTCGTCTCCGCTACGCCGTACCGACCCCACGGAACGTAAAGTCGCCGTATGACTTCTTCCTCCGCTTCCGACCGCCCGCAGCAGGCCCCCGCCAAGGATCCGTGGGACCTTCCCGACGTGTCCGGGCTCGTCGTCGGTGTTCTCGGCGGCACCGGGGACCAGGGCCGTGGCCTCGCCTACCGGCTGGCCCGCGCCGGCCAGAAGGTGATCATCGGATCCCGCGCCGCCGAGCGCGCGCGGACGGCCGCCGACGAGCTGGGCCTCGGCGTCGAGGGCGCCGACAACGCCGAGTGCGCCCGCCGCAGCGACATCGTCATCGTCGCCGTCCCGTGGGACGGGCACGCCAAGACTCTCGAAGCGCTCCGCGAGGACCTCGCGGGCAAGCTCGTCGTCGACTGTGTCAACCCGCTCGGCTTCGATAAGAAGGGCGCCTACGCGCTCAAGCCCGAGGAGGGCAGCGCCGCCGAACAGGCCGCCGCGCTGCTCCCCGATTCCCGGGTCACGGCCGCCTTCCACCATCTGTCCGCCGTGCTGCTCCAGGACGCGTCCGTCGAGGAGATCGACACCGATGTGATGGTGCTCGGCGAGACCCGCGCCGACACCGACCTCGTCCAGGCGCTCGCCGCCCGGATCCCCGGTATGCGCGGAGTCTTCGCGGGCCGGCTCCGCAACGCCCACCAGGTCGAGTCGCTCGTCGCCAACCTGATCTCCGTCAACCGCCGCTACAAGGCGCACGCGGGCCTGCGCGTCACGGACGTCTAGTACCGGGTAGTACTGCAAGGTGTGGGCAAGGCGCGGTACGGGGTGAGGGGCCGGCACGTTCGGGTCTGGGGGACACTGGGAGCACAGTCAGTGTCCCCCCGACAGGAGCCGAACCGATGCCCCGCCTCGCCCTCTACACCCTCGCGGTCTGCGCGCTCTCCCTGGCCGCGGCCGTGATCTCGTTCGTCCAGGGCAGCTGGCTGCTCGGCGTCGTCTGGGTGCTGCTCGTGGGCCTCTCCTCCAACATGACCTGGTACTACGTCCGCCGCGCGAAGCTCCGCGCCGCCCAGTCGGCCGGGCCGGTCACCCGCTAGACGCACCCCGGGTTGGTCTCCTTCCAGAAGCGGTAGAGGTTCAGCCCGCAGTAGGAGTCCACCTCGCCGACGCCGATGCCCCGCAGCAGTGCGTGGATGGCGTCGAAGAACCAGATGTTCACCTCGGGGATCCACAGCACCGCGAACACGGCGAGCAGCCCGAACGGCGCGAACGGCTCCATCTGCCGCTTCACCCCGTACGACAGCCAGGGCTCGATCACTCCGTACCCGTCGAGGCCAGGGACGGGCAGGAAGTTCAGGATCGCCGCCGTGACCTGGAGCAGCGCCAGGAACGCCAGGGCGTACCGGAAGGTCGCCGGGACGCCGTCCAGTGCGTGCAGCCAGAACGGGGCGGTGCACACGATCGCGAACAGCACGTTCGTCAGCGGGCCCGCCGCCGAGATCAGGCTGTGCTTCCAGCGGCCCTGGATCCGGCCGCGCTCGATGAAGACCGCGCCACCCGGCAGACCGATGCCGCCCATGATCACGAAGAGCACCGGAAGCACGATGCTCAGCAGCGCGTGCGTGTACTTCAGCGGGTTGAGCGTGAGATAGCCCTTGGCGCCGATCGAGATGTCCCCGCTGTGCAGGGCGGTACGCGCGTGCGCGTACTCGTGCAGGCAGAGCGAGACGATCCAGGCGGCCGTGACGAACAGGAAGACGGCGAACCCGGGCTGGTTGGCGTACCCGGTCCAGGCGGCCCAGCCGGAGACGGCGGTGACGGCCACGATCCCGAGGAAGACGGGGCTGACCCTCCGGTCGCTGCGGCGGGTGGAGGCGGTGGTCATCTCGCGGTGCTCCTGGGGTACGGGTGCGGGGCCGGGTACGGGTACGGGTGCGGGGTCCGGTGCGGCTTCGGGGTCTGATTCGGCTTCGGGGGTCCGGTGCGGCTTCGGTGCGGGCCGGGGCCTGCCGACCGTATCGGGCGCACGCCGAAAACGTCTCGCGGTGGGGCAGGAGTTCCGGAGAGGGTGTCCTGTATGACACCGCATTCCCCGTATCCGCCGTCGCACCCGCCCGCACCGGAGCGACCGGCGGGACGGGGAAGACCGGAGCCGATGCCTCCGGGGCGCTCAGGGAGCCCGGAACCCATGCCTCCGGGCCGCCCGGGGGCACCGGCCGCACCGGAAGCCGCGCGACCGGTGACAATGGACCCCGTGCGTTACCGGATCCTCGGCACCACCCGGGCCCAGCGCCCCGACGGAACCCCGCTCCCCGTCGGCGGCGCGCGGCTCCGCGCCCTGCTCACCGTCCTCGCGCTACGGGCGGGGCGGACCGTACCCGCGTCCGTGCTCGTCGACGAGGTATGGGGCGCCGAGCCGCCCGCCGACGCGCCCGGCGCCCTCCAGGCCCTCGTGGGCCGACTGCGCCGGGCCATCGGCGCCGACGCCGTCGCGTCGGTGGACGGCGGCTACCAACTGCGCGCGGGCACCGACGACGTCGACCTGTACCGCTTCGAGCGGCTCGCAGGAGAGGGCGCGCGGGCGCTCGCCGACGGGGACGCGGCCAAGGCGGCGGGCGTCCTGGACGACGCCCTCGCGCTGTGGCAGGGCCCCGCGCTCGCCGATCTCCCCGACCACACCGCCGAGGCGGCCCGCGCCCAGGCCCGCCGCCTCGACGCGCAGCGCACCCGGCTCGCCGCCGCCCTCGCCCTCGGCGACGCGGAGCGCGCCCTGCCCGAACTCACCGCCCTGTGCGACACCCATCCGTTCGATGAACCGCTCCAGGCGCTGCGGCTGCGCGCCCTGCGCGCCGCGGGCCGCCCGGCGGCGGCGCTCGCGGGGTACGAGGACGTGCGCCGCGCCCTGGCCGACCGGCTCGGCACCGACCCCGGGCCCGAACTGCGCTCCCTGCACAGCGAGTTGCTGCGCCCGGACGCCGGTCACTCCGGGAGCAACGGGCACCGCGCCCCCGGCACGTACGACAGCATCGACGGCCCGTACGACAGCATCGCCGCACCCACCCCGGCCACCGCACCCACCCCGTTCGCCGCGCCTTCCGTGACGACCGCGGCACCGACCCCGACGCCCCGCCCGCCCGGCAACCTCCGTGCCCGTCTCACCTCCTTCGTCGGGCGTGAGAGCGACATCGACGTGATCCGCGCCGACCTCGGACGGGCCCGTCTGATCACCCTCCTCGGGCCCGGCGGTGCCGGGAAGACCCGGTTGTCGCAGGAGGCCGCCGAGAGCGCCGCACAGGACTGCCGGGATCTCCCGGACGGTGTGTGGCTCGCCGAACTCGCACCCGTGGACAACCCCGACGACGTACCCGAGGCCGTCCTCACCGCGCTCGGCGCCCGCGAGACCGTCCTGCGCGGCGCGGGTGCCGAGGAGATGCGCGTCGCCGCCGACCGGTACGGCGAGAGCCCGCTCAGCCGGCTCGCCGAGCACTGTGCGCAGCGCCGGATGCTGCTGATCCTCGACAACTGCGAACACGTCGTGGCGGCGGCGGCGCACCTCGCGGCCCACCTCCTGGAGCGCTGCCCCGGTCTGACGGTGCTGGCCACCAGCCGCGAACCCCTGGGCGTACCGGGGGAGTTGCTGCGCCCGGTCGAACCGCTGCCGCAGCCCGTCGCGCTGCGTCTGTTCGCCGACCGGGCCGCCGCCGCGCATCCCGGGTTCCGGGTCGAGGACGCCCCGGACGACGTCGCCGAGATCTGCCGCCGCCTCGACGGACTGCCGCTCGCCATCGAACTCGCCGCCGCCCGGCTGCGGATGCTGACACCCCGGCAGATCGCCGACCGCCTGGACGACCGCTTCCGGCTGCTCACCAGCGGCGCGCGGACCGTACTGCCCCGCCAGCAGACCCTCCGCGCGGTGGTCGACTGGTCCTGGGACCTCCTGGACGAGCCGGAACGGACCGTGCTGCGCCGCCTGTCGGTGTTCGCGGGCGGCTGCGACCTCGCCGCCGCCGAGGCCGTCTCCGGTCCGGCAGCCCTGGAGGCGCTCGGCTCCCTGGTCGACAAGTCCCTCGTCGTCGCGGCCCCCGCGGCGGACGGCGCGATGCGTTACCGGCTCCTGGAGACCGTCGCCGAGTACGCCCGTGAGCGCCTGGACGAGGCTGGCGACCGCCGGGACACCGAGCACGCCCATCTCGTCCACTACCGCGAACTCGCCCGCACCACCGACCCCGAACTGCGCGGCCCCCGACAGCTCGCCGCCATCGACCGCTTCACCACCGAGTACGAGAACCTGCGCACGGCCCTGCGGTACGCGGTCGCCACCCGCGACGAACAGGAGGCGCTGTGCCTGGTGTTGTCGCTGTGCTGGTTCTGGCAGGTCCGCGATCTGCGTACCGACGCCCGGAACTGGGCGCGTGATGTCACCACCCTCGGACCCGACCCGTTCGCGCCGCCCGTGAAACCCGCGCCCCCGCAGTACGAGAGCTGCACCGCGCACCCGCCGCCGATGAGCCCGGACGTCCTGGTCGAGGCGCGGCGCGGTGCCCATCTCATCCTGGTGTCCTGCATGGACATGGAAGTGGACACCTGGCAGAGCCCGGAAGCGCGGGCCAAACTCAAGGCCATCGCCGAGAGTTACCGACCCGGGTTGCCGCAGATCTGCCGTATCCCCGGATACCTCTGGTTCTACGCCGTCATGCTGACCGGCGACGCACAGGCGCTGCGCGGGGTCGTCGACGGGACCGTCGAGACCGCCCGCGAACTCGGCTACACCTGGGAACTGGCGACCGCCCTGCATCTGCGGGCCAACGTCCTCGCCAACCGCACCGAATGGAGCGGCGACGCGACCCGGGACGCCGACGAGTCGCTGGAGATCTTCGCCCGTATCGGTGACGCGTGGGGCGCCGCCGAGGCGCTGTCCGCGCGCGGTGAGGCGAATGAGCGGCGGGGCGAGTTCGCCCGCGCGGCGGCCGACTACGAGGCGGCGATCGAGCATGCCGAGGTGCTGGGCGCCACCGCCCAGATCGCCGTGCTGACGGCCCGGCACGCCGCCGTCCTCATCGAGAGCGGGAGCGCCGCCGAGCGCGGTGAGGAGATGCTGCGCGAGATCATCCGGACGGACGGCGAAGCCCATCACGAGGGTATGCCCGCCGCCCGGCTCTTCCTCGTCCTGCGGCTCGGCCGCACCGGCCGCCTCACGGAGGCGCACGAGGAACTGCGCCTGATGCGTGAGAAGTTCACCGCGTCGAACTTCGTCTTCTTCGACGGGTACCTGCTCGGCGTGGAGGCATGGCTCGACATCGCCGAAGGTCACCCCGACCAGGGCCTGGAGAAGCTGCGCGCCGCGATGCTCCTGACCACCGACCCGATGTCGAAGATGATCGCCCCGCACATGCCGGCGATCCATCTGATGACGGGCTCCCTCGCGCTCGTGTCGTACCCGGGCGGGGCGCGGGTCCGGGACGCCGCCCGGCTCCTCGGCGCCTCGACGGCGCTGCTGCCGCCCCTGCACTTCCCCACGGGGATGGAGCGGGAGCTGCACGCGGAGGTGGAGACGGCAGGGCGCGGGATCCTCGGCGACGCCGCCTATGACGCCGCGTACGCCGAGGGCGGCGACCTCACCCTGGACGAGGCCACCGCCCTGCTCTGACCCGTCTTGGCCCCCCACCCTCCTCAGGACCGGCATCGCGGGGGCGTCAGCTCTTGGTACGGAACTTGTGGATCGCGACCGGCGCCATCACCGCGGTGATCGCCACCGCCCAGAGCAGCGTGACCGTCACCTCGTGCGCGACCGGGCCGCCGTTCATCAGGCCGCGCGCAGCGTCCGCGAGCGTCGACAGCGGGTTGTAGTCGGTGAACGCCTGGAGCCAGCCCGGCATGGAATCGGTGGGCGCGAAGATCGAGGAACCGAACTGCAGAGGCATCAGCACGAGGAACCCCATTCCCTGGATGGCCTGGGCGTTCTTCATCACGACGCCCAGGGTGAGGAAGATCCACATGATCGCGGAGCCGAAGACCAGTGCGAGGCCGATCGCGGCGAACAGACCCGGCACGTTCGACACGGACATACCGAGCATGAACCCGACGGCGAGCAGGATCGACGTGGCGACCAGCATCCGTCCGATCTCGACGGTGATCTTCGCGACGAGGACCGACGACCGGGCGATCGGCAGGGACCGGAAACGGTCCATGACACCGGTCTGGAAGTCCTGGTTGAAGCCGGTGCCGACGCCCATCGCGAGGTTCATGCCCATCATCGCCATCAGGCCGGGCACCACGTAGTTGACGTAGGCGTCCTGGTTGCCCTTTCCGGCGATGGCGCCGCCGAAGACGAACACGAACAGCAGCGTGAACACGATCGGCATCAGCACGGCGTCGAACATCGACTCCGGGTCCTGCCGGATCCACAGGAGGTTGCGGCGGACCAGGGCGCTGGTGTGCCGGACGTGCGCCCGCAGTCCGATCCGGCCGTCGGCCCTTCCGGCGGCGGGAGCGGCGGTGACGGTGGCGGCGCTCATACGGCGACCTCCTCGAAGGCGGGCGCGGGCGCGTCCTGCGGCTCGGTGGCCTTGTGGCCGGTGAGGGACAGGAACACCTCGTCCAGGCTGGGCAGTTCGGTGGTGAGATCGGCGAGGGTGATCCCGCGCGCGGTGAGGGCGCCGACGACGGCCGTGAGCTGTTCGTCGCTGAGGATCGGCACCAGGACGGTGCCCGTCTCCGTGTCCACCGTCGCGTTCCCCGGGCCGGTCAGCCCGAAGTCGTCCAGCGTCGCCGCGGTCGGGCGCAGCTCCAGCGGGTCGGCCGGGCGTATCCGCAGCGTACGGCCGCCGACGCGGGCCTTCAGCTCGGCGATACCGCCGCCCGCGATGACCTTGCCGCGGTCGATGACCGTCAACTCACCGGCGAGCTGCTCGGCCTCCTCCATGTACTGCGTGGTCAGCAGTACGGTCACACCGTCGCCGACCATCCGCTTGACCTCGTCCCACACCTCCATACGCGTACGCGGGTCGAGGCCGGTCGTCGGCTCGTCCAGGAACAGCACCGCGGGACTGCCGATCATGGAGGCGGCGAGGTCGAGCCGGCGGCGCATACCGCCGGAGTACGTGTTCACGGGTCGCTTGGCCGCCTCGGTGAGCGAGAACCGCTCAAGGAGTTCATCGGCGCGGACACGGGCGTCCTTACGCGTCAGATCCAGCAGCCGGCCGATCATGTACAGGTTCTCGCGGCCGGACAGCTTCTCGTCGACCGACGCGTACTGACCGGTCAGACCGATGACGCGGCGGAGCTGCCGGGGCTGCTTCACGACGTCGTAGCCGGCGACGGTCGCGCTGCCCGAGTCCGGGGTGATCAGGGTGGACAGGATACGGACGAGGGTGGTCTTACCGGCGCCGTTCGGTCCGAGTACGCCACGGACCGTGCCCTCACGGACATCGAGGTCGACTCCGTCGAGGGCCTTGGTCGGGCCGTAGTGCTTCACGAGTCCCCGCACGGAGACCGCCGCCGCTCCCGGCCGGTCGGGGTATGTATCGGTGTGCGTCATACCCAGCACACTCCCAGCCCCCACCGACAAACCCCCGACACCGAACCGACAACCCGACACCGTCACCGACAGACCGCCGCCGCCGACCGGGGGTTCTGTCGGCGGCGGGGCGGTGGGTGGGGTCAGGTGTTGGGTTGGGTGAAGCGGATGCTGTTGCCGAAGGGGTCGCGTAGGCCGCAGTCGATGCCGTAGGGGCGCTCGGTGGGTTCCTCGGTGAACTCGACTCCCAGGCCGCGCAGCGTCTCGTATGTCTTGCGGCAGTCGTCCGTGGTGAGGATGAGCGAGCCGCCCATGGCGCCCTTGGTCACCAGCTCACGGACCTGCTGTGCCGTCTCCTCGGACATCGCCGGCGGGCCCGGCTTCTCCAGGAGGATCTGGCGCTCCGGGTGGCCCGGGACGCTGACGGTGAGCCAGCGCATGAAGCCCAGGTCGGCGTCCGTGTTGACCTCAAGTCCCAGCTTGCCGACGTAGAAGTCGAGGGCCTCGTCCTGGTCGAGTACGTAGATCTGCGAGTGCGTGATGGCGTTGAACATGTTCATCACGCTAGTCGGCGGGCCGGCCGGAAACTTATCCGAAACTGCTCAGTCAGCTCCTTGGGCGGGTCCATGCCATCGTGTAGCAGGTCGGTACGGCCGGTGCCCCCGCCTTCCCGGTCTCCTTGCGGTACGTCCTCGGGGACCGGCCGACGATGTCGCTGAATGTGCGGCTGAAGGTTCCGGGGCTGCCGAAGCCGACCCTGAAGCAGATGTCCGTCACGCTGTGCTCGGTCTCCCGCAGCAGGAACATCGCCCGCTCGACCCGGCGCCGCTGAAGGTATCGGTGCGGTGTCTCGCCGAACGTGGCACGGAACGTCCGGGTGAAGTGCGCCTGCGACACATGGGCGATCCGGGCCAGCGCGGGGATGTCCAGCGGCTGCGCGTAGGAACGGTCCATCGCGTCCCGGGCCCGCAGCATGCGGCGATTGGTGTCCTCCGTGGCGCTTCTCATCGTGCCATCACACCACGACAGGCCGATCCGCGAAGGCGCCGAAGGGACCGTCCGTGGCGAAGGCCACGGCGGCGAAGCGTTCGCCGATACGGCGGTGCGTGTCGGCGTCCGGGTGGAGCGCGTCGGGCAGCGGCAGTTCGGCGGCGTCGGACTCCCCGTAGAGGTCAAGGCCGTCGAGATAGAACAGGTTCGGGTCCTCCGCTGCCCGTTGCGCCACGATCTTGGCCAGTTCGTCCCTGATGACCCGCAGGGTCAGCTTCCCGCTCGCGGTCTCCGCCGGATCGCCCGCCGCCCGGAACAGCAGCCGTCCCTCGCCCATGGAGCTGAAGTCCACGGCGCTCGGGCCAGGGGTGTCCTCGTGGATGGGGCACAGGATGGGCGAGACGACCAGCAGCGGTGCGGTGGGATGGCCGTCGCGGATCGTGTCGAGGAACCCATGGACGGCGGGGCCGAAAGCACGCAGCCGCATCAGATCGGTGTTGACCAGATTGATACCGATCTTGACGCTGATCAGGTCGGCGGGCGTGTCCCGCATGGTCCGCGCGGTGAACGGGTCCAGCAGCGCGCTGCCGCCCAGACCCAGATTGATCAGCTCCACACCACCGAGCGACGCGGCGAGCGCGGGCCAGGTCGTCGTGGGGCTCGCGGCGTCCGAGCCATGGCTGATCGAACTGCCGTGGTGCAGCCACACCTTGCGGCCCCGGTCCGGTACGGGACCCACGGGAGCGTCGGTACGCAGCGCGACCAGCTCGGTGGTCTCGTTGTGCGGCAGCCAGATCTCGATGTCCTTGTCGCCCTCGGACAACCCGTCGAAGCGGAGCGTGCCGACCGGGCCCGGCCGGTGCTCGGCGGTGCCGGTGGTCATGTCGATGGTCAGCGTGTTGCCGCCGGCCACGACCGCCCGCCCGGCCGGACGCCCGTCGACGCGCAGGTCGTACACGCCGTCCGGGCGGGGCGGAGCGCCCACGTAGATCCGCTTGGTCGGCAGGGTGTCCAGCTCGATGGCGGTGGCCCGGGTCCGGAAGGCCAGCCGTACACCGGCGGGCTGGGACTCCACCATGGCGAGCTGCGGGTCGGCGCACTGGGCGCGCGCCCACGCGGGCAGCCGGTGCGGCAGCACACCGTGCGTGGTGCGCTCCAGATCGAGAGCCCCGCGCAGGATGGCCTCGGTGACGGGTGTCGTGATCCAGGGGTGGTGGTCGGGGGTGTGGTGCTGGTGGGTGGTGGTGTCCATCGTCTCGCCTGCTGTTGGTTTGGGTCGTGCGGGTGGTGTACGGGGGTGAAGTACGGGGATGTGTACGGGTTCGGTGGTGCGGGTCCGGTCAGGGCTCCGGCGGCCAGTTCCTCAGCAGTGCGTCGAGGGCGTCGATGATCCGGGTCCAGGTCACGTCCGAGTCGGGGGCGCTGTGGCTGAACCCGCCGCCCAGTTCCAGGCTGACGTAGCCGTGGAAGACGCTGCCGAGCAGCCGGACCGCGTGGGTCTGGTCTGGCTCCGTCAGGTCGTAGCCGCGCAGGATCGCCCGGGTCATCTGGGCGTGCCGGACGCCCGCACTGGCCGCCGCCGTCTCCGGGTCGAGCCGGAGTTGGGCCGCCGCGTAGCGTCCCGGATGCTCGCGGGCGTAGTCGCGGTAGACGTTCGCGAACGCGGCCAGGGCGTCCTTGCCGGCCCGCCCGGCGAGGGCGGCGGCGACCCGGTCGGCCATCTCCTCCAGGGCGAGCAGGGCGATCCGGGTCTTGAGGTCCTGGGAGTTCTTCAGGTGCGAGTAGAGGCTCGCGACCTTGACGTCGAACCGCCGGGCGACCGCCGAGACGGTCACCTGGTCGAAGCCGACCTCGTCGGCGAGTTCGGCTCCCGCCCGGGTCAACCGCTCCGTGGTCAGTCCCGCATACGCCATAATCGCCTCCTTATTTGCCAGAGCCGATTATGCACATGCCTAATACCTTTAGGCAAATGACCGCACCCCACGTCGTTCCACAACACACCCCGCGCACGGGACAGCCCGCCGACGGGGGAAGATCGGCGGGCTGTCTGGTGCCGCAGTGGATCAGTGGTCCGGTAGCGACCGGTGGCCGGAACGGATCAGTGGACGGAGTGCTCGTCGGCGGGGAACGTGCCGCCCACCACCTCGTCGGCGAACGCCCGCGCCGCACCCGTCATGACGGACCGGAGTTCCGCGTACTGCTTCACGAACCGCGGCATCTTCCCGCCGGTCAGGCCCAGCATGTCCGTCGACACGAGAACCTGGGCGTCGCACGCGGCCCCTGCCCCGATCCCGACGGTCGGAATGTGCAGCACACGTGTCACCTCGGCGGCCAGCTCGGCCGGTACGAGTTCGAGTACGACCGCGAAGGCGCCCGCGTCCTGCACCGCCTTGGCGTCCCGCAGCAACTGCTGGGCCGCCTCCTCGCCGCGCCCCTGTACGCGGTAGCCCATCGTGTTCACGGACTGCGGGGTCAGCCCGATGTGCGCCATCACCGGGATACCGGACTCGACCAGCAGCTCGATCTGCCGGTGCGACCGCTCGCCGCCCTCCAGCTTCACGGCGCCGACCCCGGCGTCCTTCACCAGCCGCATGGCGCTGCGCAGCGCCTGTACCGGCCCCTCCTGATACGTGCCGAAGGGCAGGTCGCCGACGATCAGGGCGCGCTTGGTGCCCCGTACGACCGCGGCGGACAGCATGGTCATCTCGTCGAGGGTGACGGGCACGGTGGTCTCGTACCCGAGGTGCACATTGCCCATCGAGTCACCGACGAGCATCACCGGGATACCGGCCTCGTCGAAGACGGACGCGGTCATCGCGTCGTAGGCGGTGAGCATGGGCCACTTCTCGCCCCGCTCCTTGGCGACGGTGATGTCGCGGACCGTGATGCGCCGGGTGCTCTTGCCTCCGTACAGCGCCTTGCTGCTGTCGGAGGTCTTACCGGCATCCCGGCCGGGCTCGGGGGCAGCCGAAAGCTGCGTCATCGCAACGGCTCCTTCTGTCATCTCAAGGCGCCCTGACGGCGTCCCTGGACCGCCTCCATGGTGGCACCAGGTGCCGTCCGACGGCTAGGGCAGGGGGTGCCGGGAGCGTCACACCGGCCCAGGGAGCGTCACATCGGCCGAGGGAGCGTCACGCCTGGGCCGGTCACGGAGGAGCGTCACAGCGTTCCGTGCGTAAAGTTCTACCCATGGTTTCCGATACGAGACGGTCCCGTATCGGAAAATCTCTAGGCTCCTCCTCATGACTTCTCCCGCCATCCCCGGCCCGCGCATACCGGAAGCGGTGCACCGCCGGCGCTGGGCGATCCTGGCCGTTCTCATGCTCAGCCTGCTGATCGTCGTCCTCGACAACTCGATCCTGAACGTCGCGATCAAGACGATCTCCACCCCGGCCCCCACCGGCCTGGGCGCCACGCAGAGCGAGTTGGAATGGGCGATCAACGCCTACACCCTCGTCTTCGCCGGACTCCTCTTCTCGGCGGGCCTCCTCGGCGACCGGCTCGGCCGCAAGAAGGTCCTCATCGCGGGCCTCGCCGTCTTCGGCATCGGCTCGGCCCTCGCCGCCGAGTCCGGCTCCTCCGCCCAACTCATCGCGTTCCGCGCCGTGATGGGCCTCGGCGCCGCCTTCGTGATGCCCGCGACGCTCGCCGTCCTGATGAACGTCTTCGAGCGCGACGAGCAGCCCAAGGCCATCGGCATCTGGGCCGGCGGCGTCGGCCTGGCCATCGCCATCGGCCCCATCACCGGCGGTGTGCTCCTCGACCACTTCTGGTGGGGCTCGGTCTTCCTGATCAACGTCCCCATCGTCGCGATCGCCATCGCCCTGATGCTCGTCCTGGTCCCGGACTCCCGCGACCCGAAGCCCGGCCGTATCGACCCGGTCGGTGTCCTGCTCTCCGTCATCGGCCTGGTGCTGCTGGTGTACGGCATCATCAAGGGCGGCCAGCTCGCCGACTTCACCGACGCCCAGGTCCTGTTGACCATCGGTGCGGGCCTTGTCGTCCTCGGCCTCTTCGTCTGGCACGAGAAGCGCAGCGACCATCCGTCCATCGACATCGGCTACTTCAGGAACAAGGTCTTCTCGGCCGCCATCGTCGCGATCGCCCTCGTCTTCTTCGCGCTGATGGGCGTCACCTTCTTCTCGGTCTTCTACACCCAGAGCGTGCGCGGCTACTCGCCCCTCCAGACCGGTCTGTTGATGCTGCCGCTCGCCGCCGCGCAGATGATTTTCGCGCCGCGCGCCCGGCTCGTCGTGGACCGCTTCGGCAACCGCGCCGTCACCACCGGCGGTCTGCTGCTGCTCGCCGCGATGCTCGCCGCCTTCACGGTGCTCGACGCGAACACCCCGATCTGGCTCCTGGAAGTGATGTTCTTCCTGATGGGTACAGGCATGGCGCACATCATGACGCCGACCAGCGTGGTCATCATGCAGGCGCTGCCGCGCGAGAAGGCGGGGTCCGCGTCCGCGCTGAGCAACACCTTCCGCCAGGTCGGTGGCGCGCTCGGTATCGCCGTACTCGGCTCGGTCCTGTCGGCCGTGTACCGCTCCGGCATCGAGGACCGGCTCGCCGACGTCCCGGCCGGGATGCGGCACGCGGCGGGTGAGTCCATCGAGGCCACGCTCGGCGTCGCCGCGAAGCTGGGACCGCAGGGTCAGGCACTCGTCACCCCGGCCCACGACGCCTTCCTGCACGCGATGCACCTCACCGCCGTATGCGGAGCCGGCGTCGCGGTCATCGGCGCCCTGGTCACCGCCGCGTTCCTCCCCGGCAAAACCCCCGAGCAGCCGGAGCCGGAGAAGGAACCGGGGGAGACTGTGACCACGGGGAGTTGAGCGGACCGGCGGCCAGGACACCCCCAGTGCTGGGCATCCGGTACTGGGCATCCGGTACTGGGTAACCGGTACCGGGCACGCCGATCCAACCCGCAGGGAAGGAACAGGAATTGAGCACGGCCAAGGCTCTGAGGGGCCGCCCCCGCAGCGAGGCGGTGGAGCGCGCCATCCTCGAAGGAGTGATCAAACTCATCGAGGACGGCGTCCCCCTGGCCGAGGTCTCCATCGAGTTGGTCGCCCGTACGGCGGGTGTGGGCAAATCCACCATCTACCGCCGCTGGAGCGGTCGCGAGGCACTCTTCTGCGACGCGCTGCGCGCCGCCGAACCCCCCGAGCCCGAACTCCCCGGCACCTCGGTACGCGACGACCTCATCGCCATCCTCGAATCCATCCGCAGAAAAGGCGTCGTGAACCGTTCGTCGGCGCTTCTGCACAACGTCCACGCCCAGATGAAGACCCAGCCCCGGCTCTGGGAGGCGTACCACGCGACGGTCATACAGCCCCGGCGGCTGCGCACGAACGAGGTGCTGCGCCGGGGCCAGGAGACCGGCGAGATCCGCACCGACCTGGACGTCGACCTGGTCAACGACCTGTTCGTGGGCCCGATGCTGGTCCGCACCATGATCCGCCCCAGCGCCGACCTGCCGGAAACCCTTCCGGCGGACGTCGTGGACGCCGTCCTAGCGGGCCTGCGACCCACCGGGTGAATATGCGCGTTTCGTCACAGACCGCGCTAGGCCCCGCCCAACCGGAACTTGTCACGCCGCGCCGTTCGTCCTTGTGCCCGTACGACCGTGATGGAAGGGCGGGAACAACAGCGTTCATCGCCTAGGGTCATGGGCGAAACCGATGTGCACGGCAGGCAGTGAGGCGACGGTATGGCGCAGCAGACGTACGCGACGGAGACGCACAGCGGCGGGTCCCCCGACCGCCGGGGATCCCGCCTGCGACGTCTGACCAGCGGCTGGGGAGAGGGTAGAGGGCCCTGGCGGCGCGGTCTCATCGTCGCGGCGCTGGCCCTGGCCATCGCCCTGGTGACGATCCTTCACGCGCAGATCCCCAACTCCATCGGCAACCTCGGCAGCCTCAACGAGACATTCCTGCCCTGGCTCGGCGTCTTCGTGCCGCTGCTGTTCCTCCTCGCCGTGATCCGCAAGTCGGGCACCGCGCTGATCGCCGTCATGGTGCCGGCGATCGTCTGGGTCAACCTGTTCGGCGGGCTGCTCACCGACAAGGGCGGCACCGGTGGCGATGTGACCCTCGTGACACACAACGTCAACGCCGAGAACCCCGACCCGGCGGGCACCGCGCGTGACCTGGCCGCGTCCGACGCCGATGTGGTGGCCCTGGAGGAACTCACCGCGCGGGACGTCCCGGTGTACGAGCGGGCGCTGGCCGGCGCCTACCCGCACCACTCGGTGCAGGGCACCGTCGGCGTGTGGAGCAAGTACCCGCTGAGCGCGACCGCGCCCGTCGACATCAAGCTCGGCTGGACCCGCGCGATGCGTGCGACGGTGACCACGCCGTACGGGAAGATCGCCGTGTATGTGGCCCATCTGCCGTCGGTGCGGGTGAAGCTGAACGCCGGGTTCACGGCGAGTCAGCGGGACGAGAGCGCGGACGCGCTCGGCGCGGCCATCCGCGAAGAGCCGCTGGCCAAGACCGCGCTGCTCGGTGACCTCAACGGCACCATGAACGACCGGTCCCTGAACGCGGTCACCGCGCAGATGCGGTCCACGCAGGGCGCGGCGGGCAATGGCTTCGGGTTCAGCTGGCCCGCGTCGTTCCCGATGGCGCGGATCGACCAGATCATGGTCAAGGGTGTCGAGCCGGTGTCGTCGTGGACGCTGCCGCGCACCGGGAGCGACCATCTGCCGGTGGCGGCGCGGATCCAGCTCCGCGCGTCGTGAGTCCCTCGGGCCGTGAGTCCTGCGCGTCGTGAGTCCCGCGCGCATCGTGGGCTTGCCCGAAGGGTGCGCGCAATCACCCATTAACCTCGCGGAATACTGGGCCTGGCAGACTTTGTTTCGTAAGCGAACATAGTCGTACGCGAACGTAGCCGTTCCCCTCTTCTTCCGTGAAAGGTTCCCCCTCTCATGCCCCTGGCCCTGCTCGCCCTCGCCGTGGGCGCCTTCGGCATCGGCACGACCGAGTTCGCGATGATGGGCCTGCTGCCCGATGTCGCCGACGATCTCGGTACCTCGATTCCCTCGGCCGGACATCTGGTCTCCGCGTACGCGCTCGGTGTCGTCGTCGGCGCCCCGCTGCTCGCCGCCGTCACCGCGCGGATGCCCCGGCGCCGCGTCCTCATCGGCCTGATGGTCCTCTTCGTCGCGGGTAACGCCCTGTCCGCCGCCGCGCCCGACCACGGCTGGCTGCTCGCCGCGCGGTTCCTCAGCGGGCTGCCGCACGGCGCGTTCTTCGGGGTCGGGGCCGTCGTCGCCACCGGGCTCGTCGCGCCCGAGCGCAAGGCGCGGTCCGTGTCGCTGATGTTCCTCGGGCTGACCGTCGCGAACATCGTCGGGGTGCCCGCGGCCACACTCATGGGGCAGCACCTCGGATGGCGGGCCACCTTCCTCGCCGTCAGCGCGATCGGGCTCGTCGCCATCGCCGCGCTCGCCCTGCTGCTGCCGGACGACCACGGCCGGGGCGCGAACGGCGGGCTGCGCGGGGAGGTCGCCGCGCTGCGGGGGCTGCCGGTGTGGCTGGCGCTCGGGACGACCGTGGCCGGGTTCGGGGCGCTGTTCTCGGCGTACAGCTACATCACGCCGATGCTGACGGAGGCCGCCGGGTACGGGGACGCCAGTGTGACGGTGCTCCTCGCGCTGTTCGGGGTCGGGGCCACCGCCGGAAATCTCCTCGGCGGACGCCTTGCGGACCACGCGCTACGGGGCACCCTGTTCGGGGGACTGATCGCACTGGGTGTCGTACTCGCCCTCTTCCCGCTGCTGATGCGGGCCGAGTGGAGTGCGGCGGTGGGGGTGACCCTGCTGGGCACGGCGGCGTTCACGACCGGGTCGCCGCTTCAGCTCATGGTGATGGAAAAGGCGGCGGCGGCACCGTCGCTGGCCTCGTCGGCGAATCAGGCGGCGTTCAACCTGGCGAATGCCGGCGGCGCTTGGGTGGGAGGTCTGGTCCTGGCGGCCGGCTTCGGGGTGACGTCACCCGCGGTGGCCGGAGTGGGGCTCGCGGTACTGGGCATTCTGGTGGCGGGAGTGTCGTACGGGGTGGATCGCCGCAGGTCGACCCCTTTGGCAACGGGCAGACTGATCGCGACCCATGTCCCACCGGCGTCGAAGACGGAGGCCCGCACCCTCTGACCGTCACCTTCGGGGGCACCACACGTAACGGGTCCGCCCGCCACCGGGAAGCACCCGTTCTTTCATCCCCGCCGCGACGGCGAGTCGTCCCACGGCGGAGATCGGCGGTGCCGAGCCGGCCTGTTAGGGGTCGGGGGCAGAGCCCCGGTGGTTCTCGGGTGCGCGACTCGCCCGTCACCTGGAAGCCCCCGGGCACCCATCCCGGCCACCCGGAAATCACGGGTCAGCCGACGGCAGTCACACCGTTTCTCGCCACGCGCTCGTGATCGGCAGTCGGCGGTCCTTGCCGAAGCCCTTCGGGGAGATCTTCGTGCCCGGCGGGTACTGGCGGCGCTTGTACTCCGCCGTGTCGACCATGCGGAGGATCCGGGTGACGAGTTCGTGGTCGTACCCGGCCGCGACAATGGCGTCGGCGCCCTCGTCCCGGTCGACGTATCGCGCGAGGATCCCGTCCAGGACCGGATAGTCCGGCAGCGAGTCCGTGTCGACCTGGTCCGGGCGCAGCTCCGCGCTCGGTGGCTTCGTGATCGAGTTCGGGGGGATCGGCGGCGTCTGGCCCCGCTCGGCAGCCGCCCTGTTGCGCCATTCCGCCAAGCGGAAGATCGACGTCTTGTACACGTCCTTGATGGGCCCGTACGCCCCCACCGAGTCCCCGTACAGCGTCGAATACCCCACCGCCAGCTCGGACTTGTTGCCCGGTGCCAGGACGATATGGCCCTCCTGGTTGGAGATCGCCATCAGCATGGTGCCCCGTAGCCGCGACTGAAGGTTCTCCTCCGCGAGACCCGTCAGCCTGAGGGACCCCATATACGCGTCGAACATCGGCTCGATCGGCACCGTACGCAAATGCAGCCCGGTGCGTGCCGCGAGGTCGGCCGCGTCGTCCTTGGAGTGGCCCGAGGAGTACTTCGAGGGCATGGAGACCCCGAAGACGTTCTCCGCGCCGAGCGCGTCGCACGCCAGGGCCGCCACCAGCGCCGAGTCGATGCCGCCGGACAGGCCGATCAGGACCGAGCGGAAGCCGTTCTTCGCGACGTACGCCCGCAACCCGACCACCAGCGCCGAGTACACCTCCTCGTCGTCGTCGAGCCGGTCGGCGTACCCCCCGCTCAGCTCGGCCTCGTACGCGGGCACCGGCTCGGTGGACAGCGTGACGTGGTCGATGCGCAGGCCGTCGTCCACGACCCCCGACGGCGGCTCGGCCGCCGCGGCCGGCAGATCCAGGTCCAGTACGACGCAGCCCTCGGCGAACTGCGGCGCCCGCGCCACCACCGCACCGTCCCGGTCCACCACGATCGAGTCGCCGTCGAAGACCAGTTCGTCCTGGCCGCCGATCATCGCGAGATAGGCGGTCGTGCACCCGGCCTCCTGCGCCCGCTTACGGACCAGTTCGAGCCGGCTGTCGTCCTTGTTCTGCTCGTACGGCGATGCGTTGACCGAGAGCAGCAGCCCGGCACCGGCGGTCCGCGTGGCCGGCACCCGGCCGCCGTCCTGCCACAGGTCCTCGCAGATCGCGAGCGCCACGTCCACGCCCCGCACCCGCACGACGGGCAACGTGTCGCCCGGCACGAAGTAACGGAACTCGTCGAAGACGCCGTAGTTCGGCAGATGGTGCTTGGCGAAGGTGAGGGCCACCCGGCCCTCGTGCAGCACCGCCGCCGCGTTCTGCGGTGCCCCGGCCGGCTGACCGAACGCCGGGCGCGCCGACTCACTGCGGTCGAGATAGCCGACGATCACCGGGAGCGCGCCGAAGCCCTCGTCGGCCAGCCGCCGCGCGAGCGCCCGCAGCGCGGCCCGGGACGCCTCCACGAAGGACGAGCGCAGGGCCAGGTCCTCCACGGGATAGCCGGTCAGCACCATCTCGGGGAACGCCACGAGATGCGCCCCCTGCTCGGCGGAGTGCCGGGTCCAGCGGACGATCGCGTCGGCGTTCCCGGCGAGATCCCCGACGGTCGAGTCGATCTGGTTCAGGGCGAGACGTAGTTGAGGCACGCGACCCAGTGTAATCGTCAGAGCGACGCGATGTCCCGGGGGAGCGGTGTGGGTCAGCCCACCCCGGCCCGTGGGGTGCGCGGGAGCCGTCGCCGTCCGATCATGGCGGCATGGCGACCGAGGGCGGAGCAGCGCGTATGACCGCGCTGCGCGCCCGCGTCGCCGCACCGCCGCCCATGCCCCCGGCACCCGCCCGCGCGCGGGTCGGCGTTCTCGTCCTGCTCCTCACCCTCGGCGCCCTCGCCTACAGCGCGTGGACCCTGGAGGCGCTCCTGCCGACCGGACTGTCACCCACGCGCGCGTACGTCAGTGAACTGGCCGCAGCGAACCAGCCGTACGGCACCTTCTTCCGGACCATGGACCTCGTGGCCGGGCTGCTGGTCGGCGCCGCGGGAGTCGGCGGGCTGCGCCGGCGGCCCCGGCTGCCGTGGCCCCGCGCGCGGTGGGGCGCGGCGGGCTGGTCGGGGCTCGCGCTCTTCGGGCTCGCCACCGCCCTGGACTCGCGGCTGCCGCTGAGCTGCGCGCCGACCGCCGACGCCGGGTGCGCGGAGCGTGAGCGGGCGGGCCTGGTCCCCGTGACGCACTCCGCGCACCTGGTCACCAGCTCCACCGCGATGTGCGGGGCCCTCGTCGCCGTCGTCGCACTGACCGTGGCACTCCGTATGAACAGAGCCGGCGTGACCAGATCCAGCGTGACCGGGTCCGGCGTGACCGGGTCCGGCGTGACCAGGTCCGGCCTCCTCGTGCACGCGGGCACCGCCCTGATGGCCGCCGAACTCGCCGCGACCGTCTGGACCCTGACCGCCATCGCGGCCTTCGGCGCCGGGCACGGGAGTTGGGGTCTGGGGATCGCGCAGCGCCTTCAGGTGGCGTTCCTGGCCGTGTGGCTGCTCGTCCTGGCCGCCGCGATCCTCCGCCGACCGCGCTCCCTGATGTCGGCCCCCTGACGCGTCCGTGCCGCTTGCCCGCTCACCGATCCGTGATGCTGGGGCCATGACCTTCGTACGGATCGGGGGCGTGCCCCACCACGTCGAGACCGACGGCAGCGGGCCCGTGTGCATACTCAGCCAGGGGCTCGGCCTGTGCTGGTTCGACTGGGACCCGGTGGTGCCGCTGCTCGCGCCGCACCGTACCGTCGTCCGGTTCGACCGGCCGGGCCTCGGGCTCAGCGCGCCCGCGTGCGCGATGCCCACCCTTGAGGGCGAGGCCGAACGGATCGGGCAGGTCCTGGACGCCCTCGGACTCGCCGGACCCGTGACCCTGGTCGGGCACTCGCTCGCCGGATTCCACTGCGAGGCGTTCGCCCGGCGGCACCCCGCGCGCGTGGCGGGACTCGTCCTGGTCGACGCCAGCATCGAGGAGCGGCCTCGGGTACGGAAGGCCGCGGCGGCCCGGGACGCCTGTACGCGCGCGTGCGGCGCGGCACTGGCCCGCGCGGGAGTGGCCCGCGCCCTCGGACCCGCCCTGCGCCGCGCGGCCGTACGGGCCTCCCGTCACCGGGGCGGCGACCCGGCGCCGGACGCGCTGGTGCGGGCCGTCTACGGGACGAGCCGGGTGTTCCGCGCGGTCATCGCCGAGAACGCGCGCTACCACGACCAGGCCGCCGAACTCGCCGCCCTGCGCCGCGCCGGGCCCCTGCCCTCCGGGCTGCCCGTGACGGTACTCGCCGCCGACCCGGGCGACCGGTACTCCGCCCGCTGGCTGACCCGGCAGCGCGCCCTGGCGACCGAACTGGACGCCGCGTACTGGATCTCGGCCCCCGCCGGGCACATGGTGATGCTGGACCGCCCACGGGACGTCGCCGACGCGATCCTCGCCACGGGATGACGCCGTACGGCGCGGGACGTATGGCACCGGCCCCCCTGCCCGACGCCCCCTCACGCCGACGGCGCCCGCCCCCCGCCGGACAGGGGACGGGCGCCGTACGGGACCCGAGGTCAGCGGCGGTACGAGGTCACGTAACCCGGCGCGGGGGAGCCGACGCCGAGATCACTCTCGCGATGAACCGTTCATGCCAGGGGAACGGGAGTTCCAAGAAGGCGCCAAGGAAGCGTCAGCGCATGGTCAGCGGGCGTACCAGGTAATGGTCAGCGGGCGTACCAGGTAACGGAATGGAGAGTCCCGTAACGATGGCCGCCGCTCACTCGGCCTTCGCGCCGCGCGCCTTCAACAGGTCCGCCATCAGGTCGATCTCCGACTGCTGCGAGTCGACCATGCCCTGCGCGAGCCGCTTCTCTGCGCCCACCTCGCAGGCCGACGCGCAGCCCTGCGCCATATGGATGCCGCCCTTGTGATGCGCCGTCATCAGTTGCAGATACAGCACCTCGGCCTGCTTGCCGCTCGCCTTGCCCAGCTCTTCCAACTGGGTGTCGGTGGCCATGCCCGGCATCAGCGCGCCGTCCTCCCCGGACGCCATGTCCGCCATCCCCATCCACGCCATCGGCGCGTCGGACGACACCTTCGGCAGCGCCCACAGATCCAGCCAACCCAGCAGCATGCCGCGCTGGTTGGCCTGGGTCTGCGCGATGTCGTACGCGAGTCGGCGTACTTCCTCGTCCCGCGTGCGGTCGCGGACGATGTACGACATCTCGACGGCCTGCTGGTGATGGATGGCCATGTCCCGCGCGAAGCCCGCGTCGGCCGATTCCACGGCCGGCGTGCGCGGCGCGTCCGGGCCGTTCGCCGAAGCGACGGTGAAACCGCCGCCCGCGGCGAGCGCCACCACGGCGACCGCTCCGGCGATCAGCCCCGCGCGCCGCCTCACTTCGACAGACCGTTGGTGCACGCCGCACCCTGCTCGGGCGTCTGCGATCCCTGCACGTACGCCGAGAAGAACGCGTCCACCTTCGGGTCGTCGGCCCCCGTCACGGACCGCTGCTTGCCCCACGCGCTGAGCATGATCGGGTCCTTCTGCCCCTGGACCGGGCTCATCAGCGTGTACGGGATCTTCTTCACCTTCTCCGCGAGCTTCTGGACATCGGCTTCCGGCGCCTTGTCGTTGTACGTCACCCACACCGCGCCGTGCTCCAGCGAGTGCACGGCGTTCATGTCCGGGACGGCGTTCTCGTACACGTCGCCGTTGCAGTTCATCCACGCCTGGTCGTGGTCACCGCCGACCGGGGGCGTCATCGGGTACGTGACCTTCTTGGTGACATGGGTACGGGTCAGTTTCTTCGCGTCCCACGACGAGACGCCGTCCTTGTCCACGGTGGGGGCACCGACGTTCTTGGAGTCCGCCTGCGCCGACCCGTCCTTGCCGTCGTCGGAGTTCCGGCTGAAGAGGAGGGCGCCGCCGGCGACGAGGGCCGCGACGACGATCACACTGCCGGTGATCAGCAAGCCACGGTTGCGCCGGTCGCGGGAGCGCTCGGCACGGCGCATCTCCTCTATACGCGCCTTGCGGGACGGGGTCGACGTGTTCTTGGCGGAACCCATGGTGTGTCCTTCTGCGGAAAGGGACGAGCGGGTCCGCTGATGGTAATGGGGACAGGGGGGCGTCCCGCCACACGGCCCCCGGCCATTCCCGACGGCCGTCCCGGCGGCCCCCGGCCGTTACAGAACCCCGGGTCAGCAGGCAGTATGGGCAGTGAGCAGCGGTACACCCGTACGACCCGGGACGTTCAGACCGAGGTCTGCAACGCGCCCGAAACGGTGTGGTGGGATGCTCATGAGCCCCGATATGCCCTCGTGGCATCGGAGCACGCGGCCTGACCAGCAAGGATGGGTGGAAGTCGACCATGGACAAGCAGCAAGAATTCGTGCTCCGCACCCTGGAGGAGCGCGACATCCGGTTCGTACGCCTGTGGTTCACGGATGTGCTGGGCTTCCTGAAGTCCGTCGCGGTCGCCCCCGCCGAGCTTGAGCAGGCGTTCGACGAGGGCATCGGCTTCGACGGCTCCGCCATCGAGGGCTTCGCCCGGGTGTACGAATCGGACATGATCGCCAAGCCGGACCCGGGCACCTTCCAGGTCCTGCCCTGGCGCGCCGAGGCCCCCGGCACGGCCCGGATGTTCTGCGACATCCTGATGCCGGACGGCTCCCCGTCCTTCGCGGACCCGCGCTACGTACTGAAGCGGGCCCTCGCCAAGACCTCCGACCTCGGGTTCACCTTCTACACACACCCCGAGATCGAGTTCTTCCTGCTGAAGGACAAGCCGCTGGACGGCTCCCGGCCGACCCCGGCCGACAACTCCGGCTACTTCGACCACACCCCGCAGAACGTCGGCATGGACTTCCGCCGCCAGGCCATCACCATGCTGGAGTCGATGGGCATCTCGGTCGAGTTCTCGCACCACGAGGGCGCACCGGGCCAGCAGGAGATCGATCTGCGGTACGCCGACGCGCTCTCCACGGCCGACAACATCATGACGTTCCGCCTGGTCATGAAGCAGGTCGCGCTGGAGCAGGGGGTGCAGGCCACGTTCATGCCGAAGCCGTTCTCGGAGCACCCCGGCTCGGGCATGCACACTCACCTCTCCCTCTTCGAGGGCGACCGGAACGCCTTCTACGAGTCCGGTGCCGAGTACCAGCTCTCCAAGGTCGGCCGGTCCTTCATCGCGGGGCTGCTGAAGCACGCGGCGGAGATCTCGGCGGTCACCAATCAGTGGGTGAACTCCTACAAGCGGATCTGGGGCGGCTCCGAGCGCACCGCGGGCGCCGGCGGCGAGGCACCCTCGTACATCTGCTGGGGCCACAACAACCGCTCCGCGCTGATCCGGGTCCCCATGTACAAGCCCGGCAAGACCGGCTCCGCCCGGGTCGAGGTCCGCTCCATCGACGCGGGCGCGAACCCCTACCTGGCGTACGCCGTCCTGCTCGCCGCCGGACTCAAGGGCATCGAGCAGGGCTACGAGCTGCCGCCGGGCGCCGACGACGACGTCTGGGCCCTCTCCGACGCCGAACGCCGCGCCATGGGCATCGAACCCCTCCCCCAGAACCTCGGCGAGGCGATCACGCTGATGGAACGCAGCGAGCTTGTGGCCGAGACGTTGGGGGAGCACGTCTACGACTTCTTCCTCCGCAACAAGAAGCAGGAGTGGGAGGAGTACCGCTCCGAGGTCACGGCATTCGAACTGCGGAAGAACTTGCCGGTGCTGTAGGGGCTGTAGGGGTGGTTCGGCTCAGAACTCGCGGTCCGCACCCATGTTGGCGTCCCTGATGAAGTCGATGCACTGGCGCACCATTGTGTCGAGGTGACTCCGGGGCGCCGGTGGGCCGGTCCATTTCTCGCACACCTTGCGGGCGATCTTGTTCTTGTCCGGCGTGGTGGCCTTACCGGATGTCACGTTCCGGAGAGTGAGCGGGTTTTCCCACATTTCGCCCTGCCATGCGAGGGGCTCGGCCTTCGGATGCACCGTGGCCACCGCGGCTCGCAGAATCGCGGGCGGGACATAGTTCTCGATGGTGTATCCGTCGGTGATCCAGGCGAAGCCCTGTGCCGGATCGATGTCGAACTCGTCCCGCACGCGCTGTTTGGTCTCGTTGATCGGCATGTCGGCCTGAGTGCGGTCGCTGTCGATGACGATGGCGAGGTGCCGGTTCAGCCGGCGTAGCTTGATGAAATCCGTGACTTCTTCGTCGGTCGAGGTCAGGTGATTCAGCAGTCCGCCGCCATAGAACATGATCGAATAATGGATTCCCTCGATCAGGTCTTTCTCGGTTCGCTCGATCCAGTGTTTGAGATAGATGCGATCGGAGGGACCTTCGACCCAGATGACGGCGTTGGTCTGGAGAAGGTCGGAGGGGCGGTCGTGAAGCTGTCCACTCACGTCGAAGTCGAGCCAGGCGAGCTTGTCGTCAAGCTTTTGCAGAGAGGGGTGGGCGAGGATGTCCGCAAGTATGGGCTTCGCTGACCTTTGGTGCTGTTCAGACCGTTCAGGAGTTTGCCGGGATGAAATGCCAATGAATAACGGCACGGAGGGGAAGGCTCCTCTTGCGGATGATCCAGTGCGCTCAGTTCAAATTTCCCCGAGGCTGTCTTCTTCAAGAACCGCAGGAAATTAGACTTCCCGGTATTGTTCTGCCCGGCAAGTAAGGTGACCGCGCCCATTTTCCCGCTGTACTGGATGTCTTCGCCGAAGCTCCGATATCCGGAAATCCCCAGCCCGGAAAAGATGAGTTCAGCCACGTGCCCCCTGGCCCGCCAAGCGCGCTGAGCGCCGCCACATGCCGCGATGGTGCGGGCAGCATAGCCGTAGATGACCGGTGAGCTTCCCGGGGATATCTAGTCTTGGGCCGCCGGCTCGCCGAGAGAAAGATCAAGCAGAACATAGCTGCGGTGTTCGCGCCCACCCGCCGACCGCGCGGTCAGCACGTGCACGTCAGCTTCTACATGGCGCTCCGCGTACCCGGCCAGCAGAGCCGGAACGTCCTCCTTCGAGGTACGCACCACGACGATGCCGTTCCCGTCGACTTCGATCTCGATGACTCCACGCAGCTTGCTACCACCGACCACGGTGCCGACCAGACGGTCGCTACTGTCCTCCACCTGCGCCGCCCGTAGGGTCGTGCGGCAGCGCTCAGCGCTTTCCGAGGTGAGAGTCGAGGTTCGGCGCGCGGTCGCCTTCGATTCCCACGTCAATGTGACGCTGGTGCCGGTGGAAGCGAGCACATCTGACAGTTCCGACAGGTGACTGATCACTCGGCGGCCCAGGGGCAACGCCGCGTCCAGGACGGCATCCTCGGCGCCGGCGCCGGAACTGGCCCGGTCGGCGACGTCGAAGATCCTGTTCATCGCCCGGTCCAGAAGTACATCGCCACCCGTACCCGGTAGCTCTGCTTGTCCCGCTTCCGGAGCACCTTCGAGGACCATTCCGTAGGACGATGCGAACACTGGACCGGAGAACAACCGTGTCATCCGTTGGATCTCTTTGGGTACGGGTCCCGAGTCCCGTGTGGGACGGAGTTCATCGAGGGCATAGGCCACAGACTGCACAGTTGTTTGCAATGCCCGGAGCCAGTCGCCCAGTACGGCGGATTCGACGCGTTGGGTGCGGACGGTTTCGCCATCCAGGGCAAACCGCAGGATGGGCCGGTCCGGTCGCTCCGCAGACTCCGGATCCGTGTCGCTTTCCATCGACCTCGCGAGACGTTTGAGCTGTACGGAACGCAACTCGGTCAGCGTGCGGGGGAGCGGCTTGTCCGTGGACTCCGACCGTCTGGCCGCCAGCCAGGCACGCATGGCCTTCTTGTCGCCGGCATCAGGCAAGCTGTGAGGAGTGCTCATAGCAATACCTCCGCATAGCCCCTTCGCCGACCGTCACCCATACGGCAACGCTGCCAGATCTCGTCATACAGACCGAGCATCTGAAAGATTTCACTGTCCCCCGGTGCCATCGCGCCGACCAACCCTAGGTCCCGGAAATCTACAGTGGCAGGCAGGCTCAGCAGGTAAGCGTCGATGCGCATGCCGTGCTTCACACACCACTCCCGATCGCTGAGGTTGGCGAGGTCGGCGATGTCGTCCACCTCGGTGACTGCCTGGAACACATGTGCGTCAACCAGATACGCGAGGTCCACGTCGCTGGGGTCCAGTTTGCCGCTTACGAAGCTACCTGCCAGCCACAGGCGGCGCACTGACCCGAAGAGACACTCGACCTGTGCCCTGTGCGACTGGAGTTCAGTCCACAGGCCACTTCGAGTGATGGACGCCTGGAAGGTCTCTGCCCGCACCAAGGAGTTTTCCACCTCGTCCCACGTCATGGGGTAGCGGCCGGGAGGCGGACACAGTGTGTCCGGATCGAACGGCGGTAGCGGAGGCATACGGCTCCAAGGGAGCGACCGAAGTAGTCCGAACACTCTATGTGACTGCCCGTTCACGCATGAGGTGATTGGGATAACCGCCGTCAGTTCAGGTACGTAGGGGACACCGCCGATCTCGTGAGGAGGTGTGGGGTGCCTGTGCCGTCTGACGGGAGTGTGTAAAGGTCCGCTCCGTAGTCGCCCGGCAGGGCGTACGTCAGCGTTGTGTTGTTTCGCCAGACCGGCTGGTCGTCCACGCTTCGGGGTTCCGTGAGTGCCGTTTCGCGCAGGGTGCGTAGGTCGAGTGTGTACAGGCGCCAAGGGGCGTCCGCCGGGAGGCCCTTGACGCGTTTCTTGAAGGCGATCCGGGTGCCGTCCGGCGACAGGGACGGACACTCGACGTTCGTTCGCAGCGTGGTGACCGTACGGGCCCTGAGGTCGCCGCGGATCAGATACGTGCGGCCCGCCGTGCCCAGCGTGGCGTAGAAGTGGCGGTCGTCCGACGCGAAGGTCACGCCCCAGAAGTTGACGTCGGCGGCACGGTACGTGCGGCCGTCCCGGACGATCCGGTACGACTCCAGGGTCGGGGTCAGCTGCCCGGTGCGCAGGTCGACGATCGCCGCGCGGGTGGCGAAGTCCCCGCCCACGTACGAGTCGCCGCCGACGAACGCCGTCCACGTCGCGAGCCGCCCGCTCGGCGAGACCCGTGCCCGCGACGGGACGCCCGGCACGTCGTAGCGGGCCGTGACCCGCAGCCGCGCGTCGAGGACGACCGCCCGGTACGTGTCCTGGACCGGCCCGCGCACCGCCTGAAGACAGATACCGGTACCCGAAGCGGCATAGAAACGCAGGCACTTGACGCCCCCGGCGGTCCGTTCGCCGCCCGCCCGGTCCGCCGGGACCGTCGTCAGTTCGTCGCGGTGCGGGCCCCACGCCATGTTCCGGAACACCAGCAGCCCGCCCGGCCCACCGCTCAGCGCGACCCGGCCCGAGGTGACCGCCGGGCCACCCGGCACCGCCCGGTCCCGCCGGTCCGCGCGGTCCGCCGCGCGCAGCACCGACACGGTCGCCACACCGGCCAGCAGCGCGAGCGCGCAGAGCAGGACGACCAGCCGCGTCCGTAGGGTCATACGGGCACCTTCCACGGGTTCACCTTCAGACAGATCAGCGCGCACACCGCCAGCGCCACCGTCGACGCGGTCAGCGCGGTGCGGTCGCCCCACGCCGTCCACGCCGCGCCGAACGCCAGCGAGCACACGAACCGTGCCAGCGCCTGCCCGGTCCCTACGAGCGCCAGGCCCGAGGACCGCAGCCCGGCCGGCACCCGGTCCGACGCGGCGGCCATCAGCACCCCGTCGGTCGCCGCGTAGAAGGCGCCGTGCAGGAGCAGTACGGCGATCACCGACGCGAGGACGTCCACGCGCCCCCCGATGTCCCCGGACCGGGCCCCGGTCGCGGACCACAGCAGCAACCCGTACGCCACCAGCAGCGCGCCATGTCCCGCGAGGAACACCCGTAACCGCCCGATCCGGTCGGCGAGCCACCCGAGCGGCACCGCGAGCAGCAGGAACGCGGCGGGCCGTCCCCAGCGGAAGCAGCGCGAACCAGCGGTCGGGGACGCCGAGCCGCCGCTGGAGCAGCAGGAAGACGAACGAGTCGCTGACCGTCGCGAGGCCCAGCAGCGTGGCGCACAGCGCGATCCGCCGGACACCGGGCTCCCGCAGCAGCCGGAGCGCGGCACGGAGACTGGGCCGGGGGGCGCTTTCCGCTGCCGGTGCCGGTGCCGGTGCCGCTGCCGGTTCCGGAGCGCGGGCCACGGCCGGCGGGGCGCCGGGCACGAACAACACCAGCACCACCACCCCCACCACCGCCACACAGAAACTCACGGTGAACACGGCGTCGTACCCGTCCACCGTCGCCCGCAGAATCAGAAACGCGGCGAGCGGCCCGAGCAGCGCGCCCGCCGTGTCCATCGCCCGGTGCACACCGAACGCGCGCCCCCGGGTCTCCGGCGCGCTCGACAGCGAGATCAGCGCGTCACGCGGCGCGGTCCGCAGCCCCTTGCCGGTCCGGTCGGCCGCGAGGACCGCGCCGATCAGCGGCAGGGTGCCCGCGAGGAGCAGCAGCGGCTTGCACAGCGCGGACAGCCCGTACCCGAGGACGGCGACCGTCTTGTGGCGGCCGTTCCCCCGGTCGGCGACATGCCCGCCGACGAGCCGTACGAGCGCGGAGACCCCGTTGTAGACGCCGTCGAGCAGCCCGAAGCCCAGCGGGGACAGGCCGAGCCCGACGACGAGATACAGCGGCAGGACCGCGCTGACCATCTCCGACGACACATCGGTGATCAGGCTGACCGTGCCGAGCGCGAACACCGTCGGAGCGACCGCGGCACGCCGCCCGGGGCGCGTGGCGTCCCGGGCGGAGCGGTCCGCGGACCCCGCGCGCGAGGCGCGGCCGTCCGCCAGATACACGTCAGGACGTCCAGATGCCGGTGATGTCCTTCGCCGTCGCCGCGTTGCCCGCGTGCGGCAGCCCGTACATGTTCTCCAGGGTGCGGAGCAGGTCGTAGTGGTTGTACGTGGTCGACGACGACGCGCCCGCGGTCACCTGCTGGCCGTACAGCACCGTGGGGACGCGGTTGCCGCTGAGCCGGTTGTCCTCGTCGAAGGTGACGACGAGCAGGCTGTTGTGGGTCTTCGCCCAGGTCGCGTACGCGCCGAGCTTGTTCTTCAGCCAGGTGTCCCCGGTCGCCACCGAGCAGTCGTGCATGTCGCTGCACAGGTTCGGCACCACGAAGGAGACCTGCGGCAGCGTCGTGAAGTCGGTGGGGAACTGGGTGAACGTCTTCGCGCTCGACGCCGGAACATTGCTGAAGCCGAACCACGGATTGTGCTTACGGGCGTACGAGCCGCTGCTGCACGTGGTCGAACCCTGGCTCGGCAGCGTCTCGTTGTAGCTCGCCCAGCTCTTGCCCGCCGCGATCAGCTCGGACGCCAGATTGGGCGCGGAGCTGAAGCCGGGCGTGTAGCAGCTGTCGTCCGTGACGCCCTGCGTCGAACCGGAGAACAGGGCGAAATAGTTGGGCTGGCTGGGGTGCGTCTCGGCGTACGACTGCGTGAGGTTGGCGCCGCCGGTCTTCAGGGAGTTGATGTACGGCGCGCTCGACGAGCCGATGACCTGGCTGTAGGCGTGGTTCTCGAACACCACGACGACGACGTGGTCCGGCGTGGGGACACCGGCCGCGGCCTGCGCGGCGGGTGTGTTGCCGAGCGCCGCCGTCCACAGCCCGACGGACGCGGCGACGAGCGCCACGGCGGAGGCGACGGCGGAACGGGCACCGCGCAATGTGGAACCGACACCGCTGAACACGGAGCTGCCGGACACGGGGACCTCCGGTGGGGAGACGGAGATGGGGAGGGAGGGGAGGAAAAGGTGGGGACGGGGGTGGTACGGGGAGCGCGTGCGCTGCCCTGCAGAGCATGCACACGCCAACATGCCCCACCCCGGTGCCGCCACCCCCCAACCCGCGTAAAGAACGGATGAACGTCTCCCTCCCGTCTCCCTCTCCCCTCAGCTGAAACGCCAGCGGGTCTGGCCGAAAGGCTCGCCCTTGGCGAAGCCGAAGGCCACCCGGGGCGCCACCGCGAAGACCATCGCGGCCCCTCCGCCCCCGTGGAAGTACGCGTCGTCGCGCACCTCGAAGTGCCATACGGCGCCGTACTTCTCCTCGAACGCCTTGGCGAGGTCCCGCAGCCGGGCAGTGTCGGTGATTCGGGCCGCCGTGCCCTCGACCACGAGGTCGGTGCCCTCGGCCCAGGCGTTGGCGCCCGTGGTGAGTACCACCTCCGGGTTGGCGGCGAGGTTGAGGGCCTTGCGCTCCAGCTCCCCGGTCGTGAAGTGCAGCGCACCCTCGTACCAGAGTCCGATCAGCGGGGTGACATGTGGGCGCCCGTCGGGCCGTACCGTCGAGATCCAGAACAGTTCGGCGGCGGTCAGCAGCTCCTCGGCCCGGGACCAGGGCACGGCCTCGGCTCCCGGACTGCTGAAGCGGGTGTCAAGCTCGGTCGCCGGTGCCGTGCGGTCCGTGGCGCGGTTCATGGCCGATTCCTTCTCCGACATGAGGCGTCCTCCTCATCGATGGTGCCTGCGAAAGGGAGACTCCGCACACGCGCGGAATTCATCGGCCAGGTCGTAGGCTCGGTGCAGCTGTGATCGATCAGGAGGGCGGCGGACATGACGGTGCCGCAAGGGCGCAGGAGCAGTACGTTCACCCGGCTGCTGCGGCACGGTTTCACCGACCCCTCCACCGCGGAGCGGCTGCTCGACAGCGCGTGTCTGTCGTCCGTGCGCGGCGACCCGGTCCTCCTCGACGCGCTGGGCGGCGCCGCCGATCCCGATCTGGCGCTGCTCGGTCTGGTCCGGCTGGTCGAGGCGCAGCCGGACGAACACGGTCGCCGCGTGCTCCTGGACACCCTCATCGCGGCGAAGCCGCTGCGGGACCGGCTCCTCGGGGTGCTCGGCGCGTCGGAGGCGCTCGCCGACCATCTGGCGCGGCACCCCCAGGACTGGCAGGCGCTCGTCACGTACGAGGCGCAGGATCTGCACCCCGGTGTCGAGGACTTCGAGCGGGGGCTCGCACAGGCCACCGACCCCGTGTCGCTGCGGGTCGCCTACCGGCGCTGTCTGCTGTCCATCGCCGCGCGGGACGTGTGCGGCACGACCGATGTCGCCGAGACCGCCGCGGAACTCGCCGATCTCGCCACGGCGACCCTGCGCGCCGCGCTCGCCATCGCCCGCGCGGCGGCGCCCGAGGACGCGGCACAGTGCCGGCTCGCGGTCATCGCGATGGGCAAGTGCGGGGGGCACGAGCTGAACTACGTCTCCGATGTGGACGTCATCTTCGTCGGGGAGCCGGTCACCAACGGCACGTACACAACCGGCACCGGAGCCGGTGGCGCCGAACCCGCCGACGAGACCGCCGCGCTGCGGGCCGCCACCCGTCTCGCCTCGCATCTGATGCGGATCTGCTCCGAGACGACCGTCGAGGGCACCATCTGGCCGGTGGACGCCAATCTGCGGCCCGAGGGTCGCAACGGGCCGCTGGTGCGCACCCTCTCCAGCCATCTCGCCTACTACCAACGCTGGGCGAAGACCTGGGAGTTCCAGGCGCTGCTCAAGGCCCGGCCGGTCGCCGGCGACCCCGAGCTGGGCGCCGACTACGTCGCCACGCTCGCGCCGCTCGTCTGGCAGGCCGCCGAGCGGGACAACTTCGTCTCCGATGTGCAGCAGATGCGGCGCCGCGTCATCGCCAACATCCCGGTGGGTGAGATCGACCGCGAGCTGAAGCTCGGGCCCGGCGGTCTGCGGGACGTCGAATTCGCCGTGCAGCTCCTCCAGTTGGTGCACGGCCGCGCCGACACCTCGCTGCGCAGCGGCACCACACTCGACGCGCTGCGGGCGCTCGCCGCCGGGGGGTACGTGGGCCGGGTCGACGCCGCACAGCTCGACGACGCGTACCGGTTCCTGCGCACCCTCGAACACCGCATCCAGCTCTACCGGTTGCGGCGTACGCATCTCGTGCCCGAGGACGAGGCCGACCAGCGGCGGATCGGCCGCTCGCTGGGGATGCGTACCGAGCCGATCACGGACCTGGGCCGCGCCTGGCGCCGGCACACCTCCGTCGTACGCCGGCTGCACGAGAAGCTGTTCTACCGGCCACTGCTCGACGCCGTCGCCCAACTCGCCACCGGCGAGGCCCGGTTGAGCACCGACGCGGCCCGCGAGCGGATGGTCGCCCTCGGCTACGCGGATCCGGCGGCGGCGCTGCGCCACCTGGAGGCACTGGCCTCGGGCGTGACCCGCAAGGCGGCGATTCAGCGCACGCTGCTGCCCGTCATGCTCGGCTGGTTCGCGGACTCCGCCGACCCCGACGCCGGGCTGCTCAACTTCCGCAAGGTGTCCGACGCGCTCGGCAAGACACCCTGGTACCTGCGGCTGCTGCGGGACGAGGGTGCCGCCGCGGAGAACCTCGCCCGGGTCCTGTCCGCCGGGCGGCTCGCGCCCGACCTGCTGATGCGGGCGCCCGAGGCGGTCGCGCTGCTCGGCGACGAACGCGGGCTCGTCCCGCGCGACCGGGCCCATCTGGAGCAGGAGATCCTCGCCGCCGTAGGCCGCGCGGACGGCGCCGAACAGGCCGTCGTCGCGGCGCGCGGGGTCCGCCGCCGGGAGCTGTTCCGCACCACGGCGGGCGACATCGTCGGCTCGTACGGCACCGAGGACCGCCCCGCCGAGGCGGACCGGGGCGCGCTCGTGGACCGGGTCGGCGCCGCCGTCTCCGATCTGACGGCGGCGACACTCGCCGGCACCCTGCGGGCCGTGGTTCGTGCGGGCTGGGGCGATGAACTCCCCACCCGTTTCGCCGTCATCGGCATGGGCCGCTTCGGCGGCCACGAACTCGGGTACGGGTCCGACGCCGACGTCCTGTTCGTCCACGAGCCACGCCCCGGCGTCACCGAACACGAGGCCGCGAAGGCGGCGAACGCCGTGGTCTCCGAGATGCGACGACTCCTCCAACTCCCGTCCGCCGACCCGCCGTTGCTGATCGACGCGGACCTGCGCCCGGAGGGCAGGAGCGGCCCGCTGGTGCGCACCCTGGGGTCGTACGAGGCGTACTACCGCCGTTGGTCGCTGGTCTGGGAGTCCCAGGCGCTGATCCGGGCCGAACCGGTCGCCGGTAACGCCGAGTTGGGCGCCCGCTTCATCGAACTGGTCGACCCGCTCCGCTATCCCGCCGAAGGGCTGGGGCCGGACGCGGTACGGGAGATCCGGCGGCTGAAGGCCCGGATGGAGTCGGAACGGCTGCCGCGCGGCGCCGACCCCACACTGCACACCAAGCTGGGGCGCGGCGGGCTGTCCGACGTGGAGTGGACGGTGCAACTGCTGCAACTGCGGCACGGCTGGGAGGAACCGGGGCTGCGCACCACACGGACCCGCGACGCCCTCGCGGCGGCCTGCGCCGCGAAGCTGATCGGCGGCGAGGACGCGGCGACCCTGGACGAGGCGTGGGTGCTCGCGACGCGGGTACGGAACGCGGTGATGCTGGTCCGGGGCCGGGCCGGCGACACCTTCCCGTCCGAGAGCCGCGAACTGGCCGCCGTAGGACGCTACTTGGGCTACGGCCCCGGCCACGTGGGCGACATGCTGGACGACTACCGCCGAGTGACGCGCCGCGCGAGAGCGGTGACGGAGTCCCTGTTCTACGACTCGTAGCCCCGAGGGTGCCGGTGCCCCCGCCCGGGTGGGTTCGGCACCGCCGGTGTCAGTGGCGCTCAGTCGTCCGCTGCATACCGCCAGGGCGAATCCGGCTCCGAGGAGGAGGGTCACCGCGCGCTCGTACCTCCTATGTCCGCACGCACCGACATCTACGCCCGCTTCGCGGAGGAACCGAACTGATGCAGAACCGCATGTCCGTGGCCGATACGTCCGTGGCCGATCTCGTGCTGGTCGGTGCCCGGGTCCGTACCCTCGATCCCGCGCGGCCCTCGGCGAGCGCCGTCGCGGTGCGGGACGGTGTCGTCGTCGCCGTCGGGGACGAGGGCGACGTACGCGACTGGCGCGGGGCCCGTACCGAGGTCGTCGATCTCGGTGGCGCCACCCTCGTGCCGGGGCTCACCGATGCCCACAGCCACCCGGTGTGGGGCCTGGAGATGGCGACCGGGATCGATCTGTCGGGGGTACGGGATCCGGCGGGGCTGCGGGCGGCGCTCGTCGGAGCGGAACGGGTCGACGGCTGGGTCATCGGGTGGGGCCTCGACCACAACGTCTTCGGCGGCAGGCCCGTGCACCGCTCCCTGATCGAGGACGCGCTCGGCGGCGCCCCCGCCTTCCTGCGGCTGTACGACGGCCACTCGGCGCTGGTCAGCGGCGCGGCCCTCGCGGCGGCGGGCGTCACGGGCCCGCGGGACTTCCCGCAGCGCTCGGAGATCGTCTGCGACAGCGCGGGCACGCCCACCGGGTACCTGATCGAGCACGCCGCGATGGACCTGGTCGCGGAGGTTTTGCCCCGGTTCCCGTACGCGGTCCGGCGTGCCCGGCTGCTGGAACTGCTGTCCGCGATGGCGGCCACCGGGCTGACCGGTGCCCATGTCATGGACCTCGGTGATGTGGACCTGCTTGCCGCCGTGGCCGAGGAGACGGTGCTGCCGCTACGGCTGCGGCTCGCGCCCTGGTGCATGCCGGGCGCGGACCGGGACACCCTGGACGAACTGCTCGCCGCCCAGACACGCGGGGGCCGGAACTGGCGGGTCGGCGGCGTCAAGTTCTTCATGGACGGCACCGTCGAGGGCGGCACGGCATGGCTGGAACACGCCGACTGCCACGGCCAGGGCACCGACCCCTTCTGGCCGGATCCGCAGGCGTACGCGGCTGCCGTACGGCATCTGCACACGGCGGGGGTCCGTACCGCCACGCACGCCATCGGGGACGCGGCGGTACGGCATGTCCTGGACACGGTGGAGTCGCTGGGCGCCGGCGCTTTCCTGCGGCACCGGATCGAGCACATCGAGACGGTGCCGGACGACACGGTGCCGCGGTTCGCGCGGCTCGGCGTGGTGGCGTCGATGCAGCCGCCGCACGCCGCGTACACGCGGGCGGACCACACCGACGAGTGGTCCAGGCGGCTCGGACCCGCCCGCGCGGCGCGTGCCTGGCGGATCCGGGATCTGCGGGACGCCGGGGCGTATGTGGCGCTCGGCTCCGACTGGCCGATCGCAGGGTATGACGCGCGGACCGTTCTCGCGACCGCGCGGGTGCCGCGGGGCGCGTCCCCCGGGCCGGGTCTTACGGGACTCATGGCACTGGAGGGACTGACCTCGCATGCCGCTGTCGCGGCGGGCGAATCGGATGTGGCGGGCCGTATCGCGCCCGGCTACCGGGCCGACCTGACGGCACTGACCCTGGACCCGGTGACGGCGTCCCCGGACGAGGTGGCCGAGGCCCCGGTACGTCTGACGACGGTGGGCGGCCGGGTCACACACCGGGCCTGACACGCGGCGGAAGGGCCTGCTCCGGAAGGGCCTGCTACGGAAGGGCCTGCTACGGAAGGGACCGCTCCGGCGGGGCTACGCCTTCGAAGGTTCCGGAGCCGGAGCCCCCGTAGCCTCCCTGGAAGGGAGTCTCGGGAGCGTGTACGGCAAGGCTCCGTACCACGTCCGTGCCACCGTGAAGCCGAAGGCGAGGCAGAGCATGCCGCCCACCGCGTCCAGCCAGAAGTGATTGGCGGTGGCGACGATCACCACGAGCGTCGCCACCGGATAGAGCAGTCCGAGCACCCGTACCCACGGCACCGACGCGAGCGCGAAGATCGTCAGCCCGCACCAGAGCGACCAGCCGATGTGCATCGAGGGCATCGCCGCGTACTGGTTCGACATGTTCTTCAGGTCGCCCGACGCCATCGAGCCCCATGTCTCGTGGACCTTGACGGTGTCGATGAAGTTGCCGCCGGTCATCAGCCGGGGTGGCGCCAGCGGATACAGGTAGTAGCCGACGAGGGCGACCGCCGTGGTCGCGAAGAGGACGAGCCGCGCCGCCGCGTACCGCCCCGGATGGGAGCGGTAGAGCCACACCAGGACGCCGAGCGTCACGACGAAGTGCAGCGTCGCGTAGTAGTAGTTCATGCCCACGATCAGCCATGTCACCGAGTCCAGCGCGTGGTTGACCGACTGCTCGAACGCGATCCCCAGGTCGTGCTCGATCCGCCAGATCCAGTCGGCGTTGCGAAGTGCCTGCGTCTTCTGTTCCGGGACCGCGTTGCGGATCAGGGAGTACGTCCAGTAGCTCACCGCGATCAGCAGGATCTCGAACCAGAGGCGGGGCCGCCGCGGTGTCCGCAGCCGCCCGACCACTTCGCGGGGGGCCCACCTGCCAGGGGTGCCCGTGCCTTCCACCGGGTCGGTGACGCTTTCCCGGGGGGCGGACTCCGTACCCCTGCTGGTGGCCCCCTGTTGGCCGTCCAGTGGTTTCACGGTCGTCTCTCCCATGAGGAAAGAGTCTACGAGAAATCCCTTCTAGGCCCGATCATCCCCCGGTCGGGTCCCGCTCGCATTCTCTCCACCCTGCGGACGATTTCTCTCCCCAGGGGACGAAGCGGTTGAACCCCGGACCACCAGTTCCGGCATGAACACGAACTCACTGTGCGGCGCGGGCGTCCCGCCGATCTCCTCCAGAAGCGTCCGTACCGCGGCCTGCCCCATCGCGGGCACCGGCTTGCGGACCGTGGTCAGCGGGGGATCGGTGAACGCGATCAGCGGCGAGTCGTCGAACCCGACGACGGATATGTCGTCCGGTACCTCAAGGCCGCGCTGCCGGGCGGCCCGGATCGCGCCGAGCGCCATCATGTCGCTGGCGCAGACGATCGCCGTGCAGTCCCGGTCGATGAGCGCGGTCGTCGCCGCCTGGCCGCCCTCCAGGGTGTACAGGGAGTGCTGGACGAGCCGGGTCCCTATGTCGTCGGGCGACAGGTCGAGCAGGTCCTGCATGGTGCGTACGAAACCCTCGATCTTCCGTTGCACCGGGACGAACCGTTTCGGCCCGAGCGCGAGCCCGATCCGGGTGTGTCCCAGGGAGACCAGATGGGTGACGGCGAGTTGCATCGCGGCCCGGTCGTCCGGCGAGATGAAAGGTGCCTGCACCTTCGGCGAGAAACCGTCCACGAGCACGAACGGTACGCCCTGCGCCCGCAACTGCTCGTAGCGCTGGGTGTCCGCCGTGGTGTCGGCGTGCAGCCCGGAGACATAGATGATGCCGGCGACACCCCGGTCGACGAGCATCTCCGTCAGCTCGTCCTCGGTGGAGCCGCCCGGTGTCTGTGTGGCCAGGACCGGTGTGTAGCCCTGGCGGGTCAGGGCCTGTCCGATCACCTGGGCAAGCGCGGGGAATATCGGGTTCTCCAGCTCCGGCGTGATCAGCCCGACCAGACCCGCGCTGCGCTGCCGCAGTCGCACCGGACGCTCGTAGCCGAGGACGTCGAGTGCGGCAAGGACGGACTGGCGGGTGGTCGCGGCCACGCCCGGCTTGCCGTTGAGTACCCGGCTGACGGTCGCTTCGCTGACACCCGCCTGGGCTGCGATGTCGGCGAGCCGTGCGGTCACGGGAGTGGACTGTACCGGCCGCGTGACGGACTGCCCACCAACCGGGCGGCGGGTGCCGTGCGTTGTACGCCGCGCCGCGGGCTGCTGCGTCATCGCGCTCCTCTTGTTGCGGTAGTGCCGTCTCGTCGTCGTGACGAGTGGGGGGTGATCCGGGCACCGAGGCATCGGTCGACGTATCGGTCGACGTATCGGTCGAGGCGTCAAGGAGCGACCGGACCTGGAGCGATGATTCCTCGGCCCGACACGGATAGCAAGACCTTGCAGCGACTTGCGAAACTACTTGCATTTTTTTGCTGCAAGGTCTTTCGCGGCGATTGCATCGCTGTTACGTTCACGTCGCCCGGCGGCCGAAACGGCACGGTCGGCAAGTCGGCCAGGGGGGCGGACGGGACCGCTCCCCACCACACGGGCCTTCACCCTCAAGGAGATCTCATGCGGCGTGGCATAGCGGCCACCGCGCTGGTGGCGTCCTTCGCCCTCGCGGCGACGGCCTGCGGCGGAAGCGACAGCGGCAAGGACGGCAAGGCCGACGGGCCGGTCACGCTCACGTGGTGGGACACCTCGAACGCCACCAACGAGGCGCCCACGTACAAGGCGTTGGTCAAGGAGTTCGAGAAGCAGAACTCGGGCATCAAGGTCAAGTACGTCAACGTGCCGTTCGACCAGGCGCAGAACAAGTTCGACACCGCCGCCGGCAGCAAGGGCGCCCCGGACATCCTGCGCGCCGAGGTCGGCTGGACGCCCGCGTTCGCGAAGAAGAGCTTCCTGCTGCCGCTCGACGGCACCGAAGCCCTCGCGGACCAGGACAAGTTCCAGCCGAACCTGCTCAAGCAGGCCCAGTTCGAGGGCAAGACGTACGGCGTGCCGTTCGTCACCGACACCCTCGCGCTGGTCTACAACAAGGACCTCTTCAAGAAGGCCGGCATCGATCTGCCGCCCACCAGCTTCGAGGACCTGAAGAGCGCCGCCGCGACCATCAAGTCCAAGACCGGTGTCGACGGCTACTGGGGTTCCACACAGGCGTACTACGCGCAGCCCTACCTCTACGGCGAGGGCACCGACACCATCGACGCGGACGCCAAGAAGCGCACCATCACGAGTGACGCGGCGGTCAAGGGCCTCACCACCTGGCAGGGCATGTTCGACGGCAAGGGCCTGCACAAGGCCGACACCACCGCCGACGCGTACGCCCACATCCAGGACGCGTTCGTCAACGGCAAGGTCGCCGCGATCATCCAGGGCCCGTGGGAGATCACCAACTTCTACAAGGGCTCCGCGTTCAAGGACAAGGACAACCTCGGTATCGCCCCCGTCCCGGCCGGCTCCACCGGCAAGGCGGGCGCCCCGACCGGCGGCCACAACCTGTCCGTGTACGCGGGCTCCGACAAGGCGCACCAGGAAGCCGCGCTGAAGTTCGTGAACTTCATGACCTCCGCGAAGTCGCAGGAGCAGGTCGCGCTCAAGAACTCCACGCTGCCGACCCGCGACGACGCGTACACCACGCAGGTCCAGACCGACCCGGGCATCGCGGGCTACCAGAAGGTGCTCCCGATCGCCCAGCCGCGCCCGGCGCTCCCCGAGTACAGCTCGCTGTGGGGTCCCCTCGACACCGAGCTGCCGAAGATCGCCTCCGGCAAGACGTCCCTGACCAAGGGCCTGGACAGCGCCGACCTCGCGATGGAAAAGCTCCTGCCCGGCTTCACCAAGTGATCTGAGGGCCGCCGGGTCCGCCCGCCACGGGGGCGGGCGGACCCGGCGGCACCCGCCTGCCGCCCGGCACCTCGTGCCGCCCGCGCGCCATCGCAGCAGAACTCCCAGAAGGTGCCCGAACCATGACAGTCGCCGTCGAGACCACGGCCGCCGACAGCAGCCGTGACCGCGGACCGCAGCGGCCCGGTCCACTGGAGCGCCTGAAGCGCTCGTACCAGAAGTACTGGTACGCGTACGCGATGATCACGCCGGTCGTCGTGGTGCTCGGTGTGCTCGTGGGCTATCCGCTGGCGCGGGGTCTGTATCTCACCCTCACCGACGCCAACAGCCTCAACTCGGCCCGCACCATCGGCGTCAACCACATCGACGCCACCTACCAGTTCATCGGCCTCGACAACTACGCGGACATCCTCTGGGGCCCCACCGCCTACGACCGGTTCTGGTCGCACTTCGTCTGGACCGTCGTCTGGACGGCGCTCTGCGTCGCCCTGCACTACTTCATCGGGCTCGGCCTCGCCCTGCTGCTCAACCAGAAGCTCCGCGGCCGGACCGTCTACCGGCTGCTGCTGATCCTGCCGTGGGCGGTACCCACCTTCGTCACCGTGTTCTCGTGGCGGATCATGCTCGCCGACTCCGGACTCATCAACAGCATGCTCGGCTCGCTGCACCTGCCGCAGCCGCAGTGGCTGGAGGACACCACCTTCCAGCGCGCCGCCGCCATCCTGGTCAACACCTGGTGCGGTGTCCCCTTCATGATGGTGTCGCTCCTCGGCGGCCTCCAGTCCATCGACTCCGCGCTGTACGAGGCCGCGGAGATGGACGGCGCCAACGCCTGGCAGCGGTTCCGCCATGTCACCCTGCCCGGACTGCGCTCGGTCAGCTCCACCGTCGTGCTGCTCGGGGTGATCTGGACGTTCAACCAGTTCACCATCATCTTCCTGCTGTTCGGCAACAGCGCCCCGGACGCCCAGATCCTCGTCACCTGGGCCTACCAGCTCGGCTTCGGCCAACAGCCGCGTGACTACGCCCAGTCCGCCGCGTACGGCGTACTGCTCCTCTCCATCCTGATCGTCTTCACCTCTGTCTACCGCCGCTGGCTGGCCCGCAATGAGCAGATCGCCGTCTGAGGCAGGAGCCGTCCCCATGAGCCCGACCACCACCACCGAGGCGACGGCCACCGCCGCGCCCCCGGCCGCCCCCGCCGCGCCGAAGCCCCGCACCGTGAGCCGCGACCGCAGGGGCCGCACGGTCTCCCTCGTGTCGCACGGCCTGCTGACCGTCGCCAGCCTGATCGCGCTGTTCCCGATCGTGTGGCTGATCTTCCTGTCCCTCGGCCCGGACAAGGACGACTACCTCCACCCGGGGCGCATCTTCGACAAGATGACATTCTCCAACTACTCGTTCGTGTTGCAGCACACGAACTTCTTCAAGTGGCTGGAGTCCACGGTCATCGTGGCCCTCGGCACCACCGTCATCGGTGTCGCCTTCGCCGCGACCACCGGATACGCCGTCTCCCGGATGCGCTTTCCCGGGTACCGGAAGCTGATGTGGATGCTGCTGCTCACACAGGCGTTCCCGATAGCCGTCCTCATCGTCCCGATGTACGAGATCCTCGGCGAACTCGGCCTCATCGACAGCTACGGCGCCCTCATCCTCATCTACTGCTCCACCGCCGTGCCGTACTGCGCCTGGCTGCTCAAGGGCTACTTCGACACCATCCCGGTGGAGATCGACGAGGCCGGCCGCATCGACGGACTCTCGCCCTTCGGCACGTTCTGGCGGCTGATCCTGCCGCTGGCCCGCCCGGGGCTCGCGGTCGCCGCCTTCTACACGTTCATCACCGCGTGGGGCGAGGTCGCCTTTGCCTCCACGTTCATGCTGGACGACCAGAAGTACACCTTCGCCGTCGGGCTCCAGAGCTTCATCAGTGAGCATGACGCGCAGTGGAACTACATGGCCGCGACGGCGGTGTTGATCGCCGTGCCCGTCTCGGCGTTCTTCTACCTTGTGCAGAGGAATCTGGTGACGGGCCTCACCTCGGGCGGCACCAAGGGCTGACGCCCGACCCCCTTCCCTTCCCCCTTCCTTACGCAATCCCCTTACGCAGCAAGGACGTCATGAGTCAGCACACTGCCGACCAGCCGCAGACCTCGACCCTCGCCGCCGCCACCGGCCCCGACTGGTGGCGCGACGCGGTGATCTACCAGGTCTATCCACGCAGCTTCGCCGACAGCAACGCCGACGGCATGGGTGACCTGGAGGGCGTTCGCTCCCGGCTCCCTTATCTGCGCGACCTCGGTGTCGACGCCGTCTGGCTCAGCCCTTTCTACGCCTCACCGCAGGCGGACGGCGGCTACGACGTCGCCGACTACCGTGCCGTGGACCCCATGTTCGGCAACCTCCTGGACGCCGACGCCCTCATCCGTGACGCGCACGCGCTGGACCTGCGCATCATCGTCGACCTGGTGCCCAACCACTCCTCGGACCAGTACGAGTGGTTCAGGCGGGCCCTCGCCGAAGGCCCCGCGTCGCCGCTGCGTGAGCGCTACCACTTCCGTCCCGGACGCGGCGCGGACGGTGAACTCCCGCCCAACGACTGGGAGTCCATCTTCGGCGGCCCCGCCTGGACCCGTACCACCGACCCGGACGGCACCCCCGGCGACTGGTATCTGCACCTGTTCGCGCCCGAGCAGCCCGACTTCAACTGGGACCACCCGGCCGTCGGTGACGAGTTCCGCTCGATCCTGCGGTTCTGGCTCGACATGGGCGTCGACGGCTTCCGAATCGATGTCGCCCACGGCCTGGTCAAGGCGCCGGGACTGCCCGACCTCGGCTCCCACGACCAGGTCCGGCTGCTCGGCAACGACGTCATGCCGTTCTTCGACCAGGACGGCGTCCACGCCATCTACCGCGCCTGGCGCGGCATTCTCGACGAGTACGCGGGCGAGCGCATCTTCGTCGCCGAGGCATGGACCCCGACCGTCGAACGCACCGCGCTGTACGTCCGGCCCGACGAACTCCACCAGGCGTTCAACTTCCAGTATCTGAGCGCCGCTTGGGGGGCCGCCGAGCTGCGCGATGTCATCGACCGCTCCCTCGACTCGATGCGCCCGGTCGGCGCCCCGGCGACCTGGGTGCTGTCCAACCACGACGTCACCCGGCACGCGACCCGCTTCGCCAACCCGCCCGGACTCGGTACGCAGATCCGTACGGCGGGCGACCGGGACCTCGGCCTGCGCCGCGCCCGTGCCGCGACCCTCCTCATGCTGGCGCTGCCCGGCTCGGCGTATGTCTACCAGGGTGAGGAACTCGGCCTGCCCGATGTGGTCGACCTGCCCGACGAGGTCCGTCAGGACCCGTCTTTCTTCCGCGCGGCCGGACAGGACGGCTTCCGCGACGGCTGCCGGGTGCCGATTCCGTGGACGGTCGACGGTTCCTCGTACGGGTTCGGGGGCGGCGGGTCCTGGCTGCCGCAGCCCGAGGGGTGGGGGGAGCTGAGCGTGCAGGCCCAGACGGGGGTCGAGGGGTCGACGCTTGAGCTGTACCGGGCGGCGTTCGCCGTGCGGCGTTCGCACGCGGCGCTGGGGGCCGGGGACTCCGTGGTGTGGCTCGACGCGCCCGCCGATGTTCTGGCCTTCCGCCGGGAGAGCGGGGGTGCGGGATTCGTCTGCACCTCCAACACCGGCGACTCCGTCGTACGGGTGCCTGTGTATGGGGATGTGGTGCTTGCCAGTGCCGAGGGGGCCGTTGTCCTGGCGGACGGCTTCGCGGAGTTGGCGCCTGACACCACGGTGTGGTGGTCCACCGCCTCCGCCTGATCCTGCATCGCGCCTGCGGCGCGATGGTTCTCCCCGCCCGCCCGCCCCCAAATGGGGCGGGCGGGCGGTGAACAACCGGCGCGGAGCGCCGGCGCACCGAACGGCCCACTCAGCGGCACTCAGCCACAGCCCTCTCGAAGGAGATCGCCGTGCCCGCTCGCCTACGAAGAACAGCCACGGCCGCCGCGGCGGCCCTGCTCGCGGTACTCGTACCCCTGCCCACCGCGTCAGCGGCACCCCCACCCCCGCCCCCGTCGGACGGAAAGCTCGCCGGGACCCCCGCCCGCCACGACCTCACCCGGGAACAGTTCTACTTCGTGCCGCCCGACCGGTTCGCCAACGGGGATACCGGCAACGACCGGGGCGGGCTGACCGGTTCGCGGCTCGCGACCGGGTTCGACCCCACCGACAAGGGGTTCTACCAGGGCGGCGACCTCAAGGGGCTGACGCAGCGGCTCGACTACATCAAGGGCCTCGGCACCACCGCGATCTGGTTGGCCCCGATCTTCAAGAACAAGCCGGTGCAGGGGGAGGGGAAGGACGCCTCGGCCGGTTATCACGGGTACTGGATCACCGACTTCACGCAGGTCGACCCGCACTTCGGTACCAACGCCGATCTGACGAAGCTGATCGACAAGGCCCACGGCAAGGGCATGAAGGTCTTCTTCGACGTCATCACCAACCACACCGCCGACACCGTCGACTACGCCGAGAAGAAGTACGGCTACCGTCCCAAGGGCGCCTACCCGTATCTCGACACCCAGGGCCGCCCCTTCGACGACCGCGACGGTGTGCCGAAGGTCGACGCGGACTCCTTCCCGTACACGCCCGTCGTCCGCACCGGTGAGAAGAAGGTGCCGGCGTGGCTGAACGACCCGGCGATGTATCACAACCGGGGTGACTCGACCTTCGCGGGCGAGAGCGCCGAGTACGGCGACTTCAGTGGCCTGGACGACCTGTGGACCGAGCGCCCCGAAGTTGTCAGGGGCATGGAAAAGATCTATGAGAAGTGGGTCCGCGACTTCGACATCGACGGCTTCCGTATCGACACCGTCAAACATGTCGACCTGGACTTCTGGACCCAGTGGGCCACCACACTCGACGCCTACGCGGAGCGCCAGGGCCGCGACGACTTCTTCATGTTCGGGGAGGTGTACTCCGCCGACACCGCGATCACCTCGCCGTATGTGACGCGCGGGCGCCTCGACTCGACCCTCGACTTCCCCTTCCAGGACGCGGCCCGCGCCTACGCCTCACAGGGCGCCGGAGCCGAACGCCTCGGGAAGGTCTTCGCCGACGACTACCGGTACGCCACCGACAAGGCGAACGCCTATGAGCAGGTGACGTTCCTCGGCAACCACGACATGGGCCGTATCGGCACCTTCCTCAAGCAGGACAACCCGAAGGCCGACGACGCCGAGCTGTTGAAGCGGGACCGGCTCGCCCATGAGCTGATGTTCTTCGGCCGGGGCAACCCGGTGATCTACTACGGCGACGAGCAGGGCTTCACCGGTGCCGGCGGCGACAAGGACGCCCGCCAGACCCTGTTCGCGTCGCAGGTCCCCGACTATCTGGACGACGACCAGCTCGGCACCGACCGCACCCACGCGAGTGACGCGTACGACACCAAGGCCCCGCTCTACCGGGACATCGCCGCGCTCTCCCAGCTCCGCAAGGACAATCCGGCGCTCGCGGACGGTGCGCAGACCGAGCGGTACGCCCAGGACTCGGTGTACGCCTTCTCGCGCACCGACGCACGTAAGCAGGTCGAGTACGTCGTCGCCGTCAACAACGCGACGAGCGCGAAGACGGTGCGGATCCCGACCGGTTCCGCCACCACCGACTTCCGTACCCTGTACGGCGGTTCGGGCACCGTGCGCAGCGACAGCGGCAAGAACGTCACCGTGACCGTGCCCGCGCTGTCGTCCGTCGTGCTCAAGGCGGCGAAGCCGCTGGGCGCCCCCGCCGCCAAGCCCGCGATCACCCTCAAGGCCCCGGCCGCCGGTGCCACCGGCACCGTCGAGCTGTCCGCCGACATCGACGGCGGCGGACTGAACCGGGTCGTGTTCGCCGCGCAGACCGGCAACGGACCCTGGCGCACCCTCGGTTCGGTGGACCACGCCCCGTACCGCATCACGCAGTACGTACCGGAGAGTGTGCGGGCCGGGACCGCGCTGCGGTACAAGGCGGTCGTGGTGGACAGTGCCGGGCGGACGGCGAGTGACCGGGCGGACACGACGGCCGGACAGCCGCCCGCGCCGGAGAGGCCGAGCGCCGTGGAACGCGACTACACCGTGGTCCACTACCGGCGCGCCGACGGCGACTTCGACGGCTGGCAGCTCAAGTCGGCAGGAAAGACAGCCGAGTTCACCGGACGCGATGCCTACGGAGCCTTCGCCTGGGTCAAACTCGACGACGACGCAACGGACTTCGCGTACACCGTGGAGAAGGGCGGCACCGCCGAAGGACCGCAGCGGACGGTCGACCTCGCCAAGACCGGTGAGGTGTGGATCGAGCAGGGCAAGGACGCGCAGGCCGAGACCCGGCCCGACGGGGTCTATCCGCCGCAGGACAAGGGCAAGGCCGTCCTGCACTACCAGCGGCCCGGCGGCGACTACGACGGCTGGGGCCTGCACACCTGGACCGGTGCCGCGAACCCCACCGACTGGACCAAGCCGCTCCAGCCCGTGAGGAAGGACGCGTACGGCGTCACCTTCGAGGTCCCGCTCACCGAAGGCGCCACCTCGCTGAGCTACATCCTTCACAAGGGCGACGAGAAGGACCTCCCCAGCGACCAGTCCCTCGATCTCGCGACCTACGGGCACGAGGTGTGGATGCTCGCCGGTCAGCCGAAGTACCTGCTGCCGAGCACCGGCGGCGCGCCCGATCTCGACCTGGGCAAGGCCGAGGCGCAGTGGATCGACCGGGACACCGTCGTCTGGAAGGTCAAGTCCACCGAGGCCACCAGCCAGCAGCTCGTGTACGCGCCCGAAGGCGGCATCACGGTCAAGGACGGCGCCCTGTCCGACGAGGGCCACTGGCTGCGCCTGAACCCGGGCGCCCTCACCGACGCCCAGAAGGCGGCCTACCCGCACCTGAAGGAGTACCCGGCCTTCACCGTCGACCCGAGGGACCGCGACCGGATCACGGACTCCCTGCGCGGCCAGCTCATCGCCACTCAGCGCGCGGCCAACGGCGCTCTGCTCGCGGCGACCGGCGTACAGATTCCCGGTGTTCTCGACGCCGTGTACGGATCCGCCGCGACGAAGGCCGACCTCGGACCGGTGTTCCGTGCCGGACGGCCCACACTGTCCGTGTGGGCGCCCACCGCCCACGAGGTCGCCCTCGACCTGGACGGCCGCACGGTGCCGATGCGCCGCGACGACCGCACCGGCGTCTGGTCGGTCACCGGGCCCCCGAGCTGGTCCGGCAAGCCGTACCGCTACCGGGTGACCGTCTGGGCGCCGACCGTGCGCAAGCTGGTGACCAACCTGGTCACCGACCCGTACGCGACCGCCCTCACCGCCGATTCCGCGCGCAGCCTGGTGGTCGACCTCGCCGATCCGAAGCTCGCGCCGAAGGGCTGGCGCACCCTGAAGAAGCCCGCCGCCGTGCCGCTGCGGGACGCGCAGATCCAGGAACTCCACATCCGGGACTTCTCGATCGGCGACCGCACGGCCAAAGCCCCGGGCACCTATCTCGCGTTCACCGACAAGGACAGCAAGGGCTCGAAGCATCTGCGGGACCTGGCGAAGTCCGGTACCTCGTACGTGCATCTGCTGCCCGCGTTCGACATCGCGACGATCCCCGAGCGCGCCGCGGACCAGGCCCGCCCCGACTGCGACCTGGCCTCCTTCCCCGCCGACTCCGAGAAGCAGCAGGAGTGCGTCGCGAAGACCGCCGCGAAGGACGCGTACAACTGGGGCTACGACCCGTACCACTTCACCGTCCCCGAGGGCTCGTACGCGACCGATCCCGACGGGACGCGCCGCACGGTCGAGTTCCGGGAGATGGTGCGGGGGCTCAACGAGGACGGGCTGCGGGTCGTGATGGACGTGGTCTACAACCACACCGCCGCGAGCGGCCAGGCCAATACCTCCGTCCTGGACCGGATCGTGCCCGGCTACTATCAGCGGCTCCTTGACGACGGCACCGTCGCCACCTCGACGTGCTGCGCCAACACCGCGCCCGAGCACGCCATGATGGGCAAACTCGTCGTGGACTCGCTGGTGACCTGGGCGAAGGAGTACAAGGTCGATGGCTTCCGCTTCGACCTCATGGGCCACCACCCGAAGGCGAACATCCTGGCCGTACGCGAGGCCCTGGACGCGCTGACCCTCGCGAAGGACGGCGTGGACGGCAAGAAGATCGTGCTGTACGGCGAGGGTTGGAACTTCGGCGAGATCGCCGACGACGCCCGCTTCCCGCAGGCCACCCAGAAGAACATGGCCGGCACGGGCATCGCCACCTTCTCGGACCGGGCCCGGGACGCGGTACGCGGCGGCGGACCCTTCGACGACGACCCGCGCGTCCAGGGCTTCGCCTCCGGCCTCTACACCGACCCCAACACCTCACCCGCGAACGGCACCCGCGCCGAACAGAAGGCCCGGCTCCTGCACTACCAGGACCTCATCAAGGTCGGCCTGACGGGCAACCTCGCGTCGTACGCCTTCACTGACACGAGCGGGCGTACGGTCACGGGCGCCGAGGTCGACTACAACGGCGCCCCGGCCGGATACGCGGACGCGCCCGGCGACGCCCTCGCCTATGCCGACGCCCACGACAACGAGTCGCTGTACGACGCGCTCGCGTACAAGCTGCCGGTGACGGTGAGCGCGGCCGACCGGGCACGGATGCAGGTCGTCGCGCTGGGCACGGCCGCCCTGTCGCAGGGCCCGGCGCTCTCCCAGGCGGGCACGGACCTGCTGCGCTCCAAGTCCCTGGACCGCAACTCGTACGACAGCGGCGACTGGTTCAACGCGATCCACTGGGACTGCCGGGACGGCAACGGCTTCGGGCGCGGGCTGCCCCCGGCCGCCGACAACAGTTCCAAGTGGCCTTACGCCAAGCCCCTGTTGACAGGGGTCCCGGCTGCCGGCTGCCGTGACATCGAGGGCACGTCGGCCGCGTACCGCGATCTGCTGCGGATCCGCACCACGGAGCAGGCGTTCGGGTTGCGGACGGCCGGCGAGGTGAAGGACGCGCTGTCCTTCCCGCTGTCCGGCACGGACGAGACACCCGGTGTCATCACCATGCGGCTCGGTTCGCTCGTGGTCGTCTTCAACGCGACGCCGGAGCGGCACACGCAGACGGTGCCGGGGGCGGCAGGGGAGCGGTACGGGCTGCATCCCGTGCAGGCGTCCGGTGCCGACCAGGTCGTGAAGTCGGCGTCGTACGACCGGGGGAGCGGCACGTTCGCCGTGCCCGGCAGGACGGTAGCGGTGTTCACGACGGATTGAAATACGACTGAGAAAGGGCCGCCTCGCACGGGCGCGAGGAATCGATCTCACTCAATGGGCGTTGGCCGGAAGAGCCTGGCAAGCACTACGAATGGGAACTGGGACGGATCCCCATGCCTTTCAGCAGGTCAAGGAAGATCGGCTCCACGAAGGGAGCCGGCGAGGCGGTCAACACCTCCGACAACGTGGTCTCGGACGGATCGCACCCCGCATCCGCTGCCCAGCCCAACGCTGATCGCGTGGATTGCTCGGCCGGCGCAAACCATGCCTCGAAGTCTGCGTCGCTTTCCGCCATGTAGGCGGCCATCGCTTCTCTTCCCAGGCACGTCCGCCAGAAACCGGTCCGGACGCCGAGAGCTTCGATCACCGCACAGTCACTGTCCATCACATACGCACAGAGAACGGGGGCCCGTGTTCGCTCGACCAGCGCGGACAGTTCATCCTCGGAGATCGGATCCTCGCGCTCGACGGTCCATACCCGCCACCCCTCATCGGCCTCCAGAAAAATAGACTCGTCCGAGTCTGCGACCGCGGGAAGCCGTGCGCTCACCCGGTCATCAGACTTCACGAGAAGCAAAGATCCCCAGAAGCCCATTCGTTACCCCTGTCTTCCTCTTCATGAATTCCGGCCGTCCGGCGTGGACCGCGCGGGCGCCATCACGTATACGACGGCGCCCGCACGGAATCCATCCGATTCAGCACCCGCGCGGCAGATATCTCATGCGAAATCTGACCACGGCGTCCCTCACGGGGTCGCGGCCCCTCAAGTAAGCCCGAACAGGATGAATCCGCCAACAACCGCCAGGCCATGCGCTGTTCCTTTGGCCATGCTGCCAAGACCATCCGTGTCCACCGTCAGGTCGCCGAATCCGCCACCGGCGGGCTCAGGACAGCCACCGGGCGGCGGGGAAACCGGAGCCGGCCCTGACGCGGGAGCAGGCGCAGGAGCCGGGGCGGGAACAGTGACCGGCTCGGGCACCCGCGGGACCGGACGGTCCCACGCTCTCCGGTAAGGGTGCCCCGGGCGGCTCAGGCCGCTCGGGGCACCTGGCGTTTCAGGCCGGCCGGGGTGCCAACGCGACCAGTCGGCCCACGAGTTCGGTGAACGGGCCGTCGACCGGTTCCTTGGCGAGGACGGCCATGAAAATGCCCGCCATCTCCTCGTCGTACGCGGAACTCACCGCGGTCAGCGCCGCGAAGTCGTGGACGAGCTGCGCCTCCAGTTCGGTGCGCGGAATGCGCCTGCCGTCCAGCCAGATCAGCGCCGTCGACTCGACGAGCGAGATCCAGGACCGTACGACGAGTTCGAGCCGGGCGGGCGGTTTGTCGATCCCCAGATGCGCCAGGATCTGGAGATACGCGGCCTGCCGCACCGAGTCGATGAGGGCGTTGGTCGCCGACGAGCCGACCGCGGGGCCGCCCCGCATCAGCGCCGAGAACCCGGGCCCGTGCTCGTCGACGAAGTCGAAGAAGCGGCGCATCACCCGCAACAGCCGGGTACCCAGGGGACCTTCGTGCGGCTCACGGAACCGGTCCGCCAGATCGTTCGCCGCCCGCGTCAGGGCCGCCTCGTACAGGCTCATCTTGCCGGGGAAGTAGTGATACACCAACGGCCGTGAGATGCCCGCCGCCGCGGCTATCTCGTCGATGGAGACCTCGTCGGGCGAACGGTGGCTGAACAGTTCGAGGGCGACCCCGATCAACTGCTGCCGCCGCTCCTCGACACCCATCCTGCGGCGCACCCCGGTAGTCATACGAACAGCCTATCGGGACGTGGGTCCTCACATATCCAGCACCAGCCGCTCACCGTACGCGCGCGACACACACATCAGCATGGAATCACCGCGTTCGATGCCGGTGAGGAGCTTGTCACGGTGGTCGATGTCACCTTCGACCACCCGCTGTTGGCAGGTCCCGCAGAAACCTTGTTCGCAGGAGTACGGGTGTCGGGCAGCGTGCGGCGCGAACCGCTCCAGGTGCGGGGTGCAGCCTTCGGCTTCACGGGACTTCACGGGACTGTCAGCAAGGTGTGCCGGGAACGTACCGATCACCGCCCGGGAGGCAAGGTCGGCGCGAGCCGTGTTTACCGGATGCGTGTACCGCCAGTAACTTCGTTGATGCGCAGGGGACTTCCCATGGGCGGTCGATCGGCGAACCGGGGGGTTGCGGGGTGGCGGCATATCGGCCAACGGATTGGCATGTCCTGGACCTGGACAAGGATCCGACGCCGGGTGATCCGGACCGGGTGCGGACGCTGGCGAAGGGGCTGCACGATTTCGCGGACGACGTCTCCGAGGCGCTGCGGCTGATCAAGGGGATGGCCGAGGAGGACACGGTCCTGGTCTGGGCGGGGAAGTCCGCCAAAGCGTTCCAGGACGAGTTCTCGGGTGTGCCGAAGAATCTGCGGAAGTTGAAGAAGTCGTACGAGATGGCGGGCGACGCGCTCGCCGCGTACTGGCCGAAACTGGAACGCGCCCAGGCGTTGGCGGACAAGGCCCTGGTCAAGGGCCGCGAGGCACAGGCCGACCTGTCCTCCGCCCAGTCCAAGCTGACGTCGGCCGAATCCTGGGTGGACCGGGCCGGCAAGGAAGCCGACAAGTACAAGGACGACCCGACCGGGGGCAAGGACGTCCCGAAGCCGGATCCGGACAAGGTGAAGGCGGCGACCCGGGACGCGCAGAGCGCGAAGGATGCCCGTACGAGTGCGCAGTCGGATGTGTCCTCGGCGTCGAGCGCGCTGGACGCGGCGAAGAAGATGGCCGGGGACGCCCGCGAGATGCGGGAGGACGCGGCGCGGGAGGCGAAGGACAAACTCGACGACGCGTCGGACGCCGGGATTCACAACCGGAAGTGGTGGGAGGAGGTCGGCGACTGGTTCACCGACAACTGGGACACCATCGTCGCCGTCTGCAAAGTCGTCGTCGCCGTCCTGGGCATCGTCGCGCTGATCATCGGCGGCCCGATCCTCGGCGCGATCGTCCTCATCGCGGCCCTGGTGGTCCTCGCGGACACGTTGATGAAATACGCCAATGGCCAGGCGACGTTGTGGGATGTGGCGTTCGCGGCACTTGACTGCATACCCGGGATGAAGGGGTTCACCAGCCTTGGGAAGCTGGCCAAGGGGGCCAGGGCCCTGGGCAAGACAGGGCTGAAAGGTATGGCCCTCGGCGCCAAGGGTCTCGGAAAGGCTGGCCGTCAGGGAGCCCGCAACATCAAGAAGCTCTTCACTTGCGGCGACCCGATCGATGTCGCCACCGGAGAGATGGTGATGTCCGCGACCGACGTCACGCTCCCCGGCGTGATGCCGCTCATCCTGGAGCGCCATCACAGGACGAGTGTGCGCTCAGGCCGCTACTTCGGACCGAGTTGGTCCTCCACCCTGGACCAGCGCCTCCTGCTGGACGAGTCGGGTATTCGGCTCGTCACGGAAGACGGGATGGTTCTCCACTATCCGGTGCCCGAACCCGATCTGACCGTACTGCCCGTCGAAGGTCCCCGCTGGCCGCTGGAATGGAGCGGAACGGATCGTGAGGAGATCACGGTACAGCGGCCCGAATCCGGGTTGATCCTGCACTTCAAGCCCGTTCCCGGTCATCCCCGGTCCGAGCTTCCGCTGGTACGCATCAGCGACCGCAACGACAACTCGATCGACGTCAGTTACGACGGAGAGGGGATGCCGAGCGAGGTCGTCCACCATGGCGGCTACCGGATCGGTGTTCTCTCCGAGGAAGGGCGCATAGTCGGCCTGACTCTGCGGAGCGACTCCACGGAGCCGTTCCTGATGCGTTACGGCTACGACGAACACGGCAACCTCGCCTCGATCGTCAACTCTGCGGACCTGCCTCTGCGTTTCACGTATGACACCCAACGTCGCATCACCGGCTGGGAGGATCGCGTCGGTAGTTGGTACCGCTACTCGTACGATGCGGTCGGCAGATGTGTCAATGGACAGGGCATCGACGGAATTCTCGACTACGCCTATCTCTACGACGAGGAAACGCGCACCACTACCGTCACTGACTCCCTTGGCCACGTCAGTCGCTATCGCTTCAATGACGCGTACCAACTCGTGTCCGAGAGCGATGCGTTGGGGCACACCACCCACCGAAGCTGGGACAGGTACGACAACCTGCTCTCTCACACCGATCCCCTGGACCGGAGGACCGATTTCTCCTACGACGAGGCCGGCCGCCTGGTCGGAATGGCACTGCCGGACGGCTCCATCACCACCACCGTCTTCAACGAGCTGGGGCTGCCCGAGCAGGTGGTCGAACCCGACGGCGCGACGTGGACCCAGTATTACGACGAGCAAGGAAATCTCGTCGAGGCCGTCGACCCGACCGGGGCGGTGACGCGCTATTCGTACACCACGGGCGGGCGCCTTGCGTCGCATACCGATCCGATGGGACACACGCGTTCCCTGGGCACGGACGCCGCCGGTCTGCCAGTCATGCTGACGGACGCGCTGGGTGCCACAACCGCATGCTCGCGAGATGCGTTCGGCCGAGTCGTGGAGATGGTGGACCCACTGGGCGGCCGGACCCGGCTGGGCTGGACGGTCGAGGGACTGCCGAGCTTTCGGGAGGAGCCCGACGGCGCCCGCGAGACCTGGGAGTGGGACGCCGAGGGCAATGAGATCGCTCACGATGACCCTGCCACCGGCACGACGCTTCACACCATCGGCCCCTTCGATCTCCCGGCCGCACGGTACAACCCGGACGGCACCGTGCACCGCTTCACTTACGACACCGAACAACGACTTCTGAGCGTCACCAACTCACAGGACCTTTCGTGGACGTACGAGTTCGATCCGGCGGGTCGTCTCACAGCGGAACGTGACTTCAACGGAGTCGGCCAGACATACGCGTACGACGCGGCCGGCCAGTTGACCCGGCGAGCCAGTGAGGCCGGAGAAGCTGTTGCCTTCGCCTACGACGACCGGGGAAATGTCGTCGAACAGCGGTATTCGGACGGCGCGGTCACCGCCTTCAGTCACGATGCCGCGAACCAACTCGTGAGGGCGCGAAACGCGAGTGCCGACGTCGTCATCGAACGGGACGGTTTGGGCCGTATCACGTCAGAGACTGTCAACGGCAGGACTCTCAGGTCCGTCTACGACGCATTGGGGCGTCGCACTGAACGGACCACACCGGCCGGTGTGGTGTCTCGCTGGGAGTATGACGCGGAGAGTCGACCCACCAACGTGCGTGCCGGCGGTCGGAGCATGGACTTCGCCTACGACACCGCCGGCCGTGAGACACGGCGCGGCCTTGGGGGCGCCGCCGAACTGCGGCAGAACTGGCAGCCGAGTCACTATCTCGCCGGGCAGGACATCTTGTCCGGTGTCCCTGATGCCACGCCGCTGGAACAGCGCCGCTATCAGTACGAACGGGGCGGCCACATCACGGCGATCGAAGCGCTCGGTACGGGGGTTCGTCGCTACGAGTTGGACGATGCCAAGCGGGTCACCTCGGTCGACGGCCCGGAGTGGCGGGAGCGGTATGCCTACGACAGAGCGGGCAACGTATCGTCGGCGGCCATCGGCGAAGCACCGGATCGAGGCACCGGTGAGCGGGAAACCAGTGGAACGCTGGTGCGCCGGGCGGACGGCTCTCGCTACGAGCACGATCGTCAAGGGCGCGTCGTCCGCCGCATCAAGCGAACCCTGTCCGGGCTTCGCAAGATATGGACGTACCGCTGGAACGCTGAGAACAGGCTCACGGACCTGCACACCCCCCACGGTGAGCATTGGCGCTACGGATACGACCCACTGGGGCGTCGCATCGCGAAGCAGCGCCTACACGAAGACGGATCCGTGGCCGAGGAAGTCGGTTTCGGATGGGACGGCGAGAACCTCGTCGAAGAGGTCGGTGACGAGTTCGGAGTCCGTACCTGGGAATATCTCCCCGATACACACACTCCCCTGTGGCAACTTGAGCGGACACCGACCCAAGCAGATTTCGATGCACGCTTCTATGCCATCATCGCCGATGAGGTCGGCACACCCACTGAACTGGTTTCGGAAGACGGATCTTTTGCCTGGCGGAGCTGCACCACACTGTGGGGCACGGATGCCGGATCGTTATCCGACGGCGCCAACTGTCCACTACGATTCCCTGGCCAGTACGCCGATGAGGAGAGCGGCTGGAACTACAACTTCCACCGCTACTACGACCCGGAGACGGCGCAATACACCTCCCCGGATCCTTTGGGTCTCCTTCCAGCGGACAACAACTACGGATACGTACTCAATCCGTTGCACTGGTTGGACGCTCTGGGGCTGGCGCCATGTGCCAAAGCCCTTCTCCTCAAGGCGTGGAGGCTCAAGAACAATCAGGGGGGCTATTCCGTCTACCATGGACTTGACGTGCATGGAAACAAGATTTATGCGGGCATAACGAACAATCTTGCGCGGCGTGAAGGCCAGCACATAGCCAAGAATTACGGGATTACGAAGTTGGTTGAGGTTCGGGGCGCGACGGGGCTCAAGAAGTGGCAGGCGCGGGCGATTGAACAGGGGCTCATCGAAGATGTTCGGGCGTCCGGGTTCAGCCGTAGCAGGAACGGAGTCCCCATCGGGCAGATCAACTCCATCAGTCCCAAGCGGTCAATTTACGGCACCGCTCTCCGTTATGGCAGAATCTTCCTGGCCTGACCCGAAGCCGCCTTGTGGACGGAAGGAACAGATATGCCGTTGCAGAAGATGAAGGGACAGCGTCGGAGTCATGAAGTGGGGGATGTGTTCGTTCTCCAGGTGGCGGACTCCACGTACCGATTCGGACGCATCGTGAAGATGGGGCAAAGCGGACCGGAGGGCCGCTTCCCCGGGGGGATCCTTGCCTACATCTATGACATGCCCTCGGACACCCCTGAGCCCGACCTCGCAACGCTGACGCCGGATCGGCTCCTGATGCCGCCGTTCTTCACCATGAACTGGGTCTGGCACAAAGGGTATTTCCGTACGGTCGCCCATGAGGACCTCCTCCCCGCACACCTGCTGAAGCAGCACTGCTTTTACGACGCCAGTACCGAGGGCTACGTGGACGAGAACGACCGGATCATCCACGAGCGGACCGAGCCGTGCGGCTGGTACGCGTTGACCAACTTCGAGCACTTCCAGTACGAGGTCGATGAAGCTCTGGCGGGCCGTCCCGTACACGGGGCATATCCGAAGAAGCGCTGACCATGGCAGGTGCCGTATACCGGTTGCTCCCCGCCCTGGGCGACTTCCGTACCCTCTTCCTCGGCCCCTCCCTCGTCACCCTCATCCGCTGGCAGATTCAGGGGTCGCCGTCCGACGCGCGGCCCACGGAGTTGGACGCGGAGTTGCAGGGAGACCCGAAGCTGCGGGTCACGGAGTTCCCCTCCGGCTACCCCGGGGCGCCGATCCTCAGCGGACGGGTGGCCGAGCTGGTACGGGAGGAGTTCGCACCGGCCGGCTCCTTCGTGCCGGTCCATGTGGAGGGCGCCGCCCCCGGCGCCTACGTCCTCTTCCTGGTCGAAAGCATCGTGGACTGCCTGGACACCCGGCGCTCCTCGAAGCCGAAGAAGACGACCGGCGAGGTCAAGAAGGCGATCTTCCGCCCCGAAGCCGTCCCCTCGCACCTGCCGGCCTTCCGCCTCCCCGAATACCCGGGCGGCGTCTACTGGACGTCCTGGGCCACCACCCGCCTCACCACCCTGATCGGCCCCGACGTGGAAACCCGCCTCGTCTGGTCCGAAGACCCAACGGCCACACCCCATCCGAACCCTTGGGGGTTCTGAACAGGTACGGGGGGCAGGGACAGGGCCGTACCGGCTAGTGCAGCGCCGTGATTTCCCTGCCGTTCGGCATGTGGGCCGTCAATGTTGCCTGGGCTCCCTGTTCGGTGGGGAGGGCTACCGTGTTGCCGGGGGTTGTGGACTCCACGTCGCCCGTGGTGGTCAGGTCCGTCACGTCGGGGGTGGCGGCTGCCAGGAGGTACCAGGCGCCTGTTTTCGACTTCCACAGGACGCCGGCCAGGACCTGAGGGTCGCGGGTGCCGCAGGCGGGGGAGTCCTCGGACTGGGCCGCGACCGCCGCGGCCGGTTTGCCGGGGGCCTGGACCTGGGCGAGTACCCGGCTGCCGGCACCACGCCAGGTGTCCGCGCGGGTGCACAGCCAGGTCGCCGTGCCGTTGGTCTCGGGGAGTGTCTGCCGGGCGTACTCCCAGGCGTTGACGGTCCGTACACCGTGGCCGCGTACCGCCGCGAGGGAGCAGCCGGTCTGCGACCAGGCGGACAGGGCCGCCCGGCCCGTCGCCTCACGCATGGCGCCGGGTTTGCCGGAGGTCAGATGCGCGGGCACCAGTTCGCCGAGGTCGGCCATCAGGCGGGTGCCCGAGTTGTCCCCCAGTTGGAGCGCGTTCCAGGACGTGCACACGCCCGTCGCGGCGTCGGACCGCCCCGAGCCCGCGAGCGGATCCGTGACACCGTCCGCCGACCGCCGCAGCGGTGTCGGCTCCGCGTCCGGCTTGAGAAGGTCCCGCATCGAGGTCGCCGTCACCCAAGGCGCCGTCAGATAGCGCACGTTGCTGTCCGCGCGCCCCACGACCACCGCGTTCGCCTCGGATCCGGTCGCCCCGTCGACCCGCGCGAAGTCGAGCGCCGCGCCGCTCGTGCCGGTCTTCGGCTCCGCGTACCGCACGATCCGCAGCCCGTCGTACAGCAGCACCACACGGGCCTGGTCGACCTCGCCCGCGTACAGCAACTGCGCCGGGCCCGGGGGCGCTCCGGCCGCCGTGCCGGGCGTCGCCGTCACCTGGACCGAACCGCCGGGCCGCGCCCACACGGCGAGCGCCCGGCGCAGCAACGCCTTGTCGCCGGTGAGGCTCCCGCGCGCGGGCCACACCGAGAAGTCCGTCCGTGCGGAGTCCTTCCACGCGGCGGGCGCCACCTTGGTGAGCTGCGCCGGATCGAGGGCCGCCTGCTGCGCCGGATTACGGGCGTACGGCGGGGCCGCCGCGCCGTCCGGGCCCCAGCCGTCGCCCGGCAGCCCGAGCAGCGCCCCGCACACCAGCGCGGCGACCGCCGCGACGAGGGCGGCCTTCATGTGCTGCCTGCGCCGCATCAGATCCGTCGGCCGCGCCTGGAGCGAGCACGGGTCGAACTCCGGTGACAGGAGCAGCGCGTACGACGCCTCGATCTCGTCGGCCTCGTCGAGCGCGTCCTCCGGGTCGTCGACCCCGGCGGCGGCGAGAATCCCGCGCACCCCGTCGTCCGGCAGCCGTTCGAGACCCCGCAGTACATACGCCGCACGGGCCGCACCGCTCAGCGCCGACAGCCGCTGGTCCAGGGCGAGTTCGTCGGCGCCACCGGAGCGCGGGAACAGCCGCAGCCCCCACACGTGCGGCAGCACCGGCGGCAACTGCGCCCGCTTCGGCCACGCGAGCCGCCGCAGCGGAAGTCCCGCGTCGAGCGCGGTCCTGAGCACCCGCTGGCGTACGAAGGTGTAGCCGGGGTCGGCGTTACGGGCGTCGTCGGGGCGCCGGGGGGTGATCACCGCCGCGTCGCTCGTCGTCCGGCCGCGAGGCAGCGCCCGCTGCGTCAGCGCGTGTGCCGTGAGGACACGGCGGTTACGGCCGAGGCTGGGCGGGAGCACCAGATAGGCGAGCCGGACGAGCCGCGGATAGTGCTCGACGAGCGCGGCCTCGGCCTGCTCCACGTCTACGACCGGTCCGGAGGGGTGGTCGGGGCGGCGGGTGGCGACATCCTGTGACTGCACGTTCAGCAGAACGAGCGAATCGTGCGATGGTCACCCCCGCCGACGCCCGACCCTTCGCCCCCCACCGCCCCCCAGCAGCCCTACCGGTCGCCGGAGTTACTCGGTCCGCCGACCTCCCAACCGCTGAACTCCACCGTCCCGCGCGCCCCACCACCCCCGTTCGTCGCGCTCATGAACAGCCCCACGTCCTGCACGGCCGCCGCCCCCGGCACCGCGACCGTCGCGACCGTCCGCCAACTCGCCCCGTCGTCCGTCGAGCAGTCCCCGGTGTACGCGCCACCCGCGCGGGTGAGCCGCAGCAGCACCGGGGCCTTGATCCCGGTGATCCGCTTGTACGTGTCGAGCGTGCCGTCGCCCGTGGTGTCGTAGGACAGGACGACACCGTTGGCCGGGGTCACCGCCAGATTCAGGAAGCCCGCCGAGCCGGCGGTGGCCAGGCTGTTCCGGACGATGATCCCGGCCCGCGCCCAAGGTCCCGTCACCGCCTGCGCGTCCACCCTCAGGACCACCGGAACCCCGTCCCCGAACGCGCCCTCACGGTAGACCGCGCCGAACTCCGTGGTGCCCTTCCACAGGTCCGCGCCCGCCCCGTCGATCGCGAACCGGTCCTCCCACTGCCCGAACACCGCCGCGTTGTTGGAGACCGTCCGCCACCCCGCACCCAGCGGCCCCGCCTCGAAAAGGGTGCCCTGCTGGACACCGCTCACCCGGTCCTCACCGCGCGGCCCGTACCGCACGGTCAGCGTGTACGGCAGCGGACGCAGCGGCCGGTCCAGCGGCACGGAAGGGGCACTCGCCCGCCAGGACACCGAGCCGGTACCGGCCGCGGGGACCGACGCCAGCGACACCGGACCCTCGGCCGTCGCGTCGATCCCGGTCAGCGTGAAGTCGACGCGGCCCGTGGCGCGCAGCCCGTTGACGTTGCCGAAGTCGGCCCGCACGCGCGCGTGCCCGCCGGGCGGGAAGGCGGGCGGCTCGGCCGTCACGCTCAACCCACCCTGGTAGGGCGCCTTCGCCAGCGCGTCCCGTACCCGCGTGGCCGTGCGGTACGGGTCGGCGACCGGGCGCATCGGATAGTCCTTGCGCTCCCGCGTCCACGGCTCCTCGAACGCGAACCAGTCCACGGCGGTCGGCGCGCGCCCCGAGGCCAACGCGTCCTGGAGCGCGTCGAGCCACTTCTGCCAGCGCGGCAGATAGAAGTCGGCGACCAGACCGTGCCACTCCCGGTTCCCGTACTCGTGCAGATTGCCCGCGTCCGATGTGGCCCGGCCGCCCCAGGTGGTGATCAGCACCTTCGCGGTCCGCTCGAACTCGGCGCGCTCCGTGTCGTTCGTCGCGAGCCGCCGCGCGTCCTCGATCCACGGCCCGAGCAGGAACGCGCCGTGCGCGCCCGTCACGTCGTCCGAGAGCCGCATCAGCCGCAGCCACAGCGTCGACAGCGCCCGGAAGCTGTCCGGATCCTTGCGGTCGTACGCGGCCCGCAACTGCGGCAGCAACTGCCGGCTGCGGTGCGCGAGCGCCTGCCGGGCCACGTCGACCAGGTCGTAGCGGTACGCGGAACTGCCGCGCAGCGCCGCCGGGACCCCGAGCAGCCCGGTGAGCGCCGCGTCGAAACGGCCCGGATCGTAGGTGAGGGCACGCGGCGCGTACTCGGCGGCACGGTTGGCGGCCAGGTCGGGGCGGGCCGCGAACAGCGAGTCGTGCGGATCGCTGCGCTCCACGGCGGTGTGCCGGTACGCCGTGTCGTGCAGGGCCCGCCAGGCGTCCCGCGCGGCGCCGCCGCGCGCCCCGTACCGGAAGTCCGCGTACGACGCGAACCAGGCGGCGCGGTCCACCGGGCCCGCCGTCCAGGCGAGTTCCGAGAACAGCTCGAAGGCGGCCGGGTCGCGGTCCGTGGACTCCGGCATGTACGCGGTACCGGCGAGCGCGCTGCCCGGCTTGTCGCGCCAGGCGAAGAACTTCTCGTTCCACAGATGGGTGCGGGCCCCGATCGTGGTGCGCCCGCCGAAGTTGGGGATCGTCCCGAACGCGTACGGGGTGCCGCCCCAGTCCTTCTCGCGGTCCCGCACGCTCGTGTAGCGGTCCGAGACACCGTCCACGATCAGCATCCGGTCCCGGTCGACGGCGTCGAGGAGCGCGGGCAGCGGATTGGCCTCCCAGCCGAGGATCACCCAGGTCGCGCCGGGCCGCGCGGCCTGGAGAGCCTTCTCCACGCCGCGTGCCGCGTCCCCGACGGGTACGTCACCCGCGGTGCCGCCCTCGTGCAGCAGATCCATCTTGAAGTGCCGTGCCTCGCCGAACACGTCCGCCTGGTGCCGGTAGAACGCGGCGGCCACGCGCGCGAAGGCGTCGGTGCGCGGGTCGAGCCAGTCGGGCCGGGCGAAGCCGTGCCAGGTGCCCTGCGGGACGACCCGGGCGTCACCGCCGTCGCGTTCGACGAAGCCGTCCGGGACGTGCCCGTAGTAGCCGGGCAGGACGGGCGCCATGCCCAACTCGCGCAGCCGGTCCGCGATGCGGCGGCCCAACGCGGCGCGGCGCGCGAGGAGTTCGGGCGAGAGGGGTCCGCCGTAGTCGGAGAGGTTCTGGAGCAGCCACCACGGCTGGTGCGAGGGCGCGGGCAGCCAGGCCCGCGCCTCCTCGTCGCTGTATCCGACGTCCCGCAGGGTGCGCCGGTAGACCTCCTCGGTGCCCGCGATGACGAGCACCTCGTTGCAGCCGTGCAGCGCGAGGATGTCGATCATCCGTTCCCAGTACGGCCAGTCCGCGTACGGCGCGGTGTAGCCGTCGTTGGTGTCGTTCAGCGCGAATCGGTGCGGCAGCGCGGTCGAGCGCTCCAGGGGCCGGGCGGGCGCGGGCAGTCGGCGCGGCAGGTCGAGTTGGCTGCCGTTCCACGCGATGTGCGCCCCGCACACGTACTTGAGGTACCAGTGGACCCCGGTGAGCAGGACCGCGGGGCTCGTCCCCTCGACCCGGACGCGCCCTGTGGTCCCCGTGACACGGAATCTCTCGCGCCCCGGGTGGGGCGCGACGGGGGTGAGGGTGAACTGTGACGCGTGGTCCGGCAGCAGCCGATTGAGCACGGCGCGCGCGGGAGCCGTATCGAAGGAGGGGCCCTGTGAGGGGCTGCCCGCGGCATGGGCCGGGACGGTCGTACCCAGGACGGTCCCGAGCCCGACCGCACCCGTCGTGCCGAGCACCGTGCGTCGCGTCGGATTGGTCATCTGTACCCCCTGCGTCGGATGGTGCGGCGCACGGTAACCGGGTGACCCACCCGGCTCAACGGTGCGCACGCGGCAGGCGGGGCGTTTTCGCCGTAAGAGAGCAGCACAGGGCAGGACAGAGTAGGGCTGAACAGACCAGCACAGTGCAGGGCAGAGCAGGGCAGTGTAGGACAGGGTGGGACAGTGCAGATGGAGCAGAGGGGACAACGCGGATGAAGCGGTCGGCGAGCGGGAAGTGCGCGGCGGGAGCCGTGGGCGCCGTGGTGCTCATGGCGGCCCTGAGCGGATGCGGCGGCGACCGGGGCGGCGAGGTGCCGAAGACGGCCACCGGCAGCCTGGAACAGCTCGCGTCGAAGGTGAAGTGCCGGCCCGATCTCCAGACCGACGCACAGGAGATCCGGCAGGCGAACTGCAGGACCGGCGACGGCCGGTTCGTCCTCGCCACCTTCGCCACCGACCGTGGCCAGCGCGAGTGGCTCAACGAGGCGAAGGACTACGGCGGTTCGTATCTCGTGGGCCGCAAGTGGATCGCCGTCGGCGAGTCCGACGTGGTGACGGCGCTGCGCGGCCGGCTCGGCGGTGACCTGGAGGAGTCCTCGCACCACATGGGGACCAGTGGCGGGGGTAGCGAGAACATGCCCTCCGAGCACCCTTCCGGGCACTCGGGTCACACAGGATGAGCTGACCGCGCAGGTCTGGTGGACGGGAGAAGGCGGGCGGCCCCAGGGCCGCCCGCCTCCGCCGTCAGGTACAGCTCTTGCCGCGGTTGATGCAGCTCACGGCCTTGTTCATCAGGTTCTCGTCGAAGACGTTGATGAAGTCACCGTGGTCGGTGACGGGCTTGTGCAGCTGCTCGGGGAAGGAGTCGACCGCGAAGTTCCGCTCGGCCGGCACGTTGTACACGATCCGCTGCACGATCTGCGGGATCGCCTTGAACCCCTGCGGGCAGGCGCCCGAGTTGGGGTCGGCGAACGCCACATGCGTACGGTGGTTCGCGCTGTCCGTGTTCTGACCGTCCCAGCAGCTCTGGAAGCGGAAGGTCCGCACCACCTGGCTGCCCTGGGGGCAGAGCGGGTACTTGTCCTTGAGCTGCCGGTTCTCGAATCCGGTGCAACTCCAGGACGCGTTGGCGTTCGCGTTGCCGTTGACGAACGCCTTGGCGTCACCGGTGATGATCCGCAGGAACTTCGGCATGGCGACGACCTTGCCGACCGGGCTGCCGGTGAACTTGATGGAGACCTGCGACGGCGTCTGGATCTGACCGACGTTGCTGTCCTTGCCACCGCCGTCGGCCTCGGCGTCGTTGCCCGCCTGCCCGTTCTGCACCCGCAGCACGGGCCAGTAGTACGTCGACTTGTCGCCCTGGTTCTTGCAGGTGGTCGCGCCGTTGGCGAGGGCGTCGTCGCTGGAGAAGGCGTCCGTCGCCTGGTTGCCGATGTAGTCGTGCATATGGTGGGCGCCATTGCTCACACCCGGCGCGACGATGACGTTGTCCGGGTTGAACTTGCCGTTCTGGTTGGTGCCGCACTTGGTGGTGAAGGTGCCGCGTGCCGCGTTCCGTTTGGCGCGGGGTGTCTTCACATTGGGCTGGACGGACTTGATGTCGACGAAGTCCGCGTCGTTGGGACCGTTGCCCGCCTGACCACCGTTGCCCTGACCCTGACCGCCGTCGCCCTGACCGCCGTTGGCCTGGCCCGCGTCGGTGCCCTGGCCGCCGTTCTGGCCCGGGTCGCCGCCGTTCTGACCGCCGTTCTGGCCGCCGTTCGCGTTCGGGTCCTGTGTGTTCTGACCTCCGCTCTGGTTGCCGCCCTGGTTCGGGTTCTGCCCGTTGTTGTCGGGCGCGCGTCCCGTGCAGGGCGCCATCGAGTCGATCCGCTGCGGCGGCTGGCCGCCCTGGCGGGTGATCTCCAGGCGGATGCGCTGGATGATCGCCGTGCGCCGGTCCTTCAGCGGGCCGAGAATGGAGTTCTGCACGAAACTGGGGTCGCGGGCCGCGGCGTCACGGGACGCCGCCAGTCGCTGGTAGGACTCGGTGATCTGGCTGTCCAGCGTGGCCAGTTCGCCGTCGACCTCCCCGCGTGCGGCGTCCGGCACGTCCCTCAACTCATTGCCGATGTCGGGGCAGTCGATCGTGGCCACGGCCGGCTGTGCGCCCGCGCCGCCGCCTCGCTGCCCCCCGTTCTCCTCGTGTGCGGAGGCATAGACATTGGCCGCGATCAGCCCGCCTCCGCCCAGGAGCAACGCGGCCGACGCGGCTATTGCGCGATTGGCCAGTGTTGATCGCCGTTTACGTGATGTGCGTCCCATGGAACTCCTCTGCTTCCTTGCCGGGCCGGGGGCGTACGGCAGGGGTGAAGCGGCTCCATTCCATACGGGACGCGTGGTGCTGGTGTTCAAACCTCTCAAGAGTTTGTAGGAGTCTCCGTGACCAATTCCTCCTCAACTCCCTCAACTCCCGCACACTCCTCGCTTACGGGCGAACGGCCCACGCGTCACCTTTCCCCGTCGAGATAGGCGAGTACCGCGAGCACCCGGCGGTTGTCGTCGTCCGACACGGGCAGCCCGAGCTTCACGAAGATGTTGGACGTGTGCTTCGCCACCGCCCGTTCCGTGACGACGAGTTGGCCCGCGATGGCCGCGTTGGACCGGCCCTGCGCCATCAGGTCGAGCACTTCCCGCTCGCGCGGTGTGAGCCGGCCGAGCGGCTTGTCCGCCGAGTGCCGCGACAGCAGTTGCTGGATCACCTGCGGGTCCATCGCCGTACCGCCGCCGGCGACCCGGCGTACCGCGTCGATGAACTGCTCGGCGTCGAACACCCGGTCCTTCAGCAGATAGCCGACCCCGCCGTTGCCGTCGGCGAGCAGCTCGCGCGCGTACAACTGCTCCACGTGCTGGGACAGGACGAGGACCGGCAGACCGGGCCGGGCGCGGCGGGCGGCCAGCGCGCACTGGAGCCCCTCGTCGGTGTGCGAGGGCGGCAGCCGGACGTCCACCACGGCCACGTCGGGCGCCAACTCGGCCAGCGCACGGGAGAGTTCGGGCCCCGTCTCGACGGCGGCGGCGATCTCGAAGTCGTATGCCTCAAGGAGGCGGACCAGACCGTCACGCAGAAGAAAGAGGTCTTCGGCTAGGACAACGCGCAAGGGATCTCCATGGTGACCATGGTGGGACCGCCCGCGGGACTGCTGACGGCCAGGACGCCGTCGAATGTACCGAGTCGCCGCTCCACCCCGACGAGCCCCGAGCCCGCGCCGACGACCGCGCCGCCCACGCCGTTGTCCGTCACCGCGACGCGCAGCGCGCCCTCGGCGTGGTGCATGTCGACCCAGATACGGTCGGCGTCCGCGTGCTTGACCGCGTTGGTGACGACCTCGCTGATCGCGAAGTACACCGCCGACTCCACCGGCGCGTCGGGCCGCCCCGGCAGATCCACGTCGACCTCGGTCGCCAGCGGCAGCCGCAGCGCGAGGGCCTTGACCGCGTCGCCGAGTCCGCGCTCGGCGAGCACCGGCGGATGGATGCCCCGGACCAGGTCCCGCAGTTCGGTCAGGGCGTCGGCCGACGACAGGCGGGCCCGGGTCAGGAGTTCCTTGGCCTTCTCGGGGTTCTTGTCGACCAGGGCCTCGATGGTGCCCAGGTCCATGCCCATCGCGACCAGGCGGGCCTGTGCGCCGTCGTGCAGATCACGCTCGATCCTGCGCAGTTCGGCCGCCGAGGTGTCGACCGCGTCGCGCCGGGTCTCGGTGAGGACCCGGACCCGCTCGGCCAGCTCGCCCTGGCCCGGTACGAGGAAGGTCCGCGTCAGCTGGAAGTGCAGGGTGAGCAGCCGCGGCGCCGTGAACACACCGACCGTGAAGAGCACCAGGCCGAGGAGGGCGGCCAGCAGGCCGGTGCCCGGTCCGGCGATGGGCACGAAGCCGTACCAGTAGCCGATGCGCGAGCCGTCCGTGAAGGCCCGCCACAGTCCGGCGCCCAGCGCGATGCCCTCGAACGGGTAGACGATCAGCGCGGCGGGCAGCAGCGCGGTGACGAAGCCCGCCGTCATGTCGGCCGGCAGCCAGGCCAGCTCCCGCCAGGTCGCCGGGTCCTTCAGCAGATGGACACAGAGCCGGACCCGCCCGATGGGGCCGCCCGGCAGGTCCGGCGGCAGCGGGCGGTACGTGGCCGGGATCCGTACGTCGCACCACTCGGCGGCCGTCACGCGCCGCCAGTTCGCGAAGGACCGCACCCAGCCGATCACCGTGGGGGTGGTGAGGAACCCGATGCTCAGCACGGTGAACACGATCGACAGGATCATCAGCACGAAGAGGATGATCGATCCGGCGAGCGCCACGACCGACACCATCAGTCCGCGCACCCCCGCGACCACCGCCGCCCGCACCCTCATGCCCGCACTCACCTGACCGCTCCGTCCGTCGCCCCGGGTCCCGGCCCCCGGTCCCGGCACCAGTCTCCCCGTCCGCGCAGGCTGGGTCACGGGGGGCGCCCCCCGGTTCGGGGGGTGGTGCTGGCCCCACCCCCTCCGGTACGAGGTCCTGGTGCCGGGCGCCGGCGGGACTAGCGCACCGCCGGCGGCGCGTACTTGTAGCCGACCCGCCGAACCGTCTGGATCACCTTGCGATGCTCGGCGCCCAGCTTGCGGCGCAGCCGGGCGATGTGGACGTCCACGGTGCGGCCGTCGCCGACATGGCCGTAACCCCAGACCGTGGTGACGAGCTGGTCGCGGGTGTGGACGCGGTGCGGGTGCGCGACGAGATGGGCGAGCAGCTCGAATTCGAGGTACGTCAGGTCCAGGGCGCGACCGTCGACGTGGGCGGTGCGCTGCGCGGTGTCGACGCCGACCAGCACATCGCCGGCGAACGCGGCCTGGCCTGCCGTCGCCGTGCGGGTGCCGGGCTCCTGGGTGAGGCGGTCGGGGACCGGCACGGGCAGCGGGGGCTGCTGGTCCGCCGGGACCAGCACCAGATAGCCGACCATCGGCGGCTGTCCGGGCAGCGTCGGCAGGGTGTGCTGCGGCGCGGGCAGCCAGGTGGCGCCCGGCGGCAGCAGATCCGCGACGTTCACCACCTCGTCCCGGTCGACGGCCCGCAGTCGGTGCCGTGCGGGGGTGGTGGGGCCGGGCCGCGCGGGACCGGTGGCCGGAGCGGCGGCGGTGGCGGCGGTGGTGGCGTAGCCGGGGAAGGGACGGGGGGAACGGGTGTTCGCCATGAGAGGTCAGCTCTTTCGCGCGAGGAGTCGTCGGTGGCGTCGAGGACGGCGAGATCCATGACTCGCGTCGTCGAGGGACGTACGTCGTGCGCGCTGGCCGAAGGCCGGGGTGAGCGGCTTTAGAGGGCCTGCGCCTTCACCACGCGGCAACACACCCGGTCGAAGTCGTGGTGCTGACGGGACGGCCAGAAGGGCTCCAGGTCGTACAGGTCGGGTCGACCCGTGTCTGCGTTCCGGTTGCTGGCCATGGGCCCATTGAACCAGACCATTACGACACCGAGGAGGGCCCTCTCACAGGTCGGACGCCGCCTTGGCGTGAACTTGACGCAGCGCGAAGGGCGACGGCGCACGAAGGGGGCGCCCACCGGAATCGGTGGGCGCCCCCTTCGTGAGCGGGAGGGTGCGGATCAGACCTGCCCTGCCTTCTCCAGGGCCGTGCAGCACGTGTCGACGATCAGCCGCGTCACCACATACGGGTCGACGTTCGCGTTCGGGCGGCGGTCCTCGATGTATCCCTTGCCGTCCTGCTCGACCTGCCACGGGATACGGACCGACGCGCCCCGGTCGGAGACGCCGTAGCTGTACTCGTTCCAGGGGGCTGTCTCGTGCAGACCGGTCAGCCGGTCGTCGATTCCGGCGCCGTAGTTCTTGACGTGGTCCAGCGGCTTGGAACCCTCACCGAGCGACTCGCACGCCGTGATGATCGCGTCGTACCCCTCGCGCATCGCCTTCGTGGAGAAGTTGGTGTGCGCGCCCGCGCCGTTCCAGTCGCCCTTCACCGGCTTCGGGTCGAGGGTCGCCGACACCTGGAAGTCCTCGGCCGTGCGGTACAGCAGCCAGCGCGCCACCCACAGCTGGTCGGAGACGTCGAGCGGGGCCAGCGGACCGACCTGGAACTCCCACTGCCCCGGCATGACCTCGGCGTTGATGCCGGAGATTCCCAAGCCCGCCTTGAGACAGTTCTCCAGGTGCGCCTCCACGACGTCACGGCCGTAGATCTCGTCCGCGCCGACACCGCAGTAGTAGCCGCCCTGCGGGGCCGGGAAGCCGCCGACGGGGAAGCCGAGGGGACGGTCGCCCTCGAAGAACGTGTACTCCTGCTCGATGCCGAAGATCGGCTCCTGCGCGGCGAACTTCTCCGCCAACTCCGTGAGCGGCGCACGGGTGTTGGACGGGTGCGGCGTCATGTCCGTGTTCAGGACCTCGCACAGCACGAGGATGTCGTCGCCGCCCCGGATCGGGTCGGGGCACGAGAAGACCGGCTTGAGCACCCGGTCCGAGGCGTGGCCCTCGGCCTGGTTGGTGCTGGATCCGTCGAAGCCCCAGATCGGCAGCTCGGCGAGGGCCGGGACCGACTCAGGGGAGCCCGTGAGGATCTTGGTCTTCGAACGGAGCTTGGCCGTCGGCTCGGTGCCGTCGATCCAGATGTACTCAGCCTTGAAGGTCACGGGCCACATCCTTCGGGGAGCGCCGGGCGGCGCGGTCTTCGCGGGTGGCGCCGCAAGGGGCGCGGTGCGCGTGCGGCGGCGGTACCCCGACCCTGTCAACCCGCGATTTCCCGATCGTTGCCCGACGATGAACCCCGTGTTACCCGGCCGCCGTCCGCACACCCTCCAGGAACCCCCGTACCGCTGCCAGTTCCCGCTCGTCGTAGCCGGTGAGCAGGTCCACCGTGCGGTCGATCAGGGGGCCGAAGAACGCCGTGCCCAATGCGATGGCGCGCTCGTCCAGCTCGATGTGGACCCGGCGCCGGTCGTGCCCGTCACGGACCCGGTGCACATGGCCGAGCCGTTCCAGCCGGTCGATGACGGCGGTCGTGCCGGCCGAGTTCAGACCGAGCCGGGTGCCCAGCAGGCCCGCCGTCAGTGGGGTGTCCGCGCGCAGCGCGTCCATCAGACAGATCAGGGCCCGCACATCGGTGGGGTGCATACCGTTGCGGGCCGCGAACTCCGCGTTGAGCAGGCCGAGATCGACGACCACCGCGCGCAGCAGATGCACGATCTCCATCGCCGGGCCCTGCTTCTCCATACCGACCTCCGCGTGGTGTCCGGGCCTGTTTCTGTGGTCGTTTCTGTGGTCGAATATATCTCGCTGAGCGAGATTATTGCCAAGCGAGGGGTCACGATGGCCGGAACGCGGCGGGAGACCGCGCGGGACACCGTCCGCGCGGAGTTCGACACGGCGTACGACGAGGTCATGGCCCGCTGGCCGGACGGCACGGAGTCCCTGACCGTGCCCACGCTGTACGGCCCGACGCGGGTGCACACCTGCGGGCCGCATGACGCGCCGCCGCTCGTCCTGCTGCCGGGCGGCGGCGCGACCTCCGCCGGCTGGTACGCGACGGCCGCCGAACTGTCCGGTACGCACCGGGTGTTCGCGGTCGACATGGTCGGGGACGCCGGGTACAGCACACCGGACCCGGAGCGGCCGGTGCGCGCGGTGAGCGACCTCACGGCCTGGCTGGACGCACTCCTGGACGGGCTGCTGCCGGCCGGGTCGCCCGTCGACCTGTGCGGGCACTCGTACGGGGCCTGGATCGCCCTGCACTACGCGCTGCACGCCCCCGCGCGGGTACGGAGCCTGGTGCTGCTCGATCCGACCGGGTGCTTCGCCGGGTTCCGCGCGGGCTATCTGCTGCGGGCGCTGCCGTTGCTGCTGCGGCCCACGGCCCCCCGGTACCGCCGCTTCCTGGCGTGGGAGACCGCCGGGGGAGCACCGCTCGACCCCGCTCTGCTGCGGCTCCAGGAGCGCGCCGCGGTCCTCCCGACGGTCCGGCCGGTCACCGGCCCCCGCCCGGACCCGGCCGCGCTGCGCGGGCTGCGGTGTCCGGTCCTGCTGCTCCTGGCGGGGGCCGGCCGCGCGCACGACCCTCACCGGGTGGCCGCCCGCGCGTCCGGGACGCTGCCGGAGGTGGCGGCGGCCGTCCTGCCAGGCGTCTCGCACCACGCTCTCCCGTTCGTGATGCCCGCCGATGTGAACAGCAGGACGGCCGCGTTTCTGGGGTCCCTCAGCCGACCTTCTCGATGACCGCGCGGCGGATGAGGAACTTGCCGGGCTCGCGGACCAGTTCGAACGCGGCGTTGTTGAGCAGGGCGCAACTGCCGGAGACCGAAGTGACCTCCACCGTCGTCGACTTGCCGTTGTCCAGGTTGGTGACCTTGAGCTTGGTGCCGGCCGGGAACTGGTTGCTGGACGCGGCCGGGGCGCCGCCCTCGCCGGACAGGGTGACCGTGGAACCGGTGCACACCTGCTGCCCGTTCACGGCCCCACCACCGTCCCCCGCGCCACCGGTCTGCTCGGCGGGCGCACTCGGCGCCGCCGGCTCGGTAGCCTGCCCGCCCCCGCCCCCACTCGCTCCCTGCGCACCGCCGGTCACCTCACAGCCCGATGCCTTCTGCTGCACCTGGATCTGCGCGATGACGGCCTCACGGTTGGCTATCCGGGCCGCCGACTGGGCGTCGGGGTTGGCGCGTTGGCCCTCGATGAACTTCTGGTTGTTGGACAGCGCCGTGTTGAGGCCGTCGCACACCGTCGAGGACTGAGCCGCGTTGCTGTTGGCCGCGAAGGCGAACGCGCCGCCGCCGGCTACGACGGCCGCGCTCACGGCCAGCGCGATCTTCCGCTTCGAGCTGAGGGTCTTCTTCCGCGACATGCGCGACCTCCTGTGGTCCGGTGCGGGTGGTGGTGCTAGGTACGGACCACAGGAGGTCGCGACTCAACGGCACCGCCCGGAACAGGAGTTACGTAAACCACACACGAGCCGCTGAACACACGAGACACCCCACCCGTACGAAACAGACTCACGGCAGTACCCACCCGTCGGTTCTGTTCGAATTTCCACCGCCTCACGCGCATCTCGGGGACCGGGCGTGACACGGTGGCAATTCCCGTGCTCACCTGGACATTTGATGGGCTCTGCGGATCCCTGGATGTCAGTGCCGGGCAGTAAACTGGAGGCAGTGTTCGAGGGGTTCGAGGGGAGCCCCCGTTCGCGACAGGAGGATGCCCGTGCCCGCTGCCGCACTCATGCACCAGCCTCTGCTGATCGACCTTCCGTACACCCCACTGGAGAAGAAGGCGCTGCCCGCGGGACGTCCGCGGGAGTGGTACATCACGCACAACCGCAGGCTCAAGGCCATGCGGCTCGCGATCGCGCTGCTCGACTCGGGCGTGTTCGTGCCGAACCAGGCCCACAACCACCGCATCCGGACGACGGCGGAGCGCATAGGAATCCACCCACCGTCGGACACGACGTGCCACATGGTCCGAGCCTTCATGAGGTACAACCGGTAGCCGCGAACCGCTGACGCGGTGTCTGGAGGGGAGTGGGTGCGCGCCGGCCACGGTGGCGCGCACCCCGCCCGCCCGGCGCTCCGCGCGGGGTTCGAGGGACGCACCCCTTTTACTCGGCCGCATGCCAAAGACGCGTCCGAGGGGGTGCACGCCCCCTCCCAGCCCCCGGCAGGGAGCCGTCACCCATTCGACAAGCCTGGAATGCGTACCCCCCATACCCCCCGTTCACTGGTGTGACAGGTTCAGGGCAGGGGCAGGAGGCGTCGGTCGTGAGTGTCATCCCCGCCACCCCCGCCGAGCGCGCGGCGCGAGGTCGCGCCGCCCGTAAGCGCGCCTCGCGCAGCTCGCACGGTGCCTGGATTCCGGCCGCCGGCCGTCCGGACCCCGTGGCCGTACTGGAACGCAAGGGCGCCGACCACGTACCGGAGTTGCTCCCGATCAGATATGGGCGGATGGCCGTGTCCCCGCTCGCGTTCCTGCGGGGGGCCGCCGCGCTGATGGCCGCCGACCTCGCCGCACAGCAGCACACCGGGCTCACGGTCCAGCTCTGCGGCGACGCCCATCTGCTCAACTTCGGCGTGTTCGCATCGGCCGACGGCACCCCGATGTTCGACCTGACCGACTTCGACGAGACATACCCCGGCCCCTTCGAGTGGGACGTGAAACGGCTCGCCGTGAGCGCGGCCGTGGCCGCCCGTGAGAACGGGCACACCGACCCCCAGGCCCACCGCACCGCCCAGGAGGCCGCCACCGCGTACCGCACCGCGATGCGCCGCCTGGCGACCCGCGGCGAACTGGACGTCTGGTACGACCGCGTCGGCACGGCGGACATCCGCCCCCTGACGCGCTCCGCCGGGCGCCGACGCCGGATCCCCGCGAGCCTCGCGCACGCCCGCCGCCGTACCAGCCTGCAAGCCCTCGACAAGCTCACCGAGAGCGGAGAGGGCGGGCGCCGTCTCGTCCACGATCCGCCGCTTCTCGACCCCGTGGGGAAACCGGACATGGCGGCGCTGCGGAAGATCTTCAACGACTACCGGTCCACGCTCTCCGAGGAGCGCCGACTCCTCCTGGACCGCTACCACTTCGTCGACGCCGCCCGAAAGGTCGTCGGTGTCGGCGGTGTCGGTATCCGCTGCTTCATCGTGCTGCTCACCGGGCGGGACACCGACGACCCGCTGTTCCTCCAGATCAAGGAGGCCGGCCGGTCCGTCCTGGAGGAGCACCTGCCGGACGGCGCGTACGTCCACCCGGCACACCGCGTCGTCGCCGGGCAGCGGCTGCTCCAGGCGTCCGCCGACATCTTCCTCGGCTGGATGACCGGGCCGCAGGGCCGCGCCTACTACTGGCGCCAGGTGCGCGACCCGAAGGGATCGGTCGACATCGCGGGCATGAGCCACCGCGCACTCGTCCGCTACGCACGGCTCTGCGGCACCGCCCTGGCCCGCGCCCACGCCCGCTCGGGCGACCGGATCGCCGTCGCCGCCTACCTCGGTTCCGGCGACAGCTTCGACCACGCCGTCGCCGACTTCGCCCTCCGCTACGCCGACCGGACCGCCCTCGACCACAAGGCCCTGGAGGCGGCCATCGCAGCGGGCGTGGTCACCGCCGCCCACGGCGTCTGACGATCCTCGGCAGCGTGTACGTGCCGTCGATGACCGGGTCATCGGGCAGGTAGAGACGGATCATCGGGCGGAACGGCCCCGGGGGAGCGGGTAGCCAGTTGGCCGTGTCCGTCGGCGGGTCCCGCTGGATCAGGAGGGTCAGCGACCCGTCGTCGGCGTACCGCAGATCCGGCGTACGGTCGCCGATCGAGTAACGGTCCATGGGGTTGGCGACGAGGTGGTACTCCGGGGTGTCGTACATCGTCACCGACCAGAACGCGCCGACCGGCGGCAGGACGTCGAACCGCAGCGTGTACGACCGGGCCCCGGTCAGCGGCTCGCCGTCGGCGTCCCGGAAGGTGACCGCGTACACCGCCTCGTACCCGTGGTTGCCCCACAGCCCGAGCCGCGCGGCGACCGCGCGGCGCAGATAGGAATCCTCGCGGTCGGCGGTCCGCCAGCGCGGCGCGTCGATGGTGCCGACGCCGAAGTGGTCGAGGTTGTAGTCGAAGAGGTGCGGGTCCATCTCCCAGGCCCCGGGTGGCCGTTCACCGTCGCCGGACGTCGGCGTGGTGCTCGCCTCCTCCACCCGCGCCTGCCCCTCTGCCAGCCCTTCGCGCAGCGCCCGTACCAGCACCGGGTCGGCGTCCGCGTACGGCGACGCGCCCTCCTCCAGGAGGCCGATCGGCTGGAACCGCTCCTGGTACGCCTGGTCGGGCGCCGAGGGCGGGAACGCGGCCGTCCACACCCGCAGGCGCTCGAAGAACCGCAGGTCGTCGGGCACATCCGGGTCGGGCTCCGGCAGTCCGGTGGGGTGCGGTGAGCCGACCGGTGTCAGCGTCAGATGCTGGTGCAGGACCCGTACCCGCTCCATGTCGTCGGGTCCGTCGCACGCGTTGCGCCCGACGATCGTCGCGACCGTCGTCGGCGCGTCGATCACCCCGCGCACCTCCGGGGGCACGATGCCCGACCAGCCCGGCGGCACGATCAGCCACGACGCCTCGTCGGTGCCGGTCGCCCGCTGTCCCACGTAGGCGAAGTTGTCGGTCCAGGCGTCCACGAACTGGAGTACGTAGTAAGCCCCGTTGGTGTCCGGGACGTGCAGCAACAAGGGTCCGCCGGAGAGGTCGAGTTGGGCGATCGAGTACGCGGTGTCGTTGTTCACGGACACGAACGGCGTGTCCGGACCGGCCAGCCGGGGCGCGTGCGCGAACCGGTTGAAGGGGCGCGGCGGCAGCGGGCCCAGGCCCTCGCGCACGAAGCCGTCGGCCGCGGTCAGATCCAGGACCAGCGGATGGCCGTACACATACGCGTCGGCGGCGAGCGACCTGAGGGTGGCCAGGGACGGGAGTACGGGCGCCATGGGTCTCCCCTCTCACTCGGTCCCGGCGTGTGCGTCGTCGCCGGGGTCGTCCGGGGACCGTCCGGCGTACCGGGCCTCGGCGGCCGGCAGTCGGTACAGGCCCTTGGCGGCGCCGACCGCGCGGGTCAGGAAGTCGTCGCCCTGCTCCTGCCGGGTGCCGAACCGGTGCGTGGTGCTCGCCTCGGCCTCCTTCAGCAGGGCGCGGGCGTCCGCGATGCCCTGTTCGATCGCCGCCGTCAACTCTGATGTCAGCGCGGCCGGTTCGAACTCGCCGCCGCCCGTCACACCGAGCGCCGCGAGGCGTTCGCGCAGCGGTGAGCCGCCGGCCGGCACCGGACAGAACTGGAGCAGGAAGTCGAGCAGCGTGAAGAACTCGACCGAGCCGAGGTCCTCCTCGCGCCACACGGGCCAGACGGGCTCCGGCGCCGGATGCGGCGCGGGACGGTCCAGGAACCGGGACAGCGGCGTCAGCCGCCAGCCCTCGCGCACCGCCCGCGGCCCGTCGACGTCGTCGGGTCCCGCCGGATACGCGCGCCCCACGATCCCCACCAGGAGGGTGTCCGCGAACAGCGCGCCCGTCAGCCGCGACGGCACACCGCCGGTCCACCCCGGCCCGGCGACCAGATAGTCCCCGGCCGCCCGGCCGGTGGTCCGCGAGCCGATGAAACCGACGTACGGGGTGTCCAGATCGTGCACCGTCAGCACGTAGCGCCGGTCGGTCGCGGGTACCGACACCACCCATGGCTCGGCCCGCAGATCCAGCCAGGCCCACGAGAGCGGGGTGCCGTGGTCCGCCGTCACCCCGTCCGGGGCGGCGGGCGTACGGGGGCGGGAGCGGGTGTCGTGCCGTGCGTGGTGCAGGAAGCGGCCGAAGCCGCCCACCGAGCGCGGATCGGCGTCGTCGACGGCCTGGGCGTACAGGGTGCGGTAGTTCTCCAGCACCGGGTATCCCCAGATCCAGCCGTCACGGGCGGTGGCCCGCGCCGAGTCCGCGCCCGGTTCCGGCATGGGCTCAGACCACGGCCCTGCGGCTGTGGGCGGTGCACAGGGCCCAGATCACGAAGATGTCGATCGCGATCACGGTGAGCGCCCACAGCGGCTGGTAGGGCAGCCAGATGAAGTTGAGCAGGAGGCTGAGCGACGCCAGGCCCACGCCCAGCGCCCGTGCCCAGTCGGCGCCCTTGAGGACGCCGTAGCCGACCACCGCGAGGACGACACCCAGGCCGATGTGGATCCAGCCCCAGGAGGTCAGGCTGAACTTGAACACGTAGTTGCCGATCGACGTGTAGATGTCGTCCGTGGCGACCGCCGCGATGCCGTTCAGGATGGCCATGATTCCGGAGACCATCAGCAGGACACCGGCGAAGACCGTGCCACCCGTGGCCCAGCTCTCGCGGGCGGAGGTGGACCGGTCGTGCGGTGCCCTGCCGGGCGCCGGGGCGCCGGCCGACGGAGGTGTGGAGGTGCTCATGGGGTCTCCCCTCGAAGCTCGGTCCTCCGGCCGCACGGCCAGAAGGACCCGGTGCCCCGAGCATCGGCCCGCCCGAACGGCGAGGCGATCGGAGTGCGTCCAAACGGGTGAAACGCAGCCGGTGGGGAGGCGCCCTAGGGGGCCCTGGGGAAGGGGCGCAGCCCTTTGGGGAGGCTTGACGGGGGGCACAGCCCTCTGGAGGGGCTGAAGGGGGGCGCGGCCCCCTTTCCCGCCGCAGCGGCGAGTACCCACGACGGCGAGTGTCCGGCGGAATCGAAGCCGGCCCCAATCGGGCACCCGCTCGGCGGAACCCTTACTCCCCGTACTCGAAAGCCCGCAAAATCCGCTCGGCGGCACTCGTCGCCGTCAGCTCCCCCTCCCGTACCCGCTGTTCAAGCCCGGCGGCCAGCCCCCGTACCACGGGATGCCCCCGCAACCGTCCGAGCAGCTCCTCCTGGACCATGGTCCAGGTCCAGTCCACCTGCTGGTCGCGCCGCTTGGCGGCCAGTCGGCCGGTCGAGTCGAGCAGTGCCCGGTGCTGATCGACCCGCTCCCAGACGGCGTCGAGCCCGGTACCTTCCCGCGCGCTACAGCTGAGTACCGGTGGCCGCCACACCGCGTCCGCGCCATGCATCAACCGCAACGCACCGGCGAGTTCGCGGGCGGCCGACCGGGCGTCGCGTTCGTGTGGACCGTCGGCCTTGTTGACGGCGATGACGTCGGCGAGTTCCAGGACCCCCTTCTTGATGCCCTGCAACTGGTCACCGGTCCTGGCCAGCGAGAGCAGCAGAAAGGTGTCGACCATGTTGGCGACGGCGGTCTCGGACTGCCCGACGCCGACCGTCTCCACCAGCACCACGTCGTATCCGGCGGCCTCCATCACCACGATCGACTCGCGTGTGGCCTTGGCGACCCCGCCGAGCGTGCCCGCCGTCGGTGAGGGCCGGACGAAGGCGTCGGGATCGACCGCCAGCCGTTCCATCCGGGTCTTGTCGCCGAGGATCGAGCCCCCGGTCTTGCTGGACGACGGGTCGACGGCGAGTACCGCGACGCGGTGCCCGAGTCCGGTGAGCATCGTGCCGAGCGCGTCGATGAACGTGGACTTGCCCACGCCCGGCACCCCGCTGATCCCGACCCGCCGGGCCTGCCCGGAGTACGGCAGCAGCGCGGTCAGCAACTGCTGCGCCAGCTCACGGTGGTCGCTCCGGGTGGACTCGACGAGAGTGATCGCGCGCGCGATGTGCGCGCGCCTCCCGTCGAGTACGCCCTTCACATAACTGTCGAGATCGATCGCGCGCGCCATGGGCTCACAGCTCGTCGGGCTCGTGCCCGAGCTGGGCGGCGAGTCGTTTCACCAGGTCGTACGCGGCGTCCGGGATGACCGTGCCGGGCGGGAACACCGCCGTGGCGCCCGCCTCGTGGAGCGTCTCGACGTCCTGCGGGGGGATCACCCCGCCGACGACGATCATGATGTCCTCGCGGCCCTCCTCGGCGAGCTGCTCGCGCAGCGCCGGGACGAGCGTGAGGTGCCCCGCGGCCAGCGAGGAGACACCGACGATGTGCACGTCCGCCTCGACGGCCTGCCGTGCGACCTCCGCCGGGGTCTGGAACAGCGGGCCGACGTCGACGTCGAAACCGAGGTCGGCGAACGCGGTCGCGATCACCTTCTGGCCCCGGTCGTGCCCGTCCTGCCCCATCTTGGCGACCAGGATGCGCGGCCGGCGCCCCTCGGCCCGCTCGAAGGCGTCCACGAGTGCGCGGGTGCGCTCCACGGACGGGGACTCGCCTGCCTCGTTGCGGTACACACCGGAGATCGTACGGATCTGGCCCGCGTGTCGCCCGTACACCTTCTCCAGGGCGTCGGAGATCTCGCCGACGGTCGCCTTGGCGCGGGCCGCGTCCACCGCGAGGGCGAGCAGATTGCCGTCCAGGCCGGGGCCGGAGCCGCGTTCGGCGGACGCGGTCAGGGCCCGCAGTGCGTCCTGGCAGCGGGCCTCGTCGCGCTCGGCGCGCAGCCGCCGCAGCTTCTCGATCTGCTGGGTGCGCACGGAGGAGTTGTCGACCTTGAGCACATCGATCTGCTCGTCCGTCGCGACCCGGTACTTGTTGACGCCGATGACCGGCTGCCGCCCCGAGTCGATCCGCGCCTGGGTACGGGCCGCCGCCTCCTCGACCCGCAGCTTCGGGATGCCCGCGTCGATGGCCTGCGCCATACCGCCCGCCGCCTCGACCTCCTCGATGTGCTGCCAGGCCCGCCGCGCCAGGTCGTACGTCAGCTTCTCGACGTACGCGCTGCCGCCCCACGGGTCGATGACCCGGGTCGTGCCCGACTCCTGCTGGATCAGCAACTGCGTGTTGCGGGCGATCCGCGCGGAGAAGTCGGTCGGCAGGGCGAGCGCCTCGTCGAGGGCGTTGGTGTGCAGGGACTGCGTGTGGCCCTGCGTCGCGGCCATCGCCTCGACACACGTACGCGTCACATTGTTGAAGACGTCCTGCGCGGTCAGTGACCAGCCGGAGGTCTGCGAATGGGTGCGCAGCGACAAGGACTTGGTGTTCTTCGGCCCGAACTCCTTGACCAGCTTCGCCCACAGCAGCCGCGCCGCCCGCATCTTCGCGATCTCCATGAAGAAGTTCATGCCGATCGCCCAGAAGAAGGAGAGCCGTGGCGCGAACGCGTCCACATCGAGCCCCGCGTCCCGGCCGGCCCGCAGATATTCGACACCGTCCGCGAGCGTGTACGCCAGCTCCAGATCGGCCGTCGCACCCGCTTCCTGGATGTGATAGCCAGAGATGGAGATCGAGTTGTACCGGGGCATCCGCTGCGAGGTGAACGCGAAGATGTCGGAGATGATCCGCATCGACGGCTTCGGCGGATAGATATAGGTGTTGCGGACCATGAACTCTTTGAGAATGTCGTTCTGAATGGTCCCGGCCAGTTTCTCCGGCGGTACGCCCTGTTCCTCGGCGGCGACGATGTACAGCGCGAGAACGGGCAGCACGGCGCCGTTCATCGTCATCGACACGGTCATCTTGTCCAGCGGAATACCGTCGAACAGTTGCCGCATGTCGTAGATCGAGTCGATGGCGACCCCGGCCATGCCGACATCGCCCGTGACACGCGGGTGGTCACTGTCGTAACCGCGGTGCGTCGGCAGGTCGAAGGCGACCGAGAGGCCCTTCTGTCCGGCCGCGAGATTGCGCCGGTAGAAGGCGTTGGACTCCTCGGCCGTGGAGAATCCGGCGTACTGCCGAATGGTCCAGGGCTGATTCACGTACATCGTCGGATACGGGCCCCGCAGATAGGGCGCGATACCGGGATAGGTATCGAGGAAATCGAGCCCTTCCAGGTCCCGTCCGGTGTACAGCGGCTTGACCTGGATTCCCTCCGGGGTGTCCCACAGGAGATCGCTGTCGTCCTTGCCGGTGGATTCCTTCACTGCTGTACGCCACCGGTCGTCGGACCCGTCCGAAGAACCGGTGCCCAATTCGACGCCGGAGAAATCGGGAATCGCCATCACGACACTCCCAGAGAATCGAGTACGGAGGTGAGGACGGCCACCGCGTCGCCGCCGGCGGACACATACGCGTCCACATCGGCGTACTCACCGGGCCTGCCCGCGAGGAACACCCGGGTCGCGCCGGCGGACTTCAGCGCGGCGGCGACCGTCTGCGCCTGTTCCGCGTACAGCGCGTCGCTGGAGCACAGACACGCGATCGACGTCCCACTCGCGGCGAACGCCCCGGCGACGGTGGCCGCGTCCACGGACACCGGATCGTGCACGGGCTCGATGCCGCCCGCCTGGAACAGGTTCGACGCGAACGTCACACGCGCGGTGTGCGCGGCGGCCGGGCCGAGTGCGGCGATGAACACCTTCGGGCGGGCGCCGGTCGCGGCGAGATGCGCGTCGGACCGGGCCCGCAGCGCCTCGTACGCCTCGTCGCGCCGGACCCGGGGCAGCCCGCCGGTGACCGGGGCCGGGGCGGGTGGCCGCTCGACGGTCCGCTCGGCGAGGTCCGGGAACTCGCTGACGCCGGTGATCGGTTCACGGCGCCGGGCCAGCGCACGGCTGCGCTCGGCCCAGGTCGCGGCGAGCCGGTCATGGATCAGCCCGGACCGCAGCGCCGCGCCCTGCCCCCCGGCCCTCTCGATCGTCCGGAAGAACTCCCAGCCCGCGTGGGCGAGTTCGTCGGTGAGGCGCTCCACGTACCAGGAGCCGCCCGCCGGGTCGATCACCCGTGCCAGGTGCGACTCCTCCAGGAGGATGGTCGAGGTGTTGCGGGCGATACGGCGGGAGAAGGCGTCCGGCAGTCCGAGCGCGTGGTCGAAGGGCAGCACCGTCACGGCGTCCGCACCGCCGACCCCGGCGCCCAGACAGGCCACGGTGGTCCGCAGCATGTTCACCCAGGGGTCCCGGTGGGTCATCATCACCGACGAGGTCACGGCGTGCTGCCGCTGCGCGCCCGCGCCCGGCGCGCCGCTCACCTCGGCGACCCGCGCCCACAGCCGCCGGGCCGCCCGCAGTTTGGCCATGGTCAGGAACTGGTCGGCGGTCGCCGCGTACCGGAACTCCAGTTGCCCGCAGGCGTCCGCCGCCGAAAGGCCCGCGTCCGTCAGGAGCCGCAGATAGGCGACACCGGTCGCGATCGACGCGCCCAGTTCCTGCGCCGCCGACGCCCCGGCCTCGTGGTACGGCAGTGCGTCCACGGCGAGGGCGCGCAGCCCCGGCCAACGGCTCACGGTCTCCCGTGCCAGGGCGACCGCGTCGGCCGCGTCTGTGGCCTGTCCGCTGCGGGCCTCGTGCCCGAGCGGGTCGGCGCCGAGCGTGCCGCTCGCCTCCGCGCGGGGGATGCCCCGCTCCTCGTAAAGCCGGAGCAACTCCCGTGCGGCGGCGCCGTATTCGGCGCCCGCTTCGAGGGAGACGGCCGCCAGATCGAGGTATACGCCGTCGAGTACCGTGGCGACACCGGAGACGGGGATGCCGTGCGACCCGGCGGTCAGCCACAGCGACGTGACCCCGTTCTCCAGATCGGCGAGGACCGCGTCACGGGTGCCCCCGGGATCCGTACCGGCGTACCGCTGCCGTACGTCCCAGCCGCCCGGGGTCACGCCCTCGGGTCGGGAGCCCCGGACATACGGGCTGAGACCCGGATAGCCCGAGGCGCCGGGCACCGCGTCCCGCGCGGTGTACAGCGGCCGGGTGCCGAGCCCGTCCTCCAGCGTGGTGGAGAGTGCTTCCTCGGCGGCGTCGCCCGAGACTTCCTTGCCCGACTTGCGCAGTACGCCCTCCACGAGGCGCTGCCACTGCTCATGGGTCGCATCAGGGAACTCGGCGGCCAGCGAAAGCCCGTCATCGGGCAGGACCGTCATGGTCCCGATGCTAGAACAGCACACTAGAGTCGCATCAGGGCTACACACTGTGACCTTGCCCTCTTTGGTAAACCCTTGTTAGTCGGCGAAGCCTTGTTCCTGAGTCCGAGGCTGGCGGATGCCTTCGGTGAGGTCGTCGTGGCGAAGGGGGAACGCCGTGCTGAACGTGCCGCTGCACCGGGACTTCCGGTACATCCACGAACCGCGGCCCGTGGACGACCCGGCGATCCCCGTACTCGGGCACGAGGACCTGGTCGCCGGGTTGCTGCGCCGGCTGACGTACTCGCACGGCGGCACGTTCCTGATCACCGGCTTCCGTGGCGTCGGCAAGTCGACCCTCGTCCTGCGGGCCCTCGACCGGGCGGCCCGGGACGACACCCGCGCCGATGTCCTCCTGACCGTCCATCTCGATGTCGCCCGCCGCATGGAACCGGACCAGTTACTGTTCGCCGTCGTCCGCCGCATCTTCGAAACGCTGGACGACCGGGGTGTATCCGCCGCGTTCCGCGCCGTCCTGCGCACCTGTACGGCCCGCTCCCCGGAGGACCGGTACCAGACCCCGGCGGACTTCCTGACCGCACTGGCGGCGATCCCGGAAGCCGGGCCCGCGTAATTCCGTGGCCCCGGCGGCGGGGGTAGGCATAGGGTCGGCGGCCGGAGGTTGGACATGGGTGGAGACGGGGTACCCGGGAAACACCGCACGCGCTGACGTGGTTCGACTGTGACCTGTTGTCGCGTGCTGCTCGGTGTGGTGGCACGGCGAGGCGACGTCCCTGATGAGGACGCCGCCTGATCTCCGTTCTCCTGTTTGCGGCCCGAATCTGTGGCCCGAAGGGCTCTGCCTCGCCATGCCTCTCCTCGTCCTCGCCTGCCTCGCCTACGCGGGAATCGCGCTCCCCGACAGTGTGCTGGGCATCGCCTGGCCTTCCATGAGCACCGAATTCCGGCAGCCCGTAGGGGCGTTGGGCCTGCTCCTGCCGTTCGGTATCGGCGCGGCGGTGCTGTCGAGCGCACTGACGGGCCGTCTGCTCAACCGCGTACGCATGGGCCGCCTGCTGTCCTGCGCCACGGCCCTGTCCGCCCTCGGCCTACTCGGCCACAGCCTGGCCCCTTCCCTGTGGGCGGTGATGGCGGCGACGGTCTTCCTCGGACTCGGATTCGGCGCGATGGACTCGGCGCTGAACGTCTACGCCGCGAGCCATTTCGGCGCCCGGCACATCAACTGGATGCACGCCAGCTACGGATTGGGCGCCGTCGTCGGCCCGGCGGCGATCACCATGGCGCTGAGCGCGGGCATCGGCTGGCGGTGGACGTACGCGGTGTTGGCGGCGGTGCTGCTGGCCCTGGCGGCGACGTTCGCCCGAGCGTGGCGAACCCCGATGGACGTCCCGCGGTCAGTGGCCGCCCCCTCTTCCGGAACCCGTTGGTCCGGGTACATGATCACTTCCCTCAGCGCGGCGGTCTTCGCGATCCACCTGGGCATCGAAGGCGGGATCGGACTCTGGGCGTACGTGTATCTGACGGACGGCAAGGGCCTGACCTCCTGGAGCGCTGGCCTCGCGGTCTCCGCCTACTGGGCGGTCCTGTGCCTGGGCCGCCTCATCCTGGGCTCCATCGCGGAACGCACCGGCCCGGCACCGGTCCTCCGGGCCTCGGTCGTGGGCATGACGGCAGCCGCGGCACTCATGACGATCCCGGCCCCGACCTCGGTAGCCGTAGCGGGCATGCTCCTCCTGGCCGTGGCAGCAGCCCCCATGTTCCCCCTGCTGATCCTGACGACAGCAGACCGAGTACCCCCGTCGGACACCCACCGCACCATCGGCATCCAAATAGCGGCCTCAAAACTGGGCGCGACCATCTTCCCGGCCCTCACCGGCCTCCTGATCCAACACACGGGCCCCCGGATCCTGGCCCCGACCCTCCTCACCCTCACCACCCTCCTGGCGACGGCCTTCACCCTGCTCACCCACCGCCCGAAGCCACCGAAGCCGCGGGACGAGTGAGGGCGGCCGGCCGAAGCGGGTCCGTTGAAGAAGGGCTTCAGTGTCGGTCGTGGGTGAGGGCCGTGGTCTCGCGTACGGCCTCGGCGATGGCCGGGTAGTCCTTCTTCAGGATCGCACCGTGGTTGCTGGCGACCTTCGCGCTGAGCTGTATGTTCGGCTTGCGTGCGAACACCGGGTCGAGACCCGCGCGGATGCGTTCCTGCTCGTCGCCCTTGCTTCCGAAGGACGCTCCCGAAGCAAGCACGTACCGTACCGGGATGGTGATGTCGTCCAGGACGGGGCCCAGTTCGCGTTCCCGGGAGAGTCTGCCGACCTCGATGTTGCTGGTCGCCATCTGCGCGGCGGTCATCCGCGGGGTCAGGCCCGTCGGACGCAGCAGCGGCATGAACCAGCCCATCCGTTTGAAGAACCTGCGGATCCGCACCTCCATCTCGTCGGTCAGCCAGTCGTACGGTTGCGCGCCGTCGACCAGGACGGCGCCGAGGGCACGGTCGGCGGAGAAGGCGGCGGGCAGGTCCTCATCGGTGGCGGAACGCCGGATCACCGGCCCGCCGGGTGGTGAGGACGGCGGAGCAGGCGGCACCGATCGCGGCCCAGGCGAGGAGTGCCGCGGCCCAGGGCCGGGTGCCGGGCGCGACGGTGGTCAGGGCGGCGAGGATCGCGGGCAGGGCGAGGGCAGCGGAGAGCATGAGCGGTCGGTCGCCGGTCCGTCGCAGGAACCGGGGCAGCAGCAGCGCCGTGACGATCGAGCCCGCGCCGTAGGCGCCGAGCGCCGGGGGAGAGGTCGCTCGCCGGGCGGCCGAAGTGGTCGCGGACCAGGACGACGGTGTTGACGAAGACGATCGCGCCCGCGGCGGCGACCGCGAGGTCAAGAGCGAGCAGGGCCCGCAGCCGGGGAGTGGCCCAGAAAAGGCGGGTGCCGAAGACGGTTTTGGCCCGGATGCCTCCGGTGCGGCGGCGCGCAGGGGCCGGTCTGGGCAGGACGGCGAAGACAACCAGGGCGGCGGAGGCGAGGAATCCGGCGGTGGTGCCGACGAAGAGCCAGTCGTAAGAGACGAGTGCCAGCAGGTCGGCGGCGAGCGCCGGGCAGAGCAGGCTCTCCAGGTCGTAGGCGAGCGGGGACATCGACAGGGCCTGGGTGTAGTCGCGTTCGACGGGAAGCAGCTCGGGGATGGCGGCCTGGAAGGTCGGTGTGAACGCGGCGGATGCTGCCTGCAACAGGAAGATCAGGTCGTAGTCTTGCCAGACCTGGGTGACGAACGGCAGGGTGAGCGCGACTGCGGCCCGGATGAGGTCCGTCGCCACCATCAGTCAGCGCCGGGGTATGAGGTCTGCGAGTGCTCCGGCCAGCGGGGCGATGCCGACATAGGCGATCATCTTGATCGCCAGCGCAGTGCCGAGCACCGCGCTGGAGGCTTTGCCCGCGATGTCGTACGCGAGCAGGCTCAGAGCCACGGTGGCCAGGCGCCGCAGATGACCGTGGCGCAGGGAGTAGACGACGCGTCGGCCGTCTTTTGGCTGATGACCAGTCCGGCCAGCCCGAGCTTGGCCAGGTGCTGGCTGACGGATGGGCGGGCGGCGCCGCTCTTCAACGAGCAGAGCGGGCATAAGGAAGTCCGCTACCCCGTAGCCGGGGTAGCGGACCTCTTACACCTACTGGCGGCGCGTCAGTGAATCGGTCCGCCGGTGCACATCCGGTGCACAAGAGGGTGGAAAACAAGCAGTGTCAGTGAGAACTGATGAGAAGAGTTTTCGCAGGTCACAGCTTGCCTGTGGGACTTCCGCTCAGGCGGAGGGGCGCCGGGTTTGGATGACGTAGTACAGCTCAAGCCCCGGACTATAGGTCTTGAGTGCATGCACCCCTACGGCGTACACCCGTTCCACGACCTCCCCGACCCCGGCCGCCAACCGGGCACGTAGCGGTCCCGGGTCATCCGCTGCGGGCGTCGAGCGGCACGGTCGGATCGTCGTGTTCAAGATCCACGGCGTAGACCGGGCGCTCCTGGATGCCGAGTATGAGCATGAGGTGCGTCGTCGGAATCCGGTATCGGCCGCCGACGCGCAGCACGGGGCATGGGAACGTTCCTTGTCGGATCAGTCGGTAGGCGGTCCCGGGATGGATGCCGAACGCGCGGGCCGCGGTTCGGAGGTCCACGGCGATCGGCAGGTCGAATACCTCCCCGAAGCCCAGCGGCGTGCGCGTGGTCTGCTGCATCACCGACGCCTCCTCCCGAGCCGCAACTTCAGCCTCCCAACCCGCCGCCTCGCCCGCCCGGCGCGCCGTACCACCTCACGCACGCCGTAGTCATCGGCCAGCCCAGCGAGCACAGCTGCCTCCACCTGTTCTGCGGGAGCGGAGATTCGCAGCGTTGCTCGCAGGCCGTGCGGTCCGGCGGGGCGGGGCACCACCACGTCGAGCTGCAACTGCCGCTCCGCTTCCTCGACGATGCTGTCCTCGAAGCCGTCCCCGGCGCTGTCAGCCACGTTCTCCAGCCAGTCGGCCGGCTTCTCGCGGCACCGGGTCCGCGCATACCGCCACCCGGCGCTGCGGGCGGCCCTGACCAGTGCCTGCGCCGCGAGTTCTCCGGGGAGGTCGACGCCTGGGATCTCTTCGAGGAGCGCCAGCATCATCTCCGACTCCACGTCCGCCCGATCGGCGCGCAGCCGTTCGCAGATCCTCTGGGCCGTCCCGGTCAGCCGGGGCAGCAACAGCCAGATCAGCAGGAGCTGCCCCGAGCCATGAGACGTTGTGTCGTCACGGGCCTCGGCCAGAGCGCTCTGCCAGACCGCGGCCGCCAACTCCGGGTCGGACACCGGCCCGCCGGTGACTTCGCGGGCCTCGGCAGGAGAGAGCAGCACCGGCCGCGTGCTGCCCCCGGGCAGTCGGACGGTCAGATGTGCCTCGTCCTGGATCCGGGGATCGTCGAAGTGCCGGCCGACCGCGGCGAGTACGCCGCAGGGGAATGAAGACGCCATAAGAGTCCTCTCTCTGTACGGGGAGTGCAGAGCCGGATGTGTGAAAGCGCGCAAATACCTGCGCGGTCCGACGCGTGATCCCGACAAAACGGGAACGAGCATCAGGAGTAACGAAAGTGTTCAAGCATGTGTCGCTCTTGCTACACGCGCTCCGTGGTGTGGCCCCGGCGGAGATGGGCCGAACTCCGTTCCCGAGAGTGGGAAAGGCCGGAACTGCGTGTGGAAGGCGAGGGCGGGCCGGTGCCGGGTGCTCACAAGGGCGTGAGCACCCGGCGAGGCGGGTCAGTCTGTCGCGGCCAGCGAGGGCACGGGCGCCGTGACCGCCGGGGTCTCGGCGACGGCGGCCTCCGGCTGGGACTTGATCAGCGCGAGCTTGCGGGCGGAGTTGGTGTCGGAGGTCCGCTTGGCGCGGACCCCGCGGCGGGCGTTTTGGCGATTGGCCACGGAGAAGTTCCCTTCGGTAGGTGACCGGATCGTCGCCTCCTGTTCTCGGCGACTGACGACATCGTGCCCGGTGCCTGTGGGCGTCCGCGGAGCCGAATCTGACGTAGATCTGACGCATGCCGGGGCGCGCAGGAGCGAAAGGCGTGTGAGGCGGGTGTGGTCGGTGTACGGATCGTCCGATGCCGCTGGGAGGCGGACGTGAGCGCGGTGAAGCAGGGGAGGGCATGGACCGTGGACGCACATGTGTTGGGAGGGGTCTGGGTCGATGACCAGGGCCGAAGAGTGGTTTCCGGGGCTAATAGGGTCACCGCGCTGTTCGCGCTGTTGGCGACCGCACCTGGCGGGCAGTGCACCAAGGAAGAGGTGGCAGCAGCGCTCTGGCCGGGAGGGAAACCGACCGACGCGAGCATCTACCAAGTGGTGCGCCGCCTGCGACGCGGGCTCGGCGAAGACGTCGTCCCGCGCAGCACTCCGGGCATATGTGCGATTCGCATGCCCGAAGGAAGTCTCGACCTCGCGCGGTTTCACGGCGGGGTGCAGCGAGCGCGACATCTGTGGGGCCGCGAAAAGTTCGAGCAGCTGTGCTTCGCACTTCAGCAATGGGACGGTCAGGAGCCGCTGCGCGGGCTGACCGGTGAGGTGTTCGAAGCACGTAGGGCGCAACTACGTAGGGATTGGCTGGAGGCTGTCTGCAGCAGGCTGGAGGCTGCATGGCACGCAGGAGAAGAGAAATGGCTTTGTGAGGAGACGGAAAGACTGTATGAGCAACTGCCGGACCGAGAGACGATCTTCCGTTTCTATCTGGTCGCCCACGGCCCGGACATGTCGTTCGCCAAGCGCTCGGCGCTGATCAGGCGCTGGATGGCGCGGTGGGGCGTACCCGGGGCCGAACTGCGCGCGGTGTTCGAGCGGCTGCGCGGACCTGCCCCGGCCTCACGTGCCGGGATGCTGCTGCCGGCGCCGTACCAGTTGCCTGCCCCACCGCCGAAGATGGTGGGCCGGGACGGGCTGCTGTCGTCCCTGATCGATCACGTAAAGGGCAGGCAGGCCGTGGGTACAACTGCGGTTGTCCTGCTGAGTGGGTTGGCCGGCGTGGGCAAGAGCGCACTGGCCTCGTGCCTTGCTCTGCAGCTCAGGGACGAATTCCCCGACGGAATCCTGTACGGCGAACTTCGTGGGTTCGCGGGGGAGGATGTGCAGCCCACCGATCCAGAGCACATCCTGGATCGCTTTTTGGCCCAACTTCCGCCGCAAGCCCCCGTCGTGGGACTGGAAGCCAAGAGCCTCGCGTTGCGATCGGCGCTCGCTCACCGATCGGTGTTGATCGTCCTCGACGACGCCGCGCAAGCCGACCAGGTCCTGCCGCTCCTCCCCGGGCCTGGCACCTGCGCCGTCATCGTCACCAGCCGGAGCACACTGGACGACCTGCGCGCATCCCGCGATGTCCATGTGTCCGCCTTGGAACCGCTCGTCCACCCGGCCGCCAAGGAACTGCTTCAGGACGGGTTCATTCCGGGGGACCGGCAACGTCACGCCCGATCCTTGGCCAAACTGGCGAAGCTGTGCGGAAATCTCCCGCTGGCACTCGTCGTGATCAAGAGCAGGCTGGAGCATCGGCCCGCGAGCGCGCTTCCGGCTCTCGTACGGAAAATGGAGGAAGAAAAGGAGCGACTGCGGGTCCTGCACCGGACGGACCAAGATTTGTCCGTGCTCACCGCCTTGAGCTGTTCCGCACTGGCACTGAGCGAGGACGCGAGACGGCTGCTGTGGCAGCTCGCCACGCATCCCGGCCCGAGCATCGGCTGGGAGGCGGTGATGGACCTCGGGGCCGTCGGCGGCGGAACGGATGCCGATCACGCGGTGGAGGAACTCGCCACGGCCAATCTGGTGTACCTGCGTGCCGAGCGCTACTGCCTGCACGACTTGGTGAGGGCTTTCGCCCGTTATGAGATGGAGGTGACGTTTCCCGTCCCGAGAGCGGAGTTCGAAACTGAGACCGTGCGGCAAGTCCTGGAACATCAGCTGCACAACATCCACGCCTGCGACCGATTGCTGAACAGCCAACGGCGGCTGCCCATCGGAGAAGCTGACGGCGTCACTGTGGCAGAGCCGGAGTCGGCTGAACGTGCCATGGTGCTCTTGGACGAGGAGTACGACACGACCCTCGAGTGCATCACATTGGCGATGGCATCGTCGCTCAACTCCTACACCTGGCTCTTGCCGACGACTCTGGTCACGTATCAGTGGCGCCGAAGGCGTCTCCGTGACGCTCGTCATTTACTCAAACAGGCGATGGATGCTGCTGAAGACCACGCCCTTCCCGTTGACCGTGCCCTGTTCTATCGGGTATTGGCCGGGACCCACTGGAGGCTTGGGGAGTTCGAACTCGCCGCGGGGGCCCTCCGCCGGGCGATTCGGTTGAGCGAGCAGGACGACAGTGCGGTCGGCCGGATGAGCCTGGCCCGTTCCTTCCAGGTACTTGCCAGCACACTGCGCAAGCAGGGACAGGACGAGGAAGCTGAGCGCTACCACGGAAAGGCCCTGGAGCTGTATCGAGAGCTGTCCGACTCGGTGGGTGAGGCGGAGGCGCTGACCGGGCTCGGCACGATCTACTACGACCGCAGGGAGTACGACGCTGCGTTGCGCCTGTGTGCGGACGCCCGCGGTGCCATTGACGGCCTGAGCATGAACGGCCAGGACCATGTCCTCAACGGTCGTGCCGACGTGCTGTACACCCTCGGCAAGATTCACCACGCGCGTGGCGAGGGCAACGAGGCCAACAGGTTCTACGAGCAGGCTGCGAGTATCTATCGTGAGTTGGGCCATTGGGCTTATGAGGACAAGGTCTCCTGGTTGCATGCCGACGTTCTCGTGGCGACCGCGCGTACGCACGAGGCCGTAGTCGTCCTGGAGCGCGTTTTGCGTCTACGAGAGCACATGGGTGGTGCGGGCGTCCAAGAGGTGCGCGACCGCTTGGAGATGCTGAGATGAAATGCCGCCCCACATGTGTCAGAGCGTCGGCGTATGCGTGCGGTAGTACTCGGTCGGGTCGGGCCGCAGCGGCTTTCGCGGGCGGCGAGAACCTGGCGTGGGCAGATGCGGACGCAGGGCAGCGAAGACTTCTCGCACGGTGGCCGGGCGGCGCCCTGGATCGCGGTCCACCATACGCAGTGCCAGCGGGGCAAGCTCCGGGAGCAGGGCCGCGAGGCGGTCAGGCGGCAGAACGGGCTGGACCGGGTGGCTCTTGCCGATAATGCCCGCCCTGGATCCTCCATAGGGCCGTCGCATGACCATCATCTCTATCAGCATGCAGCCTAGTGCGAAGATGTCAGCCTGTCCGGTGATTCCGTCTGGATTGGCGTTTAGCTGCTCCGGTGGTGCGAAACCCATGGTTCCGCAGGGGAATTCGATGTCTGCGCCGGCCTCAACGGCGAGACCCAGATCGAACAGCCGGATGCGTCCGTCTGGCTCCACCTTCACGTTGTCCGGTTTCACGTCGCGGTGGACGAGGTTGCTGCGGTGGACGTGATCAAGAATCTCACAGAGTTGCCCGACGATTGACGCAACCGTGGTGACATCTCGCACGGGCCGGACTGATTCCAATGCATCGGTCAACAGAGTCCCTTCGATGAACTCCATGACAATGCAGCGCAAGTGTCGGTAGTGGCCGAACGCGAATATGCGCGGGATACCCGGAGTCCCGGCCAGCTTCTGAATGTACTCGCCTTCTTCTGTCAGTTCCTCCGACAGGGTTTCGAAATGGCAGGTCGGCTCAAAGCCCTGTTCGTTCTGGACTTTGATTGCTGCCTTCCGGCCGCTGGTCCTTTCGTATCCGGTGTACAGCTCCGCCTGTCCGCCACTGCCTGTCAGTTCGTGGATGTCGTACGTGTCTTCGATATCGCCGATGTCCTTGATCAACGTCATGACCGCCTCTCTTTGATGCCCTGGGCCCGCTGTGGGTCGGCCCCCAGTATGCCAACCAGTCCCCTTCACTCACCGGAAAGGAACGAGAATGACCGATTCGTGGTTGCCCCCGGACGGAGTCCGGCGGACGTCCGATGTCATCAAGGTGTCCGTCGGAATGTTCAAGGGAATCGAATACCGCTGTCCTGCCGCCGATGCGCTCAAAGCGCGAGGCTACCGACCGACGCAGCGCTCTGCGCGCCGTCACGAACTGCTGGAACACTTCACATTCGGCCCTTTCATGACCGCCTGCGACGCACATGCCCCGCACCCGCCGGCCGACGAGCCGGGAGACGGGTGGGCACGGCCGCTGAAAAGGGCGCACGACGGCCTGCAGCGGTGGACGGAGCATGCGTCGGCTTCTTACGAGGAGGCATTTCCCGTCGACCCGAACAACCCGCTGGCAGAGGTTCCGGAGCCCTGGACCTATCGCCATCAGCCCGCCGGCGCCGACCTGCGGGGAGCCCGCGAGTATCGGTTCACCGTCTGGGGCCGGTGCCTGCAGTCGGCTGACGGGACGGTACGCGAGCTCCGGCTGCCGGTGAACCGGTTGCACCAGGTCTCCCCGCCTGAGGGCTTCGTCTCTGCGGCGGCCCTGGTGCTCTCCGAGGGGGTTCCGGGCCCGCTGCCCGAGCATGTCCGGATTGTGGAGGTGGCGCTGCTGGACGGCCAGGTGCGTACGCTCTTCGACGGCACCCGCGGCGAGGCGGTGAGCCGCTACCGCGAGCACGGCCCCGCAGCGTTGAAGGCGCTGCTGGACAGCCGGGAGTTTCGGCCGGGTTCCTCCTGCGCGGAATGTCCCTACGTGTCCGTCTGCCCCGCGCTGCGCCGGGCGCCCGGGCTGCTCGGCATCGAAACCCAGGGGCGGCCGCGGCGGACCTGGTCCGTCACCAACGGGCGGAACTACCGGATCTGTCCCGCGCGGGACCACCTTCGACGACTGCACCTTCCTACAACGGACGCTATCGAACGCGGCTCAGCCGCCGAACGGGGCCGCGCTGTCCACGCGTACCTCGCCGCACGCCACGGCAGGAGCGTGCTGCGGCCCTGTACGGCAGACGTGCCCGACGAATGGGTCCCCGAGGGCTTCGACCTGGACCCCGGCCAACGCGCCCTCGGCACACGGCTGCTGCGCAGGCACGCCGCTGTGTGCCCGCTGCGCTGCGTACGCGACGGCACAGACGTGCGCAACGAGCCCCGGGTTGTGCGCCATGACACCGCGGCCGACGTCATCGTGATCGCCGCTCCGGACGTCCTCTACCGGGACGCAGACTCCTGGGTCTGGCGGGAGACGAAGACATCGGCTGGCGACCGGACCGGACGCGGGCCACTTCTTGAACGGTTTCCGCAACTGGCCCTGGGGGTAGTGCTCCTCGCACGCGGGGACCTGGGCGGGCAGCCGGGCCGCAGCCGCGTCGAGCTGGAGGTGCTGCGTCCCGGCGGCGCCGACCTGGAGATCATCGATCCGTTCGCCCCCGCAGCACGTTCTGCCGCAGAGAAAGTCCTGCGGGACCTCATCGGGGGCTGGCACCGTGACGACTACTTCGTGGCGACTCCTGGTGTTGCCTGTACGCAGTGCGAAGTGGCCCGCTGGTGTCCCTCAGCCCTCACCGTAGAGGCGGCGGCGCGATGACCGCGGCGGCGACGGGACCCCAGCCCGGGGACGCGGACACCGCGATTCGAGGCATCCCGGAGCAGGAGGACACCGGAACCCGGCTCTTCCGTGAGCTTTCCCGTATCGTCGTGGCTCTTGCCGACCGCGGCGGCCTGCGGTCGTTCACACTTCCGTATCCGTTGACGGCGCAAAGCGCGCTCGACTGCGTTGTACTCCACTGCCTGCGCACCGGAGAAGTACCGCCGAAGAGCCTGCCCGAATTGCTGAAATGGTGCCGACACCGATCCGCCGGTGACCGGCCCTTCACCGTTTCGCCGTTCCTGGTCACTCCTGAGGCGACGCTCGTTCACCCGATTGGCTTGGCTCCCACCCGGACATGCCTGGAACTGGCCTCGACCCTCCCCGGCGGTGGAGCCGAGACGACCGCCCTGGAACTCCTCGCCCAACTGGAAACCCGGTGCGGTTCGGCGGAGCGGTACCGCCGCTGCCGCCAGTTCCTCGCACACAAGGTCATGGTGCACCAAGAGGACCGCTTCAAGCGCAGCTGGAGCAACGCAGTCTGGAGCCGGGTGCGCGACCTCTACCATCCCGTGCCCGAAGCGTTGCTCGTCGAGGGCACGCTTCTGCGGTGCGCCGGCTGCCGCCTGCCAGCCCGCCTCCGCGGGCGAAGCGCTCCGGAGCACGGTGCTCTGGTCTCCGGAGCGAACACCTGGTGCGAGGGCGAGGAATGCCCCCACGGGGTGCGCCTGGAACTGATCCGTGATTCCGATCAGGTCCGGATCCTGAGCAGGCCACTGCGAGCGTTCGTTGCGCTTCCGCTTCGCGTCGAGGAAGCGGCGCTCGCCGAGCTCGACCGCTTCGGTATCGGATACGAGGCCCTGCCGGGTGAACTCAACTCCTACCGCCTGCTCGGAGACGGACAGCGGGTGCGGAGTCTGCACGCCTATGACCGTCTGCAACCGACCCTGCTGGCAGCCAGGCTCGCCTCCTGGACCACAGAGATCGCTGACGGCACGGCGGTGGTCGTCCCACGCCGGCTCGCCGACCGGGCGGGATACCGGGCCGCTTTCGTCGCGGCGCTACCCGAAGCCGTCCGGCAGCACGTCCTGCTGACCACGCCCGAGGAACTGGTACGGGACCTCGCCGCCATCCCGCCGCAGGCAACGTCGTCCTCCGGTACGACCGGCCGGTCAAGCCCCGGCACACCCGGCCGGGCAGGGGCTCCGACCACATTCGAGACGAACGGAGACCCCGATGCGTAGCCTGACTCCGCCTCTGGCCCACCTGCTCTCCGAGCTGCGGATGGCCGCAGGACCTGAAGTGCGCTCACCGGCGCTGGAGTTCTTCTGCCAGATCGAGCTGGGGCTCCACCTCCAGCAAAAGCTCATGCAGGGCAGCCCTGCCGGTCACGCTTGGGTGCTGTTCAGCGGCTACGGATTCGCCCAGGCATACGGAGTGCCGCTGCCGCGGGACGTCGACCGCATCCTGCGAGTGGCCCGGCACTCCCTATGGACGCTGCGCAGGAGCCGGGCGTGGCGTGAGGCACTCGAACGCTACCAGCGCTTCCCGGCTCCGATGCGTGGATTCGATGTCCCGGACACGGAGCGCCCGGCCAGCCTCCGCGAGGTCTCCCTCGGATGCGACCGATGGCAGGTCTACGACCGGCTGCTGCGTTCCGCGCCGCCGATCGCCGGGAAGCGGCTGCCGGTCGCGGGAGATGGCCCGCACGCCTTCTCTCTCAGCCGTTCTACTGCGGTGGTCGAGATCCCGCCGCTGGCCCGCCAGCCCTTGGTGGCCCACGACATGGACCTCGGGCCGGCCGGCTGCGGCGAGCCACTGACTTTCCGTATGGCAGACCTGGAACGTACGGCGGAGGCGATGGACGCCATCCATGACCGCCTGGGAACCGGCCGTGCCCCACAGTGGCTGGAACGGCTCCGGGAGTTCCGCATGTCCAGCAGGAAAGACGGAGCCTTCCAGGAGACGGACGAGTTCACCGTGGATGGCATCCAGCACCTGCTGGGCATCGTCGGTGCTGGCAAGAGCACGCTGCGCGACATCATCGCCGTCCACCTCGCTCGCCTCGGAAGACGGACCACAGTCGTCGTCTCCGACGTTGCCGAGGTGTTGAAGCTGGTCGAGCAGTACAACCTCTACACCGATGGGGCTGCGGCCCCGGTGCTCGGCCTGCACGGCCGTGAGCGGCACGCCCAGCGACTGCACCGCCGCCTCGCCGGCCGGGGGGAGCACCGGCTGCTGGCCCATGACGATCCGGCGTTCACGTATCTCGGCACATCATGCGTCCTCAATCCCACCTTGCGCGCTCCTGTGTCCGGACCGCTCACGTTCGGTGAAGCGCCCTGCACCCGTCTACGACCGCCGGTCGCCACTGCCCGGCGTACCGGAGGAGGCAATGCGCCTGAGTGGCAGAAGCAGCTGGTGAGCTGCCCGCTGTGGTCCGTCTGCCCCCGGCATCACGGATCCCGGGCACTGGTGGGCGCATCCATCTGGGTCGCCACAGTGCCTGGTCTCATCGACTCCTCTCCGCCGCGTCCGCAGAACGGCGAGCGCGTGCGCTACTTCGAACTTGCCTGCCGCCGCAGCGACCTGATGATCGTCGACGAGGTGGACCGGGTGCAGATGAACCTCGACCGGACCTTTGCGCCCGCCGTGCTGCTCGCCTGCGACGAGGAAAGGGGCTTCATCGACGTACTCAGCAGGCACAAGATCCGGGAGCTCGCTGCCAGCGGACGTACCCAGCTCTCGGACCGCGACGTGGAGAACTTCTCCGCTGCCCTCAACACGGCAGGCACAGCGACGGACCGGCTGTACGCGATGCTGGTCTCGCAACCGCAGCTGCGTACTTGGGTCCGCGTCGGCTACTTCAGTGCTTGGACCCTGCAACTCGGGCTGCTCGACGAGCGCTACCCGCTGCCGGACGACGGCGCCGAAGACGAAGACCCGAACCGGGCTCCGCGGGAGGCGCTGGGGAAGCTCTTCGACGCCTTCCGCGACAACCCCTTCGGCGACCGCCCGCGCCAGCCTGAGGAAGACATCACGCATCTCACCGCCCTGCTCAACGAGCTACTGCACACAGGGAATCCGGAAAGCACCCGGCGCAGCCTCATGACGTTGATGGACAAGGTGTTCCATCTCGACGAGCCGTACATGGCCGGCAGGCAGAAGAAGCACGACAAGGAGTTGGCCGCGTGGCAGAAGAAGAAACAGGAACTCCAACGCAAGTCGGCCAGGAGTGGTCGAGAGCGCAAAGCACCACTGCCACCGCAGAGTCCGAAGGAGTGGCGCGAAGAACTCGCCAGGCGCTTCGAATTCACTTTGCTTCTCAGCGCGCTGGAGCCGCGCCTGGCGGTGATCAACGCCATGTGGCCCAGGGTCGAGGCGTCGCTCAGTCTTGGCTTCAACGAGATGTACCGCAGGCCCCGGGACTACGGCCCCCTCGTGCCCGAAGCTCCCATGGGCAACGTGATCGGTTTCCAGTTCCGGGTGGAAGGTGAGGACAAGGGAGGCGTCCGCAGCGGTGAACTGACCTTCTTCCGCTGTAGCGGCGTCGGCCGGGAACTGCTCAGGGAGGCCCCGCATCTGGCATCCGTCGACGGCCGCCCCGGCGCCCACCTCCTGCTGATGTCCGGCAGCAGCTGGGCGGCGAAGTCAAGCCGATACCACGTCGCCGTACCGGTCGGCGTGATCATCGAGCCGCGGTGGGAAGTGACCGAGCGCATCGCCGCCGAGAGCAGCATGCGCTTCGAATTCCTCGATGACGGGGACGAGATGATGCGGATCTCCGGATCCGACATCGATGAGCGGCCGGAGAAGCTGCGCCGGATCGCGACCTGGCTCGGCGCCGGAATGGAGGAGGCCGAGGACGGTGGTCCCCTGGAGCGGGAACTGCTGTCGCTGCCGAAAGAACGCGACCAGATCCTGTTGCTGGTCGGCAGCTACCAGGAGGCCCGGCTGGTGGCCGACACCCTGCACGGCCTCAACGACCGGTGGCGGGACAGAGTGCTCTGTCTGGTCTCGGACGACGAAGAGATCGACGAAGAGGATCGCGCATCGTCCGCCGGTCGGGCACGGACACTGCGGCGCGGAGACGTTGAACACCTCAAGGATCTCCAAGGGGACATTCTGGTGGCGCCGCTGCTCGCCGTCGAGCGGGGACACAACATCCTCAACGACGACGCCGAGGCCGCCATTGGGACCGTGTACTTCCTCGCCCGCCCGAACCCGCACCCCGAAGACCTCTCCCTGGCGGTCAACGCCATCAACGACTGGATTGTCCGCATGCAGGACAACGGCCGCTTCGCGGCCTGGGTCCGCAGCGGGAGCACCATCGAGGCGGGCGCTGAGGAGTTCCGACGCCAAGCCCGCTCACGTTGGTACCAATTGCTCCAACGTCCCCTGGCCTGGAGCCGTCTAGGCCCCGACCGGGAGCAGGTCACGTGGGACATGCTCGTCCTGATGTGGCAGGTGATCGGCCGCCTGGTGCGCGGCGGAGTGCCGGCCCGGGTCGTCTTCGTGGATGCCGCCTTCGCCCCCAACCGCGCCGCGCGCCCGCCGCGGCCCGACACCGAGAAGTCCAGCCTGCTGCACAGCGTCTTCGCCGTGCTCGCCCCGTACTTCGCCGATGACAGCAAACCCGCCGACGAGCGGTTTATGGTCCGGGCTCTCTACGAGCCCTTGTGGCGCATGCTCGGCCGCTGCCTCGCCGACACTCCTCCCTGCCCTCAGCCGTAGCCCGTCGTCAATGTCCACACTGTTCATGGAGGTACCGCGTGTATCAGACCATCCGTGTCACGGCCTATGAGCCCGATCCGGCGCACGGTCCCTGGCAGGAAGAACTTCAGGTGATGCGGCTCGGCGAACAACTGCACACCGAACTCACGCGTCGCTGGGAGCAGGCCCATCCCGGAGCCGACCGCCCGCTCAGGCTCCCGGTGAAGCGTCTCAACTCCCTACTGCTCGGCATGGCTCCCGGTGTCCTCGCCACCGGCCGCAACGCCGGGACCGACGGGCGGCTGCCCTGGCTGTATGCGCACGAATCCGTACCGCACGAGGTTCTGGCCCCGCTGGTGGCGACCTGGGCGGGCGGGGTCTTCCGGCGGGACGACGACGAGGAGGGAAGCGCGGGAGACTGGGAGCTGGAGGACGAGCTGCTCGCCGAAGGAACAGCTACCGCGCTCGGGCTCCCGGCATGGGAGGCGGAGACTGTCGACCTCACTGAGACCGCCATGTCCGTCGGCGGCACCGCAGAACCCCTGCGCCGCCTCTACAGCCTGCTGCCCGAGCAGGTCGCACTGCGTCTGGCTGCTCGCCCCTTCAAGGCCCACGGGGCCACTCTTCGCTTCCGGGTCGTGAGTACGGGCAGCGGCGCGGAACTCATTTCCTGGCCACCGCAACGGTACCAACGACGCAAGGAGACCTGGTATTACTCCGCGCAGGTAAAGATCACTGTTCACACAGTGCCCTTCGCTCCCCGCTTCCGCCTGCATGTATCCACCGGAGTTCGCCGCTGGGCCACCCGCCTGGAGCTCCGCCCGCACCAGATGAGCGGTGCGACCGTCTTGTTGGACGCTCCGCTTCCCTGGCCCGGGGGTCCCGGGCGGCACCCCCGGCTCATGACGAACACCCTCGGCTACGACCGGCGGCGCCGGGAGATCGCCTGGCGCCGCCACAGCCCCGCCCTGCTGGTCCCCGAGCTGGACATTGTGCGCCGCTATCCCGACCCTGCGGAACTGTTCACCTCTCCGGACAAGTGGATCACTGGGCGCGGCGATATCGCCGCTGGCATCGTCTATCACCCGAAGCTTGGTTCCCACGAGGTCGGCCCGGGTCTGATGCCCCGCGAGCGGGCCGAGATCGACGGCTGGGTAGAGGAGGCGCTTCGGCCCGTACTGCGCCGCGTCGCCGACCTGGGCCGCGTCACCCGTCGCAACACCCCCTCGCTGTTGCCCCGCTCGGTCAAGAAGGAGAAACCCTTGGCCCGCGAAGCGCAGTTGGCCCTGCGCCGCCAGGCCGCGCTGGGGCGCGCGCTGGGCAGCCGCCCCCTGGAAGTCGAGGTCCTCTGGCAATCCGTCGAGACACGCGCGGCGCTGCTCGCGGAACTGCCGAAACTCATCGGGCTGCCCCTCGGCAGTGGGCGGGAGATCGCCGACGACGCCTGGCAGTGGCGGGCGGATGCCATCGAGATCAACGTCAGGATGCGCCCCGCGGGAGTGCTTCTCAGTCCGCTGCCGACGTCCGGAAACCGTACCCGGAGACGTGCCGCTCGCCTTGCCGACGCCATCAACGACCGCTGCGCGCTGGCGGACGAGCACATGGAACCGCCTCGAAGCAGCGCTGCTCTCGTGGTGGCCGAGATTGCGGACAAGAGTCAGTTCGCCGCGCAGCCCGATTCCGACCCCAAGCACGCCCTCCGCCTGGCATGGGCGAGGCAGGGACGGATCAGTCAGTTCGTGAACCTTCCCACCGCGGCGACCTCTCTGGAACACCGCGTCCGCTGGACCTGGCTTGATGCCTTCCGGCAACTCGGCGCGATCAGTCCGCCCGCCCACCGCGTGAGTGCCGGCATCCCCGGCGACCTTCAGTATGCGGCGCTGTGGATGGTGCGGTACACCGCTCACGGGCCGACCCGCTGCCCTGCCCGTCGACTCGTCGCGGTGCGCGTACGGCCGCAGGACGAGCCGGGAGCCATTGAGGGCTGGGACGCCGAGCGGTCAACGTGGGTCCCTTATCCGCAGCTTCTGCTTTCGCTGGCAGACGGGAACGTCCGGGACCGATGGCGGCGACAGGACTCCGACGGCGATGGCGTCGACGAGCGGTGGCAAAGGGAAGCCCAGCGGCAGATCAGGGCCCTTCTGTTCCAACTGAGGGAACAGCCGACGCTGCTGATGGCAAACTCGGCGAACCTGCGCCAGTGCTGGCCGCGGCTGAGTAATGGCTTCCTGTCACGGGATATGCTCGGCTTCGGGGCCGAACCGGACCAGCGCCTGACCCTGTACGGAAGCGACCTGCGCGTCGTCCTGGTGCGTGACGCGAACAGCCGCGAAGAGGTGCCCGAGTGGTACGCCCACGGCGCGGACGACCGGATCGGCTTCGCCGAGGGCGTCTGGGGTTCGACCGAGCCGGAGAACCGGGTCTTCGCCAGCACCGCCAGCACACCGCACACGGCGGTGCTCCCCAAGGGCCTGAGGAAGCTGATCGCGACATCCGAATCCCGTACCGCACCGGGCAAAACCGCGTGGAACCCCGCACAACTCGAGGTGACCGTCCTCGGTTGTCTCACCGAGAAGGCCCTGACCGAGTCCGACCGTGCCGGTACGACACCTGACCGCCCTGCGGAATGGGCCACGCTGACCCATCAACTGCGCTACCACGACGACTACCCGCCGTTGGGCCGCCCCCTCCCGCTGCATCTGGCACGCCTCGCCGCCGAATACGTCCTTCCACTCGCGGAGGCCCCGAGCGTTCCAGCGACCGGGGCAGGCTCCTGACACTCTCCATCCCTCCCTTGCACCAGCCTTGTCGGACTTTCGGTCAGCGACGAGACCAGTCGTAGAAGCGTCTGGCACGCTTAAGTCCGCCGAACGCTCCGGGCTATCCGGATGCATCCGCCATAAAGCTCGTGTCGCACCTGTCCGCATGCGCAGATGATCTCCGGCGGTTTACAGAGCCTTCGAGTTGCGGACGATGCCTGGGCAGCTCCGGAGGCGTATACCGGCAGCCGGATCTGCATCGAGAGTGAGCGCCGTCGCGTCGCCATCGATACGGTTCGTCCCTCACGAGGGCTATGGTCCGGGGCCGGCCGAGCAGGAGAACGTTGAGGGCCGCCGCCCTGGGAATCAGGACAGCGGCCCTTAGCAACCAAGCAGCGTCAGTGTCTCGAGCTCCCGGTGCGGCTCCGGCCCAGATAGGCCCGACCCCCGGTTTAGATGTCGAAGTAAAGCTCGAACTCGTGCGGGTGCGGGCGGAGTTGGATCGGGGCGATTTCGTTGGTGCGCTTGTAGTCGATCCAGGTTTCGATCAGGTCGGAGGTGAAGACGCCGCCGGCCTGGAGGTATTCGTTGTCCGCCTCCAGGGCCTCCAGGACCGCCGGGAGGGAGGTCGGGACCTGGGGCACGCCCGCGTGCTCCTCGGGGGCCAGCTCGTACAGGTCCTTGTCGATCGGCTCGGCCGGCTCGATCTTGTTCTTGACGCCGTCGAGGCCCGCCAGGAGAAGCGCCGAGAAGGCCAGGTACGGGTTCGACGACGGGTCCGGGGCGCGGAACTCCACCCGCTTCGCCTTCGGGTTCGACCCGGTGATCGGGATGCGCATCGCGGCGGAGCGGTTGCGCTGCGAGTAGACCAGGTTCACCGGGGCCTCGAAGCCGGGGACCAGACGGTGGTACGAGTTCACCGTCGGGTTGGTGAACGCCAGCAGCGACGGGGCGTGCTTCAGGATGCCGCCGATGTAGTAGCGGGCGATGTCCGAGAGGCCCGCGTAGCCCTGCTCGTCGTAGAAGAGGGGCTCGCCGCCGGTCCACAGGGACTGGTGCACATGCATGCCCGAGCCGTTGTCACCGAAGATCGGCTTCGGCATGAAGGTCGCGGTCTTGCCGTTGCGCCAGGCGACGTTCTTCACGATGTACTTGAAGAGCATCAGGTCGTCGGCGGCGGCGAGCAGCGTGTTGAACTTGTAGTTGATCTCCGCCTGGCCCGCGGTGCCCACCTCGTGGTGCTGGCGCTCGACCTTCAGCCCGGAGCGGCCCAGCTCCAGGGAGATCTCGGCGCGCAGGTCCGCGAAGTGGTCGACCGGCGGGGCCGGGAAGTAGCCGCCCTTGTAACGGACCTTGTAGCCGCGGTTGTCCTCCAGCGCGCCCGTGTTCCAGGCACCGGCCTCGGAGTCGATCTCGTAGATCGAGCGGTTCGCGGTGGTCTCGAAGCGGACCGAGTCGAAGACGTAGAACTCGGCCTCGGGGCCGAAGTACGCGGTGTCGGCGATCCCGGTCGACGCGAGGTACGCCTCCGCCTTCTTCGCCACGTTGCGCGGGTCACGGCTGTACTGCTCGCCCGTGATCGGGTCGTGGATGAAGAAGTTGATGTTCAGCGTCTTGTCGCGGCGGAAGGCGTCGACCCGGGCGGTCGACAGGTCCGCGCGCAGAGCCATGTCGGACTCGTGGATGGCCTGGAAGCCGCGGATCGAGGATCCGTCGAAGGCCAGCTCCTCAACCGGGTCGAACGCCTCAGCCGGCACCGTGAAGTGCTGCATGACGCCCGGCAGGTCGCAGAAGCGGACATCGACGAACTTGACATCCTCGTCCGCGATGAACTTATTGGCCTCGTCGGCGTTCTGGAACATCCAGCTCCTCCTCCTCCCGACCCCGGGAGGGGCGGGGGTTTTATAGCTCGGTCGTGCGGCCAGTGCGGTGGCACACGCTGGGGCTGACGATAGGGACGCGGGATTTCTCAAGCGTGACCCATTTGTTTCGCCGAAGTTAACCGACCCGGGCTCCCGATCCCGCACGAACACCCCCCTCCGGCCACTCCGCGTACCCCGCGCGGACCCCTCCGGCGCCCCTTGCGTACCCCGGGCGGCGGGGCCCCGGGAGGGGCGCAGTACCGTTGCCGGGTGGACAAGAGGCAAGCAATCGGATCGTGGCTGTCCGGCCCCCGCGCCGCCGCGGAGGACGCCGGGGCCGACTTCGGTTACCGCGGTGAGCAACTGGCCCTGCCCGAGTCGGGCCCCGGCTCCATCGCCCGCCCCGGGCGCCGTATCGGCGCCATCGCCGTCGACTGGGGCCTGTGCCTGCTGATCGCATACGGGCTCCTCACGGACGGCTACAACCAGGCGACCGGCAACTGGGCCCTGCTCATCTTCTTCGTACTGAGCCTGCTCACCGTCGGTACGGTCGGCTTCACACCCGGAAAGCGCCTCTTCGGGCTGCGCGTGGTCGCCGTCGGCTCCGGCGCTACGCCCGCCCCGCTCCGTACGCTGCTGCGAACCGTCCTGCTGTGCATCGGCGTCCCCGCCCTGATCTGGGACCGTGACGGCCGCGGCCTCCACGACCGCCTCGCCCGCACCGTCGAGGTGCGCGCTTAGTCCCGCTTAGTCCCGTTCTGGTTCCGGGAGCAGGGTCAGTTCCGGGCGCGCGGACAGTGCCCGCAGGCCCCGTAGGAAACCGTCTCGATCCGCCGCCGACAGCCCGGCGAGCAGCCGTTCCTCGCCCTCCCGGATCGCCGACCGCACCGCGTCCCGCACCTGTCGCCCCCCGGTGGTGAGCGACAGCAGCCGCACGCGCCGGTCCATCGGGTCGGGCCGGCGGCGGATGAGGTCCCGTGCCTCCAGGTCGTCCAGTACCGCGATGATCCGTGTCTTGTCCGCCTGGATGGCCTTGGCCAGCGCCGCCTGCGTACGGATCGGCGTCTCATCGAGGTGCAGCAGCACCATGTACGCCCACATCGTCACGCCGTGCGCGTCGAGGATCGGCTGCTCGGCGGCCATCAGCGCGCGCCCCAGGGGTACGACCATCGCCGCGAGATCCGGACGGGCCTGACCTTCCCCGGCTTCCCCCAGTGTCGTGTCGCCGTGATCCGCGTTCTCAGCCATGCCCTGAAAATACCCGTTGACAATTCGTACGCACGAGCAGATCGTAAGTGTATGAGTACTAACTCCTGCGACCCTGCCGACTTCGACCGCCTGCGGCATCTCGACGCCGAGGCGGTCCGGGACAGCGTGACCCTGGTACGCCGGATCACGCCCGACGATCTGACCCGGCCGACGCCCTGCTCCGCCTGGACACTGGCCGATCTGCTCGCCCATATGACGGCCCAGCACCGGGGGTTCGCGGCGGCGGCGCTCGGGCAGGGGGAGGACCTGACCCACTGGACGCCGCGCCCATCGGCCGAGCGCCCAGCGACCGAGGACGCCGTCGCGGAGTACGGGGAAGCGGCCGAAGAGGTCATCGCGGCCTTCGCCGCCATCGCCGCCCCGGATCACCCCTTCGCCCTCCCGGAAATCACCGCCGCCGGGACGTTCCCCGCCGCGCAGGCGATCACGTTCCACTTGGTGGACTACGTGGCGCACGGCTGGGATGTGGCCCGCAGTCTGGGCCTCGGGTACCAACCCGGCCCCGACCTCCTGCGGGCCGCGCTGCCGATCGCCCTCGCGGTGCCCGACGGTGACGCCCGGCTCGCGCCGGGCAGCCCTTTCGGGCCGGGACTGGACGCGGTTCCCGGCGCGAGCGAGCTGGATCGATTGCTGGCGGCCCTGGGGCGATCCCCGGACTGGGCGGTGCCGCAGACCCGGAGCGTGACGTGCTGAGGTCGTCCTGGAAATCCGGCCAGGCTCACGACCGGAGCGACCGGAGCGACCGGAGCGGCAGCGGCCCGGTACTGGTCAGCGTCACCGACTTCACGCTCGACCGACTCACGGACCTGCCCGGCGTGTACCGCGCGGCCCGTCGCCTCGCGGGGGAGTGGCCCGAGCTGGACGGGGCGTACGGGCTGTGGCTGTGGACGCTGCCCACGGCCCGGCGATGCGGTGCCGTGGCGGTGTGGCGTGACGAGGCGGCCCTGCACGGTTTCATCGCCTGGCCGCCGCATGTCGAGATCATGCGGCGGTACAAGGGCCGAGGCAGCCTCACCTCAACTACCTGGCAGGCAGAGCGGACAGGGGAGACAGGGGAGTACGACCCGGAAACCATCTGGACCGCCGCCCGAAGAACCCTCCGGGCCAACTGAGACCTGGGACTTCGCACGGCACCCAAGTACCGGCCCACCCCTCAGGTACCCGCAAGGCACCCCGCCGCACGCTGAGGCTCAGCGCCCAGCGTCACCGCATCTTCGGGCCCCCGCCACCCCGAGGCATCCGCATCCCCTTGGGCATGGGCCCCTTCGGCAACGGCATATTGCTCATCAAGTCCCCCATCGCGCGCAGCCGGTCGTTGGTCGTGGTGACCTGGGGGCCGGTGAGGACGCGGGGGAACTTCAGCAGGGTGGTGCGGACCTTCTTGAGCGGGATCTCGTTCTCACCGGTACCGACGATCACATCGTGCACCGGGACGTCCGCGACGATGCGCGCCATCTTCTTCTTCTCGGCGGCGAGCAGACCCTTCAAACGGTTCGGGTTGCCCTCGGCGACCAGCACGATGCCGGCCTTGCCGACCGCGCGGTGCACGACGTCCTGGCTGCGGTTCATCGCCACGGCGGGGGTGGTCGTCCAGCCCCGGCCGATGTTGTCCAGAACGGCCGCCGCCGCTCCTGGCTGGCCCTCCATCTGCCCGAAGGCGGCACGCTCGGCCCGACGTCCGAAGACGATCGCCATCGCGAGGAAGGCGAGCAGGAGGCCGAGGATGCCGAGATAAATGGGGTGACCGATCAAGAAACCGATCCCGAGCGCGACACCGAGAGTGACGATGCCGACGCCCGCGAGCACCAGACCGATCTTGGAGTCGGCCCTGCGGGTCATCTTGTAGGTCAGGGCGATCTGCTTGAGCCGCCCGGGGTTCGCAGCGTCCGCTGCGGTTTCCTTCCTCGCCATGAACCGAAGTCTACGTGGCCCGAGCGGCGGCCACGACGCCCGGTCGGTCACGGCTTCCGGGGCCCGGCGAAGAGCCTGGCGAAGGGCCCGGCGAAGGGTGGTCGTACGGCGGCCGGTATGTCCGACGTGCGGTGTTACGACGTGCGGGCGGCCACGGCCTCGTCGAGCAGACGCTCGGCCTCGGAGCGGTCCTTGGCGCGACGGCGGTCCTCCAGGACGGATGTCCAGGCGTTACGCCGGGCGGTGCGCTGGCCACCGCTCATGAGCAGTGACTCGACGGCGCGCAGGGCGTTGGTGAAGGACGGGATGGCAGTGGCACGTACGGGCGCGGCCTGCATGGTGGTGGTTCCCCTCGAAGCGCTGGTAGGGCGTTGGGACGGGTCCGGCTCCGGGTCCGGGTACGGACGGATACGTGACGCCGACGTGCGACGGCGTACGCGGAGTAGAACCAGGGTCACTCACTGGTGTTACCAGGGCGTGACCGACCGGTCAAACGCCCATGAAGGCTGGACGGTGCGCCCCCGAACACCCGGAGAACACCGACGCGGCCCCGCAGGACCCGCCACCTGCGGGGACTGCCGGGGCCGCGTCGTACCGGCCACTACTGGCCGGTAATGCCTTGTGCGCGGATTCACACGGCGGTGCCGCGCGCGGAGTGGATCAGACGGAGCGGATCAGACGGCCTGCGAGGCCACGTACGCACCCCGGTGCTCGACCGCCATCTTGTACAGCCGCCCGGCGCGGTACGAGGAGCGCACCAGCGGCCCTGACATGACACCGGAGTAACCGATCTGCTCGGCCTCCTCCTTCAGTTCCACGAACTCGTGCGGCTTGACCCAGCGTTCCACCGGGTGGTGGCGCACGGTCGGGCGCAGGTACTGCGTGATGGTGATCAACTCGCAGCCGGCCTCGTGCAGGTCGCGCAGCGCCTCGCTGACCTCCTCGCGGGTCTCGCCCATGCCGAGGATGAGGTTCGACTTGGTGACCAGGCCGACCGCGCGGGCCTCGGTGATCACCTTCAGGGACCGCTCATAACGGAAGCCGGGGCGGATGCGCTTGAAGATCCGGGGCACCGTCTCGACGTTGTGCGCGAGGACCTCGGGGCGGGCCGAGAAGACCTCGGCGAGCTGGTCGGGCTCGGCGTTGAAGTCGGGGATCAGCAGCTCGACCTTGGTACGCCCGGCCGCGCGCTCGGCGGTCATGGCGTGGATCTGCCGGACGGTCTCCGCGTACAGCCAGGCGCCGCCGTCCTCCAGGTCGTCGCGCGCGACGCCGGTGATGGTGGCGTAGTTGAGGTCCATCGTGCCGACCGACTCGGCCACGCGGCGCGGCTCGTCACGGTCGAGTGCCTGCGGCTTGCCGGTGTCGATCTGGCAGAAGTCGCAGCGCCGGGTGCACTGGTCGCCGCCGATGAGGAAGGTCGCCTCGCGGTCCTCCCAGCACTCGTAGATGTTGGGACAGCCGGCCTCCTGGCAGACCGTGTGCAGTCCCTCGCTCTTCACGAGCTTCTGCATCTGCGTGTACTCGGGGCCCATTTTCGCCCGGGTCTTGATCCACTCGGGCTTGCGCTCGATGGGGGTCTGGCTGTTGCGGACCTCCAGGCGCAGCATCTTGCGTCCGTCGGGTGCGACTGCGGACACATCGGCTCCCTGTTGGTTGGCGTGGTCTTCGCGGGTGGCGCGAACCTCGCGGGTGGCGTGATCTTCGAATCTCGTGATCTTCGATTCTTCGGCGTACACCAGGGTACGCCCGTCATGTGTACGGTCCTGCCCCCAGGCCAACCTCCGGCTGCCGGGGTGCATTCCCCCGTTCGCTACGCGGCGGGGGCGGGCTGGGCGGGAGTGGATTCCACGGTGGCGGGTGCGGGCTCCACGGCGCGGGGGCGCGGCTCCGTGTTCTCCAGGATGTCGGCGAGATGGCGCTCGGCGACCGGGAGGACGTCGGCGATGGTGAGGGCGCTGCCCAGCTCGTTCGCGAGCGAGGTGACGCCCGCGTCGCGGATGCCGCAGGGCACGATCCGGTCGAACCAGGTGTTGTCCGGGTTCACGTTCAGCGCGAAGCCGTGCATGGTCACGCCTTTGGCGACGCGAATGCCGATCGCGGCGATCTTGCGGTCCTCGCGGCGCTGGCCGGCGTTGGACGGGGCGTACTCCGGGCCGTTGAGCCGGGGGTCGAACTCCTCGTCGTGCAGCCGGGGGTCGAGGTCGAGCGAGAGACCGCCGAACGCCGGGCGGTCCGCGTCTGCCTTGGGCTCACCGAGGACCCACACACCGCTGCGGCCCTCGACCCGGCTCGTCTCCAGACCGAACTCGGCGCACGTACGGATCAGGGCCTCTTCGAGACGGCGGACATGCGCCACGACGTCGACCGGGCGCGGCAGCTTCATGATCGGGTAGCCGACGAGCTGCCCGGGGCCGTGCCAGGTGATCTTGCCGCCGCGGTCCACGTCGATCACGGGGGTGCCGTCGAGCGGGCGCTCGCTGTCGGAGGTACGGCGGCCCGCCGTGTAGACGGGTGGGTGTTCGAGGAGGAGGCAGGTGTCGGGGATCTCGTCGGCGAAGCGCGCGGCGTGCACGCGACGTTGCTCGTCCCATGCCGCCTGGTACTCCACCCGGTCCGCGCCGTATCCCATGCGGACGAACCGCAGCTCACTCACGGCAAGCGCCTCCCTCAAGGTTCACGGTGCATGTATCGCGCCCCCGGCCACTGTACGACCCGTCGTGTCGCGTCAGCGTTCCGGGCGATCCTCACACGATCGGATGAATGCTGGGCGAAGGTGACTGTGCGGGCATCGCCGACCGCTACATTCGCGCCGTTCACAAGGCCATAAGGGCTGCTCAAAGGCGTGGCCCGGAAGGCAGGGAGACCGCACAGCTGATGACGGAACGACCTCCGCAGCGCACCCCCAACCGCCGGCTAGCCGCGCTTATCGCGGAGGCAGGGTTCTCCAACGCGGGTCTGGCCCGCCGCGTCGACCAGCTCGGTCTGGAGCACGGGCTGGATCTGCGGTACGACAAGACCTCCGTGACGCGCTGGCTGCGCGGCCAGCAGCCTCGCGGCACGACCCCCGCGCTCATCGCGGAGGTCTTCACCCGGCGCCTCGGCCGGCGCCTCTCCGCGCAGGACCTCGGCCTCGACGCGTGCGCGCCCGTGTACGCGGGTCTGGAGTTCGCCGCAGGGCCCGAGGAAGCCGTCGACATCGTCAGCGGCCTGTGGCGCAAGGACTCGGGCACCCACGCCGAACTCCGCAAGATCGCCTTCACACCGGCGGGGCTCGTGGTCCCCAGCCGCGACTGGCTGATCGGCCGGGCGGACGACCGGGTGGGACGGGTGGACGAGGAGGTACGGGGCGGGGCGGACGAGGGGCCCGGCGGGCAGAGACCCGGCGGGCAGAGATCCGGGGAACAGGGATCCGGGGAACAGGGATCCGGGGGGCAGGCGGACGCGAGCGCCGCCGGTGCCACCAGACCGGCCAAACCGGCCCCCGTACCCCGCCCCGCATCCGCCACCCCTACACCTGCGACCTCCAGACCCGCCACCCCCAGACCCGCCCCGGCGGCGCCCACCCCGCCCGCCGCACGCCCCGCACGTGTACCGATGCAACGGCAGCGGAGTGCCGAGCGGGGGCCCGGACACCGGGTCACGGCCGGTGACATCTCGGCCCTGCGCTCCGTCGCCGACCTGTTCCGCACCCTCGACAACACGTACGGCGGTGGGCACGCGCGGCAGGCGCTCGTGCGGTACCTGGAGCACGAGGCCGAGCCGATGCTGCGGGGCGAGTACGGGGAGCAGACGGGGCGGCGGCTGTTCGCCGCCGCCGCGGATCTGACCCGGCTCGCGGGCTGGACGTCGTACGACATCGCGGCGCACGGCCTGGCGCAGCGGTACTTCGTCCAGGCGTTACGGCTGTCGCAGGCGGCCGGGGACCGGGCGTACGGGTCGTATGTCCTCGTGACGATGAGCAGGCAGGCCGTGTATCTCGGCCATGGGCGGGAGGCCGTGCAGCTCGCCCGGGTCGCCCAGCAGGGCGTGGGTCCGTCGGCGCCGTATGTCGTGCAGGCGCTGCTCCACGCGGCGGAGGCGCGGGGGCACGGGGTGCTGGGGGAGGTACGGGCGTGCACGGCGTCGCTGGTGCGAGCCGAACGGGCGCTTGAGTCCGCGCGGCCCGGGGATGATGTGCCGCACTGGGCGCGGTTCTTCGACGAGGCGCAGCTCGCCGACGAGTTCGGGCACTGCCACCGGGACCTCCAGCAGTACCGGGCCGCCGCGCAGCACGCGGAACGGTCCCTTCAGTTGCGTGGGCCCGGGTTCGCGCGCAGCCGACTCTTCTGCCGGGTGGTCCTCGCCACGGCCCGCCTCGGCCTCGGGGAGCTGGACCAGGCATGCGTGCTCGGTGCCGAGGCGGCCCAGGAGGCGGCCGACATGCGGTCGGTGAGGGCACTGGAGTACGTACGGGACTTCGAACGCCGCCTGGACCCGTACCGGGACACGCCTCCGGTCCGGACGTACCGGGAAAAGGTGGCGTCGATCTCGTAGCGGGAGTGGGCCGAGCCGGGTTCAAGGATGCCGACTCTATTGAACCCGGCGACGGCGTCAGCGTGATTCCCAGGTGTGTTGTCCCGGGTGGCCGGTGAACAGCCCGCACGCGTCGTAGTCCACCCGGTGGTCGTCCGGGCCCGAGCCCACCGGGCACGTGTCGCGCATCTCGATGCCGGACCGCCACCACACCCAGGTCATACGGCCGGTCGTGTCCTGGGCCTCCACGATTCCGGCCGCGTGCTCCGGCCCGTCGTGCGCCCCGAGTTCGCAGTCCAGGAACAGTGCGAGGGCGGTGTCCGGATCCTCGCCCGCCATCCGGCACGCCGTGGCCCGCATCTGGGGAGAGGGCAGGTACCGACTCGTACACCGCTCCATGTGTGTCTCCGCCTTACTCTCACTCATGACGTGGCCAGTTGGGTGTGGAGCCGGTAGACGATGCGGGGCCGGGTCATCGTCCAGTCCCCATGGCCCAGCAGACTCAGAATTCGGCAGGTGCCGATCATGGGTTGGATCTCGCGCACCTCGTAGACCCGGCCTTGCACGCGGACGCGGTCGTCCAGTTGGACCTCGCGGGGTCCCACCAGCACCGCCACGGCGCCGGCCGGACAGTCGGGGTCGAGATCGGTCGGGTAGGTCGCCACCGACTCGGCGCCGGCCACCCACTCCTGCGCCGAGTCGCCGGTCAGCCGGACAGATCCGCCATTGCGGACGGTCACGACACCCCGGCGCCGCACGCCCTCGTCCCACACGACGTCGCCCACGTCGAACCCCCACCTGACGCGTGCCGCGTGCCGCCACGTACGCCACGGGCGCGTGATGATCTCCCGGTACGAGTGATGGGACGGGTTCCGCCCACTGTGCTCCAGCACCCAACTCTGCGGATCAGCGAAGTCCTCACCAGCTTCCGAGGACGCCTCACACACCGCACACTCCATCGCGTACGTGGTCGCTTCCGCGTCCGGCTCACGGTCGGGCTCCAGAGTCCAACGCTCGTGACGGAAAACCGAACGCGTACTCATACGCCACGCTCCGCCCGCTGGTTGGCGGCTTTCACACTCGCGCTGAGCCTTTCGGTAAGGGTGGCTAAGCGGATGCGAGCCGGGTCGGCTTCCCACTCCTTACCGCCGCCCACCGGCCGCAGCATGACGTACGGCCCAGCCCGGTCCTGAAACTCCCCGACCTTCCGCATTGCCTGGTCGTACACCAGCGCCCCTCGTTCAGGGACGGTTCCCGTCTCCACCGCAGGCTTGCGGCTCTCGACCGGCTCCATACGCCTCACCTCTACCAAGGTCTCGTCACTGTGTGTTCTCCACCGTGGACCTAGTGCGAGTAGCCTGAACAGGGGTGTCCCGTTGCCTAGTTGCAGGACAACAAGGAGGGGTGATGGATGACTGAGAAAGCGTCCCGAGACCTTGAAGACGAGTCAGCACGGGCCGTCTTGACTCGCGAGCTGAAGCGCTTACGGGAGCGGTCAGGTAAGAGCTTGGCCCAACTACATGAAGACACCAAGTACGATCGCAGCTACCTATGCCGCGTTGAGTCGGGCGAGCGCTTCCCCGGTATGCCAGTGATGGAGTCCCTCGACCGTGCCTACGACACGGGGGACCTCCTCGTCAGTCTCTGGAAGTTGGCCCGCGCTGAAGCCTTCCGCACCCAGTACCAACCCTTCATGCAGTACGAGGCCAAAGCTGTGATCATGCACAAATACATGGTCGCTATTCCTGGCCTGCTTCAGACTGAGGACTACGCGCGCGTGGTGTTGTCCTCGGAACTCGGCGACTCTGATGCACTTGAGGAACAGGTCTTGGCCCGTGTCGGCCGACAGGAGTTGTTGCGCCGCGACCCCCCGCCAAGCATCCGAATCATCCTGGACGAATCCGCGCTGCGCAGGCCGACGAGCGACCTCAAGATCTGGCACGGCCAACTCGCCCGGCTCATAGATGCCGCGCAGACACCAAACATTGTGATCCAGGTACTTACGTTCGCGGCTGGCGTCCACGACCTGATGGGTGGGTCGCTGTCTCTGCTGTGGATGTCAGACGGCAGCGGCGTTGCCTACCTGGAGGGCAGCAAGAGCGGCGAGCTGATTACGGACTCGGAGGAGGTTGCGGCGGCACGACTGTCCTACGATCGGCTCAGGGATCTGGCTCTGAGCCCACCCGAGTCGCTGCGCTTCATTGAGCGAGTCTTGGAGGAAAGCACATCATGAACGGCACACCCGACCTCTCCGCCACCGTGTGGCGGAAGTCCAGTTACAGCAATGGGGGCGACGCCAACTGTGTGGAGGTCGCCGACCGCCCGGGGGTCGTACCGGTCAGGGACAGCAAGGTCCCAGACGGGCCCATACTGTTCCTCTCTGACTCCATCTGGGGTGTCTTCGTGGAGTGGACGAAGGGCTGATCAGCCGCGCAAAGGAGCCCCCGCCGGAGTGCGGGGGCCACTTTCGCTGGAACACCGCAGGTCAGGGCCCCACACTCAGAGTGAACGGATAGGCAACCTTCGAGAACGGGACCGAAGGGCCCGATGCCCAAGGGGATGCGGATGCCCCGGGGTGGGCCCAAGATGCGGTGACGCCGGGCGCTCTGCCCGAGCAGGACAACGAGGGCCGCCGTCTCCAGGAGGAGATGGCGGCCCTCGGCCGTGCGGTCACTCCTTGGGCCATCCTCGGGAGTGAGGCTGCCGATGGTCGGGTACATCGGATGATTCATTGTGTGCACCCTTCTCGAAAAGGCCAGGGCGCTGTAGCGTGTGCGCGATTCCAGCCATACATCCGATGATTGCTGGCGTGTGGCGGGGATTTCATGGGACGCGGAACCCACGCCGCCTCCCTGTCGGCACCCTCAGTTCTCTCCCGCCTCGGCCACGACACGGAGGTCACGCATGGCCAGACGATGGCACATCGCAGGTCTGTCCGGCGCACTCGCCGCCGGAGTCCTGCTCGGATTCCCGGCCCTGCCCGCCCAGGCCAAAAATTCCCCCGACTCCCAGTTCTTCGCCTCGCCCGAGGGCTCGGGCAGCGAGTGCACCAAGAGCGCGCCCTGCAGTCTGACGGGCGTGCGCGACCTGGTCCGTTCGAAGACCGCCACGATGTCCGGTGACATCACCGTCTCTCTCCGCGGGGGTACCTACCGGCTCTCCGAGCCCCTGTCGCTCGGGACGCGGGACTCCGGTCAGAACGGTCACCAGGTGGTCTGGGCCGCGTACCACCGTGAGACTCCGCTGATCAGCGGTGCGAAAAAGGTCTCCGGCTTCGCCCTGCACGACAGTGCCAAGAACATCTACCGCGCGAGCGTCCCGGCGGGCACGAAGAGCCGTCAGCTCTTCGTCGACGGTGTACGCGCTGGGCGGGCCCGTGGCGCCCTGGACCCCGCCGGCTTCACCCTGTCCGGCTCGTCCTTCACCACCAATGACGCGTCGTACGCCTCGTTCACCAACCAGAGCCAGGTCGAGGTCGTCGACAACAACGCGTGGAAGCACATGCGCTGTCCGCTGCAGAGCATCACGAGCACGAGCAATGGAGGGTCCAGCCTCAACGTCGACCCCGACTGCTTCGCCAACAACAACACCCAGGTGCCCAACGTGGGCTTCCCCTTCAACGGCTCGGGCCTGCCGAAGCTGAACGGGGTCTCCTGGATCGAGAACGCGTACCAACTGCTCAGCAAGCCGGGCCAGTTCTACCTCGACAGCTCCGCCGGACAGGTCTACTACATCCCGCGGCCGGGCGAGGACCTGGCCTCGGCCGATGTCGAACTGCCCGTGACGGAGCAGCTTCTGGACCTCTCCGGCACCCCCGGCCATCTCGCCCCGGTGAACAACGACGACAAGCGGGCCGTCTACACCGGGTCCTCGTGGGGACTCAGCAGCAACCGCATCGCCGGTGATCTCGGCAACGACGTGAAGTACGCCACCGCCAACGGTAACTCGGTCAGCTTCACCTTCGAAGGCACCGGCCTGCAGGTCCTGTCCGAGCTCAACCCGGACCAGGGCGACATCGACGTCTATGTCGACGACGTCAAGACCGACAGTGTCTCCACCGTCAAGCCACACCCCCGGCTGGCCCAGCAGGCAGTGGCGTCGGTCACCGGACTGCCGAAGGGCACGCACACCGTCAAGCTGGTCAAGACGTCGGGTACGTACATGCTGATCGACGGCTTCACAGTGATCCCGGACGTTCTCGAGCCGGTGCACGACATCACCTTCAAGGGCGTCGACTTCGCGTACACCACCTGGAACCAGCCGTCCACCAGCGGCTACATCGACAACCAGGCAGGCGTGCTGTGGGACCCCGTCACCCGCAAGCCGGTCAGGATCCCGGCGGCGGTGCAGGTCCACCGGGGCAGCCGTATCACGTTCACCGACGGCAACTTCCAGCACCTGGGCGGCACCGGCATCGACCTTGCCGACGGCACGCAGGACTCCACCGTCACCGGCAGTCGCATCACCGACACCTCCGGCGGAGGGATCTCCCTCGGCGAGGTCGACGACTACTACCAGACCCAGACCGCGCTGATGACCTCGGGTGACACGCTGTCGCACAACACCATTACGCACGTCGGCCAGGAGTACCAGGACGCGGTCGGCATCTGGGCCGGCTACACCCGTAACGCGGTGCTCTCCCGCAATGAGATCGGCTACACCCCGTACTCGGGAATCTCCCTGGGCTGGGGCTGGGGCTGGGCATCCCCGTACCTGCAGGGCATCAGCAGCAGGCACGGCACCAACTACGCGGGCGACAACCAGATCCTCAACAACCATGTGCACAACCACATGGGCGTCCTCCACGACGGCGGAGCGATCTACACCCTCGGTGGCCAGGGTGAAGGCGGCGGTATGACCTCCGTGCTGGCGGGGAACGTGCTCGCCGAGGGCAACAACACCAACAACATGATCTACCACGACGAGGGAAGCTCTTACTGGAACACCCACGACAACGTGGTGCGGTTCGGCGGGAAGAACTGGGTCGGTATGTGGGTCAAGTCGATCCACGACAACAACATCCACGACAACTACTCGGACAACCCCGCGTACCTCGACGTCGGCACCAACATGACCCTTGAACAGGCCACCGTCGTCACCGACGGGGCGTGGCCCGCGGCCGCCCGATCCGTCATCGCCGCCGCCGGACCGAAGGGTCGCTACAAGCCTCACTCCGACCTGGTCGACGACGACGCGCTCTCCGTGGCCTACTCCGGTTCCTGGCAGGCCGACGGCCACCGCGGTCTCGGCGACTACCTGGACGGCATCCACTCCACCAACCGGGACGGCGACTCCGTCACGATCACCTTCTCCGGTACCTCCATCGGTTTCCTCACCGAGACCAACACCGACAAGGGACTCATCAAGGTCACGCTCGACGGGGTCGACAAGGGAACGGTCGACGCCCAGGCCACCGGCCGCAACGTGCGACAGACCCTGTTCCGGAGCGGCGAGTTGAAAAGCGGTGTCCACACCCTGACGCTGACCAAGGCCGGCGGAAGCGTGATGCTGGTCGACGGCTTCGACGTCGCCAAGGACTGACAGCCCGAATCCCGGGGCCCTGCCGTCACACCCCTCGGGGCGTGACGGCAGGGCCCCGTCGTATTCCGGTCCACCCCGGCCAGGGGTTACGCCGCCGGACGCAACCCGTCCGACCGCCGGACGGTGTTCGCTCCCAGGTCCGTCAAGAGGGCTCGGGCCGCTCGGCGGCCCGAGTGGAGGGCGCCCTGCACCGTGCTGGTGTCCCGGTGGTCGCCGCACACGTACAGGCCCGACAGGACCCGTACCGGGCGGCGGAGATCGTGCGGTGCCCGCATCGCCGGTACCGCCTCCGGGGTGTGGTGGGTGGCCAGTAGCTCCCAACTTGATGTGGACGTGCCGTAGAGGGCGGCCAGATGGGCGCGTACCTCCTTGTCCAGGGCGGGGGGCGGGGTACCCAGGACCGTTGACGACACCAGGGTGCGGCCGGCGGGGGCGCGGGTCGGGTCCACGGTGCTCACCACCGCCGTATGGGCCACCGGACCCGACCGGTCCGCGTCGAGCAGCAGCGCCGGCTCGGCCAGCGGCGGCGGTTCGTCGGTCGTGTGGTGCAGGATCGTCACCGGGTGGAAGTCCGGTACGCGCAGGCCGGGGAGCAGTTCCGCCGCCGACCGCGCGTCCGTCGCCAACAGCACGGCCCGGCATCGGAGTTCGCCGTGTTCGGCTGTGGTCACGGACGTGGTCGACACGGAGGTGGCGCGTACACCGGTTCGGAGCGTTCCGGGTGGTAGGCCCGCCGCCAGTAGTTCGGGTACCGCGTCCGCGCCCCCTTCCGGCAGGCACAGACGTCCGCGCGCGAAGGCGTGCAGCGCGAGGTCCGCGCAGCGGCTCGACGTCGTCAGATCCGGGTCGCACAGCAGCGCGGCCAGCAGCGGACGCAGAAACCCGTCGACCGTACGCGCGGGCAGGCCACGTGACCGCAGGGCCCGCCCCGCCGGTAACTCCGGCCGCGCGAGCAGCCGTTCCACCGGAGTCTCGGCGAGCCGCGCGAGCGCGGCGCCCAGCCGCGCCTGGTCGATCGGCCCGCCCAACGGCCCGGCGCCCTGCGCCCCGAACCGCCCGGTACCCCGCACCCCGTGCGCCCCCCGAGGGGCGCTCGCCAGGGCGCGCGCGGCACGGAGTGCGCCCCTCGCGCGCCGCGTGACTCCCGGATCCCCGGCCCGGTGATGCCGCCCCTCGCTGTGGACCAGCACACCGGACGAGAACGGCCGCAGCACCAGCCCTTCGAGCCCCGGTGTGAGCCGCAGTTCCGGATACGCGGTCGACAGGAGCTGTCCGACGCGGTCGAGCCGGAAGCCGTCGACCTTCTCGGTCGACATCCGGCCCCCCACGTAAGGGGCGCCCTCCAGGACCACGGTCGTTACTCCCGCCCTGATCAGCTCCTTGGCGGCCGAGAGTCCCGCGACCCCGGCTCCCACGACGACGACGTCCGCATGGCGTGCGGGCTCAAGCACGTGCCCCTCCCGAGGTCGCGCGGCTGTTGGGGGCCTCTTGCCCTCAACGTGCGGCTGGAATACCCGAGTTCGGCACGAGGGTAGAAGTCGACCGGATCAGGGACACTCGCGCACCGACCGGGCACGGACGCACGACGGTCGCACACCACGCCACCCCGCGTCGCACGCCCTCACACAAGCGTCGTACGCCCCCTCATAGGCCCCCGCACAACGCCCCCGCCGGCAAGTACCGCCCGCACGACACAGCCCGCCCTACAGCGCCGCCCGCAACGCCTCCTCGATCCCGGGAAACGCGAACGCGAAGCCCGACTCCAACAGCCGCTTCGGAAGCACCCGTTGGCTCCCCAGCACATCGCCCGCCATCTCACCGAGCACGGCCCGCAGCACCGGCGCCGGCGCCGTGAAGACCGTCGGGCGGCCAAGGACCCGCCCCATCGCCGCCGTCACCTCACGGTTCGTCCGCGGCTCGGGCGCCGTCAGGTTGACCGGCCCGGACAGCGTTTCCGTAGCCAGGAGATGGCGCAGCGCGGCCACCTCGTCGTGCAGCGCGATGAAACTCCAGTACTGCCCGCCGTCCCCGAGCCGCCCGCCCAGGCCCGCCTTGAACAGCGGGAACAACCGCTGCCACGCCCCGCCTTCGCGCGCCACGACGAGACCGGTGCGCGCGAACACCGTCCGTACGCCCGCCTCGGACACCGCCCCCGCCGCGCCCTCCCACTCCTGGCACAGCGCCGGCAGGAACCCCTCGCCCGCCGGCGCGCTCTCGTCCACCGCACGGTCGCCGGTGTCGCCGTAGAAGCCGACCGCGCTGCCGCTCAGGAACACCCGGGGCGCCACGTCGAGCGAGGCCACCGCCCGCGCCAGGGTCTCGGTGCCCAGGACCCGGCTGTCGCGGATCTCGCGCTTGTACGAGTCCGTCCAGCGGTGGTCGCCGACCCCGGCGCCCGCCAGGTTCACCACGGCGTCGCACCCCGCGAGGCCCGCCGTGTCGATCCGTCGCCGCAGCGGGTCCCAGCGCACCTCGTCCGCCGCGCGCGGAGCGCGGCGCACCAGCCGCACCACCTCGTGCCCGTCGGCGGTCAGTGACCGGGTGAGTGCCGTTCCGATGAGGCCGCCGGAGCCGGTGATGGCGATACGAGAGCGCTGCATGGCCCCATCCTGCCCCGCCGAAAACCCCGGGGCGCGGCGCCGCGTCCGCCGTACGATGACCTTCATGCCGGATCCGTACATACGTTTCGCCCAGGCCGCCGACGACGAGGCGCTCGGCCGTCTCGACCGCGAGACCTGGTCCACGCTGCACGCCGTGAAGCCGCCCGACGAGCCGCCCTACGAACCGTTCTTCACCGATCGGTACGGCCCGCGTGACCATCTGGTCGCCGAACTCGACGGCCGGCTCGTCGGCTACATCCGGCTCGGCTTCGCCACCCCCCTCATGTCGAACGCACACGTCCGCCAGATCCAGGGCCTCGCCGTCGCCGACACGGCGCGCGGCAGCGGCGTCGGCCGGGCACTGCTCCGCGCGGTCCTGGACGAGGCCCGCCGCCAGGGCGCACGCCGGATCACTCTGCGGGTACTCGGGCACAACACCCCCGCGCGCAAGCTGTACGAGTCCGAGGGCTTCGTGGTCGAGGGGGTGCAGCCCGAGGAGTTCTACCTGGGCGGCGCGTACGTGGACGACGTCATGATGGGCCGCAGCCTGTAGGTCCGTCAGCGCGTCAGCCCGCAAGCCCGTAGGCGCGTAATCGCGTGTGCGCGTAAGCCTGCAAGCGCAGTCCGCGCGCGCCTCAGTCCCCCATCCCCCCGAACCGCTCCCACAGCTTCGGATACCGCCCCGCCAACTCCTGGTCGTTCTCGAAGTCGATCGCCGTGCCCTCCGGCTCCGCCGGCGCGGGCGGGATGCCGAGGTCGGGCGCGATCGTGCCGGTGAGCGTCTCGTACGCCTCGTCGGCCGCATATCCCAGTTCCTCGCCGTCCCCGTCGATCTCCTCGTCGAAGTCGTCCAGGAGGTCGGCGAGGGCGTCCGGGTCGTGCAGGGCGCCCTCGAAGACCTCGCGGCCCTGCCCGATCAGCCAGCAGCGGAAGTAGTCGAAGGCGTCGTCGCTGGCGCCGTCCAGGAGCACCCAGGCGGCGCCCCACAGATCCCAGCGGTACGCGCGGCGGTACCGGGACTCGAAGTGACGGGCGAAGTCGAGCACGGCCTCGGGGTCGGCCTGCGTCAGCTTGTCGACGAGCAGCTCGGCATGGTCCTCGGGGTCGCCGTCGGCGGCCTCGCGGGTGCTGTCGATCAGCTCCCAGAACTCCGTCTCGTCCATCACGGGACCAGCATCGGCCTTCGGACAGGTACCCGCACGCCGAGTACCCCGGATGCACCCCTGTTTCGTTATGCGCGCACATGCCCGCGGAAAGCCCGGAGGTCGTACGGAAAGCCGGACAGAGGATGTCGGGGTTCGGCGGCACCATCACCCGTATGAACAACACATCCCCTCACGTGGACAAGACAGCCCTTCAGGGAAAGGTCGCCCTCGTCGCGGGCGCGACGCGCGGCGCGGGTCGTGCCCTCGCCGTCGAACTGGGCCGCGCCGGCGCCACCGTCTACGTCACAGGACGCACCACCCGTACCCAGGTCAGTGAGATGGGCCGGGCCACCGAGACCATCGAGGAGACCGCCGAACTGGTCGACGCGGCGGCGGGCACCGAGGGCGCCGGCATCGCCGTACCGACCGACCATCTCGACGTCGGACAGGTACGGGCCCTGGTCGCCCGGATCGACCGGGACCACGGCCGGCTCGACGTCCTCGTCAACGACGTCTGGGGCGGCAACCATCTGCTCGACTTCGACACCCGGATGTGGGACATCGACCTGGAGCGCGGGCTGCGGATGATCGACCTGGGGACCAGGACCCACATCATCACCAGCAGCGTCGCCCTGCCCCTGCTGGTGCGGCGCCCCGGCGGCCTGGTCATCGAGGTCACAGACGGCACCGCCAGGAGCAACCAGGACTTCCGCGAGAACTTCTACTACGACCTCACCAAGAACCTGCCGATCCGGATGGCCTACGCCCTCGGCGAGGAACTGAAGACCGTGGGCGGTACGGCCGTCGCGGTCACCCCCGGATTCATCCGCTCCGAGGAGATGCTCGACCACTTCGGACTCACCGAGGACACCTGGCGCGAAGGCATCGACAAGCAGCAGCACTGGGCGCTGTCCGAGTCCCCGCTGTACCTGGCCCGTGGCGTCGCCGCCCTCGCCACCGATCCGGACAGGGCCCGCTGGAACGGCACGTCCCTCGACAGCGGGCAACTCGCCCGTGAGTACGGAATCACCGACGCGGACGGCAGCCGCCCGGACATCTGGGGCTACATGCTCGCCGAACGCGCGGGAGAGACCCCGAACCTGGCCGACCACCGGTAGCCGACCACCGGTAGCCACTCACCGGTAGCCACTCACCTCGGGTCACTCATACAGACGGGCCGTCCGGGTCGCCGCCTCCGTGAAGCGGGTGCGGAGCCCGGTCGGTTCGAGGACCTCCACCTCCGGTCCCAGCGTGAGCAGTTGGGTGTACGCGACGTCCTCCGACTCGACCGCCACGGTCACCGTGACCCGGCCCTCGCCGTCCGGCGGCCCGGCCGCGTCCAGCGCCTCCTCGGCGGGTGCCCGCCCGACCGCGTGCCGCAACTGCCGCGCGCCCGCCCCGGACAGCCGTACGACCACGGCCGTCCGCAGGATCGCCCGCGCGAACTGCTCCGCCCGCTCCTCCCAGAACTCCGGCAGACCGAACTCGGGGTCCCGCTCGAAGCGGGTCTCGCCGGCCGTGACGTCCGTGAACCGGTCGATGCGGTACACCCGGTAGGTGCCGGACTCTACGCGGGCGCACAGGTACCAGATCCCGGCCTTCAGGACGAGCCCGTACGGCTCAAGATCGCGCTCCACCTCCCGCTCCACCTCACCGCCGCTGCCCGGCCGCCGGTAGCGCGCGGTGATCCGCCGGTCGTCCCAGACCGCGTCCGCGACCGCCGGCAGCAGTTCGGGCGGGGGTGGCTCGTGGAACCAGCCCGGCGCGTCCAGATGGAACCGCTGCGCCGCCGTCCGTGAGGCGCTCTGCATCGACGGAAGCAGCGCGGCCGACACCTTCAGCCGGGCCGCCGACGCCGTGTCCTGAAGGCCCATCTCGCGCAGCGCGCCCGGCACCCCGGACAGGAACAGCGCCTCCGCCTCGCCGCGCGCCAGGCCCGTCAGCCGGGTGCGGTAGCCGCCGATCAGCCGGTAACCACCGGTGCGGCCCCGGTCCGCGTACACCGGGACACCCGCCTCCGACAGGGCCTGCGCGTCCCGTGTGACGGTCCGCTCGGAGACCTCCAGCTCCCGGGCCAGCTCGGCCGCCGTCATCGACGGGCGGGACTGGAGCAGGAGAACCATCTTGATCAGCCGGGCAGCGCGCATGCGCCCATGATGCCGGGACGGGCACGGGAGGCGGACATGCGACGGGGCGTGACGGTATCCACCGTCACGCCCCGCCCATGTCTCCGCAGGTCTACAGGCCGTAGCGCTCCCGGGCCTCCTTCACCGCCGACGCCGGAACCTCGCCGCGCCGCGCGAGCTGCGCCAGCGCCGCCACCACGATCGACCGCGCGTCGACACCGAAGTGCCGGCGGGCCGCGTCGCGGGTGTCGGAGAGACCGAAGCCGTCCGCGCCGAGCGAGGTCCAGTCCTGCTCGACCCACTGCGCGATCTGGTCCGGCACCTGCCGCATGTAGTCGCTGACCGCGAGCACGGGACCGTCGGCACCGGCGAGCGCCCTGCGGACGTACGGCACCCGGTCCTCGCCCCGCAGCAGCGCCGCGTCCGCCTCCAGGGCGTCCCTGCGCAGCTCCGTCCAGGACGTCGCCGACCACACGTCGGCGCCCACGCCCCACTCCTCGGCGAGCAACCGCTGCGCCTGAAGCGTCCAGTGGATCGCCGTACCGGAGCCGATGAGCTGGATCCGCGAGGCGTTCGCCGGGAGGGTCAGACCCGCCGACTCGGCCGTGTTGAAGCGGTACAGGCCCTTCACGATGCCCTCGTCGACGCCGGCGGGCTTCGCGGGCTGCGGCATCGGCTCGTTGTAGACGGTCAGGTAGTAGAAGACGTCCTGGTCCTCGCCCGGGGCCGCCTCGCCGTACATCCGGCGCAGCCCCTCCTTGACGATCGCCGCGATCTCGTACGCGAACGCCGGGTCGTACGACAGGGCCGCCGGGTTGGTCGCGGCGATCACCGGTGAGTGGCCGTCCGCGTGCTGGAGGCCCTCACCGGTCAGCGTGGTCCGGCCGGCCGTGGCGCCGACCAGGAAGCCGCGGCCGAGCTGGTCGCCGAGCTGCCACATCTGGTCGGCCGTGCGCTGCCAGCCGAACATCGAGTAGAAGATGTAGAACGGGATCATCGGCTCGCCGTGCGTGGCGTACGCGCTGGACGCGGCGATGAAGTCCGCCATCGAACCGGCCTCGGTGATCCCCTCGTTGAGGATCTGGCCGTCCTCGGCCTCGCGGTAGTACATCAGCTGGTCACGGTCGACCGGCTCGTACGTCTGACCCTTCGGCGAGTAGATGCCGAGCGACGGGAACAGCGACTCCATACCGAAGGTACGGGCCTCGTCCGGGACGATCGGCACCCAGCGGCGGCCGGTCTGCTTGTCCCGTACCAGATCCTTGACGAGCCGTACGAACGCCATGGTCGTCGCGATCGACTGCGTACCGGAACCCTTGTCGAACGAGGTGAACGCCTTGTCGGCGGGCGCGGGCAGCGGGGCGACGGCGTGCGTACGGCGGGCCGGTGCCGGGCCGCCGAGCGCGGCGCGGCGCTCCTGGAGGTAGCGCACCTCGGGCGAGTCGGCGCCGGGATGGCCGTACGGCACCACACCATCGACGAACTGGCTGTCGGAGATGGGCAGTTCAAGGAGATCACGCATGCTCTTGAACTCGTCCACCGTGAGCTTCTTCATCTGGTGGTTGGCGTTCTTCGACGCGAAGCCGGAGCCCAGCGTGAAGCCCTTCACCGTCTGCGCGAGGATCACGGTCGGCCCGCCCTTGTGGGCGAGCGCGGCACGGTAGGCCGCGTACACCTTCCGCGGCTCGTGGCCACCGCGCGAGACGTGGAAACACTCCAGGATCTTGTCGTCGCTCAGCAGCTTCGCCAGCTCGACGAGCGCCGGGTCCTTCCCGAAGAAGTCCTGCCGGATGTACGCGGCGTCACGCGTCTGGTACGTCTGCACCTGGGCGTCCGGCACCTCGCGGAGGCGGCGGACCAGGGCGCCGGTGGTGTCGAGCCGCAGCAACTCGTCCCAGGCGGAACCCCAGAGCGACTTGACGACGTTCCAGCCGGCGCCGCGGAACTGGGCCTCCAGCTCCTGCACGATCTTGAAGTTCGCGCGGACCGGGCCGTCGAGGCGCTGGAGGTTGCAGTTGATGACGAAGGTCAGGTTGTCCAGGCCCTCACGGGCGGCGAGCCCGATCGCCGCGGTGGCCTCCGGCTCGTCCATCTCGCCGTCGCCGAGGAACGCCCATACGTGCGACTGCGAGACGTCCTTGATGCCGCGGCTGGTCAGATACCGGTTGAACCGGGCCTGGTAGATCGCGGAGAGTGGGCCGAGCCCCATCGAGACGGTCGGGAACTCCCACAGCCACGGCAGACGACGGGGGTGCGGATAGGAGGGCAGGCCCTGACCGCCGGCCTCCTGACGGAAGTTGTCGAGGTGCGTCTCGGTCAGCCGGCCGTCGAGGAAGGCGCGGGCGTAGATACCGGGCGACGCGTGGCCCTGGATGTAGAGCTGGTCGCCGGAGCCGTCGCCCTCCTTGCCGCGGAAGAAGTGGTTGAAGCCGGTCTCGTAGAGCCAGGCGGCCGACGCGAAGGTGGCGATGTGGCCGCCGACGCCGTGCTTGCTGCCACGGGTGACCATGGCCGCCGCGTTCCAGCGGTTCCACGCGGTGATCCGCCGCTCCAGGGCCTCGTCACCCTCGGGGGCGGGCTCAGCGGCGGTCGGGATGCTGTTGACGTAGTCCGTCTCCAGCAACTTGGGCAGCGCAAGCCCCGCGCCCTCGGCGCGCTCCAGGGTGCGGCGCATCAGGTACGCGGCACGGTGCGGCCCGGCCGCCTGGGTGACGGCGTCCAGGGAGGCCAGCCATTCGCCGGTCTCCTCGGGGTCGCGGTCCGGGAGCTGGTCCAGCTCGCTCGGCTGGATTGCTGCGGGGTCGGTCATGTCGCCGCCTTCCGGAGTCGAAGGGGGTGCCCTCATCGGCAAGGGTTCGGGTGCCCTAGGTCTTTGGCAGGACAGGGCGTGGACTCTGGGTGAGAGTCCATCGGGGACTGTAACTCCCTGATCGATGATCGATCAAAGGGGAGAAGGGTAAAAGGTGCGCGGATACCCAAAGTCGGCACGGAGTGCCTACTTCGCAGGCACCGAGTGCCCACCGAGCAACGGAAGCCGAGGCACCCTCGGCCCACGGTCCGGGTCCCGTCCGGTCTACAGCGACGCGGTGGAGTCGGGGCGTGGGGCGCAGCCCAGGACGTGGGACTTCACCAGGTCTGCGATGGCTGGGTCGCGGGACTTGAAGGCTGCTAGTAGGGCCTCGTGTTCCTCCGCGTACGACTGCTGGACCGTTCCGAGCCAGCGGATCGACAGGGCCGTGAAGACCTCGATGCCCAGGCCCTCCCAGGTGTGCAGGAGGACGCTGTTGCCCGCGGCCCGGACCAGTTCCCGGTGGAAGGCGACCGTGTGCCGTACCTGCCCTGTTCCGTCCGACAGCCGGTCGGCCTCGTACAGCGCCGCCACATGCGGTTCCAGGGCCGAGCAGTCATCAGCCAGCCGATCCGCCGCCAGCTCCGCCGCGATCGCTTCGAGCCCGGCCCGTACCGGATAGCTCTCCTCCAGATCGGCCGCCGTCAGATTCCGTACCCGCACGCCCTTGTTCGGCGCCGACTCGATCAGCCGCAGCGACTCCAGCTCCCGCAACGCCTCCCGCACCGGCGTCTGGCTGACCGCCAGCTCGGTCGCGATCCGCCGCTCCACGATCCGCTCACCCGGCTTCCAGCGCCCGCTGACGATCCCCTCCACGATGTGCTCGCGGATCTGTTCGCGCAGCGAGTGGACGACGGGCGCGGTCATGCGGTGCTCCTTCGGCAGGGCGTCCTGGTGACCCCAAGGGCGTGACCTATAGACAATACGGCCGCGCCCCCGCCCGGACATGCTCCGGACGGGGGCGTTCACCCAGGTGTGGCGAGCCTTACAGGCCCAGCTCGACCTCGAACTCGCCGGCCTCCAGAATCGCCTTGACCGTCGTCAGGTAACGGGCGGCGTCCGCGCCGTCCACCAGACGGTGGTCGTAGGAGAGCGACAGGTACGTCATGTCCCGGACACCGATCACGGTGCCGTCGGGCGTCTCGATGACCGCCGGACGCTTCACCGTGGCACCGATGCCCAGGATCGCGACCTGGTTCGGCGGCACGATGACCGTGTCGAACAGGGCGCCACGCGAACCGGTGTTGCTGATCGTGAAGGTCGCCCCGGACAGCTCGTCGGGGGTGATCTTGTTGCCCCGGACCTTGCCGGCCAGCTCGGCGGTCGCCTTCGAGATACCGGCGATGTTCAGGTCGCCCGCACCCTTGATGACCGGCGTCATCAGACCCTTCTCGGAGTCCACGGCGATGCCGATGTTCTCCGAGTCGAAGTACGTGATGGTGCCCTCGTCCGCGTTGATCCGGGCGTTGATGACCGGGTGGGCCTTCAGCGCCTGGGCCGCCGCCTTCACGAAGAACGGCATCGGGGACAGCTTGACGCCCTCACGCGCGGCGAAGTCGCCCTTGGCCTGCTCGCGCAGCCGCATCAGCTTGGTGATGTCGACCTCGACGACCGTGGTCAGCTGGGCCTGCGAGTGCAGGGCCTTCATCATGTTGTCGCCGATGACCTTGCGCATCCGCGTCATCTTGACCGTCTGACCGCGCAGCGGGGACACCTCAAGGGCCGGAGCCTTCTTGGCGATGGCCGGAGCAGCGGCGGCGGCGGGAGCCGGAGCGGCAGCCGCTGCCTTCGCGGCCTCGGCGGCGGCGATGACGTCCTGCTTACGGATCCGCCCACCGACGCCCGTACCCCTGACGGCCGCGAGGTCGACACCGTGCTCGGTGGCGAGCTTGCGCACCAGCGGGGTCACGTACGCGCCCTCGTCCACGGCCTGCGCGGCGGCCGGAGCCGGAGCGACGGGCGCGGCAGCCACGGGGGCCGCCGGTGCGGGGGCGGCCACGGGAGCCGGAGCGGGGGCGGGAGCGGCTACGGGAGCCGGTGCCGGGGTAGGCGCCGGAGCCGGTGCCGGAGTGGGTGCCGGTGCCGGAGCCGGTGCCGGAGTGGGTGCCGGTGCCGGAGCCGGAGCCGCGGCGGGGGCCGCGGGAGCCGGGGCCGGAGCGGCGGCCGGAGCGGCACCCGGGGCACCGATCACGGCCAGCTTGGCGCCCACCTCGGCGGTCTCGTCCTCGGCGACGACGATCTCCAGGAGAACACCCGACGCCGGGGCCGGGATCTCGGTGTCGACCTTGTCGGTGGAGACCTCAAGCAGCGGCTCGTCGGCGTCGACGGAGTCGCCGACCTCCTTCAGCCAGCGGGTGACGGTGCCCTCGGTGACGCTCTCACCGAGCGCCGGAAGGACCACATCGGTGCCCTGCGCCGCGCCACCGGCCGGAGCGGCGGGAGCCGCCGGGGCAGGGGCGGGGACCTGGGCGGCCGGAGCCGGCGCGGCGGGCGCGGCCGGAGCCGGGACCTCGGCGGCGGCGGGGGCCGGAGCGGGCGCCGGAGCACCCGTGCCGTCGTCGATGACGGCGAGTTCGGAACCGACCTCGACCGTCTCGTCCTCGGCGACCTTGATGGAGGACAGGATGCCGGCGGCGGGCGACGGGATCTCGGTGTCGACCTTGTCGGTCGACACCTCAAGCAGCGGCTCGTCGAGTTCGACGCGCTCGCCCTCGGCCTTCAGCCAGCGGGTGACAGTGCCCTCGGTGACACTCTCACCGAGCGCCGGAAGGGATACGGAAACCGCCATGGTTTCGGTTGCTCCTTACGAAAAGTGCGGAAGTCTGTGGTCGTCGCGCCCGGAGACTGAAGGTCAGTCGTGGGAGTGGAGGGGCTTGCCGGCCAGGGCCAGGTGGGCCTCGCCGAGCGCCTCGTTCTGCGTCGGGTGAGCGTGGATGAGCTGGGCGACCTCGGCGGGCAGCGCCTCCCAGTTGTAGATCAGCTGGGCCTCACCGACCTGCTCGCCCATGCGGTCGCCGACCATGTGGACACCGACCACCGCACCGTCCTTGACCTGGACGAGCTTGATCTCGCCCGCGGTCTTCAGGATCTTGCTCTTGCCGTTGCCCGCGAGGTTGTACTTCAGGGCGACGACCTTGTCCGCACCGTAGATCTCCTTGGCCTTGGCCTCGGTGATGCCGACCGACGCGACCTCGGGGTGGCAGTACGTCACCCGGGGCACGCCGTCGTAGTCGATCGGGACGGTCTTGAGACCGGCCAGGCGCTCGGCGACGAGGATGCCCTCGGCGAAGCCGACATGCGCGAGCTGGAGCGTCGGGACCAGGTCACCGACGGCCGAGACGGTCGGCACATTGGTCTGCATGTACTCGTCGACCAGGACATAGCCGCGGTCCATCGCGACGCCCTGCTCCTCGTACCCGAGACCGGCCGAGACCGGGCCGCGGCCGATCGCGACGAGCAGCACCTCGGCCTCGAAGACCTTGCCGTCGGCGAGGGTCACGCGGACACCGTCCTGCGTGTACTCCGCCTTGTCGAAGAAGGTGCCGAGGTTGAACTTGATGCCGCGCTTGCGGAAGGCGCGCTCCAGGAGCTTGGAGCTGTTCTCGTCCTCGACGGGCACCAGGTGCTTCAGGCCCTCGACGACGGTGACGTCGGTGCCGAAGGACTTCCACGCCGAGGCGAACTCGACGCCGATGACGCCACCGCCCAGGATGATCGCGGACTGCGGGACCCGGTCCAGGACCAGCGCGTGGTCCGAGGAGATGATCCGGTTGCCGTCGATCTCCAGACCCGGCAGCGACTTGGGCACGGAGCCCGTCGCCAGCAGGATGTGGCGGCCCTGGATCCGCTGCCCGTTCACATCGACGGAGGTCGGCGACGACAGCCGGCCCTCGCCCTCGATGTACGTCACCTTGCGCGAGGCGACCAGGCCCTGGAGGCCCTTGTACAGACCCGCGATGACGTCGTCCTTGTACTTGTGGACGCCCTTGATGTCGATGCCCTGGAACGTCGTGAGGACACCGAACTGGTCGGCCTCACGTGCCTGGTCGGCGATCTCGCCGGCGTGCAGCAGGGCCTTCGTCGGGATGCATCCGTTGTGCAGGCAGGTGCCGCCCAGCTTGTTCTTCTCGATCAGGGCGACGTCCAGGCCCAGCTGCGAGGCACGCAGGGCCGCGGCGTAACCGCCGCTACCGCCGCCGAGGATCACTAGGTCGAAAACGGTGCTGGCGTCGTTCGCCACGTCACGTCCTCCATGCATGTGCGCCGGGCGCCGGGCCCCATTTCCGGGGGGTCGACCGGTCGGTCGGCTGGTATTCGGCCGCTCTGTCTTCGGCCCTGTGGTGGGGGCCCTGTCCTGCCGAGAACCCATCTTCGCACTACTCGGCCGCAGCCGGGACGCCGGGCCGTCGAGTGCGACGTACGCCCTACGCGTACGGCCCCGGATCAAGGACCCGGGGCCGTTACGTGGGGGAGGGGCGTCAGCCACCTTGCGAAGGGACGTCAGCCCAGGTCACCCACGGCGGTGCGCTCGGCGAGACGTACCAGGGTGCGCACCGCGGAGCCGGTGCCGCCCTTGGGGGTGTAACCGAAAGCACCCTGCTCGTTGAACGCGGGGCCCGCGATGTCGAGGTGTGCCCAGACGATCCCGTCGGCGACGAACTCCTGGAGGAACAGACCGGCGACCAGGCCGCTGCCCATCCGCTCGCCCATGTTCGCGATGTCCGCGGTCGGCGAGTCCATGCCCTTGCGCAGGTGGTCCGGGAGCGGCATCGGCCAGGACGGCTCGCCGACCTCCTCGGCGATCTCGTGCAGCGAGGTGCGGAACGCCTCGTCGTTGGCCATGATCCCGAAGGTGCGGCTGCCCAGGGCGAGCACCATCGCGCCGGTGAGGGTCGCCACGTCGATGATCGCGTCCGGCTTGTCCTCGGACGCCTTGGCGAGCGCGTCGGCGAGTACGAGCCGGCCCTCGGCGTCGGTGTTGAGGACCTCGACGGTCTTGCCCGAGTACATGCGCAGCACGTCACCGGGGCGGGTCGCGGAACCCGACGGCATGTTCTCGGCGAGCGCGAGCCAGCCGGTGACATTGACCTGAAGGCCGAGCCGGGCGGCGGCGACGACCGCGGCGAACACGGCGGCGGCACCGCTCATGTCGCACTTCATCGTCTCGTTGTGCCCGGCCGGCTTGAGGGAGATGCCGCCCGAGTCGTAGGTGATGCCCTTGCCGACGTACGCGAGGTGCTTGGTGGCCTTGGCGTGCGTGTACGAGAGCTTCACCAGACGCGGGGTCGCGGCGGAGCCGGCGCCGACGCCGAGGATGCCGCCGAAGCCGCCCTTGGCGAGCGCCTTCTCGTCCAGGACCTGGATCTTGATGCCGTGTTCCTTGGCCGCGCCGGCGGCGACCGCCGCGAACGCCTCCGGGTCGAGGTCGTTGGGCGGGGTGTTGACCAGGTCGCGGGCGCGGTTCAGTTCCTCGGTGACCGCGACGGCCCGCTCGACGGCCGCCTTGTGCGCCTTGTCGCGGGGCTTGCCGCCGGTCAGGGCGATCTCGGCGAGGGGGCTCTTGCCGTTCTTGGCGTCCTTGCCGTTCTCCTTGTACGCGTCGAAGGAGTACGCGCCGAGCAGGGCGCCCTCGGCGACGGCGGCGGTGGCCTCCGCGTCGGCGAGGGGCAGTGCGTACGCGGCCTTCTTCGCGCCGTTCAGCGCGCGGGCCGCGACACCGGAGGCCACGCGCAGCGACTCGGCGAGGTAGTTCTCGTCCTTCTCGGGTACCGCGCCGAGCCCGACCGCCAGCACCACCGGTGCCTTCAGGCCGGACGGTGAGGGGAGTTTGGTCACCTCGCCCTCGCCGCCGGTGGCGCCGAGGGTCTCCAGGACGGCCGCGAGCTTTCCGTCGAACGCCTTGTCCACGGCCTCGGCGCCCGGTGCGACGACGAGTCCGCTACCGCCCTTGGGGCCCTTGGCGACACCGACGACGATCGCGTCGGCACGCAGGCTGGACGCCGCGGCGGTGCTGAGAGTGAGAGCAGTCACGGTGGTGAATTCTCGCTTCCGTTGAGTTCATGGCCGAGGGCGGATGGGCTCGACCGGGCCCGACCCGAGCTTCGTGGACCGGGCCGGAAGAGTGCCACCCCGGAGCCTACGCTCAGTGACACCGTCGTGGTCCACCGGTGCGGGCGCCCAGGGGCGCACGGGCGGGGCGGGCGGGGCGCGGGCCCGGACGGGGCCGTGTCATCCACCCAGCGTGAGCACGATGAGCGCGACGGTCGCCGCGGTCTCGGCGAGGGCCCCGAACACATCTCCGGTGATTCCTCCGAGCCTGCGGACGCAGTGCCGCAGCAGGAGTTCGGCCGCCGCGCACGCGACGAGTACGGCGGCGGCGCAGCGCACGGCGTCACTCGCGCCGAACAGCGCGCCCGCGCCCGCCGCGACGCCCACCGCGCCAATCGCCACCAGGAGCGCGGCCCTCCTGGGCACGGTTCCCGCGACGGCGGCGCCCAGTCCCTCGGGCCGCGCGGGCGGTACGCCACTGCGGGCCGCGAGGGTCAGCGCCAGGCGGGCGGCGACGCCGCAGAGCGCGGCGGCGACGGCGCCGCGCGCCCAGGAGTCGGCGTACAGGCCGCTGAGGGCGGCGACTTGGGCGAGCAGGACGAGGACGAGCGTGACGACACCGAAGGGGCCGATGTCGGACTGCCGCATGATCCGCAGCGCGTCGGCGGCCGGTCTGCCGCTGCCGAGTCCGTCGGCGGTGTCGGCGAGGCCGTCGAGGTGCAGCCCCCGGGTGAGCACGGCGGGTACGGCGACGGTGGCGACGGCGGCGAGCGGGGCGCCCGCGCCGAGCAGTAGGAGGAGTCCGCCGAGCGCGGCGGCGCACAGTCCGACGACGAGCCCGGCGACCGGCGCCCACAGCATCCCCGCGCGGGCGGCGTCCCGGTCCCAGCGGGTCACCCGTACGGGCAGCGCGGTCAGCGTGCCGAAGGCGAACCTCGGCCCGTGCCATCCCGGCGCCGCGGACGGGGGCGCGCTCTCGCTCTCGGACATCGCCCGCAGGCTAGCGCGCCCCCGGCGGCCTGGTGCTGCCGGGCCGCCGACAGCGCGATCAGGGAGAACGCGGCGAGGATGGCCGCGAGATGCTCCTTGCCCGCGAGGTTGTTCTTGAGGATCACCTCGCCGATCATCGCGGCGACGACGGCGGCCCCGGTGACATAGGCGCGGTAGTGCCAGGCGAGGAAGACGGCGAGTCCGACGACGGCGGCGGACGGGCCGGTGTCGACGATCTGGGCGTCCGACGCGGGCAGTCCGAGGAAGCCGTCGGGGCCGAGCGCGATGCCCACGCGCGCGTAGAGCGTGCCGGCGAGGGTGGCGGCGTAGCCGATGACGAGGGTGCGCCACCAGCCGAGGCAGATCTCGGCGAGCCCGAACACCAGCAGGATCTGGGCGAGCGCGCCCCACACCGGCAGATCGAGCGCGGGCACGAACAGGGAGAGCGGGGTGCGCAGCAGGGCGAGCCAGAGCGGTTCCTCGGAACGTACGGAGCCGAGGTTCTGGATGAACTGGAAGCCCCACGACTGGTTCTGCACGAACTGGAACAGCGCGGTCAGACAGACCGCCGTGAGCGTCATCGGCGCGGCCCGCCAGCCGCGCTCCGCGAGCCCGTCCCGCACGGCCGCCCACAGGGGCCCCCACTCGGCGCGTGCCAGACGGGCGAGCGTTCTCATCCTTGCGACTCCCGGGGTGCGCGCTGTGACTCCAGATGCTTGCGGTGCAGCCACTTCGGCAGTCCCGGCGCTTCGAGGAACCCCTCGGCGCGCGCGGACGCGATGCCGATACGAGGCAGGTCCGCGCTCTTCTCGAAGAGCAGGAACCGGGGTTCCCAGATGGGCCGGTACTTGGCGTTGGCTCGGTACAGCGACTCGATCTGCCACCAGCGCGAGAAGAAACTCAGCAGGGAGCGCCACAGCCGCAGTACCGGGCCCGCGCCGAGACGCGAGCCACGTTCGAAGACGGAACGGAACATCGCGAAGTTGAGTGAGACCTGGGTGATCTTGATCTCGTCGGCGCGCTGGAGGAGTTCGATGACCATGAACTCCATGAGTCCGTTCTCGGAGTCCCGGTCCCGTCGCATCAGGTCGAGCGAGAGCCCCTGCGGGCCCCATGGCACGAAGGACAGCACGGCCCGCAACTCGCCGGTGCCATCGGTGCATTCGAGCATCACGCACTGTCCGTCGGCCGGATCGCCGAGCCTGCCGAGCGCCATCGAGAAGCCCCGTTCCGTCGCGCCGTCCCGCCAGTCGTCGGCGCGGGTGAGCAGAAGCCGCATCTCGTCGGCGGGGATGTCGGCGTGCCGTCGGATACGGACCTGGTACCCGGCGCGCCTGACCCGGTTGTACGCCTGCCGCACGGTCCGCATCGCGCGTCCGTCGAGGGTGAAGTCGGCGGTCTCGACGAGCGCTTCGTCGCCGAGTTCGAGGGCGTCCAGGCCGTGCCGGGCGTAGATCGTGCCCGCCTCCTCGCTCGCGCCCATCACGGCCGGGATCCAGCCGTGCGCGCGGGCCTCGGCCAGCCAGGGTCCGATCGCGCCCGGCCATGCCTCGGGGTCGCCGATCGGATCGCCGGACGCCAGCGAGACCCCGCCGACGACGCGGTACACCACGGCCGCCTTGCCGGTCGGCGACCACACCACGCTCTTCTCGCGGCGCAGCGCGAAGTACCCCAGCGAGTCGCGGTCGCCGAACCGGTCGAGCAGGGCCCGCAGCCGTTCCTCGTCGCCCTCGGTGAGCGGGTCGACGGCGCGGCGGGAGCGGAACGCGGCGTACAGGACGGCGAGCAGGAGCAGGGTGCTGATGACGTTGATGACGACATTGACCCAGTTCGGCGTCGCGATACCGGGGTAGTGGTCGTCGTTCGCGGCGACCGAGATCAGCCGCAGGGTGCCGTAGCGCCAGCGGTCCAGGAAAGTCGAGCGGTACTCGTCGTGGGCGTGGTTGGTGAGGGTGACCAGGAGCGTCGCGAACAGGGACGACGCCAGCAGTCCGCCGGCCGCGACGAGTGCCGCGAGCCGGGGGTTGGAGCGGTCACCCTTGGCGTAGAACTCCCTGCGGCCCACCAGGAGCGCGAGGAAGAACGCGGCGGTCAGCAGCAGCGACACCCAGTTCTGGACATAGCCGCGGATCTCCGGGAAGACCATCGCGAAGGCGAACAGCAGCAGGAACAGGCCGCTCACCACGAGGTTGAGGATCCACGCGGCCCGCTTGCGGCGGCGCATCGTGATCGCCAGGAACATCGTGAACGCGCCGGACGCGAAGCCGGCGGTCAGCAGATACGGCGTGAACAGATTCTCCTGGTTGTGCCGCCGCAGGTCCTGGCCCAGCGAGACCCAGACGGCGCTCAGGAGATTGATGAAGGTGACGGCCCGGAGGTACCAGACCGCGAACCCGGCGGCTCGCCGTGACGCGGCGGTGGAGCGGGGCCGGGTGCCGTCCCGGACGGCCTCTTCCCGGTCCTGCTCCTGCGTCTGCGCCACGGCCGTACGGACATCTCCCATGATGGGGGATCATATGGGGCAGTTGGGTGTGCCGCCGGTCCGCCGTCCGGGCGGAGTCCTACTTCGCCGTCTCCGCTTCTGCCCCCGCCTCTGCGCCCGCCCCTGCCGCCGTGTCCTCCCCGACCTCGGCCTCCGCGTCCTCCTCGGCCTTGCGGGCCTCGGCGGAGTCGGTGTCCGTGCGCTCGGGAAGCTCCGCCGACAGGGCCGCGGCGGCCTGGACCAGCGACAGCGCGAGCAGCGCGCCGACTCCCTCGCCGACCTTGATGCCCTGCTCCAGTACGGGCTCCAGGGCCATCCGGTCCAGGGCCTTCGCCTGTGCGGGCTCCCCGCCGCTGTGTCCGGCCAGCCACCAGTCCGGCGCCCGGAACGCGACCCGCTGCGCCACCATCGCGCAGGCCGCCGACACCACACCGTCCAGGACCACCGGCGTCTTACGGACCGCGCACTGCAACAGGAACCCGGTGGCGGCGGCGATGTCGGCGCCGCCCACCGCCGCGAGCAACTGCAACTGGTCGCCGAGTACCGGCCGCGCCCGGCGCAGCGCGTCCCGTACCGCCGCGCACTTGCGCATCCACGCCAGGTCGTCGATGGTCTCGCCGCCGCGCCCGGTCACCACGGACGCGTCGGTGCCGCACAGCGCCGCGATCAGCGTCGCCGCCGCCGTCGTACCGCCCACGCTCAGATCGCCGAGCACCACCAGATCCGTACCGGAGTCGGCCTCCTCGTCGGCGACGGCCATCCCGCTGCGGAACGCGGCCTCGGCCTCGTCGGGCGTCAGCGCGTCCTCGACGTCGATCCGCCCGGAGCCGCGTCGCACCCGGTGGCGTACGACCTCGTCGGGGAGGGTGTCCCGGTCGCAGTCGAGCGCCAGGTCGACCACCCGGATCGGCACGTCCAGGCGGCGGGCCAGTACGGCGACGGGGGCCGTGCCGTCCAGGACCGCGCGCACCAGCCGCTCGGCACTTCCGGCGGGCCGTGCGGACACGCCCAGTTCGGCGATCCCGTGGTCGCCCGCGAACAGCACGACGCGGGGCCGCTCGATCGGCCGGACCGGTACGGAGCCCTGCGCCGCCGCCAGCCACTCGCCGAGTTCGTCGAGGCGGCCCAGCGCCCCGGGCGGCACGACGAGCCGTTCCCTGCGCTCCTCGGCGTCGCGGCGCACACCGCCGTCGGGGCGCTCGATCAGGTCGGTGAAGTCGTCGAGATTGAGGGACGTCATTCGCCGAACAGTACCGGCAGCGTCCGCGTCCGGTCATGGACGTCCCGCCGCGTGACGCACCGGTTCCGCTCTGTCGTTGAACCCGTCGCCATGATCCCTTACGTTCCGGTTTGTGCCCCCCACAGAGCAGACCGTCGCCGAGCGGACCGTCGCCGAACGGCGCCCCGCGTATCAGACCGAACTCGCCCGCGGCACCGACCACTTCCACGAGCGACGCCGCCCCGACTGCCCGTGGTGCGGCTCCACCGGCCTCGGCGTCCGGCTCCGCTCCACCGACCTGCTCCAGCACAAGCCCGGCGTCTTCGTTCTCGAACGGTGCCGGGAGTGCGGGCACTGCTTCCAGAACCCGCGGCTGACCCCCGAGGGCCTGGAGTTCTACGAGCGTGACGCGGCGGACCGGACGGCACGGGTCTTCTCCGCCCGGCACGGACGACGGCGCCACCGGGCCGCCGCCCGCGCGCTGCTGCCGTTCGGCGAGCCCGAGAGCTGGCTGGACGTGGGCACCGGCGACGCCCTCTTCCCGGCCGTCGCCCAAGGCGTGCACCCGTACACCTCCTTCGACGGACTGGACCCGGGGCCCGCCGTCGAGGAAGCGGTGGAGCGGGGCCGGATCGAGGAGGGCCACCGAGGCACGCTCCCCGCGCTCGTCCCCCTGCTGGCCGGCCGCTACGACGTGCTGAGCATGTTCCACCACCTGGAACGCGTCCTCGATCCGCGCGCCGAACTCCTCGCCGCCCACGCCGTCCTGCGCCCCGGCGGCCACCTGCTGATCGAGACGCCGGAGCCGGACAGCCGCGCCGCCGCCCTGCTCGGCCGCTGGTGGCCCGCGCACTGCCGCGCCCTCCATCTGATCCCCCTGACCAACCTCCGCCGCGAGTTGCGCCGCCTCGGCTTCACGGTCGTGGTCACCGACACCCGCGCCGCCCACACCCCGCTCGACCTCTCCGGCGCCCTCATCCTCGCCCTGGACCGCTGGCTGCCCCGCCCCGACACCCCCTGGCGCACCCACCCTCCGACCCCCCTCCAGCGTCGAACCCGCCGAACTCTGACCCGAGCGGCAACGCCTTTGATCAGCGCGGCCCAGGCAACGGACCACGCCCTGACCCCGCTGACCTCCCGGACGAGCTTCACCAACACGTACCGGGTCATCGCCCGTAAGGACGGCGGTGGTTAGCCTCGGAGGCGCATCGCGTGTCCTGCCACGATGAGCAGGACGTGCTCGCACTCGGCGGCGAACGCCGTGTTCAGGCGGCCGAGTTCGTCCCGGTAGCGGCGGCCCGAGGCCGTCGCCGGGACGATGCCCGAGCCGACCTCGTTGGACACGGCGACGACCGTCCGCCGGGTCCTGCGCAGGGCCGACGTCAACTCCTCGACGCGCCGCCGCAGTTCCCGCTCCCCGCCCCCGGCCCACTCGGCGTCGTCCCACGCGTTCACGGTGTCCATCGCGTCCGTCAGCCACAGCGACAGACAGTCGATCAGCAGCGGCGGCCCGGCCTCGTCGAGCAACGGCACCAGGTCACAGGTCTCGACGGTCCGCCACGACCCGGGCCGCCGCTCCCGGTGCGCGCCCACCCGCTCCGCCCACTCCGCGTCGCCGTCCCGCGCCCCGCCCGTGGCCACGTACAACACATCGGGGAACGCCGCGAGACGCCGCTCGGCCTCCACCGACTTCCCGGACCTGGCCCCGCCGAGCACCAGCGTCCTGCGCGGTACGTCGGGTACGTCCTCATAGGCGCCCACGGTCAGCGTCGTACCGTCCGGGACGGCGCGCGCCCCGGCCGCCGCGAGCCGGCGCCGCAGCTCACGGCCCGGCGGCACGTCGTGGTCCAGATGGACCGCGACCACATCGGTGGTGGGCCCCACGGCGCCGGACGCCCGCAGCCGGGCCACCGCGTCCGGACGCCCCACGACATCGGCGAGCACCAGGTCGTACGGGCCGTCGTCGGTGAGCCCCGCGGGCGCGGCGCCCGGCGGCAGATACAGCAGCCGCTGTCCGTCGGGGCCCGTGACCGCGTACCCCGTACCGGGGGAGTCCATCGGGACCGCGCGTACCCGGTGCCCGGTGAGCAGCGCCAGCTCACGCCCGTCGGGCACCCGGCCGGGCTGCGGCAGCCCCGCGGGCACCTCGACGGCCGGGCCGTCGTGCGGATGGGACAGGAGCACCTGGCGTACGCCCCCGAGCGAGTGACCCGCGCGGGCCGCGGCGAACGCCGCGCCCGGTGTCAGATCGAGCAGCAGCGTGCCGTCCACGAGCGCCGCCGTCGCGCCACGGGCGGCCTCCCGCAACGCCAGGGCGCAGACGGCACAGGGGCAGCCGGGCCGCGGCAGACCCTCGGGTCCTGCGGTGCCGAGCAGTGTCAGTTCCACGGGAAGATCCTCCCGCGTCCCCGACCGCGCGGCGAACTCCGGTACGGGGCGGTGACATGTGCGCCTCCGCCGCGTGGGCGCAACCAGCCACGCACTTCCTGCACTTTCCGCACAGGCCAGGCCCCTCACAGGGGCGCGGGGCGCTGACATGTGCGGCTCCGCCGCGTGGGCCCGCCCAGCCACGCACCTCCTGCACTTTCCGCACAGGGCCAGCCCCCTCACAGGGGCGCGGGGAACTGCGCAACCAGCCACCCACGCCCCGCGATTCCCGCACCGGTCCACCAGCGGAGCGCATAGGCTCGGGGGCGTTCACAGCGTGATCGAACCTCGGGAGGCTGGTATGGCGGCGTGGACGTGGCGGTTCGAGAAGGCCGATGGGACAGAGGTCCGGCCCGCGGTGCAGCCCGAGGATTTCACCACGCAGGGGGACGCCGAGTCCTGGATCGGTGAGGTGTGGAAGGAACTCGTCGCGGGCGGCGCCGACCAGGTCCGCCTGTTCGAGGACGCGACCGAGATCTACGGGCCGATGAGCCTGCACGCGGAGTCGGAGACGGAGCCGGAGGCAGCGTCGGAGGACGCCGCGACCTGAGCCTCACGTCCCGTACCACCTACGCCCGGCCGTACCCGCGTACGGCCGGGCGTACCGCTGGATACCTGGTGCGCCGCCGGACTACATCGCGCCGAGTGTCACGTCGACCGTGTTCTCGTTCCCGTCCCGCGTGTACGTGACCTGGACCTTGTCGCCCGGTTTGTCGGACGCCAGCACCTCGGAGAGCGAGGTGATCGTGCTGATCTGCTGATTGCCCACCTTGGTGATGATGTCCCCGGCCTGGAGCCCCGCCTTCTGGGCGGCCCCGCCGTTGGTCACGGACACGATCGCGACGCCGGCGGGCTGGTAGTTGGGCCCGACGACGGTACGGCCCGTGATGCCGAGCGCGGCCCGGCCCGAGTCGGTCACCTTGCCCTCTTTGATGATCTGGTCCGCGATGGTCTTCACCATGTTCGCGGGGATCGCGAACCCGATACCGGGCGCCGCGCTGTTGCTCAGTTGGGGGTCGGTCGCCGCCAGCGTCGGGATACCGATGACCTTGCTGTCCAGGTTGACCAGCGCGCCCCCGCTGTTACCGGGGTTGATCGCGGCCGACGTCTGGATCATGTTGCCGATGGTCGCGCCGGTGCCCCCGCCCCCGTTGCCCTCGCTGACGGTCCGCCCGACCGCCGACACGATGCCCTGGGTGACGCTGGAGGACAGCCCGAGCGGTGAGCCCATCGCCAGCACGATCTGCCCGACCTGGACCTGCGAGGAGTCCCCGAACGACGCCGCCTTCAGGCCCGACGGCACACTGTCCAGCTTGACCACCGCGAGGTCCTGCTCCGGGTAGGCGAACACCAGCCTGGCGGTCAGCGCCGACTCGTTGTTGGCGGTGGTCACCTTGAACGTCCGGTCGGTGCCGACCACATGCGCGTTGGTGACGATATGGCCCTGGGCGTCGTAGACCACGCCGGAGCCCAGGTCCTTGGAGCCCTGGACCTGTACGACGGACGGCAGAACGTCCTTGATGACCCTCTCGTAGTCGTCCTGGAGGCTGTTCGACGCCTTGACCGGCGGGGCGGCCCGGGTGGTCGTGTCGGTCCGCCCGGACGACGATCCGGCATCGGAACAGCCACCGACCAGTGCCACCAGGACCGCGGCGGCCACCAGGGGGAGCAGCGGCCGGTGGCCACGGGTACGGCCATGGGTACGAGGGGTTATGTCCATGTCCGGAGTATCACTTCGGACCGGTATGTCCGGCTTCCGGTGGGGGTCCGATCAGGGGGCCTCAGCCCCGAACCCCGCACAGATGCAGCAGTGCGGCCACCCCGCGGTACGGATCGGTACGGCCCGCGCGGTCCTCCGCGTCGATGAGGGCCGCGAGATCGGGCGGCGACGGGGTCTTGTCGGGGGCGGTGTCCGTGAAGACCCGTATGCCGTACCAGGCGTGCAGGGGCGCCCCGATCCCCGCGAGCGTCGCGGTGAGCGCGCCCAGCCGGTCGGCCCGTACGTCGAGCCCCAGCCGATTGCGGTACGCGGTCGAGTCGAACGCCGTCAGCGCCCCCGCCCAGTCCCCGTTCAGGCCCGGCCGCATCGCCAGGGCGTCGGCGTTGCGTACCAGCAAGGACAGCAGCCCGCCGGAGGCCAGCATCCGGGCCAGCCCCGCGACCAGGGGATCCGGCTCCTCGACATACATCAGCACGCCATGGCACAGCACCACGTCGAAGCTGCCGGGCAGGAAGTGCACCCCGGTGTCCCGGCCGTCGCCCTCGATCAGCCGGACCCGCTGCCGGATACCCTCCGGTTCCGCGGCCAGGGCGGCCCGCGCGGCGGCGATCATCCGCGCGTCCTGCTCCAGACCCGTCACCGCGTGACCGGCACGCGCCAGGCGCAGCGCCTGGGTGCCCTGCCCCATGCCGACGTCGAGCACCCGCAGCCGTCGCCCCACCCGGAACCGGCCGGCTATCTGCTCGTCGAGCTGCCGGGCCACCAACTCCTGCCGTACGGCGTCACGCAGCCCGCCCGGACCGTCCGGCCAGGTCGCCGCACCGTCCGGGAAGGAATCCGGACTCAGGGCCGCTCTCCGCGCTTGACCTGCGGCTTCGGCAGCCGCAGACGGCGCATCTGGAGCGTGCGCATCAGCGCGTAGGCCGTGGCGCCCTTCTTGGACTCGTTGGGGAAGCGCGCGTTGAGCTGCTTCTTCAGGCGGACCACCAGGCCGACCGAGTCCAGGATGATCAGCACGATCACCGCGAGCCACAGCAGCATCCCGACGTTCTGGAGCTGCGGCACACGGACCATGCTCAGTACGAGGATGATCACCGCCAGCGGCAGGAAGAACTCGGCGATGCAGAAGCGGGAGTCGACGAAGTCACGCGCGAACTTCCGCACCGGGCCCTTGTCCCGGGCGGGCAGATAACGCTCGTCGCCACTGGCGAGCGCCTGACGCTGGCGCTCCATCGCGGTACGCCGCTCGTCGCGCTGACGCTTCGAGGCGTCCTTGCGCGTGAGCTTCGTGTTCGCCACGGAGCGGCGCGGCGCCTGGGCCTCGCTGCGCTTGGGGGTCGGGCGGCCCTTGGGGGCCTGCGGGTCACGGGTCTGCTTGGAGTCGGTCACGGCCGCCTTGGCGGCGGTGGCCTTCTCTTCCTTGGCGCGGCTACGGAACACAAAACCCAAGGGTACGGGGTGCCGAGGCATGGACACCGGCCCGGTGGGGAACGATCCGGCAACACCGGTCGTCCTTCCTGGGGCAGACCGGACGTTGCCGACGGTTCGCCGGACGGACCTCGGGGAACACCTACTCCCTACGCCGGAGCTGATCCGGCCGCACTCGTCCTTGGGGATGAGCGCATCCGTCCCCGAACAGTGCGGTAATAGAGGCAGGACCCGTACTGTGGGACCTGTTGGAGAGCTTGAGCTGGAGTCCGTCAGAAGGGGGCGCGCGAAGCCCATGAGCGGTGTCATGAAGCGTATGGGGATGATCTTCCGCGCGAAGGCGAACAAAGCCCTTGACCGGGCCGAGGACCCGCGCGAGACCCTCGATTACTCGTACCAGAAACAGCTGGAGCTGCTTCAGAAGGTGCGCCGCGGTGTCGCCGACGTGGCGACGTCCCGCAAGCGCCTGGAGCTTCAGCTCAACCAGCTCCAGGGCCAGTCCAGCAAGCTGGAGGACCAGGGCCGCAAGGCACTCGCGCTCGGCCGCGAGGACCTGGCCCGTGAGGCGCTGTCCCGGCGCGCCGCGCTCCAGCAGCAGGTCACGGACCTGGAGACGCAGCACACCACCCTCCAGGGCGAGGAGGAGAAGCTCACCCTCGCGGCGCAGCGGCTCCAGGCCAAGGTCGATGCCTTCCGCACCAAGAAGGAGACCATCAAGGCCACGTACACCGCCGCCCAGGCGCAGACCCGGATCGGCGAGGCGTTCTCCGGCATCTCCGAGGAGATGGGCGACGTCGGCCTGGCGATTCAGCGCGCCGAGGACAAGACGGCGCAGCTCCAGGCACGTGCGGGCGCGATCGACGAGCTGCTCGCCTCGGGTGCCCTGGACGACCAGTCCGGCATGGCCAAGGACGACATCGCCGCCGAGCTGGACCGCATCTCGGGTGGTACGGATGTAGAGCTGGAGCTCCAGCGCATGAAGGCCGAGCTGGCGGGCGGCTCCTCGTCGTCGCAGCAGGCCATCGAGGGCGGCCAGGAGGCCGGCAAGGGGCAGCAGCCGCAGGACACTCCGCGCTTCGACAAGCAGTAGCCCACGCCGAGGAGGGCGTCATGATCGTACGGATCATGGGGGAGGGGCAGGTGAGGTTGGCCGACAGCCACCTCACCGAACTGAACAAGCTGGACGACGAACTGATGGCCGAAGTGGAGAACGGCGACGGTCCGGGCTTCCGGCACACCCTGACCACGCTCCTGGACAAGGTCCGAGAGCTGGGAACGCCTCTCCCCGACGACTCCCTGGAACCGTCGGAACTGATCCTGCCGTCATCCGACGCCACCCTCGACCAGGTCCGGGACCTTCTGACGGACGAGGGCCTGATCCCTGGCTGAGTACCCGGCAAGGCCGGGTGTTTTCGCCGCCGCAGCGGTGCTCCGCCCTCACGGTGAGTGTCCGGCGGAATGGTCGACCGGCCGCAGGGCCGAGGGCCGACCGCAGGTCAGGCTGTGGTCGGGTCAGGTCCCACGCGGGAGGAGCGGCGTTGCATCACCGGGCGAAGGCCGTCCGCTCCTGGCTCAGGGAGCATCCGCTGGCCCCCGACGCAGCCCTGGCGGCAGGCGTCCTGGTCTGCATGATCACCGGCGCCTTCGTCGACCCGCAGAAGCACGGTCCCGACCACTGGGGCACCCACACCCCCAGCGCCTTCAGCATCGTCCTCATGGTGCTCGCCGCCACCGCGCTGATCTTCCGGCGCCGCGCACCCATGCCGGTGCTGTACGCCACCGGCGCCCTCTCCTTCGTGGAGCTGGTCAGCGGCGAACCCCGCGCCCCCGTCGTCATGAGCGCCGTCGTCGCGCTGTACACCGTCGCCGCCACCACCGACCGGCCCACCACCTGGCGCGTCGGCCTGCCCACCATGACCGCCCTGACGGCCGCCGCCATGCTCGCGGGGCCGCTGCCCTGGTACGCCCAGGAGAACCTCGGCATCTTCGCCTGGACCGGTATGGCCGCCGCCGCGGGCGACGCCGTCCGCAGCCGCCGCGCCTTCGTGCACGCCATACGCGAACGCGCCGAACGCGCCGAACGCACCCGCGAGGAGGAGGCCCGGCGCCGTGTCGCCGAGGAACGCCTCCGGATCGCCCGCGACCTGCACGACGTGGTCGCCCACCACATCGCCCTGGTGAACGTCCAGGCGGGCGTCGCCGCGCATGTCATGGACAAGCGCCCCGACCAGGCCAAGGAAGCTCTCGCCCATGTCCGCGAGGCCAGCCGCTCCGCGCTCGGCGAACTGCGCGCCACCGTCGGCCTGCTGCGGCAGACCGGCGACCCCGAGGCCCCCACCGAACCCGCGCCGGGCCTGGACCGGCTGGAAGAGCTGGTCGACACCTTCCGCAACGCGGGGCTGCCCGTCGAGGTGGCCCGCGGCGACCACGGCACGACACTGCCCGCCGCCGTCGACCTCGCCGCGTACCGGATCATCCAGGAGGCCCTGACCAATGTGCAGAAGCACGCGGGCGAGAACGCGAAGGCCGAGGTCAGCGTCGTCCGGGTAGGCGCCAGGGTGGAGATCACCGTCCTTGACGACGGCGGCACCGCCGCGACGGGCGACGGTCTCCCGCACCCCGGCGAATCCGACCGGCCCCTGGAGGAGGGCGGCGGACACGGCCTGCTCGGCATGCGGGAACGCGTCGGCGCGCTCGGCGGCAGCTGCGCCGCCGGACCCCGTTACGGAGGCGGCTTCCGGATCCATGCGATCCTGCCGGTCAAGGTCCGTGCCACCCAGGGCACGACGGAGACGGGGGACCGCGTATGACCGCCATCCGGGTGCTGCTCGCCGACGACCAGGCACTGCTGCGCAGCGCGTTCCGGGTGCTTGTCGACTCCGAGCCCGACATGGAGGTGGTCGCCGAGGCGTCCGACGGCGCCGAAGCCGTACGCCTCGCCCGCGCCGAGCGGGCCGATGTCGTCCTCATGGACATCCGGATGCCCGGCACCGACGGTCTCGCCGCGACCCGGCTGATCTGCGCCGACCCGGCGCTCGCCGGGGTCCGGGTGGTGATGCTGACGACGTTCGAGGTCGACGAGTACGTGGTCCAGTCGCTACGGGCCGGCGCCTCCGGTTTCCTCGGCAAGGGCTCGGAGCCCGAGGAACTGCTCAACGCGATCCGGGTCGCCGCCGCCGGTGAGGCCCTGCTCTCGCCGGCCGCGACCAAGGGCCTGATCGCCCGGTTCCTCGCCCAGGGCGACGGCGACGACGACCGCGACCCGGCCCGCGCCGAACGGCTCGACGCGCTCACCGTCCGCGAACGCGAAGTCCTCGTCCAGGTCGCGGGCGGCCACTCCAACGACGAGATCGCCGAGCGCCTCGAAGTGAGCCCGCTCACCGTGAAGACCCATGTGAACCGGGCCATGGCCAAGCTCGGCGCCCGCGACCGCGCCCAACTCGTCGTCATCGCCTATGAGTCGGGACTCGTACGCCCCCGCACGGAATGACCCCTCCACCCGGGACCTAGACCCGAAGGTGTACGGCGCGTACTCCGCCCGCAGTATGCATCGCATAAGGAAAGGGACCTGGGACCGAGGAATAGGGGTTCGGGCATGGCGCAAGGTGTAGCTCGGGGGCTTCAGATGTGCCTCCTCCTGCCGCGCAAGCCACAGAAGAGAGACCGTCACCCATGTCCTGGCTGTCCAGATTCAGCCTCGCTCAACGGGCCCTGATAGGACTGATGTCGATCATCGCGATCGTCTTCGGTGCCATCGCGATACCCCAGCTCAAGCAGCAGCTGCTGCCCACCATCGAACTGCCGATGGTGTCCGTCCTGGCCCCGTACCAGGGTGCGTCCCCCGATGTGGTCGAGAAGCAGGTCGTCGAACCGCTGGAAGACAGCATCGAGGCGGTCGACGGCATCACCGGTGTCACCTCCACGGCGAGCGAGGGCAGCGCCGTGATCATGGCCCAGTTCGACTTCGGAGGCGGCACCAAGCAGCTCGTCGCCGATGTCCAGCAGGCCGTGAACCGCGCCCGCGCCCAACTGCCCGCCGCCGTCGACCCGCAGGTCATCGCCGGTTCGACGGACGACATCCCGACCGTGGTCCTCGCCGTCACCTCGGACAAGGACCAGCAGGCGCTGAAGAACCAGCTCGACCGCACGGTCGTGCCCGACCTGAAGAACATCGACGGCGTCGGCCAGGTCACCATCGACGGCGTCCGCGACCTCCAGGTCACCGTCACGCCCGACGACAAGAAGATGGCGCAGGCCGGCATCGGCTCGGCGGCCCTCGGTCAGGCGCTCCAGGCGGGCGGCGCGACCGTCCCGGCCGGCTCCTTCGACGAGGGCGGCAGCAACCGCACGGTCCAGGTCGGCGGCGGCTTCACCTCGCTGCGGCAGATCGAGGACCTGATGATCACGGGCGAGGGCGGCAAGAAGCCCGTCCCCCTGTCGGACATCGCGTCGGTGAAGCAGGAGCCGTCGAAGGCGGACTCCCTCACCCGCACCAACGGCAAGCCCAGCCTCGCGGTCGCGCTCACCATGGACCGGGACGGCAGCGCCGTCGCCATCTCGGACGCGGTCAAGGACAAGCTGCCCGAACTCCGTAAGAACCTGGGCTCCGGCGCCACGCTCACCGTGGTCAGCGACCAGGGCCCCGCGGTCTCCAAGTCCATCGACGGTCTCACCACCGAGGGCGCGCTCGGTCTACTCTTCGCGGTCCTCGTCATCCTGGTGTTCCTGGCGTCGGTCCGCTCGACCCTGGTCACCGCGGTCTCCATCCCGCTGTCGATCGTGCTCGCGCTGATCGTCCTGTGGACCCGGGACCTGTCGCTCAACATGCTGACCCTGGGCGCCCTGACCATCGCCATCGGCCGCGTCGTCGACGACTCGATCGTGGTCCTGGAGAACATCAAGCGCCACCTCGGCTACGGCGAGGAACGTCAGGACGCCATCCTGAATGCGGTCAAGGAGGTCGCGGGCGCCGTGACCGCCTCGACCCTGACCACCGTCGCGGTGTTCCTGCCGGTCGGTCTGGTCGGCGGCATGGTCGGCCAGCTCTTCGGCTCGTTCAGCCTGACGATCACGGCGGCGCTCCTCGCGTCCCTGCTGGTCTCGCTGACCGTCGTCCCGGTGCTCTCGTACTGGTTCCTGCGGCCCCCGAAGTCCGTACGGGGCGTCGACCCCGACGAGGCGCGCCGCGAGGCGGAGGAGAAGGAGGCCCGCAGCCGCCTCCAGCGTGTGTACGTGCCGGTGCTGCGGTTCGCGACCCGTCGCCGCCTCACCAGCCTGGCCATCGCGGTCCTGGTCCTCGTCGCGACCTTCGCGATGGCGCCCCTGCTGAAGACCAACTTCTTCGACCAGGGCGAGCAGGAGATCCTGACCATCAAGCAGGAGTTGAAGCCGGGCACCAGCCTGGCGGCGACCGACGCGTCCGCGAAGAAGATCGAGACGATGCTCGAAGGCATCGACAACGTCAAGGACTACCAGGTCACCATCGGCTCGTCCGGCTTCATGGCGGCCTTCGGCGGCGGCACCGACACCAACCAGGCGTCGTTCCAGGTCACGTTGGAGGACAAGGCGTCCTTCGACAAGACCCAGACCCGGATCGAGGAGGGTCTCGGCGAGCTGTCCGGGATCGGCCAGACGACGATCGCCGCCGGTGACGGCTTCGGCAGCCAGGACCTCAGCGTCGTGGTGAAGGCCGCGGACGGCGAGGTGCTGCGCGAGGCGGCCGACCAGGTCCGGGACACGGTCGCGAAGCTCGATGACGTCACCGACGTCCAGAGCGACCTGTCGCAGTCCGTGCCGCGGATCTCCGTGACGGCCAACGACAAGGCCGCCGCCGCGGGTTTCAACGACGCCACGCTCGGCGCCGCCGTCACCCAGGCGGTCAACGGCTCGGTCACCGGCAAGGCGACCCTCGACGACACCGAGCGCGACATCGTCGTACGGTCCGCCAAGCCCGCCGAGACCATGGACCAGCTCAAGGCCCTGCCGCTCGGTCCGGTGAAGCTCGGCGACATCGCCACCGTGAAGCTGGTCGACGGGCCGGTCTCCATGACCCGGATCGACGGTCAGCGGGCCGCGACCATCACGGCCCGGCCGACCGGTGACAACACCGGCGCGGTGAGCACCGAACTCCAATCGAAGATCGACTCGCTGAAGCTGCCCGACGGCGCCACGGCGTCCATCGGCGGTGTCTCGCAGGACCAGGACGACGCGTTCATGAAGCTCGGCCTGGCGATGCTGGCGGCCATCGCGATCGTCTTCATGGTCCTGGTCGCGACGTTCCGCTCGCTGGTGCAGCCGCTGATCCTGCTGGTGTCGATCCCGTTCGCGGCGACCGGCGCGATCGGCATGCTGCTCCTCACCGGTACGCCGATGGGTGTGCCCGCGATGATCGGCATGCTGATGCTCATCGGCATCGTCGTCACCAACGCGATCGTGCTGATCGACCTGATCAATCAGTACCGGCGTCAGGGCTACAGCACGGTCGACGCCGTCATCGAGGGCGGCCGGCACCGGCTCCGCCCGATCCTGATGACGGCCCTGGCGACGATCTTCGCGCTGCTTCCCATGGCGCTCGGCGTCACGGGCGAGGGCGGATTCATCGCCAAGCCGCTCGCGGTGGTGGTGATCGGCGGTCTGATCTCCTCGACGCTGCTGACCCTGCTCCTCGTCCCGACGCTGTACGCGATCGTCGAACTCCGCAAGGACAAGCGACGCGCCAAGCGCGAGGCGAAGCGGGGGGCGCCCCAGGCGGTCGAGACACCGGAACCGGTACAGGTCTGACGGTCCCGTCCGTCCCGTAACAGCAGAAGGGTCCGGAGTACGCGAGTACTCCGGACCCTTTCGTCGGCCCAGGCCGGCCTACGGAAGAGCCAGCATCCGCTCAAGCGCCAGCTTCGCGTACCGCTCGGTCTCCCGGTCCACCTCGATGCGGTTGACCAGGTTGCCCTCGGCGAGGGATTCCAGGGTCCACACCAGGTGCGGCAGGTCGATGCGGTTCATGGTCGAGCAGAAGCAGACCGTCTTGTCGAGGAAGACGACCTCCTTGTCCTGGTCGGCGAAACGGTTCGCCAGTCGCCGTACGAGATTCAGTTCCGTACCGATCGCCCACTTGGAACCGGCGGGCGCCGCCTCCAGCGTGTTGATGATGTACTCCGTCGAGCCGACCTGGTCCGCCGCCGCGACGACCTCGTGCTTGCACTCCGGGTGCACCAGGACGTTGACACCGGGGATCCGGGCCCGGACGTCCTCGACGGACTCCAGTGAGAAGCGGCCGTGCACCGAGCAGTGGCCCCGCCACAGGATCATCTTCGCGGCGCGCAACTGCTCAACGGTCAGACCGCCGCCGGGCTTGTGCGGGTTGTAGACCACGCAGTCGTCCGGCGAGAGACCGAGATCACGGACGGCGGTGTTGCGCCCGAGGTGCTGGTCCGGCAGGAAGAGCACCTTCTCACCCTGCTCGAAGGCCCATTCCAGCGCCCGCCGCGCGTTGGACGAGGTGCAGATGGTGCCGCCGTGCCGACCCGTGAACGCCTTGATGTCCGCGGACGAGTTCATGTAGGAGACGGGCACGACCTGTTCGGCGACGCCCGCGTCGGTCAGTACGTCCCAGCACTCGGCGACCTGTTCGGCGGTCGCCATGTCGGCCATGGAACAGCCGGCCGCGAGGTCGGGCAGGACGACCTTCTGGTCGTCGCCGGTGAGGATGTCCGCGGACTCGGCCATGAAGTGCACACCGCAGAAGACGATGTACTCGGCCTCCGGGCGGGCGGCGGCGTCCCTGGCCAGCTTGAACGAGTCACCCGTGACATCCGCGAACTGGATGACCTCGTCGCGCTGGTAGTGGTGCCCGAGTACGAAGACCTTGTTCCCGAGCTTCTCCTTGGCCGCGCGGGCCCGCTCGACCAGGTCCGGGTCGGAGGGTGACGGCAGATCTCCGGGGCATTCCACGCCCCGCTCGCTGCGCGGGTCGGCCTCACGGCCGAGCAGCAGCAGGGCGAGCGGGGTCGGCTGGACATCCAGGGGCTGGGCGGTGGTCACGTCACGCACCCTTTCTTCTCTGCGAGGGATGGCCCCGGGGCGCTGCTGTGCGCGGGGGCTCTCGGCGGCTCTGGGGCGGCCTGCGGGCTCTCGCCCCGACCCGCCTTTTCGTCTATTTGACGCTATCTATCATAACTGCTTCACGTCACGTTGACGATGCCCATCGCGTCGATGTGACGCATCACCGGCAGCCGCGGCAGTGCCGGTCCGCGGGCCCGTGTGCGAGCATGGAAAGCGCACGAGGAAAGACACCCCGGCCCGGAATGAATCCGCGGCCCCGCCGGTTGCACACGTCGGCAAGCAGTCTCCGTACAACCCGGGAGAGATGTAGATGTCCGTATCGGACGAGACCACGACCACCGACGGCATCGCCCTGTCCGACGCCGCCGCGGGCAAGGTCAAGGCCCTGCTCGACCAGGAAGGCCGGGACGACCTGGCGCTTCGCGTCGCCGTCCAGCCCGGCGGCTGCTCCGGCCTGCGATACCAGCTCTTCTTCGACGAGCGCTCCCTCGACGGCGACGTCGTCAAGGACTTCGACGGGGTCAAGGTCGTCACCGACCGGATGAGCGCCCCCTACCTCGGCGGCGCCTCCATCGACTTCGTCGACACCATCGAGAAGCAGGGCTTCACGATCGACAACCCGAACGCCACGGGCTCCTGCGCCTGCGGCGACTCCTTCAGCTAAAGCCCCCTCGCGGGTATGACTCGCGGGTACGACGGTGGCGGCGCCCCCGCATGATGCGGGGG
>NZ_JBHVQT010000017.1:0-214907 GCF_042886315.1 Streptomyces sp. NPDC058001
GCCTCCGGCGGGGGGCCCCGGGGGGCCCACCCGCCCCCCCACCACCCCCCCCCCCCCCCCCCCCGGGGGCGTGGCCGGCCGTTTCACGGTTCCGGCGAGTCAGGTCACCTATGGCTCACGTCACATCGTCGAAGCCGTTGATCCGGTCCCGGTCGCGGTCGGACGACGCCTGCTCGGGCAGCGCCCGGTGGGCGGAGACGGGCTCGGCCGCGTCGACGTCCTCCACGGTGAGGTCCAGGTCGGACGCCTCGTCGTCGTCCGGTCCCGCGGCCTCGACCCTGGCCTTGCGCCGGTCGTTGAGCAGCGAGAACCCGGTGGCCAGGAAGTACAGCACCCAGATCGGTCCGGCGAGCGCCATCATCGTCAGCGGGTCGGTGCTGGGCGTCGCGACGGCGGCGAAGACCGTGATGCCCATGATCATGCCCCGCCACCAGCCGAGCATCCGCTTGCCGGTGAGGATGCCGGTGAGATTGAGCATCACCAGGAGCAGCGGCAGTTCGAAGGAGAGCCCGAAGACGATCACCATGCGGGTGATCAGGTCGAGCAGATCATCGAGCGGTAGCTGGTTGTCGAGGTCGGCGGGCGAGAAGTCGAGCAGGACCTTCGCCATCGTCGGCAGGGTCTTGTAGGCGAAGAAGGCGCCGCCGAGGAAGAGCGGAGCGCCGGTGGCGACGAACGCCATCGCGTACTTCTTCTCGTGCCGGTGCAGACCCGGGGCGATGAATCCCCACAGCTGGTACAGCCAGACCGGTGAGGCGAACACCACTCCGGCGGTGAGCGAGACCTTCAGGGCCAGCGTGAACGGGGTGAGCAGACCGTTCAGGACGATGCGGGCACAGGTGCCGCTCCGCTGCTTCGCCAGCTCCGAGAAGCTGACCTCGCATCCCACGGCGTTCAGAATCGGGTTCGTGAAGAACTCGATCATGTCCTTGTAGAAGAAGGCGGCCACGATCGTGACGGCGATGATGGCCAGTACGGCTTTGGCGAGCCGGTTGCGTAGCTCACGCAGATGCTCCGCGAGGGGCATCCGCCCCTCGGGATCCATCTCCTTCTTGCGGGCAGACTTGAGCAACCCACGTCCTCATCTCGTGCGGCAGGCCGGTGGCGACCGGCCTTGCGTCAGCGCTGCGTCGTGTCCGTCGGCTCGGTCACCGGGCGCGAGCTGGTCACGTCACCGGGCGCGGCCTGAATCGTCCGCGGTGCGGCGGCGGGCTGCTCCTGCTTCGGCGGGTCGGCCGGGGCGTTCTGCTCGCCGCCCTCGGACTTCATCGCCTTGGCCTCGCTCTTGAGGATGCGGGCCGACTTGCCAAGGGAGCGGGCCATGTCAGGAAGCTTCTTCGCGCCGAAGAGGAGCAGGATGACGACGAGAATCAGAGTGATCTCAAGGGGGCCGAGCCTTCCGAACATAAGCGTTACCTTCTCACCGAGGCGGCGTGGGCGGGGTGCTGCCCGATCGGTCGGACTGACGTCCGACCGCCGTGCTGGCAGCGATCGTAACGCGCAGGGGTTAACGCTGGGCAATCCCTGTGCGTACTCCCAGTTCGCGGCCCGCGCCTCGTTCGTCGGGCCGTGCGAGCAGCCTACCTGCCGACCCTCTACACCCAACAGGTGACGGCACCGACTTGATCGACACGTTCACACGGCGTCACGGCCGGCGCGTGCGGCACCGGCCGCGGCCCGTTCGAGATCGTCGGCGGCGCGGTTGATCCTGCTTGCCGCGTCGGTGACTTGGCGGCCGAGGCGCTGGGCCTCCAGGAAGACGCGGACGGCGAGCACGCCGAGTACGGCGAGGCCGAGGAAGCCGACTGCGATCGCGAGCATCGCCCAGAACATGCGCCGAGCCTAGACGGTCGAGTGGAGCCGGAGCGTCCGGACCCCGCCACCGGTGAGGAGTTCGACGATGCGGTCCCCCGCGGGCTTGCGGACGGCGGCGCCGCACTCGGGGCAGGTGAAGGAGTAGAAGGTGGTGCGGTGGGAGGCGCCGATGGCCAGGCGCAGGGCCCCGGCGGAGAGTTCGAAGTAGGCGCGGCAGTCGGGGCAGGCGGCCTTGAAGAGTGCGGGAACCTCACACGACAAGCCAGACATTCCGGCTACTTCATGAGATTTCAGTACCTTGGTGGGCGACATCGGTGACTCGCTCAACGTCCTGGCTCCTGCCGGTCGTAGGTCCCTTCGGACACGGCCCCCCGAGGCGCCGTTCCTGCCTCCTCGGGCTCCGCCCCGGCCTCCTCGTAGGCCGCGAGCGCCTCCCGCGCCGCCTGCCGCGCGCTGTCGGCGAGATCCTGCGGCGCCACGATCCGCCCGTCCCCGCCGAGCCGCAGGCCGAGCCGCCGCAGCGACGCGGGATCGGGCGTACGCAAGGTGATCCGCAGCCCCCCGTCGGCCAACTCCTCGGCGCTGTCGTGCGGGTAGTACTCGGCGACCCAGCGGCCCCCGGGGCTCACCTCGATGATCACCTCGGGGTCCTCGGCGGCGGGCTGCACCAGTGCCTCGGAGAGGTCGCGCAGCTCTATCTCGGGCGGCGCGGACGGCTCGTCGAGGACCTTGATCTCGGCGACCCGGTCGAGCCGGAAGGTGCGCCGGGCCTCGGAGCGTCGGCACCACGCCTCGACATAGGTGTGCCCGACGCTGACCAGGCGGATGGGGTCGATCTCCCGCTCGGTGACCTCGTCGCGCGCGGGCGAGTAGTACCGGATCCACAGCCGGCGGCGCTCGGAGATCGCCCGGTCGACATCGGCGAAGACGCCGCCCTCGGACTCGAAGGTGACCGAGAGCCGGGAGCTGGCGCCCGCTGCCTCACCCGCCGCGGCCTCCAGCTTGGCGGTGGCCCGCAGCAGCGCCTGCCGGTCGCTCTCCCGCAGCCCCGGCAGGGTCGTCACGGCACGGGCGGCGACGAGCAGGGCGGTCGCCTCGTCGGCGGAGATCCGCAGCGGCGCGGCGGCCTCCGCGCTGAGGGCGCCCGGATTGCGCCACCAGATGCGGTCGCCGTCGGTGTCGATGTCGAGGAGGTCCCCGCCGCGGAAACTGGTCCCGCACAGCGGCAGCACGTCGAGATCGGAGATCAGCTCGTCCTCGGTGATCCCGAAGGCACGGGCGACGTCCTCGACGCGGGCGCCGGGCCGCTCCCGGAGATAGGTGACCAGGGAGAGCATGCGGCGGGTCTGGTCGATGGCGTTCGCCGGGCGGGCGGGTCTGGTCGGTTTCGCTGCCACGGTCGTCCGTCTCCCCCCTCAGTCCTTGGCCACGGCACGCAGCCGGTCCAGCACGTCGGACCGCAGCTCGGCGGGTTCCAGGACCACCACGTCGGGTCCGAACTCGACGAGCCACGCGTCCAGCCCGTGCCCGTACGGAATCTCCAACTCGTCCCACCCGTCGCCGAGTTCCCGAACCGACTCGGCCTTCGCCCGAAGGGGGTACCCGGAGCCCGTACGCAGCCTGATCCGGGCGCTGCGGTCGGCCCCCTCGCCCGCCCAGCTCGCGACGGTCTCGCGCACGGTGACCACATCCGGTACGGCGGCGGTGAACTTCCCCGCGCGGGTGCGGACCCGGCCGGTGATGCGGGAGAGCCGGAAGACCCGCTCGGCGCCCCGGTCACGGTCCCAGCCCGCGAGATACCAGTGGCCGCGCCAGCACTCCAGAGCCCAGGGTTCGACCTGCCTGGGTTCGGGGCGGGCGGCGGTCGCCTTGCGGTAGTCGAACAGCACGGTCCGCCGGTCACGGCAGGCGAGCATCAGCGGTTCGAAGGCGGCCTCGTGCACCGGGATCCGGGGTTCGAGGGCGCTGTGCGCCTCGTACGGGTCGACGTCCTCGGGCAGTCCGGCGGCGCGCAGCTTCTGCAGGGCGCCGCTGGCGGCCCCGGCGAGACGGGCCTGCTGCCAGACCTTGGCGGCGAGACCGAGCGCCGCGGCCTCCTCGGCGTCGAGCGATACGGGGGGCAGCCGGTTGCTGTCGCGGCGGGCGAGATAGCCGACGTCGCCGTCGAGGTTCTCCACGGTCTCGATGACCAGGCCGAGTTCGCGCAGGTCGTCCTTGTCGCGCTCGAACATCCGGCTGAAGGACTCGTCGGAACCGGCTTCCAGGTACGCCTCGATGGACTCGCGCAGCTCACGCTTGCTCAGGGGACGCCGCGTGCCGAGCAGACACAGCGCCAGATTCATCAGCCGCTCGGCCTTGGAGATGGCCATCGACGCCTTACGTCCTCTCGTTCGCCCCTTCCGCCCGATGACCGTACCGCCCCGAAGTCCCGTGGCAAAAGCCGAGGGCCCACGCCGGAAGGCATGGGCCCCACTCCTGACCGTAAGTGATCGGTAACGGCTGCGGTCAGACCGCGACCAGGTCGCACACGAAGATCAGCGACTCGCCCGGGGCGATCCGGCCACCGCCGGCGCCACGGTCGCCGTACGCGAGGTGCGAGGGGATGGTCAGCTTGCGACGGCCGCCGACCTTCATGCCCGCCACGCCCTGGTCCCAGCCGGCGATGACCTGGCCGGCGCCCAGCTGGAACTGGAGCGGCGTGCCGCGGTTCCAGCTCGCGTCGAACTCCTCGCCGCTGGAGAAGGCCACGCCGACATAGTGGACGGAGACGGTGTCGCCCGCCTTGGCCACCGGGCCGTCGCCTTCCCAGATCTCCACGATTTCGAGGTCCGTCGGGGCCGGGCCATCCGGGAAGTCGATCTCGGGCTTCTCGATGCTCACGTCACATGCTCCTGCTTGGTACGGATCGGCAACACGGACAGTCTTACATCCTCGCCCTTACATCTTCGCCAGGATGTCGACGGAGAAGACCAGCACGGAGTCCTTCTTGATCGCGCTGCCCTGCGGCGGCTTGTCGCCGTAGCCCAGCGCGGGCGGGACCACGATCAGCACCCGGCTGCCGACCTTCTTGCCGGTGAGCCCCTGCGCCCAGCCCTTGACGACCTGCTGGAGCGAGAACTGCGCGAGCTGGTCCCGCTGGTACGAGGAGTCGAACTCCTTGCCGTCCGCCCACAGGACGCCCTTGTACTGCACGAGGAGCTGGTCGCTGTCCTTGACCTCGCCGCCGTCGCCCTCGATCACATACTCCGAGACCAGCGCGGTGGGCGCGGGCTTCTTCGGTACGTCGATGGACGGGGCCTTGCCGTCGGTGTTGGTCCCGACCTTCGGCAGGTCCGCGTTGTCCTGCGGAACGTCCTTGCCCTTCGCGGAACTCTTCCCGTTGTACGTGTTCACGATGTCGACGACGAAGACCAGCGTGTCGGTGCCCTTGATACCGGCCTGCGCGTTGCCCTCCTTGCCGTAGCCGAGGGCCGGCGGGATGGCCAGCTCGACACGGCTGCCGACCTTCTTGCCCACCAGCGCCTGGTCCCAGCCGGGGATGACCTGGCCGACGCCGATCGGGAAGAGGGTCGGTGCGCCGCGGTCGTAGGAGTTGTCGAAGACCTTCGCGGTGTCCCAGATCTGCCCCAGGTAGTTGGCCTGGAGGTAATCGCCCTTGGCGACGACGGTGCCCGTGCCGTCGATGACCGTCTTGACCGCGAGGTCCGACGACGGGGTGCCCGTGCCCTTGGCGACGGTGGGCTTCTCACCGAACTTGGTGCCCGCGGTGATGTCGGGCACCGGACCGTTCACGATCTTCGCGGTGGGTTCGGCGGAACCCGACGGCGAAGGGGACGAACTGCTGCTGGACTTGCTCTTGTCGGACTTGTCGTCGCCACATCCGGCCAGCGTGAGCAGTCCGGCCGGAACGGCGATGAGAAGGGAACGTCGGCGCACGGTGGGGGCCTCGTATCGATCGATCTTGTTGATGGCGTGCGCGCAACTCTACGGGTTGCAAAGGGCGCCGTACCCGGAAGGTACGGCGCCCCGCGTTGCGTTCCGGAACAGGGTCCGGATGACTGATCACATTCCGGCGATGAGTTTCTCCACCCGGTCGTCGACGGAACGGAACGGGTCCTTGCACAGCACGGTGCGCTGCGCCTGGTCGTTGAGCTTCAGATGCACCCAGTCCACCGTGAAGTCACGGCGCTGTTCCTGGGCGCGCCGGATGAAGTCGCCGCGCAGTCGCGCCCGAGTGGTCTGCGGCGGCACGGACTTGCCCTCGAAGATCTTCAAGTCATTGCAGATCCGGGCTGCTTGACCGCGCTTCTCCAACAGGTAGTAGAGGCCACGACGGCGGTGGATGTCGTGGTAGGCGAGGTCTATCTGCGCGACCCGGGGGTGCGACATGGTCATGTTGTGCTTGGCGCGGTAACGCTCGATGAGCTTGTACTTCATGACCCAGTCGATCTCGGTGCCGATCCGGTCGAGGTCCTCGGACTCGATGGAGTCGAGAGTGCGGCCCCACAGCTCCAGGACCTGCTCGACGACGCCGGTGCGGATGCCGCGCCGCTCGCAGAAGTCCAGCGCCTTCTCGTAGTACTCGCGCTGCACCTCCAGGGCGGACGCCTCACGGCCGCTGGCCAGGCGCACCTTGCGGCGGCCTGTGATGTCGTGGCTGACCTCGCGGATGGCCCGGATCGGGTTCTCCAGGGTCAGGTCACGCATCACGGTGCCCGCCTCGATCATGCGCAGCACCAGGTCGGTGGCGCCGACCTTGAGGAGCATGGTCGTCTCGGACATGTTCGAGTCACCGACGATGACGTGCAGCCTGCGGTAGCGCTCGGCGTCGGCGTGCGGCTCGTCGCGGGTGTTGATGATGGGCCGGGAGCGGGTCGTGGCGGAGCTGACGCCCTCCCAGATGTGCTCGGCGCGCTGACTGACGCAGTAGACGGCGCCGCGCGGGGTCTGGAGCACCTTGCCCGCGCCGCACAGCAGCTGACGGGTGACGAGGAAGGGAATGAGGATGTCCGCGAGGCGTGAGAACTCTCCGTGGCGGGCCACCAGATAGTTCTCGTGGCAGCCGTAGGAGTTGCCTGCCGAGTCCGTGTTGTTCTTGAAGAGATAGACGTCGCCCGCGATTCCCTCCTCGTGCAGGCGGCGTTCGGCGTCGACGAGCAAGCCTTCCAGAATGCGCTCGCCGGCCTTGTCGTGCGTGACCAGCTCGGTCACATTGTCACATTCGGGGGTTGCATATTCCGGATGTGATCCGACATCGAGGTACAGACGGGCGCCGTTCCGCAGAAAGACATTGCTGCTGCGGCCCCATGACACGACACGGCGGAAGAGGTACCGCGCCACCTCGTCAGGAGACAGACGGCGCTGTCCCCTGAACGTACATGTGACGCCGTACTCGTTCTCCAGCCCGAAAATGCGGCGGTCCATGACTGAACATTACGCCTGATGCCCTGCACTGAAACCGGGTTCGGCCGCACCGTTTCGATCATTTTCCGATGACCCCGCGACACCTGTCGTACGCCCGGTAGCTGCGAGGACCCGTCCGGTGGCCAGCAGAACGGCCAGCGCGCCGAGCCCAACGAGGCCCGGAACGGCGAAGGCCCAGCGGGTGCCTCCCCACTCCACGACGGGCCCCGCGAGGGCCGTACCCGCCGACGCGCCGACCGTGAACGTCGTCACGAACCAGGAGAACGCCTCGGTGACCGTGCCGCGTGGCGCGTGCCGGTCGACGACGATGAACGCGCAGGCGAGTGACGGCGCCAGGAACACGCCCGCGAGGGTCGTCAGGGCCATCATGGCGACCTCGCCGGGCACCAGCACGAGCGGCAGATAACAGAGCGCCAGAAGGGCCACCAGGATCCGCAGCCGCCGCTCGGGCGCGCCGGACCACTGCCGTGCCCCGTACGCCAGGCCGCCGACGAGGGCGCCCAGGCCGATCGCGGCCATCAGGCGGCCGTAGACCGCGTCACCGCCGTGCTCGTCCGCGTAGGAGAGAGCGGCGACGGTGATGGAGCCGAGGGCCATGCCGATGAACAGGTAGGCGGCGAGCAGCGCCAGCAGGCCCGGTGAGCGCAGGGCACCCAGCCAGTGGGCCTCTCGGGGTGCCGAGCGCCACGCACGCGAGGGCCGCGACACGACCACGGAGAGGGCTCCGGCGACGCCGATCGCGTTGAGCACCAGGAGAGCCGCCTGCGCGGACCACAGGGACACGCAGAGGGTCACCAGGAGGGGCCCGACGGTGAACATGATCTCCTGGGCGACGGCGTCCATGGCGTACGCCGTGTGGACCTGCTCCTCGCGACGCAGCACACTCGGCCACAGCGCCCGCAGACCGCCTTCCAGCGGCGGTGTGAAGAGGCCCGCGACGCCCACGGCCAGGTAGGACAGCGCGAGCGCCGAGGTGCCGGTGAAGGCAAAGGCGACCATGCCGAGTGCCGAGACGAGCGCGGCGGGCAGCTGGACGCGCGGCTGCCCGTACAGGTCGACCAGACGGCCGAGGAGGGGCTGCCCCACGGCGTTGGAGAGGCCGTACACCGCGGCGAGCGCTCCGGCGAGGCTGTACGTGCCGCCCTCCGCCCGGATGAACAGCACGATCGCGATCGCCGCCGTGGCGTTGGGCAGCCGGCCCACCAGGGTGCCGGCGAGCAGCCGTGTGGCGTAGCGCGTTCTGAGGATCTCCGCGTATCCCGCGGCCATGGGCGTGCCTGCCTTCACTCGGCCCCGCAGGGTGTTCCGCGGTGCAGTGTTACGTATAACGTGCGGGGTCATACGTACCATGGCCCCAGTCCGCCGGTCCAGCTCACGGACGGGATCCAGCACTGCGGAGGGCATACGTGACGACCTCGGGGACGACCTCGAAGGGGCCGGCAGGCGGGAGCGGGGGCCGGGCGGCGACCAGCCGGGACGTGGCGCGGGCCGCCGGGGTCTCGCAGGCGGCCGTGTCGCTGGTCCTCGGCGACAAATGGCGCGGCCGGGTCGCCGAGGCCACCGCCCAGCGGGTACGGACCGCCGCGCGCGAACTCGGTTACCGACCCAATCTCGCCGCCCGCAACCTCCGGCTCGGCAGGACCCGTACCGCGCTGCTCGTCGTACCCGCCCTGACGAACGAGTTCTTCGCCCGTGTCTACACCGGTGCGTCACGGGTCGCCGCCGAGCACGGCTTCGGCGTGGTCCTGTACCCCTCCCCCGAGGGCGTGGGTCCGGCCCGCGACCCGTTCGACTCGGCACGCGCCGCACTCGACGGCGTCATCGCCTCGTCCATGGCGTCGGACGCGCTCGCCACGATCCACGGCGACGAACTGCCGCTCGTGATGCTCGACTCCGACCCGGCGGGCAGCCCCGGCGCCGCCGTCGTCAACCTCGACATCGCCGACGGCATGCGTCAGGTGACGGAACATCTGCTGTCCCTCGGCCACCGCAGCCTGCTGCATCTGGCGTCGGCGGTGCCGTCCTGGACCTTCGACGTACGCGCCCGCGCCCTCGCGGACGCCACCCGGGGCACGGGCGTGTCGATACGCCGGGTGGCGGCGCCACTGACCGTGGAGGGCGCACGGGTGGTCACCGAGGCGGCCCTCACCTCGGGCGGACCCCGGCCGACGGCGCTGGTCAGTGACGACGACATGCTCGCCGCCGGCGCCTGCAAGGCCGCGCGCCGGCTCGGGCTGCGGGTGCCGGAGGATCTGACGGTGACCGGCTTCGACGATCTCACCCTGGCGTCGGCGGTCGAACCGGAACTCACCACGGTCCGGCTGCCCGCCGAGGACTTCGGCGAGCACGGCATGCGGGCCCTGCTGGCCGTGCTCGACGGCGAGCGGCCCCCGCCGGTGGCCCTGCCGGTGAACCTGGTGGTACGGGGCTCATCGGCCCCACCGGCGACCCACTGAGCCCAGGGACGACCGAGCCCCGGTCGGCGGACACCGACCGGGGCTCGGGACGAACCGGGGTACGCGCTAGTCGTCGGAGCCGGCATCCGAACCCGAGTCCGGACCGGAGCCGGAGTCCACGTCGTCGTCGGCCGCCGAAGACTCCTCGGTCGCCGACACCGCCGTCCCGTTCCCCTCCAGGAGGCGGGAGAGCTGCGGACCGACGATGCGCTTGAACTTCCGCTTCTGCGGGCGCGTACGATCCAGGACGGCCACCTCAAGGCGCTCCGCGGGGATCTCCCGCTCACTGCCGTTGGTGTCCCGCGACAGGGCCTGCACGGCGAGCTTGAGCGCCGCCGCCAGAGTCATGCCGTCCTCGTGGCGCTGGTCCAGGTAGGTACTGATCTGCTCGGAGTTCCCGCCGACCGCCACCGAGCCGTGCTCGTCGACGATCGAGCCGTCGTGCGGCAGCCGGTAGATCTGGTCGCCCTCGGGCCCGTCCCCGACCTCGGCGACGACCAGTTCCACCTCGTACGGCTTCTCGGCGGAGCTGGAGAAGATGGTGCCGAGCGTCTGCGCGTAGACATTGGCGAGACCGCGCGCCGTCACATCGTCACGGTCGTAGGTGTAGCCCCGCAGGTCGGCGTAGCGGACACCGCCGATACGGAGGTTCTCGTACTCGTTGTACTTGCCGGCCGCGGCGAAGCCGATACGGTCGTAGATCTCGCTGAACTTGTGCAGTGCGCGGGACGGGTTCTCGCCGACGAACACGATGCCGTCGGTGTACTGGAGGACGACCAGGCTGCGGCCCCGGGCGATGCCCTTGCGCGCATACTCCGCCCGGTCGGCCATGGCCTGCTGGGGTGAGACATAGAACGGCGTCGACACCGGCTGTCCGTCCCTTTCTGTCAGTGGCGATTAGGGTTTCGGGCCAGGGGCCAGGGCGTCAGAGCAGCGCCGCGCGCGGGCCGTCGGGCTGCTCCAGGCGCCGTTCCAGGATCGAGCGGGCGATCGCGGAGGACTCGTCCTCCGTCACCCTGCGGAAACCGTCGTCGGTGATCACGGTCACGATCGGGTAGATCCGCCGGGCCACATCGGGGCCGCCGGTCGCCGAGTCCTCGTCCGCGGCGTCGTACAGCGCCTGGACGACGAGCGTCGTGGCCTGCTCCTCCGTCAGGTCCTCGCGGTAGAGCTTCTTCATCGACCCGCGCGCGAAGATCGAACCGGAGCCGGTGGCCGCGAAGCCGTGCTCCTCGGACCGGCCGCCCGTCACGTCGTAGGAGAAGATGCGGCCCTTACCGCGGTCCACGTCATAGCCCGCGAAGAGCGGGACCACGGCGAGGCCCTGCATGGCCATGCCGAGGTTGGAACGGATCATCGTGGACAGGCGGTTCGCCTTGCCCTCCAGGGAGAGCTGGGCGCCCTCCACCTTCTCGAAGTGCTCCAGCTCCAGCTGGAACAGCTTGACCATCTCCACGGCGAGACCGGCGGTGCCGGCGATGCCGACCGCGGAGTACTCGTCGGCCGGGAAGACCTTCTCGATGTCGCGCTGGGCGATCATGTTGCCCATGGTCGCCCGGCGGTCACCGGCGAGCACCACACCACCCGGGAAGGCGGTCGCGACGATCGTCGTACCGTGCGGCGCCTCGATGGCCCCCTTCACGGGCAACACCCGCCCGCCCGGAAGCATTTCGGGCTGATGCGCGGAGAGAAAGTCCACAAAGGACGACGACCCTGGCGTCAGGAAGGCAGCCGGTAGACGCCCGGTGCTACGAGTGTTGGCTTCCACGCGTTTCCTTCCAGATATGCGGCTGCACGCCTGATGGCATCCGGCCGATCCTTGAGGTGCCCCAGGGCTGCGTTACAGCTGAAGCACAGTACGCCACGGACACTACCCGTCTCATGGCAGTGATCCACATGGGCCGCCGGCGCATCGAGGCAGATACAGCAGATTCCCCGTTGCTCGGCGATCATGTGGTCCAACTCGGCTGGCGTGAGGCCGTATTTGCGTCGGAAGTAGCTGATCCGATTACGCTCCGCCCGGCAGGCTCGACAGTAGCTCGCCCATCCGTCGGACGAGGACTTGTTGCGTTCCCAGGCGTCATGCGGCTTCACCTCGCCGCACTCGGGGCACCGCTTGTGCCCCGATGGCACAGACACCTTGACTCGCACCGTTCTGCCGCGAGACTCCTGGCGTCGCCTGTAGTACTCCGCAGCGCATTCGCGGCAGACCGTCTGGAGACCGTCGGTGCGCGACTTGTTCGACGCGAATGCGCTGGCCGGAAGCACCTGCTGGCAGGTCGAGCACTTCTTCGCCGTTCATATACGTGACTACTGTCCGCCCTTTTGAACGAAGGACCTCACGAAATCCTCGGCGTTCTCCTCGAGTACGTCGTCGATCTCGTCCAGGACCGAGTCGACGTCGTCGCTCAGCTTCTCCTGGCGTTCCTTGAGGTCCTCCGAGGCTTGCGCGTCCTGCGCCTGCTCCTCGACGTCCTCAGTGGTCCGCGTGGCCTTCTGCTGTCCGCCGTCGGTGTCCTTGGTCGCCATCACCCTCACCCCGCTCGGTTCGCCCGCTCAGTTCGATCGGTCAAGATCAGACCCTACAAGCAGGGTCCGACATCGGCCCCGCAGTTCCTACAACGTCCGGGGGCCATCACCATGATTCCCGGACCGGGCACCTTTCAGCCGTGGGTCAGCCTCCGGATAGGACCCTGACCAGATCCTCGGCCGTACGGCACCGGTCGAGCAGCTCCTTCACGTGATTACGCGTTCCGCGAAGCGGTTCCAGCGTCGGCACCCGCTGGAGCGAGTCACGGCCCGGCAGATCGAAGATCACCGAGTCCCAGGACGCCGCGGCCACATCGTCCGCGTACTGCTCCAGGCACCGGCCGCGGAAGTACGCGCGGGTGTCCTCCGGCGGCTTCGTACGGGCCCGCTCGACGTCGGGCTCGTCCAGGAGCCGCTGCATCCTGCCGCGCGCCACCAGACGGTTGTACAGGCCCTTCTCGGCCCGTACGTCGGCGTACTGGAGGTCGACCAGGTGGAGCCGGGCGGCGTCCCAGTCGAGGTCGTCACGGCGCCGGTAGCCCTCCATGAGTTCCCGCTTGGCGACCCAGTCCAGCTCCCCGGCGAGACTCATCGGGTCGTTCTCCAGGCGGTTCAGTACGTCCTCCCAGCGGGTGAGGACGTCCTTGGTCTGGTCGTCGGCATCCGAGCCGTACCGCTCCTCCACGTACTTCCTGGACAGCTCGAAGTACTCCATCTGAAGCTGTACGGCCGTCAGAGTGCGTCCGCTACGGAGGGTGACGAGATGCTTGAGGGTCGGGTCGTGGGAGACCTGGTGCAGGGTGCGCACCGGCTGGTCGACGGCCAGGTCGACCGCGATGAAGCCGTCCTCGATCATGGACAGGACGAGTGAGGTGGTGCCCAGCTTGAGATAGGTGGAGATCTCCGAGAGATTCGCGTCGCCGATGATCACATGCAGGCGCCGGTACCGCTCGGCGTCCGCGTGAGGTTCGTCCCGGGTGTTGATGATGGGCCGTTTGAGGGTGGTCTCCAGGCCGACCTCGACCTCGAAGTAGTCGGCGCGCTGACTGAGCTGGAAGCCGTGTTCATGGCCGTCCTGGCCGATACCGACGCGTCCGGCGCCGGTGACGACCTGGCGGGACACGAAAAACGGCGTGAGGTGGCGCACGATGTCCGAGAACGCGGTCTCGCGCTTCATCAGATAGTTCTCGTGCGTGCCGTAGGACGCGCCTTTGTTGTCGGTGTTGTTCTTGTACAGGTGGATCGGCTGGGCGCCGGGCAGCTGTGCGGCCCGCTCGGCCGCCTCGGCCATGATCCGCTCGCCGGCCTTGTCCCAGAGGACGGCGTCCCACGGATTGGTGACTTCCGGGGAGCTGTACTCGGGGTGGGCGTGGTCGACGTAGAGGCGCGCTCCATTGGTGAGGATGACATTGGCGAGGCCGATGTCCTCGTCGGTGAGCTGGCTGGAGTCGGCGGCCTCGCGTGCGAGGTCGAAGCCTCGCGCGTCCCGCAGCGGATTCTCCTCCTCGAAATCCCAGCGGGCGCGGCGCGCCCGGTGCATCGCCGCCGCGTAGGCGTTGACGATCTGGGACGAGGTGAGCATGGCATTGGCGTTGGGGTGGCCGGGGACGGAGATCCCGTACTCCGTCTCGATGCCCATTACTCGCCGTACGGTCATGCGGCCCTCCTTGCCCGGCGGCGCCCCCAGGCGGGGGCGGCGCTCAAGTACCGCTGGTGCTCCGGTGCGTGTGCGGTGCCCGTCCCCGCACTGCGCGACCCGGCGGTACGAAAGAGCCTAGAACGCCTCTGCGCTGGTGGGGAGATCATTTGCGTCATTGCTGGTCGGTGTTCGGCTGATCGTGCGCCACAAAGCAGTCGGCTGCGGGTACCCGTGAAGGACACCCGCAGCCGTCCTGGCTTTTTACAGGTACTGACCGGTGTTCGCCACTGTGTCGATGGAGCGTCCGGTGTCCGCGCCCTGCTTTCCGGTGACAAGGGTGCGGATGTACACGATCCGCTCGCCCTTCTTTCCGGAGATCCGGGCCCAGTCGTCCGGGTTGGTGGTGTTCGGCAGGTCCTCGTTCTCCTTGAACTCGTCCACGCATGCCTGGAGGAGGTGGGAGACCCTGAGGCCCTTCTGCTTCTGTTCGAGGAATGCCTTGATGGCCGCTTTTTTGGCGCGGCCGACGATGTTCTCGATCATGGCGCCGGAGTTGAAGTCCTTGAAGTAGAGGACTTCCTTGTCACCATTGGCGTACGTCACTTCCAGGAAGCGGTTTTCCTCGGATTCGGCGTACATCTGCTCGACGGCTGTCTGAATCATGCCCTGGACGGTGACCGAGCGGTCGCCGCCGTGCTCGCCGAGGTCGTCCGCGTGGAGCGGGAGACGCTCGGTGAGGTATTTCGCGAAGATGTCCTTCGCGGCCTCGGCGTCGGGCCGCTCGATCTTGATCTTCACATCGAGCCGGCCGGGCCGCAGGATGGCGGGGTCGATCATGTCCTCGCGGTTCGAGGCGCCGATCACGACCACGTTCTCCAGGCCCTCCACGCCGTCGATCTCGGCGAGCAGCTGGGGGACGATGGTGTTCTCCACGTCCGAGCTGACACCGGAGCCACGGGTGCGGAAGAGGGACTCCATCTCGTCGAAAAAGACGATGACGGGGGTACCCTCGCTGGCCTTCTCGCGAGCGCGCTGGAAGACGAGCCGGATCTGGCGCTCGGTCTCACCGACGTACTTGTTGAGGAGTTCGGGGCCCTTGATGTTGAGGAAGAAGCTCTTCCCCGAGGCTTGCCCGGTGACCTCGGCGACCTTCTTCGCCAGCGAGTTCGCGACGGCCTTGGCGATGAGCGTCTTGCCGCAGCCGGGAGGCCCGTAGAGCAGGACGCCCTTCGGGGGCCGCAGTTCGTGCTCCTTGAAGAGGTCGGGGTAGAGGTACGGCAGCTCGACCGCGTCACGGATCAGTTCGATCTGGTTGCCCAGGCCGCCGATCTGTTCATAGCCGATGTCCGGGACCTCTTCGAGGACCAGTTCCTCGACCTCGCTCTTGGGCACGACTTCGTAGACGTAGCCGGAGCGGGGTTCGAGCAGGAGGGCGTCGCCGGGGCGGATGGTGATGTCGAGGAGGGGTTCGGCGAGCCTGACGACCCGCTCCTCGTCGGTGTGCCCGACCACCAGGGCACGCTCGCCGTCCTCCAGGATCTCCTTGAGGGTGACGATGTCGCCGTGCCGCTCGTACTCCATGGCCTCGACCACGTTGAGCGCCTCGTTGAGCATCACTTCCTGGCCGCGCCGCAGCTCGTCGAGGTCGACGCTGGGGCTGACGTTCACCCGGAGCTTCCTGCCTCCGGTGAAGATGTCGGCGGTGCCGTCCTCATTCGCCAGCAGGAAGACGCCGAACCCCGCAGGCGGCTGTGCCAGCCGGTCGACCTCTTCCTTGAGGGCCACGATCTGGTCGCGGGCCTCACGGAGCGTGTTCGCCAGTCTCTCGTTCTGAGCGGAGACGCCCGCCAGATTCGTCTGCAACTCGACGATTCGCTCTTCGAGAATCCTCGTGTGCCGCGGAGAGTCGGCGAGCTTGCGTCGCAGGACGGCGATCTCCTGCTCAAGATAGGCAATCTGACCGGCGGGGTCGTCGGACCCTCGACCCGGGCGGATGCCGCGGTTCATGTCGTCGTCGTGGGCTGCCACGGTCCTCACCTCCTCCAAGGGGAGCTGGACGCTTCCAGACCCTACCTGGGTGGGTGTCGATTGAAACCCCTAGATCACAAAGACGGTCGGGGTGTGTCCGATCTTCACCCTTGCGCTCTCCCTCACGCCAGTGGAATACCCACCCAACAACATCGGAAAGCGGGCTGGTATGCCCGTGAACTGTTCAACACCCATCAGAGCACGGCCGACTTGTGCCATGGTCGCACCTTTCGACCGGCGGACCGGAGGCCCTGGGCGATCTTCCGCCCCGCGCGCGGGGCGGCCGTCCGCCGTGTGTTCCGGCCGACTCAGGGCGCGTGCGTGGCGACGCAGGGTGACTGCCGGGGTGCCGAGGTCGGCGCCGCGGTGGTGCGGAGGGGCGGTTGTATCGTCGAGGCGTCCAACACACGCGGGATACGGCAGGAGATACGACCGTGCAGCACGACGACCGGTCCGGCAGCCAGGGCAGTGACGATCTGGAGGTCTGGATCGACCAGGACCTGTGCACGGGCGACGGGATCTGTGTGCAGTACGCGCCGGAGGTCTTCGAGCTGGACATCGACGGTCTGGCGTATGTGAAGAGCGCGGACGACGAGCTGCTCCAGACGCCGGGGGCCACGACGCCGGTTCCGCTGCCGCTCCTTCGTGACGTCGCCGACTCCGCGAAGGAGTGTCCCGGCGACTGCATCCATGTGCGGCGCACCGCGGACAAGGTCGAGGTCTACGGGCCTGACGCGGCGTAACCACACGAACACGCCACGTCACGGCGGGCCGTCGGTCGCGAAGGGCCCGCCGCGCGGATCAGACGCTGTGCGCCTCGGACGGCGTCGAGCGGACGAACGCGCCGTTCTTCCACTGCCACTTGGCCTTCTGCTGCTCGTCGGGGCAGCAGTTGGGCACCTCGGGCGACGAGTAGCCGAGGAGGGTCGCGGTGACGGCGCCGGAGCCGACCGCGAAGTCGGTGACGCTGTACCGGTCCTTCGGATCGACGAGAGTGGCGACGACGCGGGGCGGGGCGGTCGCGTCGGTGCCTTTGGTGATCACGTAGACGCCGCTGGGCGGGGTGCCCATGCCGGCGTCACAGCGGGCCACGGCGACGGTTTCCGGGTGGCCGTCCCCGTCGAGGTCGCCGGACGCCTTCTTCAGGACGACGGGTTCGACCTGGCCGCAGTCGAGCGGGAAGGTGACGCCGGCCGGGTCGGGTGCCGGGTCCGTGGCGGCCCGGGAGTGGGTCTTCGTACCGCTCTGGGCGGCGGTGGCGGCGTCGGGCTGGAGGAAGGACGTGCCCGCGACGACGGCGGCCAGGGCGGCGGCCGTGGCGACCCAGTGCATGGCGCTTGTCTGCGTGTGCGCGAGTTCCGGAACAACGGATTGCTGCACGAGGAGTGTCTCCTGTGAGGGCTGTGCCGGTGAGGGTGGCCAGCATCGTGCCACACGTGACGACGCCACGGAACGCCGGGGGCGCCCCTTCAAGAATGCGGCGACACGGGCGACTTCCCTGCACGGAACGGGAACTCACCCACCCCACGCCACCGTTGACCAGGCGAACGGCGAACAATCCCTCAAGACCCCACAAACCCAAGCCCGACATCGAAGCCGAACCCCGCCGCAATCCCAACAACCTCCGCCGAAGCCAAATCCCGCCGCGACGGCGATCTACCACGACGGCGAGTGACCGGCGGCATCGGCGACGGTGTCAGCCCGGGTGAACTCCGCCGGAGGCATCTCCGCCGGTAGGGCACCTCCCCGCCCGGCAGGGCGCCTCCCCGGCAGGGGGACCACCCGGCAGCGGGGTCCAGCCGCGGTCACCCCGGAGGGGCGCCGTACCGGTTACGACGTCGGCATGCCGCCGTCCGCGTTGGGGCCCGTGTAGTCCTCCCCGTACGCCCCCTTCGCCGGACGGCGACGTCGCATGGGGGGTTCGACGCCGTCCGCGAGGCGGCGGGCCGTGAGGAGGAAGCCGGTGTGGCCGATCATGCGGTGGTCGGGGCGGACGGCGAGGCCCTCGATGTGCCAGTTGCGGACCATCGACTCCCACGCGGTCGGCTCGTTGAAGCCGCCGATCTCGCGGATGGACTCGACGGTACGGGCGAGCTGTGTGGTCGTGGCGACGTAACAGCAGAGGATGCCGCCGGGCACCAGCGCCTTGGAGACGGCCTCCAGGCACTCCCAGGGGGCGAGCATGTCCAGGATGACGCGGTCGACCTCGGTGTCGGACAGATTGTCCTGGAGATCGCCGACGGTGAGCTGCCAGGCGGGGTGCGGACCGCCGAAGTAGCGCTCCACGTTCTGCCGGGCGATGTCCGCGAAGTCCTCACGGCGCTCATAGGAGTGCAGCATGCCCTGGTCGCCGACGGCGCGGAGCAGGAAGCTGCTGAGGGAGCCGGAGCCGACGCCCGCCTCTACGACGCGTGCGCCGGGGAAGATGTCGGCGAACGAGAGGATCTGCCCCGCGTCCTTGGGGTAGACCACGGCGGCGCCGCGGGGCATGGACAGGACGTAGTCGGGGAGCAGGGGGCGCAGTGCCAGATAGGCGACGTTCCCCGTGGTGCGGACAACGCTGCCCTCGGGAGCGCCGATCAGCTCGTCGTGCGGGAAAGAACCCTTGTGGGTGTGGAAGTTCTTCCCTGCTTCGAGCGTGAACGTGTAGTGGCGGCCCTTGGGGTCGGTCAGCTGAACCTGGTCCCCGACCTTGAAGGGCCCGCGGCGGCGGGCGGCACCGGTCGGTTCGGACATGTGACCAGCCTACCGGGCGTACCAGGGCCCGAAGACCATGGCCGGGGGTCCGAAGGGTGGGACGGGTGGGACGGGTGGGTCAGTTGGGGCGGGCCATCGCCTTGACGAAGGCGCGCTCCACATCGGCCGCCGACAGGACCCCGTAGATCTCCCCGGACTCCTCCACGACGAGGTACTCGGTGGCCGGAGTCGCGCGCAGCACGTCGAGGAGTTCCTCGCCCGCGAGTTCGGCGGAGACACGCATGCCGTCCGTGAGGTCCTGCGCGAGGCCGCTGACGGCGACCCAGGGGCGGCGGTGTTCGGGGACGCCGACGATGGCCGCCTCGCGCACCACGGCGAGCGGTTCGCCGTCCGGAGCGACGACGACAAGGGCGCGCGCCCCCGCGTCGTTGGCGCGGCGCAGGGCCTCCGAGAGGGGCGTGCTGGTCTCGACGGGGACCGCGCGGCGGGTCAGCGTACGGGCCCGCAGGTCGGGCAGGTGTTCGCGGAGCCGGGCCATGCGGAGGCTGTTGCCCGCACCGGTCCAGATGATCGCGGCGAGGATCGCGGCGAGCAGGGCATCCGTGACGGTGTCCATGGCGCCCATGTTCTGGCTGGTGGGGCCGAGGGCGCCGGACTGGGTGAGCAGCGGAAGGCCGATGAGGACCGAGACGGCAAGCGCGCGGCCGACCCAGGCGGCGGCGACGGTGCCGCTCATGGGCCTGCCGGTGATCTTCCAGACGACGGCCCGCAGCATCCGGCCGCCGTCCAGGGGCAGGCCGGGGAGCAGGTTGAAGGCGGCCACGATCAGGTTGGAGATCATCAGGCCGGCGAGCAGCACACCGGGCACGGTGCCGGGTTCCACGACCTGCATCGAGGCGTAGAACACCCCGGCGAGTACGAGGGAGAGCAGCGGTCCGACAAAGGCGAGGACGAATTCCCGGCCGGGTGTCTCGGCCTCCTTCTCGATCTCCGAGACCCCGCCGAAGAACTGGAGCTGGATCCGGCGCACCGGGAGCTTGAAGCGGAGGGCCGCGACGGTGTGGGCGAGTTCGTGGACGAGGACGGAGCCGTAGAACGCGACGGCGAAGAACAGCGCGACGAGATAGCGGGCGGCGCCCAGCTCGGGCAGCACGCGGTCGAGCTGTCCACCGAAGACCCAGGTGATCAGGGCGGCGACGAGGAACCAGCTGGGGGCGACGTACACGGGGACGCCGAAGGGGCGGCCCATGAGGATGCCGCCGCCGGGTCCGCGGGGCCGCTTGGGCTTGCCCTGTTCCCCGTCGGGCCCCTGTCCGAGTGCCGGGCCCTGGTGGTGTCCCTGGCCCTGTGGTCCGTCGTGGTGATCGGTGTGCGCCACCGCGTAGCCGGGCGCCCGGTCATGCGGAGGGGCGGGGTCGTGTTTGTGCTGGTCGCCCTGCCGGGTGTGGTCCGGCCGGTCGGCGTGCGGACGCGCGGCTTCGGGCTTCTTGCGCAGATCGGGCGGGTCCGGCGAGGCGGACGGTGTCGTTTCCGGGTCCTGGCGGTCGGGCGTGCCGGGATGCGGACCGTCGGCCGGGGCGTGCTCCGGGCGGTCCGCGGCCGGCGTTTCGCCCGGGTCGCCGGGACCCGGCCGGACCTCGCGGTGGTCGTCCGCGTCGCTGCTGCCCGGTTGCGGCTGCCCGCTCCCGCCGCTCTCGTTCACGATGTCCCCTCGTTCGGTACGTCCCTCGCTCCCGATCATGCAGGGCGGGAGGGTCTGCCGTCGATGGTATGCGTCGGGGTGTCAGTGGCGGGCCGTAGGGTCTGTCGTCATGGAAACCAGCATCGGCGATCCGGGGACACCCGCGCGCCCGGCGTCGTTGTCGCCCTCGCGCGCGAGTGACTTCATGCAGTGCCCGTTGCTGTACCGGTTCCGGGTGATCGACAAGCTGCCCGAGAAGCCGAGCCCGGCGGCGACGCGGGGCACGCTGGTGCACGCGGTCCTGGAGCGGCTCTTCGACGCCCCGGCCGCCGAGCGGACGGCACCGCGCGCGAAGGCGCTGATCCCGGGCCAGTGGGACCGGCTGCGGGAGGCGAAGCCGGAGCTGGCGGAGCTGTTCGCCGACCCCGCCGAGCCCACCGACCCCCCGGGGTCCACCGACCCCGCACAGCCGGCCGATCCCTCGGACCCCGCACAGCGGCTGGAGCGGTGGCTCGCGGAGGCCGGTCAACTTGTCGAGCGATGGTTCACCCTGGAGGACCCGACCCGTCTGGAGCCCGCCGAGCGTGAGCTGTTCGTGGAGACCGAGCTGCCTTCGGGCCTGCGGCTGCGCGGCATCATCGACCGCGTCGACGTGGCGCCGACGGGTGAGGTCCGCATCGTGGACTACAAGACGGGCAAGGCCCCCCGCCCTGAGTACGCGGACGGCGCGCTGTTCCAGATGAAGTTCTACGCCTTGGTGGTGTGGCGGCTGAAGGGTGTGGTGCCGCGCCGGCTCCAGCTCGTCTATCTGGGCAGCGGTGACGTGCTGACGTACGACCCGGTGGTGGCGGATCTGGAGCGGGTCGAGCGCAAGCTGCACGCGCTGTGGGACGCGATCCGGCAGGCCACCGACAGCGGGGAGTGGCGGCCCCGGCAGACCAAGCTGTGCGGCTGGTGCGACCACCGGGCCCACTGCCCGGAATTCGGCGGCACTCCCCCGCCGTATCCGCTGCCTGTCAGGGCGCCCGAGTCGGCGGATACCGAGCAGGGCAGAATGGGGCCGGACTAGCGAAGGAGACTTACGTGGCCATCCGCGTCCTACTGGTCGACGACCAGCCGCTGCTGCGCACCGGCTTCCGGATGATTCTGGAGGCGGAGGCGGACCTGGCGGTCGTCGGCGAGGCCGGAGACGGCCTGCAAGCTCTCGACCAGGTGCGGGCGCTCCAGCCCGATGTGGTCCTCATGGACATCCGTATGCCGCGTATGGACGGCGTCGAGGCGACCCGGCAGATCACCGGGCCCGGCCGGGACGGTCCGGCGAAGGTACTGGTACTGACCACGTTCGATCTCGACGAGTACGTGGTGGAGGCGCTGAAGGCGGGCGCGAGCGGCTTTCTGCTCAAGGACGCCCCGGCCAATGAGCTGGTCCAGGCGATCCGGGTGGTGGCCGCGGGCGAGGCGATGCTCGCGCCGAGCATCACCCGGCGGCTGCTCGACAAGTACGCCGACCATCTGCCCTCGGGCGACGACCCGGTGCCGAACACGCTGCACACCCTCACCGAGCGCGAGGTCGAGGTCCTGAAGCTGGTGGCACGCGGCCTGTCGAACGCGGAGATCGCGGCGGACCTCTTCGTGAGCGAGACGACCGTGAAGACACATGTGGGTCATGTGCTGACGAAGTTGGGGCTGCGCGACCGGGTGCAGGCCGCGGTGTACGCGTACGAGAGCGGTCTGGTGCGTCCCGGCGCCCAGTGACACCCGTGCCGGTAACACGCGTGCCGGTAACACCCGTACAAGCAGCACCCGTACAAGCAGCAAACGGAACGGCCGCCCCCGTAAGGGCGGCCGTTTCTTGCTTGTACGGGTAGGGGCTCAGCCCTTGCTGATCTCCCAGAACCGGAACACCGTCGACGCGTCGAGGCAGTTCTCCAGGCCGTACACGTTGTCGCCGACGACCGCGTACTGCTTGGCCTGCCAGAGCGGGATGATCGGGAGGTCCTGGGCGACGAGTCGCTGGAGCCGGTCGTAGTCCTTGCCGGCGGCGCCGCGGTCGCTCTCGGCCGCGGTGGCCGGGATGATCTCGTCGGTGATGGTCCGGTTCTCGTAGTTGTTGCCGAGGACGTTGCCCTTGCCGAAGAACGGGGCGGTGAAGTTGTCAGGGTCCGGATAGTCGGGCACCCAGCCCTTCACGTACACGCCGTACTTGCCGTTGTGGACGTCCTTCTCGTACTGGCTGAAGTCGACGGACTTCACCTGGGCGTCGAACAGGCCGCTGCTGTTGAGTTGCTTGGCCATCGCCTCGAACTCCTGGTCCGTGGACGGTCCGTAGCGCGAGGGGGTGGACCAGAGGGTCAGCTTGACCTTGCCGGTGATGCCCTCGGCGCGCAGTGCGTCCTGGGCCTTGGCGCGCTGCGGGCGGGAGCCGTAGAGGTCGAAGAAGGCGGTGTTGTGGCCGCTGATGCCCGCCGGGATGATCGAGTACAGCGGCGCGGCGGTGCTGTCGTAGACCTCCTGCACGACGGCCTCGCGGTCGATCAGATACGCCATCGCCTTGCGGACGCCCAGCTTGCCGACGACGGGGTCCTTCATGTTGAAGACCAGGTGCTGCACCTCGGCGCTGGTGCCTTCGACGACGTCGATGCCCTTGCTGGTGGCGGTGTTCTGCTCGATGTCGGCGATGTCCTTGGCGGCGAGTCCGCGGTAGGCGACGTCGACGTCCTTGCTGAGCAGCGCCTTCTTGAGGGAGCCCTGGTCGCCGTGGAAGAACCGGAGCGTGACACCGGAGTTCCTGACCCGGGCGGTGCCCTTGTAGTCGGGGTTGACGGAGAAGACGGCGCGGTTCTTGTCGAAGGAGTCGAGCTTGTAGGGGCCCGAGCCGACCGCCTTGCCGTCGGTGCGCAGCTTGCCCGCCGGGTAGTCACGGCGGTTGACTATCGACCCCGCGCCGGAGGCTATCTTGCTGGGGAAGGTGGCGTCCGGCACGTTCAGCTTGAAGACGACGGTCTTGGCGTCCGGCGTCTCGACCTTGTCCAGCATCGGGAACATGATGGCCGGTCCGGCGTCGTCGTTGATCTTCATCATGCGGTCGAAGGAGAACTTCACGTCCTCCGATGTGAGGGCGTCGCCGTTGCTGAACGTGAGGCCGTCGCGCAGGGTGCAGCTGAAGACCTTGGTGTCCGTGTCGGTGAACCCGCAACTGCGGGCGGCCTCCGGCTCCGGTTCCACCCCGGCGATCGGGAAGCTCAGCAGGGACTGGAAGACGTTGTTGAACAGCAGCCAGGAGCCCGGGTCGTACCCGGAGGCGGGGTCGGTCGCCTGGACGTCGTCGGACATGCCGACGACGACCCCCTTGCCTCCTGAACCGCCCTGTTCGGAACCGCATCCGGTCAGCGTGGCTGCGGCCAGCCCTGCCACGACGGACAGGACCGGCCACGGGGTGCGAAGTTTCACGTTCTACCTTGTCGGTACAGGGGGCATCAGCCCTTCACGCCTCGGCTGAGCTCCCAGAGCTGGAGGTTCGACGAGGAGTCGAGCGCCCACTCGACCCCCTGGATGTCGTCGCGCGCGGCCACGTACTGCTTGCCCTGCCAGAGCGGCAGCACCGGTACGTCGTCGGCGACGATGCTCTGGATCTTCTCCAGGCTCTTCGACGCCGTCAACCGGTCTGCCTGGCGACGCGACTCCGGAATCAGTTCGTTACGAATCGTGCTGTTCGCGTAGGGCGATGCGAGGAAGTTGCCCTTGTCGAGGAAGGGCGCGACGAAGTTGTCGGCGTCCGGGAAGTCCGGGAACCAGCCGAGGCCGTAGACCGCGTACTTGCCCTCCAGTTCGTTGGGGCGGAACTCGGTCCACTTGGTGCCCTTGATGGTCACGTCGAAGAGGCCGCTGGCGTTGAGCTGCTTCTTGAGCTGCTCGAACTCCTTCTCGGTGCCCTCTCCGTAGTGGTCGGTGGTGTAGTTGAGCGTCAGCTTGACCGGAGTGGTGACATTGGCCTGCTCCAGCATCTGCTTCGCCTTGTCGACGCTCGGGTCGCCGTACTTGTTGAAGAAGGAGTTCGCGTGTCCGGTGATGGTGGCCGGGACCAGCGAGTAGAGCGGCTCGGCCTGCGTGCCGTAGACCTTGGAGGCGAGTTCACCGCGGTTGATGAGCTGGGCCATGGCCTGGCGGACGGCCTTGGTGCGGGCGCCGGGCGCGTCGGTGTTGAAGCCGAGGTAGCGGATCTCCAGACCGGGCGTCTCGATCAGGTTGATGTTCTTGCCCGGGTCGTCGGAGAGCTTCTGGATCTGCGTCGGCGACATGGTGCGCGTCATCAGGTCGATGTCGCCCTTTTCGAGCGCTACGCCCATGTCGTCCGCGTCCAGGTAGGAGCGGAGTTCGACCTTGCCGTTCTTCGGGTTCAACTGGCCCTTGTAGTTCGCGTTCTTGGTGAACACGACCTTGACGACGACGTCGTCCTTGACCTGCGCCGACACCTTGTAGGGGCCCGAGCCGTCGATGTCGAAGCCCTCGCGGAGCTTCGACTTGGAGTAGTCGGCGGGGTGCACGATGCCCGCGACGGGGGTGGCCAGCTTGAACGGGAACGTCGCGTCGGCGGTCTTCAGATGGAAGATGACCTTGCTCTCGCCCTGGGTCTCGACGGTGTCGATGTTCGCGAGGAGGCCGGAGACACCGCTGTCCGCGTTGATGGCCCGTACCCGGTCGATGGAGTACTTCACATCGGCCGCGGTGACCGCGTCGCCGCCGGAGAACGTGAGGCCCTCACGGAGGGTGCACTCGTAGCGCTCGTTGCCGGTGTCGGTGAAGCCGCACTGCCGGGCGGCCTCGGGGACGGGCTCGCCGCCACCGCGGGGCAGCGCCATCAGCGTCTGGAGGGTCTGCCGCAGGACGTTCCACGACCCGGCGTCGTAGGCGTACGCCGGGTCGAAGGGGGCCGGGGCCTTCTTCGACGCCGCGAACTGGTCGGTGGTGCCGACGACGATGGAGCCGTCGCTCTTGCCGGCACCGTCCGTTCCGCCACATGCTGCGAGGACCGGGGCCAGCAGACCGATGACGGCCGGCAGCACCAAACTCTTGCGGTTCATGCTCGACGTTCTCCAGAGCTGTCGATCCCGCGACCCGGCAACGGGGGTGTGGTGACGGGACACGGGGGTTACGGCGATGTTCTCGCGACGACATTAGTGTGACCGGCCACGGCCGCCTCACAGGACCGGAGTTGCTCGTTCATCACGCAGTGAAACCGGGCGCGGACGCACCGAAAACCCGACAGTGGAAGGTTTCGTGCACCTTCTCACCAATCAGGACACAAAGGCACACGCGTTCTCCGCACTCCCGGGTCGACGGCACAGGATCACCCCTCTGTCGACCCTCCGAAACGTGGGAAAGGTCACACCTTCAACTTCATTGCCCGGAAAGGCAATTCGTCCGGCCGGTTGCCCATTGCATGCAATGGTCCGTTCGGGAGGTTCAGGGGAGGGGCACCAGACCCTGGAGGAAGGGCAGATCGACCTCTTCGAGGGAGGTCACCACGGTCCGCCCGGCCGCCGCCGCGATCGGTGCGACGGACGGCACCACGACGACCTGGCAGCCGGCCGCCTCGGCGGCGGCGACACCGGTCGCGGTGTCCTCCACGACCGCGCACCGGGCCGGGTCCGCGCCGAGCCCGGCGGCGGCGATCAGGTACGGGTCGGGGAACGGCTTGGTGCGCTCCACCTCGTCCCCGGCCACGGTCAGCGCGAAGTTCCGCGGACCGAGCGAGTGCAGTACCCGGTCGATGATCCGCCGGTGCGAGGCGGACACCAGGGCGGTCGGCACCCTGTGGGCCGCCAGCTCGGCGAGGAGGCGGGCGGCGCCCGGCATCAGCGGCAGCGAACCGTTGATGCGGTTCTCGAACCCGTCGTTCAGGAGCTGGGTCAGCTCGGGGAGCGTGATGTCGGCGCCGGTCGCCTCGATGAGGAAGCCGGCACTGCGGGTCATGGGCCCGCCGACGACCACGTCCCGCCAGGACTCGTCCAGGGCGTGCCCGAGTCCGGCGAAGACCGCGACCTCGGCGTCCCACCAGAACCCCTCGGTGTCGACCAGGGTGCCGTCCATGTCGAGGAGGACAGCCTGGAGCGCGGAACCTTCGGCCGTTCGAGTACCGAGAGCGCGGACCGTACTGGTCATCCGGGCACACCTCCATGGGGGACGAGAAGGCCGGCCGCCACTCCACGGGAGAAGGCAACCGGCCTGCGCTGGACCGACCAGTGTACGACGTGTGCGGGTGAACGCGCGTTGAACGCCACCCGATGAGGTCTCCCCCAAGCCCTCTGGGTGCTCCGGGCGCTCGGGGCCCGGGAGAGACCTCGTCGGCGCCTCTGCGGGCGCCGCAGTGCGGCGTCGGCGTACGGCGACGCCCACGCGTGCGGTGACGTCTCAGCGGGCGTTGAAGTACTTCGCCTCGGGGTGGTGGATCACGATGGCGTCCGTGGACTGCTCCGGGTGCAGCTGGAACTCCTCCGAGAGCACCACGCCGATCCGCTCCGGCTCCAGCAGCCGCGCGATCTTCGCCCGGTCGGCCAGCTCGGGGCACGCTCCGTAACCGAGCGAGAACCGGGCGCCACGGTACTTCAGGGCGAACATGTCCTCGATCTCGGCGGGGTCCTCGCCCGCGAAGCCCAGCTCGGAGCGGACCCGCGCGTGCCAGTACTCGGCGAGGGCCTCGGCGAGCTGTACGGACAGTCCGTGCAGCTCCAGGTAGTCGCGGTAGGAGTTGGCCTCGAACAGCTCGGCGGTGGCCTCGCCGATCCTCGATCCGACGGTGACGACCTGGAGCCCCACGACGTCGATCTCGCCGGACTCCTCCGGGCGGAAGAAGTCGGCCAGGCAGAGTCGGCGGCCCCGGCGCTGGCGCGGGAAGGTGAAGCGGGTGCGCTCGTTGCCCTGGTCGTCCAGGAGGATCAGGTCGTCGCCCTTGGAGACGCACGGGAAGTAGCCGTAGACGACGGCGGCCTCCAGGAGGTTCTCCGTCTGGAGCTTGTCCAGCCAGCCCCGCAGCCGGGGCCGGCCCTCGGTCTCGACCAGTTCCTCGTACGTGGGTCCGTCACCGGCGCGGCTCTGCTTGAGGCCCCACTGCCCCTTGAACAGGGCGCCCTCGTCCAGCCAGGACGCGTACTCCTTGAGCTGGATGCCCTTGATCACGCGGGTGCCGAGGAACGGCGGGGTCGGCAGCGGGTTGTCCAGGGCGACGTCGGAGCGGACGGCGCCCTCTTCGGGGCGCTCCTCGACGGCGGTGGCCGCGGGCCGTACCCGGCGCTGCCTCAGCTCGGGCAGGACGGCGCCCGGCACGCCCCGCTTGACGGCGATGAGGGCGTCCATGAGGCGCAGTCCCTCGAAGGCGTCACGGGCGTAGCGGACCTCGCCCTGGTAGATCTCGTGCAGGTCCTGTTCGACGTAGGCCCTGGTCAGGGCGGCGCCGCCGAGGATGACCGGATAGTCGGCGGAGAGCCCGCGCTGGTTCAGCTCCTCCAGGTTCTCCTTCATGATCACCGTGGATTTGACCAGCAGGCCCGACATGCCGATGACGTCGGCGCGGTGCTCCTCGGCGGCCTCCAGGATCGCGGAGACGGGCTGCTTGATGCCCAGGTTGATCACGTTGTAGCCGTTGTTGGACAGGATGATGTCGACAAGGTTCTTGCCGATGTCGTGGACGTCGCCGCGCACGGTGGCGAGCACGATGGTGCCCTTGCCCTCGGAGTCGGACTTCTCCATGTGCGGTTCGAGGTGGGCGACGGCCTTCTTCATGACCTCGGCGGACTGGAGCACGAAGGGCAGCTGCATCTGGCCGGAGCCGAAGAGTTCGCCGACGACCTTCATGCCGTCCAGGAGGGTCTCGTTGACGATGTCCAGGGCGGGGCGTTCGGTGAGGGCGAGGTCGAGGTCGGCTTCGAGGCCGTTCTTCTCGCCGTCGATGATGCGGCGCTTGAGGCGCTCGTCCAGGGGCAGTGCCGCGAGTTCCTCGGCCTTGCCCTCCTTCATCGACTTCATGTTGACGCCCTCGAACAGCTCCATGAGCTTCTGGAGGGGGTCGTAGCCCTCGGCGCGGCGGTCGTAGATCAGGTCGAGCGCGGTCGTGACCTGCTCCTCGTCGAGGCGCGCGATCGGAAGGATCTTGGAGGCGTGGACGATCGCCGAGTCCAGGCCCGCCTTGACGCACTCGTCCAGGAACACGGAGTTGAGGACGACACGGGCGGCCGGGTTGAGGCCGAAGGAGATGTTGGAGAGGCCGAGCGTGGTCTGTACGTCGGGGTGCCGGCGCTTGAGTTCGCGGATCGCCTCGATGGTGGCGATGCCGTCCTTGCGGGACTCCTCCTGACCGGTGCAGATGGTGAAGGTCAGGGTGTCGATGAGGAGGTCGGACTCATGGATGCCCCAGGTGCCGGTGAGGTCGTCGATGAGGCGTTCGGCGATGGCGACCTTGTGTTCGGCGGTGCGGGCCTGGCCCTCCTCGTCGATGGTCAGGGCGATCAGGGCGGCGCCGTGCTCCTTGGCGAGCGCGGTGACCTTGGTGAAGCGGGACTCGGGCCCGTCGCCGTCCTCGTAGTTGACGGAGTTGATGACGGCGCGTCCGCCGAGCTTCTCCAGGCCCGCGCGCAGTACGTCGATCTCGGTGGAGTCCAGGACGATCGGCAGCGTGGAGGCGGTGGCGAAGCGTCCGGCGAGTTCCTCCATGTCGGCGACGCCGTCCCGGCCGACGTAGTCGACGCACAGGTCGAGCATGTGCGCGCCTTCGCGGATCTGGTCGCGGGCCATCTCGACGCAGTCGTCCCAGCGGCCTTCGAGCATGGCCGTACGGAACTTCTTCGAGCCGTTGGCGTTGGTGCGCTCGCCGATCGCGAGGTACGAGGTGTCCTGGCGGAACGGCACCGTCTGGTAGAGCGACGCGGCGCCGGGCTCGGGGCGCGGGGAGCGCTCGGGCGGGGTGATGCCCCGGACCCGCTCCACGACCTGGCGCAGATGCTCGGGCGTCGTACCGCAGCAGCCGCCGACCAGGGACAGGCCGTACTCGCGGACGAAGGTCTCCTGGGCGTCGGCCAGCTCGGGCGCGGTGAGCGGGTAGTGGGCGCCGTCCTTGCCGAGTACGGGGAGACCGGCGTTCGGCATGCACGAAAGGGGGACGCGTGAGTGCCGGGCGAGATAGCGCAGGTGCTCGCTCATCTCGGCGGGTCCGGTGGCGCAGTTCAGTCCGATCATGTCGATGCCGAGCGGTTCCAGGGCGGTCAGGGCCGCGCCGATCTCGGAGCCGAGGAGCATGGTGCCGGTGGTCTCGACGGTGACGGAGCAGATCAGCGGCAGGTCGGTGCCGGTGACGTCGAGGGCGCGGCGGGCGCCGAGGATGGCGGCCTTGGTCTGGAGGAGGTCCTGCGTGGTCTCGACGATGAGCGCGTCGGCGCCGCCCTCGATCATGCCCTCGGCGTTCTGCTGGAAGGCGTCGCGCAGGGCGCCGTACGCGGCGTGGCCAAGGGTGGGGAGCTTGGTGCCGGGGCCCATGGAGCCGAGGACCCAGCGCTGCTGCCCGGTGGCGGCGGTGAACTCGTCGGCGACCTCGCGGGCGATCCGGGCGCCGGCCTCGGAGAGTTCGCGTACGCGGTCGGGAATGTCGTACTCGCCGAGCGCGGAGAGGTTGGCCCCGAACGTGTTGGTCTCGACGCAGTCGACGCCCACCGAGAAGTACGCCTCGTGGACCGAGCGGACGATGTCGGGGCGCGTGACGTTGAGGATCTCGTTGCACCCCTCCAGGTTCTGGAAGTCGTCGAGGCTGGGGTCCTGCGCCTGGAGCATGGTGCCCATCGCGCCGTCGGCCACCACGACGCGGGCGGCGAGCGCGGCGCGCAGGGCGTCGGTCCGGGTCCGGCTCTCGGCCACCGCGGTCGGCGCGCTGGATCCGGCGGCGGCGGACGCGGGACCCGCGGTGGGCACCGTGGACGGGGTGGACGCGGCGGACGCGTTCGAAGGGGTTGGCGACGAGGCCATGAAGAAGCTCCCAGGAGTGCGACGGCTGTCGGCTTTGCGACTTCCGGTGGAAGGCGCACCCCGCCAGAGTAGCCGGGACCGGCGAAACGGGGCGGAAGCGTCCAGGGGACGGGACGGCGGCGGGGCGGGATCCAGGGGCTTCCCCCGGGCGGTAGGAGAGTGAAGCGCCGGGGGGATACTCGGCGTCCGCCGGTTAGCGGAGGGTCGGCAACGACCGATACTGTTCAGCATTGCCGAACGCCCCTGGAGGGCCGCGGTCGGCGCCGTCCGGTGGGGCGGCACCATTCCACGAGGACGGAGGAGGGGGCCACGATGGCACGCAACATCCAGTCGCTGGAACGGGCGGCGGCGATGCTGCGCCTCCTCGCGGGCGGTGAGCGCCGGCTCGGCCTCTCGGACATCGCCACCTCCCTCGACCTCGCGAAAGGCACGGCGCACGGCATCCTGCGCACCCTCCAGGCGGAGGGCTTCGTGGAGCAGGACCCCACGTCGGGCCGCTACCAACTGGGCGCCGAGCTGCTGCGCCTGGGCAACAGCTACCTGGACGTGCACGAGCTACGGGCCCGCGCCCTGGTGTGGACCGACGACCTGGCCAGGTCCAGCGGCGAGAGCGTCTACCTCGGTGTCCTGCATCAGCACGGCGTCCTGATCGTCCACCATGTCTTCCGGCCCGACGACAGCCGCCAGGTCCTGGAGGTGGGGGCCATGCAGCCGCTGCACTGCACGGCGCTCGGCAAGGTGCTCGCCGCGTACGACCCGGTCGCGCACAGCCAGGCCCAGGAGGTCGAGCGGAAGTCGTTCACGGCGCACACCGTGACCGGCCTTGAGGACTTCGAGGGCGTCCTCGACCTGACCCGCGCGCGGGGCTACGCGGCGGACATAGAGGAGACCTGGGAAGGCGTCGCCTCGGTGGCGGCGCCCATTCACGACCGGCGCCGGATGCCGGTCGGCGCGGTGGGGGTCACCGGCGCCGTGGAGCGGGTCTGCAAGGACGACGGCGACCTGCGGCCCGAGCTGATCGCGGCCGTACGGGACTGTGCGCGCGCCGTGTCACGGGACCTGGGCGCCAGCCGCTTCTGAGGACCACGGTCGCCCGACGACACCGCCCCTCCCCTTTACGGCGCCCATCCCTCCGGGCCCAACCCTGCCCGCGTACGGCCGCGTCGGTCGAGCACCGCTCCCGACCACCGATCGCCTTTCCCGATCAATAACGATCGCAATTTCGATAACTGGACCCTTGACGCGCCCGCGATCCCAGAGCAAGACTCCCGTCCATCGGTCGGCATTGTCGAACACCTGACGGCAATACGCGCTAGGGTGTGACAACGCCAAGGACCGGCAACGATCCCTGGACGAAGGACAAAGGAGTCGCGGGTGTCCAGCTCCGACATCTTCATCGGCGAGACCATCGGGACCGCCGTACTCATCCTGCTGGGCGGTGGTGTGTGCGCCGCCGTCACGCTGAAGCGCTCGAAGGCACGCGACGCCGGCTGGCTCGCCATCACCTTCGGATGGGGCTTCGGTGTGCTGACCGCCGCCTATCTCGCCGGCGGTGTGTCCGGCGCCCATCTCAACCCGGCGGTCACGCTCGGTCTCGCCATAGAGGGCGGCACCCCGTGGAGCGACGTACCGCTCTATCTCGCCTCACAGCTGCTCGGCGCCATGATCGGCGCCGTACTCGTCTGGCTGACGTACTACGGCCAGTTCCAGGCCCATCTCACCGACCGCGAGATCGTCGGCGGTCCCGGCGCGCAGGACACCCTGGCACCCGTCGCCCAGAAGTCCGCGCGGAGCGGCCCCGGTCCCGTCCTCGGCGTCTTCTCGACCGCGCCGGAGATCCGCAACGCCGTCCAGAACCTCACCACCGAGATCATCGCGACCGTCGTCCTGGTCCTCGCGATCCTCACCCAGGGCCTCAACGACCAGGGCAACGGCCTCGGCGTACTCGGCGCCCTGGTCACCGCGCTGGTCGTCGTCGGTATCGGCCTCTCGCTCGGCGGCCCCACCGGGTACGCCATCAACCCGGTGCGCGACCTCGGACCGCGGATTGTGCATGCGCTTCTGCCGCTTCCGAACAAGGGTGGTTCCGACTGGGCCTACGCATGGGTCCCGGTGGCGGGTCCGCTGATTGGCGGCGCCGTCGCGGGCGGTATCTACAACATCGCCTTCAAGTAGAAGTAGGCCGCCCCGTTCCGACCCGGACGACACCCGAGAAATCAGGAGCACACCGTGACCGACGCACCCCACGCGACCCCCTCCACCGAGGCGGGCAGTCACTCGCATGGCGCAGGCCCCTTCATCGCGGCGATCGACCAGGGCACCACGTCCAGCCGCTGTATCGTCTTCGACCGCGACGGCCGCATCGTCGCCGTCGACCAGAAGGAGCACGAGCAGATCTTCCCCAGGCCGGGCTGGGTCGAGCACAACGCCACCGAGATCTGGACGAATGTGCAGGCCGTCGTCGCCGGGGCCATCGCCAAGGCGGGCATCACCCGCGACGACATCAAGGCGATCGGCATCACCAACCAGCGTGAGACCACGCTGCTCTGGGACAAGAACACCGGCCTTCCGGTGCACAACGCCATCGTCTGGCAGGACACCCGTACGGGCGCGCTCGTCCGGGAACTGGGCCGCAACGTCGGCCAGGACCGCTTCCGCCGGGAGACCGGTCTGCCGCTGTCCACCTACTTCGCCGGGCCCAAGGCCCGCTGGCTGCTGGACAACGTCGAGGGCCTCAAGGAGCGCGCGGAGTCCGGGGACATCCTCTTCGGCACCATGGACACCTGGGTCATCTGGAACCTGACCGGCGGCGTGAACGGCGGCCACCACGTCACCGACGTCACCAACGCGTCCCGCACCATGCTGATGAACCTCCACACCATGGCCTGGGACCCGAAGATCGCCTCCTCCCTCGGCGTACCGATGGAAATGCTCCCGGAGATCCGCTCGTCGTCCGAGGTGTACGGCGAGGTAACCGGCGGCCCGCTCGGCGAGCTACTCGGCGGAGTCCCGGTCGCGTCGGCGCTCGGCGACCAGCAGGCCGCCCTGTTCGGCCAGACCTGCTTCAGCGAGGGGGAGGCCAAGTCCACCTACGGCACCGGCACGTTCATGCTGATGAACACCGGCGGCAAGCCCATCAACTCGTACTCGGGCCTGCTGACCACCGTCGGCTACCGCATCGGCGACCAGCCGCCCGTCTACGCGCTCGAAGGGTCCATCGCCATCACCGGCGCCCTTGTGCAGTGGATGCGCGACCAGATGGGCCTGATCAACTCCGCCGCCGAGATCGAGACTCTCGCGTCGTCGGTCGAGGACAACGGCGGGGCGTACTTCGTCCCGGCGTTCTCCGGGCTGTTCGCGCCCTATTGGCGCTCCGACGCCCGCGGTGTGATCGCCGGTCTCACCCGGTACGTCACCAAGGCGCACATCGCGCGCGCCGTCCTGGAGGCCACCGCGTGGCAGACCCGGGAGATCGCCGACGCGATGACGAAGGACTCCGGCGTCGAGCTGACCACGCTGAAGGTCGACGGCGGCATGACGTCCAACAACCTGCTGATGCAGACCCTCGCGGACTTCCTGGACGCGCCGGTGGTGCGTCCCCTGGTCGCCGAGACGACCTGCCTCGGCGCGGCCTACGCGGCAGGTCTTGCCGTCGGCTTCTGGCCGGACACCGACACGCTGCGGGCCAACTGGCGCCGGGCCGCCGAGTGGACCCCGCAGATGGACGCGGACAAGCGGGAGCGCGAGTACAAGGACTGGCTCAAGGCCGTACAGCGGACCATGGGCTGGCTCGAAGAAGACGAGAGCTGAGGACGCGGCCGGGATTCGGCCGCTGTCCGCTGACGAGGAGCACCACGCGATGACCACCCTGCCCACCCGCCAGAGCGGCCCCGCCTACCCGGCGCTCGGGCTGCACCCGTCCGCCGGCTCCCACCCGAGCCGGGCCGAGACCCGGGAACAGCTGTCCAGGGCGACCTACGACCTCCTGGTGATCGGTGGCGGCATCCTGGGCATCTCCACGGCCTGGCACGCCGCCCAGTCGGGTCTGCGGGTGGCCCTGGTGGACGCCGGTGACTTCGCCGGCGCCACCTCGTCGGCCTCGTCGAAGCTGCTGCACGGCGGTCTGCGGTACTTGCAGACCGGTGCCGTGAAACTCGTCGCCGAGAACCACTTCGAACGCCGTGCGGTGTCCACACAGGTGGCACCGCACCTGGCGAACCCGCTCACGTTCTACCTGCCCGTGTACAAGGGCGGACCGCACGGCGCCGCGAAGCTCGGGGCGGGCGTCTTCGCGTACTCGGCGCTCTCCGCGTTCGGTGACGGCGTCGGCCATCTGCTGTCGCCCGCGCGGGCCCGGCAGGACGTGCCGGAACTGCGCACCGAGAACCTGAGGGCCGTCGCCGTGTACGGCGACGGCCAGATGAACGACTCCCGGATGGCCCTGATGACGGTCCGCGCGGCGGTCGACGCGGGCGCGACCGTCCTCAACCACGCCGAGGTCACCGGGCTGCGCTTCACCCGGGGCCGGGTCACGGGCGCCGACCTCAAGGACCGTGGGGACGGTACGGAGTTCGGGATATCCGCGCGACTCGTGCTGAACGCGACCGGACCGTGGGTCGACCACCTGCGCCGGATGGAGGACCCGGCCGCGGCGCCGTCGATCCGGCTGTCCAAGGGGGCGCATCTGGTGCTGCGGCGGACCTCGCCGTGGAAGGCGGCGCTGGCGACCCCGATCGACAAGTACCGCATCACCTTCGCCCTCCCCTGGGAGGACATGCTGCTGCTCGGCACCACCGACGAGGAATTCGACGGCGACCCGTCCGAAGTGTCCGTGACCGAGCGGGACACCGCGCAGATCCTCGACGAGGCCGCCCACTCGGTCCGCGACCAGCAACTCGCCCGGGACCTCGTCACGTACTCCTTCGCGGGTCTTCGGGTGCTGCCCGGCAGGCCAGGCGACACCTCGAAGGCCAAGCGCGAGACCGTCGTCAGCGAGGGCCGGGGCGGGATGCTGTCCGTGGCCGGCGGCAAGTGGACGACGTTCCGGCACATCGGCCGTACGGTCATGAACAAGCTGGCCGCCCTGCCGGGGCACCCGCTCGGCGACGACATGGAGCCCATGTCGCGGCTGCCCAGGCGGCTGCCGCTGCCCGGAATCGCCAACCCGCACGCGGTCGCCCACCGGCTCCTCGTGGACGGCGGAACACCCGGCCCGCGGATGGCGGCCGACACCGCGAAGCACCTGGCCACGCACTACGGTTCGCTCGCCTTCGACATCGCGCGCCTCGCCAACGAGAACCCGGCGCTCGGTGAACGCGTCCACGCCGACGCCCCCGAGATCTGGGCCCAGGTCGTCTACGCCCGCGACCACGAGTGGGCCGCCACCGAGGACGACGTCCTGCGCCGCCGCACCACGCTGACGATCCGCGGCCTGGACACCGCCGAGATACGCGCGAAGGTACGGGACGTGCTCGACGGCTGACCCTGGGGACTCGGGACGCCCGACCCTGGAACGGGCAGCGCGTCACGCGTGAGAATCCCGTGAGAAGAGGGACCCCGTATCCAACGGGCTCGGTACGCGTCATAATCGTCCGATACATCGGATGAATGGCGAGGCGAGGTCCCCATGGCTGTCACCGACGAGGCCATCGAGAAGATCAAGGGCATGATCGTCTCCGGCGCGCTCCGGCCCGGCGACCGGCTCCCCAAGGAGAGTGAGCTGGCGGCCGAGCTGGGCCTGTCCCGCAACTCCCTGCGGGAGGCGGTGCGCGCGCTGTCCCTGATCCGCATCCTGGACGTACGACAGGGTGACGGTACGTATGTCACGAGCCTCGATCCGCAACTCCTGCTTGAGGCGCTGAGTTTCGTCGTCGACTTCCACCGCGACGACACGGTCCTGGAGTTCCTGGCCGTGCGCCGCATCCTGGAGCCGGCCGCGACGGCGATGGCGAGTACCCGGATCGGTGAGGCCGAGATCGACGCGCTGGCCGCGCAGTTGGACGCGCTCGGTGCCGCGCCGTCGGTCGAGGAACTGGTGGCGTGCGACCTGGAGTTCCACCGGGGCATCGTGCAGTCGTCCGGCAACTCGGTCCTCTGCTCGCTCCTGGACGGCCTGTCGGGGCCGACGACGCGGGCCCGGGTCTGGCGGGGTCTCACCCAGGAGGACGCGGTCAGCCGGACCCTTCACGAGCACCGCGCGATCCTGACCGCGCTGCGGGACCGGGACGCCGAGGCCGCGCGGTCCTGGGCGACCGTGCACATCGCCAGCGTCGAACAGTGGCTGCGCTCCACCCTCTGACCGCCACCCCCTGAACACCGCACGCCACCCCCTGACCGGCGTCCCCCGAGGTCAGGCCGACCCGTCCCCGGTACAGCTCGGATAACTGTTCGGGGTGTTCCGGGCGCTCCACCGGGGCAGAGTCCGGTCATTCCCCCAGCGAGGGGGCTGCGGCGCGACCCCGCGGGAGTCGTAAGGTTGGGGCGTACGTGAGGGCAGATCAGAAGGAGGCACTGGGTGATCGAGCTGGAGGGGGTTCCCGAGCTGATCGACCCGGTCATGGTGGCCGCGTTCGAGGGCTGGAACGATGCCGGGGACGCCGCCTCCACTGCCGTCGCGCATCTCGACAGGGAGTGGAAGGGCGAGGTCTTCGCCGCACTGGACGCCGAGGACTACTACGACTTCCAGGTCAACCGCCCGACGGTCTGGCTGGACAACGGTGTCCGGAAGATCACCTGGCCCACGACCCGGCTCTCGGTGGTCCGGGTCGGCGGTGAGAAGCCGCGCGACCTGGTGCTGGTCCGCGGGATCGAACCGTCGATGCGCTGGCGCTCGTTCTGCAACGAACTGCTGGGTTTCGCGCACGAACTGGGCGTGGAGCTGGTGGTCGTCCTGGGCGCGCTGCTCGGTGACACCCCGCACACCCGTCCGGTCCCGGTCAGCGGGGTCACATCCGATCCGGACCTGGCCCGCAGCATGGACCTGGAGGAGACCAAGTACGAGGGTCCGACGGGCATCGTCGGCATCCTCCAGGAGGCGTGCACGCACGCGGGTGTCCCGGCCGTGTCCCTGTGGGCGGCCGTCCCGCACTATGTGTCGCAGCCGCCGAACCCGAAGGCGACGCTGGCGCTCCTCAACCGTCTGGAAGACCTCATCGACCTGCGGATTCCGCTCGGTGAGCTGCCGGAGGACGCACGGGCCTGGCAGGTGGGCGTGGATCAGCTCGCGGCCGAGGACAGCGAGGTCGCCGAGTACGTCCAGTCGCTGGAGGAGGCCCGGGACACCGCCGAACTGCCGGAGGCGTCGGGCGAGGCCATCGCGCGTGAGTTCGAGCGGTATCTGCGGCGCAGGGACGGTGGTCCGGCCGGTCCCGGCGGTCCCGGGCTGGCCACTGACGGGGGCGACACCGCGTATCTGCGGGACAACCCGGGCGGTCAGGCCAGGCCCGCGAAGCCGTCCCGTCCGGAGACGGAGACCGACGACGGGGGCCCGGCCAAGGCGAGCGGCGAGGACGCCGAAGCCGACACCGACGGGAAGCCGGACGACGACTCAGACGACTGAGGCGACCGGGCGGGCGATCGGGGTCAGACCCGGGCCACCGCCACCGCGTCGTAATCCGTCGTGGGGCCCGGCGGGGTGCCGAAGCGGGCGTTCGGCAGATAGAGCCGGTCGCCCCAGGACGCCACGGTCGTCGGGATCCGGAACCGCGGGTCGGTGATACGGGTGAGCGGGGTGCCCCGGGTGCCGGAGGCATTCATACGGAACACGTCGATCGCGTTCTGCCGCTGCTGCACGCAGTACAGGGTGCGGCCGAGCAGCAGGAGCCCGTCGCCGTTGGGCAGCGTGGACCCGCCGAGGTCGACGGCGCGGGCCGCTCCGGTGCGCGGGTCGACGCGCATCAGGCCGCCGCCGCCCACGAATTGGTTGACCACGAGCAGCGCGCCGCCGTCCGGGGTGCGGGCGATGCCGTTGGCCGTGAAGTCGGGGCCCTGTGCCCAGTCGCCGGTGAGCGGCACGGTCCGTACGGTGCCGGGTGTGCCGTGCCGGTCGAGGGAGAGCCGGTAGAGCTGGGGCGCGAACGAGTCCGTGAACCAGGCGGCGCCGGGGGTGAGCACCACGTCGTTGACGAAGGTGCCGTCGGAGCCGACGGTCCAGATGTCCTCGATGCGTCCGGTGCGGCGGTCGACGGTGCGTAATTCGCGGCTGGCCCCGCCGGACAGGAACAGCCGGGAGTGGCCGTCGGACTTGAGCCCGATCACCGGGTGCGCGGGGCCGAGCCCTTCACTGACGAGACTGCCGGTGCCGGTGGCGAGGGCGACGCGGTACACGTCGCCGCTCGCGATCGATCCGAAGTAGGCGTACGGGCCGGGGCCGATGGTGATGCCCTCGGGCTGGAAGCCGTCGGGGAGCGGGAATTGGCGGGGCCAGGCGCCCTCACCGGAACCGGCCGCGCGGGCGGGTGACGCGAGAGGGCCGGCGAGGCCCAGTCCGACGACCGTGGCGGCCGAGGCGCCGAGCAGGTCGCGTCGTGCGAAGGAACGGGTCATGGTGCGTCCTTCCACCGAGGCCGGCGATCCGCCGGCCGGAGGGTCAACAGACGCTCCTACCTCACCACATGACCCGTTCCCCCGCAGTGTGTGCATGGCGAACTCCCGTACGCCTGAAGACGCCTGACGCCATGTCAGGCTGATCAGCCGCCAGGGACCGGCCCTAGAGCGCGACTCCGAGCAGTGCGTCGACAGTGCGCGAGACCACGCCGGGTGCCCCCTCGTCGGTGCCGCCCCGCTCCTCCTGGAGCGCGGCCCAGCGGTCGACGGCGGCGAGTGCGGCCGGGGCGTCGAGATCGTGCGCGAGGGCGGTGCGTACCTCCTCGACCAGCGGCTCGGCGTCGGGGCCGTCCGGGCGGGAGACGGCGGCACGCCAGCGTCCGAGGCGCGCGACCGCGTCGTCCAGCACGGTGTCCGTCCACTCCCAGTCGGACCGGTAGTGGTGCGCGAGCAGCGCGAGCCGGATGGCCGCCGGGTCGACACCGGCGCGGCGCAGCGCCGACACGAAGACGAGGTTGCCCTTGGACTTGGACATCTTCTCGCCGTCCAGAGCGACCATGCCGGCATGGACGTACGCCTTGGCCATCGGGAACTCGCCGGTCAGCACCTGGGCGTGCGAGGCGCCCATCTCGTGGTGCGGGAAGGCGAGATCGGAGCCGCCGCCCTGCACGTCGAAGCCCATGCCGAGGTGGTCCAGGGCGATGGCGACGCACTCGATGTGCCAGCCGGGCCGGCCGGGGCCGAGCGAGCCGCCGTCCCAACTCGGTTCACCGTCACGGGCGGACATCCACAGCATCGGGTCGAGCGGATTCTTCTTGCCCGTACGGTCCGGGTCCCCGCCGCGCTCGGCGGACAGCAGACGCATCGCGGCGGCGTCCAGGTGGGACACCGAGCCGAAGTGCGGGTCGGCCTCCACGGAGAAGTAGACGTCGCCTTCGAGTTCGTAGGCGGCGCCCGCGTCCCGGAGCCGTTCCACCAGCGGGACGATGCCCGGTATGGCCTCCACGGCACCGATGTAGTGGCGCGGCGGCAGCATCCGTAGCGCCGTCATGTCCTCGCGGAACAGGACGGTCTCACGCTCGGCGAGCGCGACCCAGTCGAGGCCGTCGCGGACGGCGCGCTCCAGGAGCGGGTCGTCGACGTCGGTCACGTTCTGCACGTAGTGAACCTGCCGCTTGGTGTCCAGCCAGACGCGTTGCACGAGGTCGAACGCGTTGTAGGTCGCCGCGTGTCCCATGTGGGTGGCGTCGTAGGGCGTGATGCCACAGACGTAGATACGGGCGACGGGACCGGGGTCGAGGGTGACGAGACCCCCGGTCGCGGTGTCGTGGATCCGGAGGTCGCGGCCCCGTCCGGGCAGGGCGGGAACCTCAGAAGCGGGCCAGGCATACATGTCATGAGCGTAACCGGACGATGCTTCCGGATACGAACCGGACCTGGTCCGAACGCCACGGAACGCTCGCGCTCTGCTGTACGAGCCGTGATGCGCCGTCTTTTGGCTGCCGCGTCGTCGTGGCTGGTCGCGCAGTTCCCCGCGCCCCTTCGGGGCGCGCACTCGACCTATACCGGCGGCCACGGGATCGACGGCCATTCGCCGGACGGTTCGGGGTGTTTCCCTGAGGTGAGGAGGGCGGCCACGCGCGCGAGGGTGGCGTCGACCTCCACCGGGGTGATCAGCTCCGCCAGTCGCAGGGCGAGCGGCGCGCCGGGCTCCAGGGCCGCGCGCAGCGCCTTGAGCGCCGCCACGGCCTCCGGGGTCAGCGACTCCCCCGCCCACCCCCACAGCAGGGTGCGCAGCTTGTTCTCGGCGTTGAAGCTGACGCCGTGGTCGATGCCGTAGAGACGGCCGTCCGCGTCGGGCAGCAGATGGCCGCCTTTGCGGTCCGCGTTGTTGATCACGGCGTCGAAGACGGCGAGCCGGCGCAGCCGCGCGTCGTCGGCGTGCACGAGCAGTGCGGTGCGGCCCTCGCCGACGTCGGCGAAGCCGATGGCCTTCCAGCCGGGTTCGGGTTCCTCACCCTCGACCAGGGCCAGCAGTTCGGTGTCGGGCGACGCTTCGATCCAGCGCTGGCACATGCCCTCGCCGTAGGGTCCGTCGCGCAGCACGGTCGGCGGTACGAGCCCCCAACCGAGCGCTTCGGACACCTCGTACGCGGCGACCTCGCGCTGGGCGAGCGTGCCGTCGGGGAAGTCCCACAGGGGCCGCTCCCCGGCGACCGGCTTGTACACGCACTCGGCCCGCTCGCCGTCGTGGACGACCGCGCAGAACAGGACCGCGTTGGACGCCTCGCGGATGCGTCCGCGTACCGTCAGCTCGCCGCGGGTGAGCAGGTCGGTGGAGGTCACGCTCCGCGGCGGTATCCGTTCTGGCGCGGACATACGTGTCCTTCCGGGTCGAGCGGCAGACTGCACAGGGGGCACGGCGGGCGGCCCGCGTTGACGACGTCCAGGGCGCGTTTGGCGAAGGCCCGCGCCTGGGCGCCGGTGAGCCGGACGCGGAGCATCGGGGGGCCGTTCTCCTCGTCCTGGAGGAGCCGTTCCTCGGCCTCGGCGAGGTCCTCGTCGGACTCGGCGTCCAGTTCGACCAGCGCCTGGGCCTCGACGATCATGCGCTGTTCGTCGCCGTCCCAGGCCAGCGCCATGGTGCCGACGCGGAACTCCTCCTCGACGGGTGTGTCCAGGGGCGCGGTGTCCGCCACCTCGGTCGGCACCACCGCGGGGACCGCCGCGCTGCCGCCGCTGCGCCGGACGACCTCGTCGAGGAGTTCGTCCATCCGCTCGGCCAGCGCGGCCACTTGGGTCTTCTCCAGGGCCACACTCGTCACCCGCGGACCGGAGGAAGCCTGGAGGAAGAACGTACGGCGTCCGGGCAATCCGACCGTACCGGCCACGAACCGCTCCGGAGGGTCGTAGAGGAACACCTGACGGGACACGTCCTGTCTCCCTTGGGAATCGATGGCGGGATCGGCTGCCGGAAGGCGACCGCGACGGCAACTGGCCTACTCCGACCGCTTCACCCTACTGCGGCCGACGATCACGGTGCGCCCGCACCACCCCCCACCGCGGCATCCCCGCCGGAGGCGTCCGGCGGGTTCTCGCGCGGCATCAGCGAGGCGAAGTCCCCGGTGTCCCCGAGGCGTACGAGGAAGGGGCGCACGCGCGTGTAGTGGATGACGGTGACGGAGCACGGTTCCACGGACACCCGCTGGAACAGGTCGAGGTGCAGTCCGAGCGCGTCGGCGACGAGCGCCTTGATGATGTCGCCGTGCGAGCACATCAGATACGTGGCGTCGGCGCCGTGCTCGTCGGCCACGCGCGCGTTCCACTCGCGTACCGCCTCGGCGGCGCGGGTGGCCATCGCGCGCATCGACTCACCGCCGGGGAAGGCGGCGGCGGACGGGTGCTGCTGGACGACCTGCATCAGCGGCTCGTCGTTCAGCTCGGCGAGCTTGCGGCCCGACCAGTCGCCGTAGTCGCATTCGCCGATCCGGTCGTCGGTGTGCACCGGGAGGCCGGGCCGGGCCGTGAGGAGCGGCGCGAGGGTCTCCTGGCAGCGTTGCAGAGGGCTGGTGACGACCTGCGCGACGGGCACGCCGTCGAGCCGGGCGGGCAGCGCGGCGGCCTGGGCGGCGCCCCGCTCGTCCAGGGCGACGCCGGGCGTCCACCCGGCGAGCAGGCCCGCGGTGTTGGCGGTGGAGCGTCCGTGCCGGACGAGGATCAGCGTGGGCATGACGCCCAGGGTAGGCGGCGGCGGGGGGTGTGCCGTCGGCGGGCTTGCTCCGGCGGAAAGTGTGCCGTCGGCGGGCTTCGGGAACACGTCGCTGCGTGATTGTCGACAGTGCCATCTACCGGGACGGGCGCAGGACCGACGGGCCCGCCGACTTCTCCGACGCCCTGTCCGAGGCGCGTGCCACCGGTGACGCGTTTCTCTGGCTCGGGCTGCACGAGCCGACGCACGCCGAGTTCGAGCACGTCAGGGAGGAGTTCGGGCTGCATCCGCTGGCGGTCGAGGACGCCCTGAACGCGCACCAGCGGCCGAAGCTGGAGGTCTACGACGACTCACTGTTCGTGGTGCTCAAGCCGGTGGTGTACGAGCCGGAGGGCGACACGGTGTCCTCCGGCGAGGTGATGCTCTTCCTGGGCGACTCCTTCGTGGTGACCGTCCGGCACGGCGAGGGGGCGCCGCTCGGGGTGGTGCGTGACCGGCTGGAGGCGGAGCCCGGGCTGCTGAAGAACGGCCCCACCGCCGCCCTGTACGCGATCTCGGACGCGGTGGTGGATCACTACCTGGACGTGGCCACGGAGCTGCAGACGGACCTGGAGGAGCTGGAGGCGGAGGTGTTCTCGCCCGACGGCGGCGGCTCCGTGACCACGGCGTCGCGGATCTACACCTTCAAGCGGCAGATCCTGGCGTTCCGCCGGGCGACGGTGCCGCTGGCCGCGCCGCTGGGGCGGCTCGCGGGGCTGGGGCCCTTCGAGACGCCGGTGCCGTTCGTGAACGACACCGCGCGGCCGTTCTTCCGCGATGTCAGCGACCATCTGAGCCGGGTCAACGAATCGGTCGAGGGCCTCGACCGGCTGGTGTCGGACATCCTGGCGGCGCATCTCGCGCAGATCAGCGTCCGGCAGAACGACGACATGCGGAAGATCTCCGGGTGGGCAGCCATGGCCGCCGTCCCCACGATGATCGCGGGGATCTACGGCATGAACTTCGACCACATGCCCGAACTGCACTGGGTGGTGTCGTATCCGGCGGTCATCCTGCTGATGGTGGTCCTGGAGATCGGCCTGTACCGCCTCTTCAAGCGGAACGGCTGGCTCTGAGGAGTGCCGTGCCCCACGCGCGCGGGCTCACGCGCATCGTGGAGGTCACGCGAATCGGGGGGTCACGCGAATTCGGCCGCCGTCAGCGCCGGGCCGCCCAGCGCGTCGCGCCGCTCGGGCATCCGCAGGGACACCATCCGCCGCCATCCGACGGCCCGCTCGTACGCGTACACCGCGTGGATGCCGGCCGCGAGCAGCGCGGACTTGGCCCGGGGCCAGCCCAGGAGGCGTCCCATGTGGTCCATCACGGCGAGGCTGACATTGCGGTAGATCCGGATCTCGGCGAGCGCGCAGGTCCGCAGGGTCCGCTGGATGGTCCGCCCGTGCCCGGCGTACGCGAGGCGCAGTAGTTCCTCGTGGCAGTACGCGAGGTGGTTGTCCTCGTCCTGGGAGATCATCTTGACCGCGCGGCCGATGTCCGGGTGGTCGGCGAAGTACCTGTGGAGCAGGTCCATCTGCTCCGACGCACGCTGTTCGGTGACCCGGCTGTGCGCGAGGTACGTGACGATGTCCGGCACCCCGAGCTGCTGCTCGCGCCTCAGCCGGCCGTGGGCGAGCCCGATGCCGTGCTGTTCCAGGAGCATCGTGTAGTCGGTCTCGTGGGGGACGTCCACAGGGGTGAGGCCACGCTTCTTCATCAGTGCGCGGAAGATGCGTCCGTGCTTGTCCTCGTCGGCGCCATGCCGGGCCACCTTGGGGGCCAGTTCCCGCTCGCTCTCGGGGACGAGCGCCGCGATACGGCCGTTCTCCCAGCCGCCCTGGGACTCGCCGCTCGCCGCGATGGAACAGAACAGCCGGAACGCCTCGTCGTCGTGGAGGATCTCCTCGAACAGGCTCTTTGCCGAAAGCATCACTGCCACCTCCCTGCGGTGTCCCGCAAGGACCGAGTCAAATGCGCGTCACGGGGGACGGCAACAGCACTGTGCGCGCGCTCCGCCAAATGAACGAAGCGCCGCGCGCGTGAGGAGGCGTGACCGCGCGGGCGCCGGCGCGTTGTTCTGCGTGACGGCCGTGGCGGGGAAGACCCCCGAGCCCCCACCACGGCCGCGGAAACCCCCCGCGCACCCGCCGACTCCCCGCGCGCTCGCTCAGGCGAGGCCCGCACGCTCCAGGGCGTCGGAGCCCGCCCGCAGGGACGCGATCCGGTCGTCAAGCGTCAGGCCCGCAGGGGCCAGTGTGAGCGTGGTGACCCCGGCCGCCGCGTACGCCTTCATCCGGTCCGCGATGCGGTCCACCGAGCCGAGCAGCGTCGTCGAGTCGATCAGCTCGTGCGGTACGGCGGCGGCGGCGCCGTTCTTGTCGCCGTCCAGGTACTTGTCCTGGATCTCGGCGGCCTCCCGCTCATAGCCCATGCGCTGCGCCAGCTGGTTGTAGAAGTTCTGCTTGCGGCTGCCCATACCGCCGACGTACAGGGCGGTGTACGGGCGGAACATGTCGGCGAGCGCGGGGACGTCCTTGTCGTCGCCGAGGGCCAGCGGCAGCGTCGGGACGACGTCGAAGCCCTCCAGCGTCTTGCCGGCCTTCTCGCGGCCCGCGCGGAGGTGGCGCAGCGCGGTCTCCTCCAGGTGCTCGGCGGCCGGGAAGATCAGCAGGGCGCCGTCGGCGATCTCACCGGTCTGCTCCAGGTTCTTCGGGCCGATCGCGGCGATGTACAGCGGGATGTGCTCGCGCTCCGGGTGCACGGTCAGCTTCAGCGGCTTGCCGGGGCCGCCGGGCAGCGGCAGCGTCCAGTGCGCACCGTCGTACGAGAGGCGCTCGCGGGTCATGGCCTTGCGGATGATCTCGACGTACTCACGCGTGCGGGCGAGTGGCTTGTCGAACCGGACGCCGTACCAGCCCTCGGAGACCTGCGGGCCCGAGACGCCGATGCCGAGGCGGAACCGGCCACCGGAGAGCGAGTCGAGGGTCGCGGCGGTCATCGCGGTCATCGCGGGCTGACGCGCCGGGATCTGGAAGATGGCGGAACCGATGTCGATGCGCTCGGTCTGCGCGGCGACCCAGGACAGCACGGTCGCGGCGTCGGAGCCGTATGCCTCGGCGGCCCAGCAGACCGCGTAGCCGAGCCGGTCGGCCTCCTTGGCGACGGCGAGATTGTCCGCGTCCATCCCGGCGCCCCAGTAGCCGAGGTTGATCCCGAGCTGCATGGCCGATCCCCTTACTCGTCAGTAACGTCCCTGTGCGCCAGACCCTAGCGCGCTCCCGCCGGATCCGTCAGGGCGGGAACGGCGCCACCCGTGCAGGGGGTTCCCGCACGGGTTCGGCGTGGGTTGTCCACAGGCCCCGCGCCCTTGGTCATCCGGCCAGTAATCTCAGCGCCCATGGAGCAGAGGCATCTCGGCCGTACCGGCCTGCGTGTGTCCCGGATCGGGCTCGGCACCCTCACCTGGGGCCGCGACACCGACGAGAACGACGCCGCGGACCTGTTGAAGGTCTTCTGGGAAGCGGGCGGCAGCCTCATCGACACGGCCGATGTGTACGGCGGCGGCGAGGCGGAGTATCTGCTGGGACGGCTCATAGAACGCCTCGTGCCGCGCCGTGACCTGGTCATCGCGACCAAGGCGGGCAGCGTGCCGGACCCGGACCGCAGGTTCGACGGCTCACGCGGCCATCTGCTGAGCGCGCTCGACGCCTCACTCGCCCGGCTCGGCACGGACCACGTCGACCTCTGGCAGCTGCACGCCTTCGACCTGGCGACCCCGCTGGACGAGACGCTCCAGGCCCTCGACATCGCGATCAGCAGCGGACGCGCGCGGTATGCGGGCGTGTCCAACTTCTGCGGCTGGCAGCTCGCGAAGGCGGCCACCTGGCAGCTCGCCGGAACCGGTGTGCGCTCCCCGCTCGCCAGTACGCAGATGGAGTACTCGCTGCTCCAGCGGGGCATCGAGCGCGAGGTGTTGCCCGCCGCGCTGGACCTCGGTGTCGGACTGCTGCCGTCGTCGCCGCTGGGACGCGGGGTGCTGACCGGCAAGTACCGGCACGCCACGCCTGCCGACTCGCGGGGCGCGTCCGAGCACATGGCGCCGTTCGTGGCGCCGTATCTGGACGACGCGGCGAGCCGGATCGTGGACGCCGTGGCGACCGCGGCCGACGGTCTCGCGGCGACCCCGCTCCAGGTGGCCCTGGCGTGGGTGCGCGACCGGCCCGGTGTCGTGGCCCCGATCGTGGGCGCGCGCACCGCGCAGCAGCTCACGGCCGCGTTGTCAGTGGAGAGCCTTAGTCTTCCTGACGAGATCTGCGGTGCGCTCGACGATGTGTCGGCGCCCGTGCACCACTACCCCGACCAGGACTGGAGCACGCTGTGAGTACGGAGTCCGCTGCCGCTGAGGGACCGGAGCCGACCGGCCCGGGGGCCGAGGGGGCCGACGCGTCCGGCGAGTTCGAGAAGACCGAGGGGACGGCGAAGCCGGCAGGAGCGGAAGGGGCGCAGGAGAGCGCGGAGGTCACAGGAGCCGAGGAGACCGAGGGGGACGACACGGCTGCCGGGGCTGCCGACGGGTCCGAAGGCGCCGCTGCGGAAGGCGCCGGTGACGCGGGCGCGGCCGGTGGTGAAGTGTCCGAGGCCGAGGCCGAGTTGGCCGCCCAGCGGGAGATGCTGGAGCGGATCGAGAAGCGGAAGGCCGAGAAGAAGGGCCCCATCGACAGCGGCGCCAAACTGAGTGGCACGGCCGCCGATCTGCTGGCTGCCGTCCGCGCCGTCGAGAGCGGCGAGAAGCCCGCGGCCAGTTTCGCCGAGCCCACGGCCGCCCCGCGCAGGCCCGCCCCGGCGCCCGCGCCCGCGCCGAGGCCCGTCGCGGCGGCACACGCCGGCGCCGCCGCCCCCGTACCGGAGGCGGTCGACGCGGTGCGGGCCGTGCTGGCGGCGGGCGGTGCCCCCGAGGCGCTGGCCGAGCCGACCGCCGCGACGCTCGGCGAGGAAGCGGAAGACCTGGTGCGCGAGGACCCCTGGCAGTTGCTGCGGGTGCCGGGGGTGCGGCCCGAGCAGGCCGACGGGTTCGCCCGCGCGCTGCTCGGCCCCGAGTGCGGCCCGGACGACGAGCGGCGCGGCCGTGCCCTCACGGTCTGGCTCCTGGAACAGGCCGCGCTCACCGGACACACGGCGCTGGAGGCGACCGCACTCGCGTCCGCGCTCACCCGGCGTTCGGTGCCCGACCCCGAGGCGGCCGTGCAGAGCGCCGTCGCGGAGGGCGAAGTGCTGGTGTTCCAGGACGCGTTGGATTCCGAACCGGGCGCGCCTGCCACGAGTCAGGGCGCCGCACCAAACACCGGAGCGGCGGCCGAAGGTACGGAGGAGACGGGCGGGGCGGACGAGACGGATGAGACGGAGCCGGAGCGTCCGGTACGGGTCCTGGTCGGTCTGGAGCGTTACGCGCTGGCGGAGGAGAGCCTGGCCGACGGCCTCGCGCGCGTGGTCAACTCGCTGTCCAAGGAGAGCGGTTCGGAGACCGCGGACTGGGAGTCGGCGGCCTCCGCTTCCGGTTCCGGTACGGGATCGGGGTCCGGCTCACGCGGGGGTTCCGGTTCGGCCGCCGAGCTGATCCGGGCCTGCGGCGCGCACGGGCTGGTGCTGCACACCGGCGGCGAGGCGTCCCGCGCCGAGCCCGCCGCGCTGGTCACGGCGGCACGCGGCCTCGGCCTGCGGGTCCTCGCGGCCACGCACACGGCGGACGGCAGGCGACGCTTCGCGGCCCTCCTGGAGGCCGCGTCCGGGGCGGCGGAGGGTTCCGTTTCCGGCTCCGTACCGGCCGATGTGGTCGCCACCGTGCCGGGGCTGCTGTCGGGCGCCGAGGGACCGGGCCGGGACGCCGAAGGCGCGCTCCTGACCGATCTGCTCGTGGTCCTCGACGCGCCCCAACTGGACGTCGAGACCGCCGCGATGCTCGTCGAGTCGCTGCCGGACGGCGCGCGCCTCGTGCTGAGCGGCGACCCGGCGGTGCTCTGGTCGGCGGGCCCGGGGCGGGTCTTCGCCGATCTGCTCGCGGCCCGCGTCTGCCCCCAGATCGCCTCCCGCACCCCGGACCCCGGGCCCATCGGCGAGCTGGTCTCGGGCATCGGGATCGGCGAACTGAACCAGGTCGCGGCCCCCGGCAAAGAGGTCGTGATCGTCCCCGTGCGGGACGCGGGCGAGGCGGTCCACCGCACGGTCCAGCTCGTCGCGGACTCGGTCCCGAGGGCCATCGGCGTACCCCCCGAGCACACCCAGGTGATCACCCCGGGGCACGGGGGCGCGGCGGGCACGCGCGCGTTGAACGCGGCGCTGAAGGAGCGGCTGAACCCGGGTCCGGGCCGGTTCGGCGGCTTCGACCCGGGTGACCGGGTCGCGTATGCCCCGGCGCCGGGCCGCGCGGTTCCGGGGCGGGTCGTGAAGGCCGACGCGGACGGCCTGCATCTGGAGTGCGACGGCGGGCCCGTCGTCGTACCGAAGGAGCGGGTCGAGCAGTCGGTGCGGCAGGGGTGGGCGCTCACCGCGCATCAGGCGGTGGGGCAGCGGTGGCCCGCCGTGGTCGTGGTGCTGCCCGGTGACGCGGCGCAGGTGCTGACCAGGCCCTGGGTGTACACCGCCTTCGGGCGCGGTGAGCGGCATCTGTCCGTGGTGCACGGCGTCGAGCAGGCGCTGCCGCGCGCGGTGGCGGAGGCCCTGCCGGCACCGCGGGTGACGCGGCTGCCGGTGCTGCTGCGGACGCAGGTACCGCCGACGACGCCGTAGCGCGCGGACAGCGGACCGTACAGCGCACGAGGTGCCCGTACCCCTGGGGGTACGGGCACCTCGTGTGTCACCGGCACGGCCGGCGGCGGGGGTCAGCGGTCGGCGTCGAGGCGCTCCAGGCCCTCGTCGTCGGCCTCGATGTCGGCCTCGGAGTCGATGCCCGCGTCGAGGTCTCCGCGCAGGCGCGGGTCGGCATCGGTGTCGAGATCGGCGTCGAGATCCGTGTCCAGGTCGTCGTCGGACTCGTCGTCGAAGACCGCGCTGACGTCGAAGCGGCACACCACATGCTGCGGGTCGGCCTGCTCGAAGGGGTTCTCCAGCCACTCCCCCGGCTCGGCGGGCTCGTCGGCCGCGGTCACCCACAGCGTCGAGTCGCCCTCCTCCAGACCGAACTCCTTGTGTCGCGAGGCGATCTCGTCCGGCTCGAACTCGCCGAAGAGGACACCGAGCGCCCCGTGCACGGTGGAGCCCGCGGCGTCGGACGGGCCCGCCCCCTCGGCCTCGGCCGCCTCCACGCGCTGTGCCTGTGCCAGCAGCCGCTGCGGCTCCACCACCGCGTAGTCGCGGCGGATCAGCACGCTGAGCGCGTTCGGCTCCTCGGGTCCCGTGTAAGGCGGCAGCGCGTCCTCGGTGCCCGGGATCTCGAAGGGGGTGACCTCGTCGTAGCGGTCGTAGAGGAGTTCGTCGTACTCCTCGGCCGCGACAGCCAGCTCATTGAACGCCTCGTAGACGGCCGTGTCGTCCTCACCCGACCTCAGCTCGACCGCCGCAAGGTGGCGGTCGAGCGCGGCCTTGACCGCCTCGGCGGCGGCGCGTACCTCGGCAGCCGTGGGCTGCGCAGCATCAGACATAGTGCAGACGCTATCCGTACCGGGCCGGTGCCCGCACAATAGATGCGATGCCGGAATACGAATTTGTCGACGTGTACGTCCCGCGCGGAGTGTCCCGCAAGGACACGACGCGCCTGCTGACCGACCATGCGGAGTACGGACACTGGGAGTTGGACCGTCTCAGACTGGATCCAGACGGCAGCCGCAGGGTGCGACTGCGCCGGCGGATCATCCGCCAGGCACGCGCCACCTGGTGACGGAAAGAGGCTGAAACGGATCGGGCCCCGCGGTGCGGGGCCCCTCCGTTTTCACCGACGGTGACCGCGCGCGTGCGTCACGCGAGCATCACGCGTCACGCCTGCGCGCGGGCCTTGCGGTAGAGCACCGCGCCCCCGAGCAGCGCGCCCGCGGCGAGCGGCACGGCGGCGCCGAGCGGGAGACCGCTGCCGGTGTGCGCGAGCTGGTCGGTGGCCTGGGGCCGCGTGACGGTACGGGTGCCGGGGTGGTTCGGGGTGCCGGGCCCGGTGGGGGCGTGTCCGGCGGGCTTCTCGGGGGTGCCGGGCCCTCCGGGGGTGCCGGGCTCTCCAGGGTTGCCCGGTTCCCCAGGCTCACCGGGCTCTCCAGGGTGACCGGGTTCCCCCGGCTCTCCGGGCTTACCGGGCTTACCGGGCTTACCCGGCTCCCCAGGCTCCCCCGGCTTTCCGGGCTTCCCCGGAGGGTGGTGCCCCGTACCCCCGCCCCCGTTGCCGCACTCGTTGCCCGTGACCGCGTTGCCGAGGCCGACGACGCTGACGGTGTTGCCGCACACGTTCACCGGGACGTCGATCGGGACCTGTACGTGGTTGCCCGAGCCCACGCCGGGTGAGTCACTGGCGTGACCGCCCGTCTGGGAGCCGCCGGACGGCTTGTGGTGACCGCCGGAGGTGTTGGCGCATTTGTTGCCCATCGCCGGGTTGAGGAGCCCGACGACGTTGACCGTGTTGCCGCACGCGTTCACCGGGACGTGCACCGGGACCTGCACGGTGTTCCCGGACAGAACGCCGGGTGAGCCCGATGTCGCGCCCCTCGCACCGGAGTCCGCGTGGGCGTAACCACCGGTCACGGCGAGCACACCCGTCGCTGCCGCCACGGTGATCAGACCCTTGCGGGTGCCCTGTCGCAATGTCTTTCCCTGCCTTGTCGCCTAGTCGCCTTGTCGCTTCCGGATCACGTCCGGATCACGTCCGGATCGCTTCCGAATCACTTCCGGAAAGCGCACGCGCCTCGTCACGCGTACGCGGAGAACCGCGGGGAGAACCGGCGACCCCGGAGTGCATGGCACGCACTCCGGGGCCAGGACCAGAGCCTCACCGAGTGAGGCGCGGCGTCACTTGTTGACGCACGCGTTGCCGAAGGCGGGGTTCAGCAGCCCGATCACGGAAATCGTGTTGCCGCAGACGTTCACCGGCACGTGGATGGGCGCCTGGATGACGTTGCCCGAGAGCACACCGGGAGACTTCACGGCGGCACCCTGGGCACCGGCGTCGGCAGCGGCGATGCCCGCACCCGCGAGCACGAGTCCACCGGTGGCAACCGCTGCGGCGACGACCTTCTTGATCATTATTCCTCCTTGTTGGCAATGCGGTCCCAAACCTCGGACCGCACTACCTGTAACGAGGAAGGAGTAATGGAGCTACGAGCGTATGGTCGGATTCACCCTTTCAAGTCAACCCCGTACACACTGGCGATTATTGGAGTGTCGTTTCAGCTCACTATTCGGGGCAGGCGAGGGGCGTCCGCCCGTCAGGAGGCGTCGATGAAGCGGTCGAGGACCCGGACACCGAACTGGAGTCCGTCGACCGGCACCCGCTCGTCGACGCCGTGGAACATGCCCGCGAAGTCCAGCTCCGGCGGCAGCTTGAGCGGCGCGAAGCCGAAGCAGCGGATCCCGAGGTCGTCGAAGGACTTGGCGTCGGTGCCGCCGGAGAGCATGTAGGGCACGGCGCGTGCGATCGGGTCCTCGGCCTGGAGGGCGGTCTGCATGGCGTCCACGAGGTCGCCGTCGAAGCTGGTCTCCAGGGCCTTGTCCTCGTGTACGTCCTCCCGCTTGACGCGTGGTCCGAGGATGCGGTCGAGGTCGGCGAGGAACTCCTCCTCGTACCCCGGCAGGAAACGGCCGTCGACATGGGCGGTGGCCTCGCCGGGGATCACGTTCACCTTGTAGCCCGCGCCGAGCATCGTCGGGGCGGCCGAGTTGCGCAGGGTGGCGCCGACCATCTTGGCGATACCGCCGAGCTTGGCGAGCGTGGCCTCCATGTCCTCCGGGTCGAGCGGAGTACCGAGCGCGTCCGACAGTTCGTCCAGGAAGGACCGTACGGTCTTGGTGACGCGTACCGGCCACTGGTGGCGGCCGAGGCGCCCGACGGCCTCGCACAGCTCGGTGATCGCGTTGTCGTTGTTGGTCATGGAGCCGTGGCCCGCCGTGCCCTCGACGGAGAGCCGCATCCAGTGCATGCCCTTCTGCGCGGTCTCCACGAGGTATAGCCGCAGCTTCTCGTTGACCGTGAAGGAGAATCCGCCGACCTCGCCGATCGCCTCGGTGACGCCCTCGAACAGGTCCGGCTCCGTGTTGACCAGGTGCCGCGCCCCGTACAGACCGCCGGCCTCCTCGTCGGCGAGGAACGCGAGGACGATGTCCCGCGGGGGCTTGCGCCCGCTGCGCAGCCGGTCGCGGACGACCGCGAGGGTCATCGCGTCCATGTCCTTCATGTCGACGGCGCCCCGGCCCCACACACAGCCGTCGGCGATCTCGCCGGAGAACGGGTGGTGCGTCCAGTCCGCCGCGTTGGCCGGTACGACATCGGTGTGGCCGTGGATGAGGAGTGCGGGGCGGGAGGGGTCCTCGCCCTCGATCCGGGCGACCGTGGAGGCGCGGCCCGGATGGGACTCGAAGATCTTCGGCTCCAGGCCGACCTCGGCGAGCTTCTCGGCGATGTACTCGGCGGCCTTGCGCTCACCGGGTCCCGAGTGGTCGCCGTAGTTACTGGTGTCGATCTGGATCAGTTCGCGGCAGAGGTCGACGACCTCGTCCTCGCCGGAGACGGACCTGGAGACGGGCCCGGACTCGCCGGCCCTGCTCGACTCACTCACGTTGGTTTCCTCCCGCTGACGCCGCTGGTGGTTCCCCATATCCTCCCTCTCCGGCCGCCCGCGCCCAAGGCCGGTCCCGGCCCGTCATGCGCTGTTTACGCCCGGCGGGCGGGGTGATCAGGGCCGTCCGATTCTTTGCTATGGTTTCCCCGTCGCCGAGGGAGACCACGGCGCACCACCGGTCCGGGTGGCGGAATGGCAGACGCGCTAGCTTGAGGTGCTAGTGCCCTTTATCGGGCGTGGGGGTTCAAGTCCCCCCTCGGACACTTCGGGTGTTTCAACGGACACCCAGGTCAGATTCATACAGCTCCCAGCGCGATTCGTCCGCGCTGGGAGCTGTTTTGCGTGATCGGGATCTTGCTCGGTGCCGGTGTTCTGACGGGCGGTCAGCCGGACCCGGTGCGGGAGGGTCGTCAGCGCATATGGACGGCGCGGCGGCGGTGGGCCACCGTGCCCTCGCTGGATTCACCACCGGGCGGGATCACTACGACTGTTCACCGCGACGAGACACCTCCGGGGCCGGCCGGGCTGACCGCAGCCTTGCCTGGAGCCGGTACCCTCACCGGCGCCGAAGCGCACCACACTGCCTCCAACTCCTGGCGCCTGTCCGTCCAGGGAACCTGGTAGGTGACGAGCGGCCGGCGCAGAGAGATGAGGAGCGGCAGAACTGGCGCCGGTCCCCGAACTCCCACCCGTCATGGCTGGCAAGAAATCGTGCATGCCGATCGAACTCCGGTCGGCACCGTTTCCGTTTCCGTTGCCGGGTCGAGCCGCGCAGCGTACTCGGGCGTCACGGCTTCGGGAGTCGGTCCAGGTGCCGGTCGTGCAGGCGGCTGAGGAGGGTCAGGGAGACGATCGCGCCGATCAGGGCGCAGAACATGTCCCATTGGGTGTCCCAGACGTCCCCCTGAGTGGCCAGGAACGCGTCGGCCGCGTGTCCGCCCGAGACGGCCGCCAGCCACTCCAGGAGTTCGAAGACCGCACTGAAGGCGAGACAGGCGCACACGGTCAGCGGGGCCAGCCACCTGCTGCCGCGCAGCGGTGAGGTGCGGACGAGCATCTCCCGTACGAGGACGGCGGGGACGAATCCCTGCATGAGGTGGCCGAAGCGGTCATAGGGGTTGCGGTCGAGACCGAGCACGTCGCGCACCCAGTCCCCCACCGGCACCTCGGCGTACGTGTAGTGGCCGCCCACCAGGAGGACCAGGGCGTGCGCGGCCAGCAGGCAGCACAGCAGATCGCTCAGCGGGAACCGCTTGCGCAGCAGAACGGCGAGGGGCAGGCCCACCAGCACCCACACGGTCTCCAGCAGCCAGGTGGTCGGGTCCTTCGGATGCCACGCGGACAGGACGAGCCCCGCGACGACGACGGCACACAGGACGAGGGGAAGCCGACGGGCGCCTCGTACCCGCGCGGTGAGCGCGGGCGTCTGGACGGCGGGGGCGGGGGCGGACCGTGGCTCCGGGGCGGGCCGGGCGACGGACATGACGGACTGCTTCGATCGCATGTCCGCCATGGTGTCGGCGGCCCCGCCGCACGGACCTGAGTACCGGTACTCAATTCCCTTCGGGGGCATACCGGTTCGGCACCCGTCGTACCGCTCAGGGGCCCACCAGCCGGTCCAGCAGGAGGTCGAGTCGGTGGGGGGATTCGGTGCGGGGCAGGCGGCCCGAGCGGGTGAGCGTGATCAGGCCGTGCAGCGCCGACCAGAACACCTCGACGAACAGGGCCGGTTCGGCGTCCCCCGCGACTTGGCCGAGCGTGTCGAGGAGGACGCCGAACGACTCGCGCAGCGGCGCCGGTGTCGCCGCGTCGGCGAACGGGAGGCCGGTGTCGAGGAGGAACATCGCGTCGTACAGCGCGGGGTTGCGCTCGGCGAAGTCGAGGTACGCCCCGGCGAGCGCGGCGACCGCGGGCCGCCCCTCCGGCCGACCCACGACCGCGTCCCGCATCGCGGCCGTCAACTCGGCGAACCCCTCCAGGGCCACCGCCCCGACGATCTCCCGTTTGCCGCGGAAGTGGCTGTAGAGCACAGGTTGGCTGTACTCGATGCGCTCGGCGAGGCGGCGCGTGGTCACGGCGTCCCAGCCGTGGGACTCGGCGAGTTCACGTGCCGTGGCGACGATCAACTGGTGGCGGTGGGCCCGCTCACGCTCCTTGCGTTCCTGTACCGACATACCTGGACCCTAGCACCGCTAGACAATCGGGCATCGGCATGTCTAGCATCGAATCAATCGCTAGCGGCGCTAGCAAAACGCGAAAGCGCCAGGACCTCGGGAGGCACCATGCAGAACACACTGGCCGACACACTGGCCGTCTTCACGGTCGTGGTCGTCGGCCTGCTCGTCGGCGTGGAATTCGCGGTGGCGGCGTTCATCAACCCGATACTCGATCGGCTACCGGGCGACGGCGGCCTCGCGGCCCGTAGCGACGGCGCCCGGATGCTCGGCAAGGTGATGCCGTTCTGGTACATCGGCTCGGTGGTACTCGGCGCGACCTGGGCGGCCACGGCATGGGGCGACGCGGGGGCCGGACTCGTCGTGACGGCCACCGCCCTGCTCGTCCTGAGCGTGCTGATGTCGATCGCCCTGCTGGTGCCGATCAACTCACGGGTCGCGCGGTGGACGCAGGACAGCGTCCCGGCCGACTGGCGGCGGCAGTTGGGCCGCTGGGACCGTCTGCACTATGTCCGCGTCGGCGTCATCGTCTCGGCGTTCGTCCTGCTGACCATCGCCCTGCTGTGACACTCCGGCGGCTCGGCGACCGGGTCCCGAGCCCCGGGTCACAGCTCTTCGCCGCACCGAGGGCAGAATCGGGCCCCGGCTTCCGCCCGCAGGGCGCCGCAGGCCGGGCAGACCCGGTCCAGGGCGCACGCCGCCTCGCCACCCTCCGCCGCACCGCCCGCCGACCCGCTGCTCCCGCCGATGCTCAGCCCAGACCGCCGCCGGTGCACCGTCAGATAGGCGAGACCGTCCGGCCCCGCGACCAGAGCGCGGTGGCTCGTCCTCGGTAGCCACGCCACGGCACCCGGTTTCAGGGCCTGCGATTCGACCCCGTTGTCGAGCCGGCCCTCACCCGCGACGACGACCAGCAGCACGTCCAGTTCGGTTTCGGCGTGCCCGGTCACCTCGGCACCCGCGGGCAGCCTCACCAGGTTGGCATCGAGCTGCCGGCCCTGTTCCGCCAACCGCCACAGCGCACCTCGCTCCGCCTCCCGCGCGCCGGCGACACATGTGTCGATGTCCACCAGTACCCGGGACGTCTCGTGTGTGGACAACCGTGCCTCCCTGGGACGGACGACGGGCGGGCCCTCAGGCGATCCCCGCCCACCTCGCTACATGCCATCTTGCTGCATGCCGCCTTGTCGGCGCGGGGCGCGCGGGAGCAGGGCGATCGACGCGAGGGGGACCACGGCGAGGGCGAGCCAGGGCACGGCCGGGAGAAGGCCGGTGTCCAGGAATGAGCCGGTGCCCGCGCTGCCCACGAGCACGATCAGGCCGGAGACCGAGGACAGCGCGAAGAGCCGGGCCAGGGGCGACGACGGCGTCGGTGCCCGATGAGTTTTCCCGTCGGCGGGAGTCCCCCCTTCCGTCCCCGTGATCGCGTCTCCGTGATCGCGGACGACCTCTCAGGAAGGACGACCGTCATGACCACCCACACTCTCGCCGTCCCGGGCGCGCGCCTGCACTACGAAGTCCGGGGCGCGGGACCGCTGCTGTTCATCATCGGAGCGCCCATGGACGCCGGGTCGTTCGCGCCGCTGGCCGACGCGCTCGCGAGCGACTACACCGTCGTCACGCACGACCCGCGGGGCATCTCGGGCAGCACCCTCGACGACCCCGAGCAGGACTCGACCCCCGAACTGCGCGCGGACGACGCCGCCGCGATCCTGGGCGCGCTCGGAGCGGAGTCCGCCGACGTGTTCGGCAGCAGCGGCGGCGCGGTGACCGGGCTGGCGCTGGTCGCACGGCATCCCGGGCGGGTACGTACGCTCGTCGCGCACGAGCCTCCGCTGCTGGAACTGCTTCCCGACGTCGCCGAGCAGCGGGCCGCGACCGAGGGCATCATCGCGACTTTCCGCCGGGACGGGGTGGGGGCGGCGTGGGGGGCGTTCATGGCGAATGCCGGGTTCGACGTCGGGGGCGGGGACGGGGACGGGGACAGTGACGGGGACGGCGGTGCCCACACTCCGCCGCAGGGCGAGCCCTCGGAACAGGACCTCGCCAACAGCGCCCGCTTCTTCCTCCATGAACTGCGCGGCACCGCCCGCTACCTGCCCGACTTCCCCGCACTGACGACCGGCCCGGCCCGCGTCGTCGTCGGTATCGGTGCCGAATCGTCCGGCCTCGTCACCTACCGGACCTCCCTCGCGCTGGCCCAGCGGCTCGGTACTGAGCCGGCTCAGTTCCCCGGAGACCACGGCGGCTTCATGGGTCAGCCCAAGGAGTTCGCCGAGACACTGCGGCGGGTGCTGAGGGGCGAGAGCTAGGGCGAGGACGAGGGCGAGGGGGCGAGCGGCCCGGACGCGCACCGTCAGATCGGTCAGATCCGTCGCGCATCGCCCCGGATCAGTCGATCATCGCCGTGGCCTCGACCTCGACCAGATGCTCCGGTACGTCCAGTGCAGCGACACCCAGCAGCGTCGCCGGCGGGACCGGGGTGATCCCCAGCTTCACTGACGCCCGAGCGAGCCCCGCCAGGAACTGGGGCATCTTGTCGGGGGTCCAGTCGACGACGTGGACGGTCAGTTTCGCCACGTCGTCGAAGGAGGCTCCGACCCCGGCCAGGGCGGTGCCGACATTGAGGTAGCACTGTTCGACCTGGGCGGCGAGATCGCCTTCGCCGACCGTGACCCCGTCGGCGTTCCAGGCGACCTGCCCGGCGACGAAGACGAGCTTCGAGCCGGTCGCGACGGACACCTGCCGGTAGGCGTCGATCTCCGGCAGTCCGGCGGGATTCACCAGGGTGATGGCCATGCTGTACGTCTCCTTGTCACCGGACCGGGTGGGCACCCCGGTCTCTCGTAGTTACTCGGAAACCATAAGAGAGTGACCGCTGACGTGGAAGAACGCACTTTTCGGTGACTGGGGAACCTGATGGTGACCCAGCGGCAACCCAGCGATGACCCTCCACGAGTGGCCCCACGGGGGTTGCACAAGTGACCGCAAGACCGTCAAGCGAAATCTCGGCGAACACTGTCCGTCCCGACGGAGATGCTTGGCGCAACTGTGCACCGGAAGTGTGCTGAATGCTGCCGTCTTGTCCCTCTGGGGCGGTTGAGGCTGCCCGTAGCGTCGGCTGTCCTGTTTGCCGCGTGGAAGCGGTTTCTCTCCTTGGAGGTGTCGGATGCGTGTGCCGGGGCGCGGCACGGACGGTGGTGCGCTGAAAGCGATACCGATACCGAGGCGGGTGGTGGGCGCTGCACGGCAGCCGCTGCCGCCACTCGCCGGACCCGAGCAGCCGCCGCGGACCGCGCGGACGACGGCACGGCACACCGCCGTCCGCGGACGCGAGGGAAGCCGGCTGTACGCCATCGACGGCATCCGTCTGATCGCCGCGCTGATGGTGGCCGTGCACCATTACGCCGGCACGAGCCGGGTCGACCAGCCGGGCAACGTGATCTGGGACCGGCCGGTGTCCGACATCATGCCGAACGTGTTCCGGTTCGCCAGCTACGGCTGGATCGGCGTCGAGATCTTCTTCGTGATCAGCGGCTTCGTGATCTGCATGTCGTGCTGGGGCCGCACCCCACGGCAGTTCTTCGTCTCGCGGGTGATCCGCCTCTACCCGGCCTACTGGTTCGCCATCGTCCTCACCACGGCTGTCCTGGTGGCGCTGCCCGGCGTGTGGGAGCGGCAACCGCTGCGCGAGATCCTGCTCAACTTCACGATGCTGCAGTCCGGTTCGGGTGTGGCGAACGTCGACGGCGTGTACTGGACCCTCTGGTCGGAGCTGCGGTTCTACCTGCTGTTCATGCTGGTCGTCGCCACGGGGCTGACGTACCGGAAGGTCGTCGTGTTCTGCTGTGTGTGGGGTGCCGCAGCGATGCTCGCGCCGGTGTCGGACTTCCAGTTGCTGACGCTGGTCGCCAACCCGTCCGGCGCCTGGTACTTCATCGCCGGGCTCGCGCTCTACCTCATGCACCGGTTCGGCCAGGACCTGCTGTTGTGGGGCATCCTCGGCATGGCGTGGCTGATGGGGCAACTGGAGTTGGGGCACCGTATCGACCAGGTCGAGCACGTCTCGGGCTGGCGCGGCAGCGTACTCATCTTCACCGGGTTCCTGCTGGTCATGGTGGCGATCGCGATCGGGCTCACCGACCGCGTCCGCTGGAAGTGGCTCGTCACCGCCGGTGCTCTGACGTATCCGCTGTATCTGATGCACTACGTGGCCGGTACGACGCTGATCCACCACTTCCGGGACTCCATGGACGCCCGGCTCCTTGTCGCGACCGTGATCGCCGCCTTCCTGATCGCGAGTTGGCTGGTCCACCGCTTCGTGGAGCAACCGGTGTCGCGGATCCTGAAGCGGGGCCTGGACACGTCGTTCGCCCGGCTGCGCAATGCGGGGAACCGGTGACCCGGTGACCCGGTGCCCTGGCCGTTGCGGCGGGAAGCCTGGATGCTGGCGTGATGTCTTCCGGGAACGCGTACCACGGCAAGGTCGGCGACCACTTCGCCCAGATGGCCGGCACCAGCCCCTACAACGCCTTCACCGACCGGCCCGCCGTGTTGGACCTGGTGGGTGATGTCACGGGGGCACGGGTGCTGGACGTCGGATGTGGGGCCGGGCACTACACCGAGGCGTTGCTGGAGCGGGGAGCCGTCGTCACGGGTATCGAGGGGAGCACGACGCTGCTGGGGCACGCGCGTGAACGGGTGGGCGACCGGGCCGAGTTGCGCGCGCACGACCTGGAGAAACCGCTCGACTTCGCCGGTGACGCCTGCTTCGACGTGGCCGTGTGCGCGCTCGTCCACCACCACCTCACGGCACGGGAGCAGTTGCTCTCCGAGCTGCTGCGCGTCCTGCGGCCCGGCGGACGGCTCGTGCTGTCGACGACCCACCCCACGGCCGAGTGGCTCCACCACGGCAATTCCTACTTCGACGAGAGCTGGGTCGACCACCCGCTCCCCGACCCGTCGTTGAGCATCCGCTACCAGCGCCTGACCCTGGAAACCCTCGTGACCGAGTGGCTGTCGGCCGGCTTCGCGCTGGAACGCCTGGTCGAGCCCCGCCCGCTGGCCCGACTGCGGGAGGTCGACGAGGCCCGGTACGAGAAGCTGGGCAACGAGCCGAGCTTCCTCGCCGCACGGCTCCGCCGCCCCCAGCCGTGATCGGCGACTGGAACTGGGACGACACCCTGTTCTCGGGCGCGGCCCCCTACTACCGGCGCGGCAGACTCCCGTACGCCCCCGGCCTCGTGAACGTACTCGCCCAGGCCCTGCGGCTCAACCGTCGAGGGCGGCTGCTCGACGTGGGGTGCGGACCGGGAACGCTGACACTCGCGCTGGCGCCCCTGTTCCGTGAGGTGGTCGGCGTCGACCCGGACGGCGGGATGCTCGAAGAGGCCGCGCGGGGAGCCGCCGAGGTGGGAGCCACCGGGAAGGCGCGGTGGGTACGGGTCCGGGCGGAGGAACTGCCCGCCGGGCTGGGGACGTTCACCGTGGCGACCTTCGGTCAGTCCTTCCACTGGATGGACCGCGATCTGGTGGCGGCGACCGTACGGGACATGCTCCGGCCGGGCGGGGTGCTGGTGCATGTCTCGGACCTGAAAGCGGAGCACATGAACGCGGAGCAGTTGACGGCGGTACGCCGGGCCGCAGACGAACTCCCGTACACGGCGGTGCCCTACGCGGCGATCGACGGGCTTGTCAGGCGCTATCTGGGCCCCGTCCGGCGCGCCGGGCGCGGGGTGCTGCCGCACGGCACGCCCGGCGGCGAGGCAGAGGTACTCACCCGCGCGGGATTCTCCGGCCCCCGGCGCCTGGTCGTACCCGGCGGGCAGCCGCTGGAACGCACCGCTGACGATGTCGTCGCGGGGGTGTTCTCGCTGTCGTCGTCGGCCCCGCATCTGTTCGGCACGGAGCGCGGCGCCTTCGAGACAGACCTGCGCCGACTGCTGCGCGAGGTCTCCCCGACAGACCGCTTCTCGGAACTCCAGCCCGGTACCGAGGTCTTCGTCTGGGGGAAGCGGCCTGTTGGCTGACCAGGTCTTCGTCTGGGGGAAGCGGCCCGCCGGCTGACCAGGTCTGCGGCGAGCGGGTGCGGCCACCCCCTCGCCCCGACCTCAACTCGCCTGCGGTGTCAAGGTGTCCGCGCGTCTGCCCCGCCGGTGGGCGATCTCGCCGAGGATCACGTCCACGGTCAGGAAGACGGCCAACGGTATGCCGAGGAGCGGTACGAAATATCCGAGTACGGCGACTCCGGCGGCGCAGGGCACCAGGACGTATGGGGGTACGCGACTCCACGCGCCCCGGGGCACGGGACGCCCGAAGGCGGCGCCGCGTCCGCGCTGCCACCACATGCGGTAGCCCCAGAGGATGAGGAAGATCAGCGCGAGAGCGAGCAGGGCCAGGGCGATCTGGTTGGCGAGGCCGAAGAGGTTCCCGGTGTGGGCGTCGATGCCCCAGCGGGTCAGCTTGGCCAGGACCGGGTAGTCCGCGAAGCGCAGCGTGTCGGTGACCGTGGCATCACCGCTGCCGGGGTCCACGGCGACGGCGACGGAGTCCTGCTTCTCGGGCCAGCTCCGCTGGATCTGCCGGACGACGTAGGCGGAGGAGGAATCGGCGGGTGGGACGATCTCGACGGGGTCGGAAAGCCCTTCGCCACGGGCGGCGTTGAGGACGGCGTCCACGTCGGTGCCGGTACGGGTACGGGTGCCGGTGTCTGTGTCTCCGTCGTTGGTGGCGCCGCCGGTCGTCCCGTGGTCGCCGTGGTCGCCGTCCGAGGACGGGGCGGAGGTTCCGGGCAGGGTCGCCGACACCGACGGGGTGCTGTGGCCGAGCGCCGTCCGCAGGTCGTCGATGTTCGCGCCCGCGTAGGTGGACCAGGTCAGTCCGGTCGCGGAGAGGAAGAGCAGCCCGGCCGCCGCCCAGGCGCCCACAGTGCCGTGCAGCGCCAGGCTCCGACGCCGGCCGCTGCTTCCGCGCACGGTACGGCGTGCCCGGCGGCGACTGAACCACAGCACCAGACCGCCGGCGGTGATCACCCCGAGCCAACTCGCGGCGAACTCGCTGTAGAGGCGGCCGGACTCGCCCAGGTGCAGATCGCGGTGCAACTCGTCGATCCAGGTACGCAGCGGCAGCGCCCCGGTGGAGCCGTAACTCTCCAGCGCACCAAGGACGTTCCCGGTGTACGGGTCGACGAAGACCGCCAGCGTGTGGCCTTCGGCGACTCCGGGGACGCCGGTGAGCAGGACCCGGGTGGTCGCGCCCGGTTCGGGCGAGGGACGTATCGCGCTGATCGTGCCCTCCGGACGGGCCTCACGGGCGGCTGCGATCTGCTCGGACACCGGCAGTCGCTCCGCGCCGACCGGGACCCGCAACTGATCGGCGTACACGAACTTCTCGGCCTGGAACGAGCCGGCGTACAGCAGTCCGGTCACCGCGGCGACCAGGAGGAACGGTGCGACGAACACACCCGCGTAGAAGTGCAGACGCAGCACCAGCGGACGCAGGACAGACATAGGGGTTCTCCTGGGACTACTGGGGATATTGGGGACACTGGGGAGAGCGGGGAGAGCGGGGAGAGCGGACACCGGACCAGTCGGCCAAGTAGGAGGATGAGTTCCGGAAGGGGGGTGTGGTGTAGGCCACTTGGCGAGGGCCGCAGGGTGCCGCGGGCGCAAACAAGGCGTGCGCTTTCCCTTAAGGAAAGGGTGGGGCGGCGAGAGTTCGGCAACGCCCTGAAAAGCGACGCGAATTCAGGCTTACGGGGAGCCTCACGGGTGACGTGACGGCGAGCGGTAGACTCCCGGACGGCAAGCCGAGATCCACGCAAGGAGATACCGCCGTGTCGACCTTCGTTGTATTCGACCTTGAATTCACGTCGTGGTCGGGAGCGCTGGAGCGGGACTGGTCGGCGCCGGGACAACTGCGCGAGATCGTACAGATCGGCGCCTTACGTCTCAGCGAGGACTTCACCGTCGTCGAGGAGTACGAAGCGCTGGTCCGCCCCTTGGTCAATCCGGAACTCTCCCCCTACTTCACCGAACTCACCGGCATCGAGCAGGAGACGGTGGACCGGGAAGGCGTCGCACCGGCGGAGGCACTGGGCGATTTCCTGGGATTCTGTCGGGGACAGTCCGTACTCTCCTACGGAAACGACATGGTAGTTCTCGGGGAGAACGTGGGCTGGGCACGGGCCCGCGGCGAAGAAGTCAAGCACGGATTTCTCGACGCCAAGTTCCTGAATATCAGACCATGGCTGAACACGATCGCCCCCGTAACGGCCCCGGTCAATGTGGGCCGCCTCTGGCAAGTACTCTCCCTACCCAAACCGGCGCCCGGCGCGGAGCATTCGGCCCTGTTCGACTGCCATTCCCTCGCAACAGCCCTCCGTCACCTGTGCACCACGGGGGCGACCTTGCCGGCGGGGTGCGTATAGCCCGACACGGGTAGCGCCGGCTGCGTTCTCCGGGGTTCTCGGTGGAGTTCGGAATCTACCGTTCAGGGACCGGGCGGAGCGTGGAAGACCCTGATGCGCTTGAGGAGTTCGTTCGCCGTGACGCCTCCTTCGTTTTCAGGAACACGTCGTACTCGGCGACGTGCGATCCGTCGGGTTCGGCGACTACGGCAGTGCGATGAAGTTCCCGGCCATGCCACAGGGTTCTCCCGCCGGACCGTGACAGTTCGGGTCGGCTCGGGTCAGATCTGTGGGCTCAGTCCCGCCACCGCCAGTCGGAAGAGCCGTTCCGCCGCGGCGGCGGGGTCCGGGTGCTGTTCCGTCGCGAGGACGATGCCGACGGCCAGCGTGATCAGGTCGGCGACGGTGACGCCCGCCGGCACCGCGCCGTCCCGCACGGCGTCGCGCAGCAAGGGGTGGCCCGCCTCTTCCAGCCTCGCCGAGCAGGCGTTCTCGTGGACCGATTCGGGTGCGGCCCCGTCGTAGACCAGCGCGGCTGCCAGCCCCCGTGCGGCGACACAGTAGGCGACGACGTCACTCAGCCACTCCAGTAGCGCGCTCCGGCTGTCGCCCTTACCGGTCAGGTCGTGGGCGCGGACGCTCAGGGCTTCGATCCGTTTGTGGGAGACCGCCTCCAACAGTGCGCGGCGGGTGGGGAAGTGCCGACGCACGGTCGCCGAGCCGACCCCCGCGGTGCGGGCGATCTGTTCCAGGGAGGCGTCGGCGCCGTGCGCGGCGACCTCCTCCTCGGCGACGGCGAGGATCCGCGCGTAGTTACGCCGGGCGTCCGCGCGCTGGTTGTCGGGCATCACGTCATCTCCGGGTTTACTAAATGGCGGGGTCCGCCATATCGTAGCGCCCACTAAACGGTGGGCCCCGCCGTTTAGTCAGAGAGCGACCCGCGCGACCCGAGCGACCCGAGGAGCAGCACCATGTCCACAGATTCCGCACCCGTCCTGGTCACCGGCGCCACCGGCAGGCAGGGCGGGGCCACCGCCCGTGCCCTGCTCGCGGCGGGCGTTCCCGTCCGGGCCCTGGTGCGCGACCCGGCGACCGACCGGGCCAAGGCCGTCGAGGCGCTCGGCGCCGAACTGGTCACCGGCGATCTCCACGACCGTGACTCCGTGACCAGGGCGGCCGAGGGCGCCCGCGCCGTCTTCTCCGTACAGATGCCCGCCATGTCCCGGGACGGGCGCGACGTCGACTTCGAAGGGGAGGTGGCCCAGGGTGTCAACCTCATCGAGGGCGCGCGGGCCGCCGGAGTGCCGCAGTTCGTGCACACCTCCGTCTCCGGCGCCGGGCAGCACACCGAAACCCCCGGCTGGGCCGAGGGCCGCTGGGCTTCCATGCAGCCGACCCTGGGCGCCAAGGCCGCGATCCAGGACCGGGTCCGCGCGGCCGGCTTCCCGCACTGGACGCTCCTGAAGCCGGGCTTCTTCATGGAGAACTTCCTCCCGTCGATGGCGTTCCTGTTCCCACGCGGCGTTGAAGGCGGCCTGGTGAGCGTCCTGAACCCCGGGACCCGGCTGTCCCTCGTCGCGGTGGACGACATCGGCCGGGCAGCCGCCGCGGCCATCACCGCACCGAACCGGTTCGACGGGGTCGAACTGGAGCTGGCGAGCGACTATCTGTCCATGACGGAGATCGCCGAGGTCCTCTCCCGCGCTCTGGGCACGCCGCTGTCCGCGCCGGACATGACCGTGGAGGAGGCCACCGCCGCCGGAATGCCGCCGATGGGCGCCTCGCACGAGTGGGTGAACGTCGTCGGCCAGCCGGCCCGCCCGCAGTACGCGAGGACCCTCGGCATCCCGGTCACCGGCTTCGAGGCATGGGCGCGCGAGCACCTACGGGCCAAGGCGTGACACGGCATGACACGACGTGACACGGACGACCGTCAGGTGACTCTCAGTCGCCGGGAGGGCTCGGGGGCCTGGCCTCTCCGCGAACCCCGAGCAGACCGAGCGCAGTCAGCACCGCGAGACACAGTGTCATCCAGCCGATGAACGCGCCGCCGCCGTACAGCACCGCACCGGCCACCCGCGCCCCCGTCTGACACGACAGCACACCGGCCACCACCGCGATCAACAGCGACGACACGAAGGACAGGAGCACGAGAAGTACCTGAACAGGAAAAGTCGGCCTCAACAGTCGATCCCCTTCACGAAGGTGGTCGACCTGTCGACGGGCAGCCTCAGCCCGACCACCGCGCTTGCGATGGCCTGCTGAGGCTCCGCGACGATTGGAGACTCGTCGTACGTAATTCTTGTCGAGAGCGGAGCACTGTCCCCCATCGGACACGTCGCCAGTGCTCTGTGACTCTCGCTATACCTCTCGATATAGCGAGAGGTATAGCTCTCGACATGGCTCTCGATTGAGCAACAGGAAGCCTAGCGGCGCTTGTTCAAGGTCGACACCATCCGAACGGGCGGCTCAGGCGGAACGAAGTTAGCCTGGTCGGGGAGTGGATTTCCCTGCGGTGGACAAGCCTCCGGCACCCTTCATGGCATCGAGGTCCCGCGATGAACGCAAAGAAGGTGCTGATCAGCTTCATCCCCTGGATAGTGTTCAGCCTGCTCGTGCAGCACGGGGCGAACTCGGTCGGGTACGCGGCGCTGCTGGCCGCGATACTGGCCATCTGGCTGATCATCAGAAGCAGGGATTCCGGCGTCAAAGTCATCGACGCGGCCGGTGTCGTGACCTTCGTGGCCCTGGCCGTCGCGGCGTTCGCGGGCGGACCGGTACTACGGGACAACGTCGGCTACTACGGACGCGGAGCGGCGACGCTGGCACTGGCCCTGGTGATGCTCGGCTCCGTACTCGTCGTGCCGTTCACCGAGCAGTACGCGCGGGAGTCGGTGCCGCCCGAGTACTGGGAATCGCCGAGGTTCCGGTCGGTGAACAGACGGATCAGCACCGTCTGGGGCGTGGCCATACTCGCCACGGCGGTCGGCTCCCTGTTCGAGGGCCGCCTCGCGTCGGACGGGACGAGAACCTGGGGGACGAGCCTGCTGCTCAACTGGGTGCTGCCGATCGTGTGCGTGGTGGCGGCGATCGCCTACACCAAACGAGCCGCGGCCAAGGCCCGCTCGACCGCCCGGTACCCGGCCATCTAGGCCGCGTCGCCCGGTTCGGCGGTCCAGGTGATGTGCGGCGGCAGGACGCGGGCGCACAGCGGGGTGCCGTGGGCGTCGGTCAGGCCGAGGCGGCCGACCAGGAGACCGTCCCGCGCGGCGGCGGCGAGTACGTCGGCGGGGACCCCGTTCAGCATGACCTTGGCGCGGCGGAACATCGCGAAGCCCGACGCGTCGACCGTGCCCCACGACAGGTAGATGAACCGGCCGCCCGGCCGACCCTGGACGTACGGGCCCTTCACATCGGTTCCGGTGGGCGAGGCGGTCGTGGTGCACGGGAAGGTCCAGGTCGCGGACGCGGCGTCGCCTGGCTGCGGATCGAGCAGTTCGGCCGGGCGGTCACGGCATTGTACGGCGACATGGACGGCGCCGAGGACCGGGGCGGCGGCGTCGTACGGGTCCTGGAAGGTGCCACCGGGAAGGTCGACGGCGTCGATACGAATACGCATACGCCCATCATCCCGGTAGGGCCATAAACCCAGGTGCACCGTCGCGGACCCGCGTGGAACCCTCGCACCGTGACCGACACGACTCCCTACGACGACGAACGCGCCACATACTCCGAGGAGGCGCTCGTCCGACTGGTCGGCACCGACGAGGTGTCCGTCGTGGTGGACGGGGCGGGTTCGGCCTCGCTGCGTCTGAGGATCGACACTCTCTTCGCGGCCTTCTCCGCCACCGCCGCTGATCACTGAAGAAGCACTAAAGGGCCGTGCACTGGCCCGACTTGACGCTGCGTACCTGGTTCGGCCTGCCCGCGTCGACCGGCGCGGGCTGGTTACCGACGCACGCCAGCGGGCCGCCGATGGTGTTGCCGGAGAGCTGGACGCCTCCGCCGTTGCCGACCAGGGCGACCGGGGCGGCGAGGGTGTTCGCGGTGCAGCCGATGCCGCCGAGCCGGACGGGACCGGTGGAAGCGGTGACGGAGACGGGTCCGTTGACCCGCGTACCGCACAGCTGGAGCGTGCGCGCGCCGACCGCGCTCAACGGGCCCTTGAGAGTACTGCCGTTGCTCACCAGCGAGGCGCCGGCCCGTACGGTGACCGGGCCGTTGACGAGGGCGCGGTCGAGGCAGGTCACCCCCTTGTCGACGGTCAGCGGGCCGGAGCGGGTGCCGGTGACCGTGGTCGTGCAGGCGGGAGTCGATGGGACGTCGGCCTTGAAGTCGAGGGCATAGGCGAGCTTGCCCGGCTTCGGGTCCGTGATCGGCTTGCTCAGCTTGGCGAACTCGCCGGAGGTCTCCTTCTTCCCGGCGTTCCACTCGGCCAGCTTGCCGAGGTCGGCCGCGGTCTTGCCGCCGGCGACGGGGTCCTGGGCGTCGAGCGCGACCATGGCCCGGGAGGTCTTCTTGACCAGGTCGAGGTAGCCCGGGAACGCGGTGAGGTCGCTCGTACCGAGATCGACGCTGCCGCGCAGCCATTCGCCCCAGTAGTACTCCAGGAACTCGGAGGGGTCGTTCGGTGTCGCGTAACCGATGTCGCGGGTGAAGTAGACGAGGCTGCGGTACGGGTCGTCGTGGAAGTTGGCGAGCCCCAGCCGGTCCGGGAGTTGGCCCACCGTGATCGGCCGGTCCTTCTCGTCGCGCAGCCAGACCTTCTTCTGCGCCTCCATCGTCTTCCAGAACTCGGCGGTGGACAGGCGCGAGAAGTTGTCGGTGACGCGGAGGCGTACGTGCAGGGAGGCGCCGCCGTCCGGGCTCTCCAGGAAGGAGCTGAGGGTGTGGTGACCGTCCGTCAGATAGAGTGCGCCGCCGGGACCGATGACGGCGGTCTTCATAGGGGCGACGGTCTCAGGCGTCTCCTCACCAACGGGGGTTGTACAGGTGAAGCTTGACGGATCATCAAGTCGAGCCTGCGGTTGGGCTGTTGCGGTCTCTCCTTGACCGTTCGCCTCGCACCAGTCGTCGAACCGCTTGTTGAAGCCGCCGGCCGCCGCGTCCTTGTCGGAGCGGTAGCGGCCGAGCTTGTAGTACACCTCGTCGTAGCCCAGTACCGACTGGGTGGGGTGCAGTTCGCCCAGGGTGACGTCGATCAGGTCACCCGGCTCGGCGCAGCGGTACGCCGCCGATGTCCCCGCGGTGCCGCAGTCACGGGCCTGGGCCGGTCCCGTACCGACCGTCAGGGCCGTGGCGGCGACCCCGCCCGCGAGGATCCACGCCGCCGAACGTCTCATCATGATGTCCCTCCCGCTCACACCGATGGCGGCCCCGTGATCGGGCACCGCCGCTCCGGACGGTGCCACGCACGGGCGATCGGGGAGTGGCTCGGAGGTGAACGGGGAGGGTACGGGCGGCTTCTGCCGTCGGCAGAGGCGATGGACGGGCGGACGGGGGTCCGCTCAGGATGGTGGCATGGGCGAAAGAGCGGTACGGCGGCTGGACATGGGGTACTTCGTACGGCCGGCTTCGGAGACGGGAGGTCCCGAGCCGAGGGTCGAACCGGTCTTCGCGTACTTGGTACGACACGACCGGGGACTCCTCCTCTTCGATACGGGAATCGGAGCGGCGGACACGGAGACCGAGGCGCACTATCGCCCGAGGCGGCGGGAGTTGGAGGACGCCCTGTCGATGGCGGGGGTGAGGCTCACCGACATCTCCGTACTGGTGAATTGCCACCTGCACTTCGACCACTGCGGGGGCAACCCTCTGCTGGCCGGCAAGCCGATCCTGGTCCAGGAGACGGAACTCGCCACGGCACGGCGGGGCGGCTACACGGTCGACGGACTGGTCGACTTTCCCGGCGCGGTGTACGAGGAACTCGCCGGTGAGACGGAGATCTGGCCGGGCGTACGGATCATTCCGACCCCGGGACACACGGAAGGTCACCAGTCACTGTCACTGCGGCAAAGGGACGGCACGGTCATCGTCCTCGCCGGGCAAGCGCATGACTTCGCCTCGGAGTTCGGGTGGGATCACCTGGCCCACCGGGCCGCGCGCGAGGACGTCGAGCCACCGCTGCCGAGTTATCGCCCATGGATGGAACGGATCGCTGCGCTCGACCCACGCCGAGTGCTGTTCGCACACGACGGCGCGGTGTGGGAACCGGGGAACGAGGAGGACGTTCGACGGTGAGCGGAAGGCAGGGGCATCATGGGTTCCCCATGACCCGGGACCGCTTTCGCGGAGTGAGCAGCGGGGCAGGTCAAGGAGTCGCAAAGCTCCTACAGCAACGCAGGTCAGGAAGAGTGTTCCCCGCGCGAGCGGGGGTGGTCCGAACGCAACGATCCCGTTCGCGGCGCCGAGACCGTGTTCCCCGCGCGAGCAGGGATGGTTCGGATCCGGTCGACTGGCCGTCGCCGACTGCGGCGGGACTGGGCGTTTACCGGGCTCCGGTACGTGGTTGCTTCGTACGCGGATGTGAGTCGTCGAGACCCCGTCAGGGTACGAACTCGATGTCGGGGTAGCGCGGGGACGGTTTGGACAGCAGGCGGCAGTCGCGGTCGAGTAGGTGCAGGTCGAAGAAGGCGTTCAGGTAGGCGCGTTGGGCGGTGACGGCTTGGTCGGCGTTGATCGTTCCGATGTCGTGGGTCAGGGCGGCGACCACTTCGGGTGGCAACGGGAGCGCCCGTTCCAGCTGTTGCACCAGCGGGGACAGATCCGTGTAGGTCTGGTGTCCGGAGCGCCGTAGTCGCAGTTCAAGGCGCCAGCCGCGCAGCTGTGACCAGAACTCTGCCCAAGACGGGTCGTTGTGGCGTCCGTGGTCGGCGTTGCTCATCAGTAGGAAGGGTCGGTCAAGACCGGTGGCCGCTACGGTCCCGTCGATGCTGCCGTCCAGATCGACGCCGGCGAGGATGCGGCGATCCCGCGCCATCGTCTCCGCGGCCGTGGCACCGCCGAGCGAATGCCCGAACATGCCGATCCGGGACAGATCGAGGGAGCCTCGCAGACCGTGGGGCAACTGGCGTCGCTCGGCGTCGACGTTTCTTCCGGCGTTCAGCAGCGCCAGTTCGTCCAGTACGAATCCGGTGTCGTCCTGACGGACTCGCAGGGCCGTCGCGAAGTCTTCGTCGGTCGCCTTGGACGGTTGCCGAGTCAACTCCAGTCGGCCGCCCGGGAACTCCACGATCGAGGCTTCGTAGGTGTGGTCAAGGGTGACGACCACGAAACCCTGACTGGCGAGGTCCTGGACCAGTGCGGTGCACAGTTCGCGCATCGCGCCGTAGCCCGGCGAGAACAGCACCACGGGATGGCCGTGCCGGCGTTCCTTTACAGGCGCGCCTTCATAGGCGTGGGTCAGGGGGAAGTCGACGTTGTCCATGGGCGTCTGGAGTTCCTGGCCGACCTGTTGCCTGAACAGTTCCGTCGCCGCCGGCGGGAGCCAGGGAGCGCGTCGGCAGCCGTGGTGGCTTGAGGTCGGATACCAGATGCTGATCATCAGTTCGCGTGACGAAGAAGGTGAAGAGGGTGAAGACGGTGAAGTCCACGGGTCCCGACGTGAGTGGTCGATCAGATGCAGGGAGGTGGTTCCGATCCGCCAAGGGCCGGTTGGGCCCGGCAATGTGAGCCGTACCCGGTCATTCCGTAGCCTCACGGTCTTAGGCCCGGTCCCAGCCAGCGGAGCGGCACCGGAAAGGCGGCCGTCGTCCGCCTTCGCCGTCCCCGCTGTGGTGAGTAGAAGCCCCGCCGTCCCAGCCGCGGCGAGCATCGACCGGCGTGTCATTTCCCTCATGCGGATTCCTTGCCTGCACTCGATGGCTGAAAGAGATCGCCCACCGAGGCTGGCATCCCGACAGCGACGGAGACAGGCCGCGCGTGCGTTTTCAGGGTAGGCCCAGGGACTTCCCGGACATGCCCTCCGGGCTGACCCACCACACCGGATGAAGCGGACCGAAGAACCAGCGTGCCCACGGCAAGAGCCGAGGCACCAGGCGCGGCGGAGCCGTCGGCTTCGATCCTCGCCCCGGGAAAATGGTTCGATGGCCTCGCGGAGCCCTGGCACAGTGGCGCACCATGGACGACTCCGATGACTCCCAGCTTCTGACCGCCGCGGACGTGCAGCTCATGCAGGGTCTGGCACAGCGGGTGACCGCCGTCCGTCCCGACCTGGTGAACAGCGACGCGTCATTCGGAGAGCTGGCCTGGAACTGGGGCAAAGGGCACGCGGGCGAAGGCGAGAGCTGGCTGCGTCGCCTGTGGTTCTCCGGTGACGATCTGGTCGCGTGGGGCTGGGCCCAACTGCCACACCAGGTGAAGCGGAACGACGGGTCGGTGAGGGACGTGACCGGCGCCTATCTGGCCCATCAGGTCCATCCCGACCACAGCGAGCTACTGGACGAGGTGATCGACTGGTACGACGCTGTGGCGGTCGGTGCCGAGCGTACGGTGATACCGCAGGCCGCCCATGAGTTCACCCTGAAGCGATGGGCGGCGCACGGCTATGTGACCGATCCTGACTCGCTCGGCGACACCGGCTCCTGGACACAACTCAATGAGCGGGATCTCAGGGATGTGGAACAGCCGGTACTGCCGGCCGGGTTTCGATTCCGGACCGCCGACGAGGCCGGGCCGCGGGCCGTGGTCCAGGCCCATGTGGACGCCTGGGGTCCGTCAACGACCTATACGGCCGAAGGCTACGAGGGTGTCCGGCGGACACCGCCGTACCGCGGCGACCTGCACGTCCTGGTGGAGGCACCGGACGGCACGATGGCCGCATCGACGATCATGTGGCTCGATGAGGCGAACAGAACCGCCGAATTCGAGCCGGTCGGAACGCATCCGGACTACCGGCGACTCGGGCTGGGCAGGGCGATGCTGCTGCACGGGATGCGTCTGGCGCGGGCGGCCGGGGCTCAGCACATGACGGTCGCGTGTCTGGGCGCACCGGGACATCCCGGGGCACGCGGGCTGTACTACAGCGTCGGGTTCAGGGAGTTCACCCGGGACGCACCACTCATCAAGACCGGGGGCTAGGGAGGGCGGCGAGTGTGCTCCCCCGTGGAGACGGGGATGGTCCGGTTTCGCCGTGTTGGGCGGCGGTGAGCCAGGTGTGTTCCCCGCGCAAGCGGGGATGGTCCGTGGCAGCCCGGGAAGATGGACCCGCGCGGTCCTTGGTCCCCGCGTGAGCGGGGCGCGGCGGCCGTGTGGCCAGTAGGTTCTCTGTTGGCAGTGCGGCCGGCCCTGCGTGGTCGGGAGATTCCGGGTGTGAGGTGATCGTGTGGGTGTGCGTGAGGGCGATGTGGAATTGGGGGGCGGGCGGCGGGGGCGCTTCTATGACAGCGGTGGTGACGGGACCGTCGTGTTCTGGCATCACGGGACGCCCAACATCGGCGCACCCCCCGCACCGCTGTTCCCTGCCTCCTCCCGGCTCGGGATCCGCTGGGTCTCGTACGACAGGCCCGGTTACGGCGGTTCCAGCGCGCGGTCCGGACGGGATGTCGCGTCCGTGGCCGGTGATGTCGCCCTCGTAGCCGATGCGTTGGGGATCGAGCGGTTCGCCGTGATGGGGCACTCCGGTGGCGGGCCGCATGCCCTGGGCTGCGCCGCGCTGCTGCCCGAGCGGGTCACCGGCGTGGTCTCGGTGGCGGGGCTCGCGCCGTTCGACGCCGAAGGGCTCGACTGGTTCGCCGGTATGTCGGCGTCGGGTGTGGCGGGGCTGCGGGCCGCCGTGGCGGGTCGGGAGGCCAAGGAGGCATACGAGGCTTCCGCCGAGTTCGACCCCGAGATGTTCACGCCCGCCGATCACGCCGCCCTCGACGGTGTGTGGTCCTGGTTCGAGAAGGTCGTGGGTCCGGCGCTCGCATCCGGGCCCGGCGGGCTCATCGATGACGACCTCGCCTATGTCGCACCCTGGGGATTCGACCCCGGGCAGGTAACGGCTCCCGTGCTGTTGCTGCACGGCGCGCAGGACCGGATCGCGCCCGTCGCGCACGCGCGGTGGCTGGCCGACCGGTGTGCCTCGGCGGAACTGCGGGTGAGCGCGTCCGACGGGCACATCTCCGTCCTCGACCGCGCCGCGACCGCCCTCACCTGGCTCACCGAGCATGTGGAACCGTGACGCTCCTCAGCTCAGCGCCTGTACCTCGTCGTACGTCGGTGTGCCCGGTGTCAGGGGCGTGAGGGGCCGTCCCTCGCGGATCGCCACCGCCGACGCCACCGCCTCGCCCAGCGCCCTGCGGTAGAGCAGCGAGCCGAGGCTGACGCGACGTACGCCGAGGGCGGCCAGTTCGGCGAACGTGGGCCCCTGCGGCGAGTAGAGGATGTTCAACGGGACATCGACGGCCGCCACTTGGGCGGCGATCTCGGCGGCCCCTGAAAGTCCCGGGACGAACACGCCATCCGCGCCCGCCTCCTGATAGGACGTCAGGCGCGCGGTGGTCTCGGAGTGACGGAGGCCCAACCAATGCGTGTCCGTACGGGCGTTGACGAACAGGCCGGGCACCGCCGCCTTCACCGCCGCGATCTTCGCGGCGTGCGAATCGGGCGGTGCCAGGGTGCCGTCGCCGCGCCCGTCCTCCAGGTTGACGCCGACCGCCCCGGCGTCGGCCAACTTCCGTGCCAGATCGGCCACTTCGGCGGGATCGTCACTGAAGCCGCCCTCGGCGTCGACGGAGACGAGGAAACCTTCCCCACCCAGCCGGGCAGCCAGGGCGAGGGCCGCGTCACGGGTCACCGCGTGACCGTCGGGCAGCCCCGCCGCCGCGGCGACACCCAGGCTCGTGGTGCCGACCGCGGGGAAGCCGCGCGCGGCGAGGGCGGCGGCGGACGCGTGGTCCCAGGCGTTGGGGAGCAGCAGCGGGGTGCCGTGGCGATGCAGCGCCACGAAGTCGTCGTACGCGGTCATGGTTCCCGCCTCCTGTCGCACCGGTGCCGTCCTTGTGGAGCCGTCCCTCCGGAAACCCTAGGATCCGGACGTTTCGGGGGCGACCGAACGGTAGTCACAATGGACCCATGTCCCGACGCACCCCCCGCCCCCGCTCCCGTCCGCGCCCAGCGTCCTCCACCGCCCCCGTGCCCACCGGCGCCTGCCCCTGCGGACTGCCGCAGGAGTACGAGGCGTGCTGTGGGCGGTTCCATCGGGGGGAGGCGGCGGCGGGTACCGCCGAGGCGCTGATGCGGTCGCGGTACTGCGCGTTCGTCGTGCGGGACGAGCCGTATCTGCTGCGGACCTGGCACCCGGACACCCGCCCGGCGGGCGTGGCTTTCGACCTCGCGCTGCGGTGGTCAGGGCTTGAGATCCTCGACACGCGGGACGGATCGGCGTTCCACCGCACCGGCACGGTGACCTTCCGGGCCTCGTACACCGAGGGCGGACGGCCCGGGGCGCTGCACGAGCGGAGCCGGTTCGAGCGGGTGGACGGGGCGTGGGTGTACGTCGACGGGGAGTTCGCCGAGTAGGAAACCGGCCCGACTCGGGCCACCCGGCTCGCGTCAGGCCACTCGGCTCGCATCAGGCAGCCCAGCTCGCGTCAAGCCGCCCGGCTCGCGTCAGGGGGCCAAAATGTCCAGTTCCTGAAGGGCGCCCACCGCGATCTCCCGGGTCAGCTCCTCCGCTCGGGCCGCGTCCCCCTCGCGTACCGCCTCCGCGACCTGTACATGCAGGGTGACGGCGGCCGGGTCCGGGTCCTCGAACATCACCTGATGGTGGGTACGGCCCGCCAGGACCTCCGCGACGACATCGCCGAGGCGGGCGAACATCTCGTTGCCGGACGCGTTCAGGATCACGCGGTGGAAGGCGATGTCGTGGACGAGATACGCCTCCAACTGCTGCCCGCGTGAGGTGGCGACCAGACCGATCGCGCACTCGGTGAGTTCCGCGCACTGTTCGGCGGTGGCGTGCCGTGCGGCGAGGCCCGCGGCCACCGGTTCGACCGCGGACCGCAGCACCGTGAGGGAGCGCAGTTGCCGTGGCCGGTCGGCGCCGGCCAGCCGCCAGCGGATGACCTGCGGATCGTAGACGTTCCACTCTCGCGTGGGACGGACGGTGACGCCGACGCGGCGGCGGGACTCGACCAGGTGCATCGACTCCAGGACCCGCACGGCCTCCCGCATCACCGAGCGCGACACCTCGAACCGCTGGGCCAACTCGTCGGTGCGTAGGACGCTTCCCGGCGGGTACTCACCGGCGGCGATGGCGGGACCGAGGGTCTCCAGTACGTGCGCGTGCAGCCCCCGGGCCGATGTGGTCATGGCGCTCAGCGTACGAGGCGGACCGCCCAACAAAAAGTCAGACTTTTATGTCACACACTCTTGAATTAGTCAGACCTTATGGGTTTCATGCACGTGACACATCGATGTCGACGAAGACAGACGAAGACGGCGAGGACCTGGTGGAAGGCGTGAGGGACGACGTGATGGACGGCGTGCGGACGGAAGGGCAGGCAGGGCTTCCGTCCCATGTCGTCGTGGTCATGGGCGTGGCGGGCACCGGCAAGACGACGATCGGTCCCCTGCTCGCGACGGCGCTCGGCGTTCCGTACGCCGAGGGCGACGACTTCCACCCCCCGGCGAACATCGCCAAGATGACCGCCGGGACCCCGCTCACCGACGACGACCGGCTGCCGTGGCTCGACGCCATCGGCGCCTGGGCGCACGGCCGGGCCGGACTCGGCGGTGTGGTCAGCAGCTCCGCGCTCAAGCGGAGCTATCGGGACCGGCTGCGGGCCGCCGCACCCGGTCTTGTCTTCGTCCATCTCACGGGTGACCGGCAGCTCATCGAGGACCGGATGGCGCACCGCCAGGGCCACTTCATGCCAACGGCGCTCCTGGACTCCCAGTTCGCCGCGCTCCAGCCGCTGGCTCCGGACGAGACGGGGGTGGCCGTCGATGTGTCGGGCGCTCCCGAGGAGATCGCTGAACGGGCCGTCACCGCGCTACGCGGACTCACCGTCCGGTAACCCCGCCGCACGCCGACACCCGTCCCCGTACCACCGAAACCACCTGACCCACCGCACGACCTTTACGGCACCACCTCGCTCCACCGCACTCCCACCCCGCTCCACGGCACCACCCGCTCCACCGCCACCCCCCGCATATCCCTGTCCCTTTCCCCACCACCTCCCAAGGAAGAACCGTGACCAGTCTCAGCGTCGAGATGCTGGCAGCGGACCCCGTCGCGCCGATCACCTCCGCGGGCCACGCCCAGCTCGGGATCGCCGTCCTCGCGGGCATCGCCGTCATCGTCCTGCTCATCACCAAGTTCAAGGTCCACGCGTTTTTGGCGCTGACCATCGGCTCGCTCGCGCTCGGCGCTTTCGCCGGGGCGCCGCTCGACAAGGTGATCGCCAGCTTCAGCGCCGGCCTCGGCAGCACGGTCGCGGGCGTGGGCGTGCTGATCGCCCTCGGCGCGATCCTCGGCAAGCTGCTCGCCGACTCCGGTGGCGCCGACCAGATAGTCGACACGATCCTCGCCCGTGCGAGCGGGCGCGGTATGCCGTGGGCGATGGTCCTGATCGCCTCCGTGATCGGTCTGCCGCTGTTCTTCGAGGTCGGCATCGTGCTGCTGATCCCGGTCGTGCTGATGGTCGCCAAGCGCGGCAACTACTCACTGATGCGCATCGGTATCCCGGCGCTCGCCGGTCTGTCCGTGATGCACGGTCTGATTCCGCCGCACCCCGGCCCGCTCGTCGCGATCGACGCGGTCCAGGCGAACCTCGGTCTGACGCTGGCGCTCGGTGTGCTGGTCGCGATCCCGACCGTGATCATCGCGGGCCCGCTGTTCTCGAAGTTCGCGGCCCGCTGGGTCGACGTACCGGCGCCCGAGAAGATGATTCCGCAGCGGCCGTCCGAGGACCTGGAGAAGCGTCCCGGCTTCGGCGCGACCGTGTTCACGGTGCTGCTGCCCGTCGTCCTGATGCTCGCCAAGGCGCTCGTGGACATCATCGTGGACGACCCCACGAACATGGTGCAGCGGGTGTTCGACGTGATCGGCTCGCCGCTGATCGCGCTGCTCGCCGCGGTCATCGTGGGCATGTTCACGCTGGGCCGGGCGGCCGGGTTCACCAAGGGGCGGCTGTCCACGACGGTCGAGAAGTCACTCGCGCCGATCGCCGGTGTGCTGCTGATCGTCGGTGCCGGTGGCGGTTTCAAGGGCACGCTGATCGACTCGGGTGTGGGCCAGATGGTCCTGGAGATATCCAAGGACTGGTCGATTCCGGCGCTGTTGCTCGCGTGGCTGATCGCCGTGGTGATCCGGCTCGCGACCGGTTCCGCGACGGTCGCGACGGTGTCCGCCGCCGGTCTGGTGGCACCGCTGGCCGCCGACATGTCGAGCACGCACCTCGCGCTCCTGGTGCTGGCGATCGGCGCGGGCTCGCTGTTCTTCAGCCATGTCAACGACGCCGGTTTCTGGCTGGTCAAGGAGTACTTCGGGATGAGCGTCGGCCAGACGATCAAGACCTGGTCGGTCATGGAGACGCTGATCTCGGTGGTCGCGGGGGGCATCGTCCTGTTGCTCTCGTTGGTGATCTAGACACCCCACATCTCCCGCATGCTCCGTATGTCCCGCGCAGAATGTGAGAAGTGAACGAGTCATGACGGCACATCCGCTCTTCGACATCTCCGGGCGTACGGCGCTGGTGACCGGGTCGAGCCGGGGCATCGGGTTCGCGTTGGCGCGCGGACTCGCCGAGGCCGGCTGCACGGTCGTCCTCAACGGACGCGACCGGGACACGCTCACGGCCGCCGCCTCCGAACTGAAGGGGACGGCCCCCGGCGCGATCCACACGGCGGCGTTCGACGTCACCGACGGCCCTGCGGTCGCCGCCGGGATCGCCGACGTCGAGGAGCGGGTGGGCCCGCTCGACATCCTCGTCAACAACGCGGGTATGCAACTGCGCGCCCCGCTCCTGGAGTTCGGGGACGCCGACTGGCACCGGATCCTGGACACGAACCTCACCAGTGCGTTCCTGGTGGGCCGTGAGGCGGCGCGGTTCATGACCGAGCGGGGCCACGGGAAGATCGTCAACATCTGCTCGCTCCAGAGCGAGGTGGCACGGCCGGGCATCGCGCCGTACGCCGCCACCAAGGGCGCCCTGAAGATGCTCACCAAGGGTATGTGCGCCGACTGGGGTCCGCGAGGTGTACAGGTCAACGGGCTCGGTCCCGGCTATATCGAGACCGAGCTGACCCGGCCGCTCGTCGAGGACGCGGAGTTCAGCGACTGGGTGCGCCGCCGCACCCCCGCCGGGCGCTGGGGCCGTACCGAGGACCTGGTCGGCGGGGTGCTGTTCCTCGCGTCGCCGGCCGCGGACTTCGTGAGCGGTCAGGTGTTGTACGTCGACGGCGGCATGACGAGCGTGCTGTGAGTACCGGAGGTGCTGTGAGCACGGGAGACGAGGCTATGGTGCGTGCTTGTGTGATCCATGGCGCGGGCGATCTGCGTGTGGAGGAACGCGCCCGGCCCGAGCCGGGCCCCGGACAGGCGCTGGTCGCCGTCCGCTACGGCGGGGTGTGCGGTTCCGATCTGCATTACTGGCGGCACGGCGGCGTCGGCGACTTCCGGCTGCGGGAGCCGATGGTGCTCGGGCACGAGGTCGTCGGAACGGTCGTGGCGTACGGGGACGGGGCGTACGGCGACGGGGCGAGCGGTCCCGTGCCGGGTACCGAGGTGGCCGTGCATCCGGCGACGCCCTGCGGGGTGTGCCCCGAGTGCCTGGACGGGCGGCGGCAGGTCTGCCGGGACACCCGTTATCTGGGCAGCGCGGCCCGTATGCCGCACGTCCAGGGCGGGTTCGCGGCCGAGATCGTCGTCCCGGCCGGTCAGCTACGGGCGTTGCCCGCCGGACTGCCGCTGCGGCGGGCCGCGTTGGCGGAGCCGCTGTCGGTGGCGCTGCACGCGGTGCGCAGGGCAGGTGAGGTGACGGGCCGTCATGTCCTGGTGACGGGTGCGGGGCCGATCGGCTGCCTCGTCGTCGCGGCGGCGAAGGCGGCGGGCGCGGCGCGGGTCACCGCGACGGACCTCCTGCCGGAAGCCCTCCGGTACGCGGGCCTCGCGGGCGCCGACACCCTCGTACGGGCGGACGATCCGGACGATGCCGGGTGGCCGGACGAGGTGGACGCGGCGATCGAGGCGTCGGGCGTGGCCGCCGGGCTCGACACCTGTCTGCGCCGGGTGCGGCGGGGCGGCGTCGTGGTCCAGCTCGGCATGCTGCCCCCGGGCGGGAGCCCCTTCGCGGGCAACCTGGTGGTGAGCCGCGAGATCGAACTCCGCGGTGCCTTCCGTTTCGACACCGAATTCGACGAGGCCCTGACCCTCCTGGCGACGGCCCCTCACTTCGACGCCCTGATCAGCGAGGTGACCCCCCTGGCGGATGCCCCCCACGCCTTCACCTCGGCAGCGGACCGCTCCAGGTCCTGCAAGGTCCTCCTGGACTTCGCGGACTGAGAAAGGACCGAGGAAGGACTGACCCAAGGCCGCCGCAGGCGAAAGAGGCACCCTGGCCGCGACGCCGGTCATCACCCCGGTGAAGCCCCGCTCCCGCCGCAGACGCGATGAACGCGCGGCACGGCGCCCCCGCCGACAACCCGGTCACACCCCGCACCAGCGCACGTCCAGGCCCGCCGCAGGCGAAGACGACCGACCCGGCACGCCCCCTCAAGCCCCGCGCAGCGGTACGCCCGCCGCAGCCGAAGACGACCGGCCCGGCACCCCCGCCTCAAGCCCCGCGCAGCGGCAAGCCCGCCGCAGGCGAAGACAACTGACCCGGCACGCCCCCTCAAGCCCCGCGCAGCGACAAGCCCGCCGCAGGCGAAGACGACCGACCCGGCACCCCCGCCCAAGCCCCGCGCAGCGGTACGCGAAGGATGGGTGGTACGGCGGACCCCCGCCGTGGATCCGGTCTATTGCCACGAGTGCGCTCGAAGACGTTGGCTGGGGTGTCATGAAGTTCACGCAACTCGGGCGTACCGGGGTCAAGGTCAGTCGGCTGGTGCTCGGCACCATGAATTTCGGGGGCGAGACCGGTGAGGCGGACAGTCACCGGATCATGGATGCCGCACTGGACGCGGGTATCAACTTCTTCGACACCGCCAACATTTACGGCATCGAAGGGGACAAGGGACTGACGGAGAAGGTCATCGGGTCCTGGCTCGCCCAGGGCGGGGGCCGTCGTGACAAGGTCGTACTGGCCACCAAGGTCTACGGGAACATGACCAATGACGGCAAGCCGTGGAACGAGCAGTCGTGGCCCAACCACGACCGGCTCAGCGCGCTCAACATCCGCCGCGCGGTGGACGCCAGCCTGAAACGGCTCGGTACGGACCACATCGACCTCTATCAGTTCCACCACGTCGACCGGGCCACCCCCTTCGAGGAGATCTGGCAGGCGATCGACGTCCTGATCCGGCAGGGGAAGATCCTCTACGCCGGTTCGAGCAACTTCGCCGGGTACCAGATCGCGCGCGCCAACGAGATCGCCGCCCGGACCGGCCGCGTCGGACTGGTCTCGGAACAGTGCCTGTACAACCTGGCCGAGCGGCGCGCCGAGATGGACGTGATTCCGGCAGCCGAGGAGTACGGCCTCGGCGTCGTCCCCTGGTCACCGCTCCATCAGGGTCTGCTGGGCGGCGCGTTGCGCAAGGAGCGTGAGAACAGCGGCTCGCGGACGAAGGGGGGCCGCTCGGCCGCCGGGCTCGCCGACCCGGCGGTCCGGGCCCGCGTACAGGCGTACGAGGATCTGCTGGAGAAGCACGGTCTGGAGCCCGGCGAGGTGGCGCTGGCGTGGCTGCTGACCCGGCCGGGGATCACCGGTCCCATCGTCGGGCCGCGTACCGAGGAGCACTTGGCGTCGGCGCTGCGCGCGGTGGACCTGGAGCTGTCCGAGGAACTGCTCGCCTCCCTGGACGAGATCTTCCCGGGACCGGGCCCGGCGCCCGAGGCGTTCGCCTGGTAGTAGAGGCGGGAGACGTGACAAGGCCGGTGGTCACCTCATGACGCGAGCACCCGCGGCGCGCCCGTACGAGGGGGACCGCGGGTGCTCGTCGGCCGATGTCAGGCGTTCTCCTCGGCGGCCTTCTCCAGTTGGAACGCCTCGTTGCCGAGGCCGATCCGGGCGTGTGCCTCGGGCTTTCTGGACTTCAGTACCGCGCCCAGGAACAGACCGGCGACGGCGGCGAGCACGATGATGCCGGGCAGCAGCCAGTTGAGGGCGGAGTCGGGGCCCGAGCCGACGAGGACGTCGAAGTCCTTGACGGTGTAGCCGGCGATGACCAGGAGCGCGATCCCGGCGACGGCCGACGCGGTGAGGCGCCATGCCTGCGCGCGGGCGGCGCCGCGCCGGACGAAGAAGACGATCACCGCGAGTGAGGCGGCGGCCATCAGCAGGATCACGCCGAACGCGCCGACGTTGCCCATCCAGGTGAACAGGTGCAGCACCGGCGCCGTCGGGTCCCCGACCGGCTTGTCGTCGGTCACCGCGAAGGCGATGATCACCACGGCCGAGATCACGGTCTGGAGCAGCGAACCGGTGCCGGGGGCGCCGCTGGCGCTGTTGGTACGGCCGAAGGTGGCCGGCAGCAGCCCTTCGCGGCCCATCGCGAAGGTGTAGCGGGCGACGACGTTGTGGAAGCTGAGCACCGCGGCGAACATGCCGGTGACGAAGAGGACGTGCAGGACGTCCGTGAAGGTGGCGCCGAGACGACTCTCGGTCAGACCGAACAGCAGCCCGGCGCTCTGCTCCTGCGCGGCGGGCACGATCCCGTTCGGTCCGGCGGCCACCGTCAGGGCCCAGCTGCTCACCGCGAAGAAGACGGCGACGAAGCCGACGGCGAGGAACATCACACGGGCCACGACGACCTGCGGACGGCTCGTCTCCTCCGCGTAGACGGGGGCCTGTTCAAAGCCGAGGAAGGCCGCGACGCAGAAGCACAGGGCGGTGCCGACGCCCGCGCCGGTCAGGGTCTCCGGGTTGAACGCGTGCAGCGACAGGCCCTCCTTCGCCGGGTCGGCGACGGCCACGACATCGAAGATGACGACGAGCGCCACCTCGATCAGCAGCAGCACACCGAGCACGCGCGCGTTGACGTCGATCTTCAGCCAGGCCAGCACTCCGACGGCGGCGAGGGCGACCAGGGCCGGTATCCACCAGGCGAGGTCGATCTCCAGATAGGTGGCGAAGAGGCCGGAGACCTCGAAGCCGAGGATGCCGTAGATACCGATGTGCAGGGCGCTGTACGCGACGAGGGCGACCAGTGCGGCACCCGCGCCCGCCGTGCCGCCCAGACCCCGGGAGATGTACGCGTAGAAGGCGCCGGCGTTGTGGACGTGCCGGCTCATCTCCGCGTAGCCGAAGCTGAAGAGGGCCAGGACGACACCGAGGATCACGAAGATCAGCGGCTGGCCGACGATGCCCATCACCCCGAATGTGGTGGGCATGACACCGGCGACGACCATGAGCGGTCCGGTCGCGGCGAGCACCGACAGGAGGAGGCCCGCCGTGCCGAGCCGGTCGGCGCGCAGCGCGCGGTCCTGGCCCTTGAAGGTACTGATCCCGCCGGCTTCCGGGCCGGTCGCGGGTCTTGCGTCACTGGTGCTCGAACTGCCCGTCGTCATGGCGGGGTTGTCCTTTCACGTACGGGGTCGGGTGGTCCGTGCTGGGTCCGTGCCGTGCGGTGTTGCTTGGTGCGTCCGTGGGTGCCCGGTGGGCGGTCAGGCGGTGCCGAGCGCGGCGCTGCGCGCGGCGCGGAACGCCTCGGCCGGGTCCCGGTCCGGATAGGACCAGGGCGCCGTGGTCGCATGCGGTCCGATGCGATGGAACAGCGCCGCGGCCTCGGCGGGTCTGCCTCCGCAGAACTTCGCGTGGGCAAGGAAGTTGAGGTCGACGCGGTTGCGCGGGTGGTCGTCGCGCTCCCACTCCAGCCACCAGTCGAAGGCGGCCTTCATGACCTGCCGGGCGCGCCGGCCGACCCAGTGCTCGGAGGCGACGGGGTCGGCGGACTCGGCACCGGCGGCGGCGAGCACGCGGTAGCGCTCGGCGTGTGCGACGACCGGCAGTATCGCCAACGGCGAGTCGGCGGGCGCCTGTTCGGCGGCCCAGGCCGCGAAGTCGTAGACCTCGTGCATCGGGTCCTGGCCGGCGTCGGCCCGGCGCTCGGCGAGCCGGGCGACCATCAGATGGTGGGCGTGGTGGTGGTCGGGGTGCCGGTGGCGGACCTCGTCGAAGAGCTGGACGACGTCCTCCTCGGTGCCGAGGCGACGTTCCAGCATCAGCAGGCCGAGCCAGGGCGTCGGGTCGGCGGGGACGAGCGCGGCGGCGGAGCGGCAGGCCGAACGGGCCGCGTCGGGGCGGTCCTTGCCGTTCAGCGCGCGGTGGACCGTGGCGCAGGCAAGCAGGACGGCGGCGTCCGCGGACTCGGGTTCGGCGAGCCGCCAGTCGCCGGCCCACGCGGCGGTCGTGGCCTCCTGGGCGAGTCCGGTGACCCGGTGGCCCCGGCGGTCCCAGTCGTCGCCGGTGTCGACGAGGAGGGAGCGCACGACGTTCCACCGGCCCTGGGCGAGCGCGGTGCGTGCGGTGGCCAGTGCGGCGTCGTCGAGTGCGGCGTCGAAGACCGGCGCTCCGCGCTTGCGCGAACGGCCAAGGCGAGGTGGCGGCGGAGGTGGAGGGGGCGGAGGTGGGGTCACCGCGGGACTTCCTCCCCGACGCGGCTCATGCGCGAAAATGATCGCCCACATCACATCGGTCGGGCACACCACACGTCAAGGGCCGCCGGATGACGGACTCGTGTCAACCGGTGGGGCGCGTGGGCGAGTTGTCCGATCGGTGCGCTCTTGTTCCCACGCTTGGGGAAATTTATGGGAACGCGCGTGAGATTTCCGTGAACGACCTCCGCGCGCCGCTTGGACTTCCGGGGATTCCGCCTGCTCAGCCGACGGCCTTCGCCGCCGCTCGGCCCGCCGTACGTCCGGAGAACAGACAGCCGCCGAGGAAGGTCCCCTCCAGGGAGCGGTAGCCGTGGACGCCGCCACCACCGAAGCCCGCCGCCTCCCCGGCCGCGTAGACACCGCCCAGCGGTTCACCGCTCTCGGTGAGTACGCGCGACGACAGGTCGGTCTCCAGGCCGCCGAGTGACTTGCGGGTGAGGATGTTGAGGCGCACGGCGACCAGGGGTCCCGCCTTCGGGTCGAGGACGCGGTGCGGGGCCGCGGTGCGGATGAGCCGGTCGCCGAGGAATTTACGGGTGGAGCGGACCGCCATGACCTGGAGGTCCTTGGTGAACGGGTTCGTCACCTCGCGGTCGCGCGCGGTCAGGGTGCGGCGCAGCGCGGCCTCGTCGATGAGGGCGTCCTTGGTGAGCGCGTTCATCCCGCGGACCAGGGCGCCGAGGTCCCGTTCGACGACGAAGTCGACACCGTGTTCCATGAACGCCTTGACCGGCGCCGGCACGTCGGCGCGGGCCCGGTCGATGACCCCGCGCACGGACTTGCCGGTCAGGTCGGGGTTCTGCTCGGAGCCGCTGAGCGTGAACTCCTTGCCGATGATCCGCTGGTTGAGCACGAACCAGGTGTAGTCGTACCCGGTCTTCATGATGTGGTCGAGGGTGCCGAGGGTGTCGAAGCCGGGGAACAGCGGTACGGGCAGCCGGTCGCCCCGGGCGTCGAGCCAGATCGAGGACGGTCCGGGCAGGATGCGGATGCCGTGGTTGTCCCAGATCGGGTTCCAGTTGTGCAGGCCCTCGGTGTAGTGCCACATGCGGTCGCCGTTGATGAGGTGGGCGCCGGCCGCCTCGGTGATGCCGAGCATCAGCCCGTCGACATGCGCGGGGACGCCCGCGACCATCCGTTCCGGCGGGCTGCCGAGGCGTTCGGGCCAGCGCGCGCGGACCAGGTCGTGGTTGCCGCCGATACCGCCGGACGTGACGATCACGGCCTGAGCGCTCAGTTCGAAGGAGCCGGTGACGGCGCGGCTGCTGGGCTTGCCGCGCTCCACACCCGACGGCTGGAGGATCTCGCCGGTCACCGTGTCGACGGTGCCGCCGGTGCGGCTGAGGCCGGTGACGCGGTGGCGGAACCTGAGCTGGACCAGGCCCCGGGCGACGCCGTCCCTGACCCGGCGCTCGAAGGGGGCGACCAGGCCGGGTCCGGTGCCCCACGTGATGTGGAAGCGGGGGACGGAGTTGCCGTGCCCTGTGGCGTCGTAGCCGCCCCGTTCGGCCCAGCCGACGACGGGGAAGAAGCGCACGCCCTGCCCGTGCAGCCAGGCCCGCTTCTCGCCCGCGGCGAAGTCGACGTACGCCTCGGCCCACTTACGGGGCCAGTGGTCCTCGTCACGGTCGAAGGCGGCCGTGCCCATCCAGTCCTGGAGGGCCAGCTCATGGCTGTCCTTGATCCGCATACGGCGCTGTTCGGGCGAGTCGACGAAGAAGAGGCCCCCGAACGACCAGTGCGCCTGTCCGCCGATGGACTGTTCGGGCTCCTGGTCGAGAAGGATGACCTTGCGGCCCGCGTCGACGAGTTCGGCGGTCGCCGCGAGCCCCGCGAGCCCCGCACCGATCACGATCACATCAGCGTCGAACGCCATGTGCCGTCCCTCTTCTCGCGTAAGTCCACCGGCGGAGACCCGTCCTCCGGTGGGATACTGGGGTTACTGGTGAGTCAGATCCTTCGGGAGACGGTGACCGGCGTCAACCTCGCGGTGACGGGGACTCATCGTGTCGTTGTGTGTCCGGGGCTGTCGTCGTCATACCGAGTACCTGTCCCCCGGCCCGTCGTGAGTCCTGGTGTCATGAGGTGCCCAGCGTGTCGGTTCTCGTTCTCACCCTCGCCGTCTGTGCGGCCTGCTGTCTCGGCTTCGGTTTCGTGCTCCAGCAGAACGTCGCGCAGCAGGCGCCGCTGAGTGACTTCCTCTCGCCGAGACTGCTCCTCGACCTGGTGAAGGTGCCGCGGTGGCTGGGCGGGATCGGGCTCATGGTGTGCGGGATGGTCCTGGGCGCGCTGGCGCTCGGGCACGGTCAGGTGTCGCTGGTCGAACCGCTGCTCGCCACGAATCTGCTGTTCGCGCTCGCCCTGTCGCGGCACCAGACGAAGCAGCCGCTCGGCCGGCAGGGGTGGGCCGGGCTCGTGCTGCTCGCCGGGGGTGTCACGGCGTTCATCGTGGCGGGTCAGCCGCATGGCGGGGCCGCGGTGTCGGATCCGCTGCGGCACTGGCTGATCATCGGGATCATGCTTGGGCTCGCGCTGCTGCTCACCACCTTCGCGAAACGGTCACGCCTGAGCGCGGGTCCGGTCCTCCTCGCCCTGGCGGCGGGCCTGCTCTACGGGGTGCAGGACGCCCTGACCCGGGTGAGCGGGCAGCGCTTCTCGGAGGGCGGCCTGGCCTCGCTGATCGTCTCCTGGCAGCCGTACGGGGTGCTGGTGCTCGGTGTGACCGGCCTGGTCCTGGTGCAGAGCGCGTTCGAGACGGCGCCGCTGCGGATGTCGCTGCCCGCCCTTACCGCCGCGCAGCCGCTCGCCGGAATCGTGTGCGGGGTCGGATTCCTCGGGGACCAGCTCCGCATGGACGCCGGCGCCCTCGCCTGGCAGGCCACGGGCCTCGCGGCGATCGTCGCGGGCATCGTCCTGCTGGGCATGCACCCGGCCATGCCCCGGGGCCCCGCACCGCCCGAGCCGATCGAGGAGGACGCGGGACTGAGCCGCGAGAGATTGTCCTGACGGCGGGCTGACCGGCCAACAGGCCCGACTGCGGTGCCCCTGCCAGGGGAACCGGTTGCTTCGGGAAACTTGGGCCGGGCTGGTTGTATGAGGCCATGGGTGCTCAGGATGAAGTGCTTGATGTTGTTGACGGGGAAGATCGGGTGGTGGGGCGGGCGGCGCGTGGGGAGGTGTATGCGCGGGGGTTGCGGCATCGGTGTGTGTTCGTTCGGGTGCGGGACGCCCAGGGGCGGGTGTTCGTGCATCGGCGGACCGGGACCAAGCTGGTGTTTCCCTCGATGTACGACATGTTCGTCGGAGGGGTCGTCGGTGCCGGGGAGGCGTACGACGACGCGGCGCTGCGTGAGGCGGAGGAGGAGCTGGGCGTCACGGGGCTGCCCCGGCCCACGTATCTGTTCAAGTTCCTGTACGAGGGCGACGGCGGGCAGAGCTGGTGGTCGTCCGTGTACGAGGTCCGGTGCGAGGGGCCCGTCAGCCCGCAGGTCGAGGAGGTCGCCTGGCACGCCTTCCTCACCGACGACGAGGTGGAGCACCGGCTCACCGAGTGGCCATGGGTGCCGGACGGCCTCGCCGCGTACCAGCGGTGGAAGGCGATCCGCCCGGAAGGCCGCGGGTAGGGTGCGCGCGTGATCGACTTCAGGCAGTCCGTGCGGCTCTGGTTCGCGCCCCAGCGCATCGCGGAGGAGGGCGACACGCCCGACTACCGCTTCTCGCTGGCCAACGAGCGCACCTTCCTCGCCTGGCTGCGTACCGCACTCGCGCTGATCGGCGGCGGTTTCGCCGTGGACCAGTTCCTGCCGGACCTGCGCTGGGGCTGGCGCGTCGGCCTTTCCCTGTCCCTGCTCGGGGCGGGCGTCCTGTGCTCGCTGCGCGCGATCAACCACTGGGTGCGCTGCGAGCGCGCGATGCGGCGCGGCGAGGACCTGCCGGTGTCCCGCTTCCCCGTACTGCTCGGCATCGCCGTCGCGGTGGTCGCGCTCGCGATGGTCCTGGTCGTCCTGGCGGGCTGGGCGGGATGACCGCGCCGGAACGGGACCCGGGACTCCAGCCCGAAAGGACCCGGCTCGCGTGGCGGCGTACGACGTTGGCCGCGACCGTGGCCACGGTGCTGGCGGCGAGGGCCGCCGCGCACGACAGGACGACCGCGTTGGGCGCGGTGGCGAGCGGGCTGTGCGTACTGCTGTGGCTGGCCTTCCTGGCCGTGGCACACCGGCGGATCGTCGCGCTGGCCGGCGCCCAGGGCCGCCCGCCCCGGCTGAGCCCCCGGTACGCGGCGACGGCGGCCGTCTGCACGGTGGCGCTGGCGGTGTGCGCGGCGGCGGTCGTGTTCTGAGCGCGAAGGGGGCCGCGGTGGCTCAGTCGGCCCAGTCGACCGTCACGACCAGCTTGCCCCGGGTGTGGCCCTCGGCGCTGCGGCGGTGTGCGTCGGCCGCCCGCTCCAGCGGGAACGTCTCCGCGACATGGACCGTGAGCACGCCCTGCTCGGCGAGGTCGGACAGCCGGGCGAGGTCGTGCGGGTCGGGGCGGCAGTAGACGTACCGGCCGCCGAGGCCGAGTACATGGTGGTCGGCGATCGACGCGAGGCGCCCCTCCGGCGCGAGGAGCTCCGCCGACCAGCGGAGGGTCTCGCCGCCGATCGTGTCGAAGACGGCGTCGAGCCCGTCCGGGGCGAGCGCCCTCACCCGATCGGCCGCGCCGTCCCCGTACGTCACCGGATCGGCGCCGAGTTCCCGCAGATAGCCGTGGTTGTGCTCGCTCGCGGTGCCGATGACTCGGGCGCCGGCGTGCCGGGCGAGCTGGACGGCCGTCGAGCCGACGCCGCCCGCCGCCGCGTGCACGAGGACCGTCTCGCCCTCCTTGACGCCGAGCGCGCCGACGACGACCTGGTAGGCCGTGAGTCCGGCCAGGGGCAGCCCGGCGGCCTCCTCGAAGCTGAGGTTGCGGGGCTTGCGGGCGAGGGTGCGGACGGGGGCGGCGACGTACTCGGCGAAGGTGCCGCGCGACAGCATGTCCTCGCGGACGTATCCGACGACCTCGTCACCGACCGCGAACTCGGTGATCGACACGCCCGGTTGAACGACCACGCCGGCGACGTCCCAGCCCGGAATCACCGGGAACACCGGGTCGAGCAGGGCGTCAAGGCGACCCTCGCGGCACTTCAGGTCGACCGGGTTCACGGCCGCGGCGCGCACCTTGACCAGCACGGAGTCCGGGCCGACCTTCGGGTCGCGGACATCGCCGTACTCCATGACCTCGGGGCCGCCGTACCGGCGGTAGCTGATGGCCTTCATGCACTGCGCCCCTCGGGGAAGTCCGTAGAAATATCAACGAGTTTCGCATACACGTACAGAAGGGGCATTACGGGCTACGCTGTGCGGGTCACCGTGCCCGCGCCGGGACCGGAATCGTCGCGTCCGTGTCCGCGCCGGCACCGGATCCCGTACCCCGAAGGTGAGCTTCATGAGCACCCTCCACCATGAGCACCCCGTCCACGAGCACACCCACGGCCCGGACTGCGGCCACCCCGAGGTCCCGCACGGGGACCATGTCGACTACGCCCACGACGGCCATCTGCACCGCAGGCACGCGGAGCACTGGGACGAGTGCGAGCCGTCGGGACACGTCGCGCACGCGGGGCACGAGCATCAGCACGGGGAGGGGTGCGGGCACACCTCCGTGCGCCACGGGGACCACGTCGACTACGTCCACGAGGGCCATCGGCACGCCGCGCACAACGGCCACTGGGACGACCACTAGACCCGCACGGTCCACCCGCAGAACCGCCGTACCTCGACAGGGCACTTACCCTGCCTTGGTACGGCGGTTCTCTTTGCCCCTGGACCTGCCCTCCGGACTTGCCCCCTGGACGTGCATACCGACTGGTCGGCATGATGTTGACTTAAGTTCACACGCGAGGGAGTGACGTATGCCCACAGGCCAGCCACCGGGCCACCCACCGGGGCTCGACCTCGATCGGCTGCGGGACCATCTGGACCGCGCCCGGCCGGGCCTGCTCGGCGGTCCGCTGACGGGACGTCTGATCGAGGGCGGGCGGTCGAACCTCACCTACGCCGTCACCGACGGCACCGCGCGCTGGGTCGTGCGCCGCCCCCCGCTCGGCCATGTCCTGGCCACCGCGCACGACATGCGGCGCGAACACCGCGTGATCGAGGCACTGCACCCCACGGCCGTCCCCGTACCGGAGCCGCTGCTGCTCTGCGAGGACGAGGACGTGCTCGGGGCGCCGTTCTACGTGATGGAGTTCGTGGACGGCACGCCCTACCGGACCTCCGGCCAGTTGGCCCCGCTGGGCGCCGAGCGGACCAGGGCCGCCGTACTCGCCCTGGTGGACACGCTGGTCGACCTGCACGCGGTGGATCCGGCGGCCGTCGGACTCGCGGACTTCGGGCGCCCCGAGGGCTTCCTCGACCGGCAGCTGCGCCGCTGGGGCAAGCAGCTCGACGCGTCGCGCGACCGCGAGCTGCCCGGTATCGACGAGCTGCACGCGGCGCTCGGCCGCGCCCTGCCGCACTCCCCCGCGCCGACGGTCGTGCACGGCGACTACCGCCTCGACAACGTCCTGATCGGCGACGGCGACCGGATCAAGGCGGTGCTCGACTGGGAGATGTCGACGCTCGGCGATCCGCTCACCGACCTGGGCCTGCTGGCGATGTACAGCGCCCGCCTTGAGGTTCCGGACTCCCCGATCAGCACCACCGCCTCCGCCCCCGGACACCCGTCCCCCGCCGAGCTGATCGAGCGGTACGCGGAGCGCTCGGGGCGCGATGTGTCGGCGGTGTCCTGGTACACGGCGTTCGCGTGGTTCAAGCTCGCCGTGATCCTCGAAGGCATCCACTACCGCTACACCCTGGGCCAGACCGTCGGCGCGGGCTTCGACCGGATGGGCCCCCTGGTGCCCGTCTTCATCGATCACGGCCTGACCACCCTTCAGGAGGGCTGATCCCCCATGGACTTCGCATTCGACGCCCGGACCGAGGAACTGCGCGGCCGGCTCCTCGCGTTCATGGACGCCTACGTCTACCCGGCCGAGGAGGTCGCTCGGGAGCAGCGCGCCCGGCTCGCCTCGCCCTGGGACACCCCGGCGGTCGTGGAGGAGTTGAAGGCCGAGGCCCGCAGGCAGGGGCTGTGGAACCTGTTCCTGCCGGACCCGGAGCACGGCGCCGGTCTGACCAACCTTCAGTACGCGCCGCTCGCCGAGATCTCCGGCCGCTCGCCCGACCTCGCCCCGACCGCCCTGAACTGCGCGGCCCCGGACACCGGCAACATGGAGGTGCTGGCCCAGTTCGGCACCGAGGCGCAGCGTAAGCAGTGGCTGCGTCCGCTGCTCGACGGTGAGATCCGGTCGGCGTTCGCGATGACGGAGCCCGAGGTGGCCTCGTCCGACGCGACCAACATCACCACCCGGATCGAGCGGGACGGCGACGCGTACGTCATCTCGGGCCGCAAGTGGTACATCTCCGGCGCGATGAACCCGCGTTGCGAGATCTTCATCGTGATGGGCAAGACCGACCCGGACGGGCCGGACATCCGCCGTCAGCAGTCGATGGTCCTGGTCCCCCGGGACACCCCGGGCGTCGAGGTGCGGCGCGCGATGCGGGTGTACGGGTACGAGGACCACGGGCACGGCGGGCACGCGGAGGTCGTGTTCGACCGGGTGCGGGTACCGGTGACGAACCTGATCGGCGAGGAGGGCGGCGGCTTCGCGATCTCGCAGGCCCGGCTCGGCCCCGGCCGTATCCACCACTGCATGCGGCTGATCGGGGTCGCCGAGCGGGCGATCGAGCTGATGTGCCGGCGGGCCGTGGCGCGTACCGCGTTCGGCAAGTCGCTGGCCCAGCAGGGCGTCGTACAGGAGTGGATCGCGGACGCGCGGGTCGCCGTGGAGCAACTGCGGCTCCTGGTGCTGAAGACGGCCTGGCTGATGGACACGGTCGGCAACAAGGGCGCGCACACCGAGATCCAGGCGATCAAGATCGCGACGCCGAGGACGGTGGTCGACATCCTCGACCGGGCGGTGCAGTTGCACGGTGCGGGCGGGGTCAGCCAGGACTTCCCGCTGGCGGAGCTGTGGGCCGGGGCGCGGACACTGCGGCTCGCGGACGGCCCGGACGAGGTGCACCAACGTTCGCTGGCGCGGCGGGAGTTGAAGCCGTACCTGTCCGAGGTGACGGGCTGACGGGCTGACGGGCTGACGGGTGAGCGCGCGTTACGGGCGCAGTGCGCGCAGCAGCAGGTCGGCGAGGTGGTCGGCGATCTCCTGCGGGGTGAGCGGGCCGTCCGCGCGGTACCAGGTCGGCAGGTGGTGCACCGAGCCGAAGTGGTAGTCGACGACGAGGTCGGCGGGCGTGGCGGTGGAGAAGACACCGGCCGCCTGCCCCTCCTCGACCAGGGCCCGGAACCGCTCGTGGTAGCGGCGCCGCTCGGCGCGTACCTGCTTGTTCTTCTCGGGGCTCAGTTGGTGCATGGACCGCTGGAAGATCGCCGCGTCGTCCAGGTTCTCGATGGTCGTGACGACGACGTCCGCCGCCGCGTCCCGCAGCCGCCGCTCGACCGGCGCCTCGGCCTCGGCGAAGCCGTCGAGGCGGTCCTGTTGGAGGCGCAGCATCCGTGCGTAGATCTCCTGGAGGAGATCCTCCTTGGAGCCGAAGTAGTGGTAGAGCGCGCCTTTGGTGACGCCGGCCGCCTCGACGATCTCCTGGACCGAGGTGCGGTCGTAGCCCTGCCCGGCGAAGAGGCGGGTGGCAGCCGCCAGCAGCCGCTGCGGTACGGGTACCCCGTCGCCGTCCGTCGTCCTGGGCACTTCGGCCACCCGCCTTCCGTCGTCACGCGTCGTCGCTCCTGCCGGAGGATCTTCTCACTGCTCGTTCTCGGCAAGTCCGACAGGTTCTCGTGGTCGAGCGGAATCGGGTCAGCGGGGCATCCCCTCCCACTTCTGCTGGAGGTGGTTCATGCCGGTGAGCCAGGTGTCGGGCTCGGTGGCGCGCACCCGGTAGTACGCGGCGACCTCGGGGTGCGGCAGGATCAGGAAGCGGTCCTCCTCGATGCCCGCGAACAGGGCCTCGGCTACGGCCTCCGGTGCGATCGCGGTGGGCACGAGGACCAGGTCGCCCGCCGAACCGGTCGCCGTGAGCATGTCGGTACGGACGCCCTGCGGGCAGATCGCGTGGACCTTGAGGCCGCGGTGCCGGTAGGTCAGCGACAGCCACTCGGCGAAGGCGTACGCGCCGTGTTTGGTGACGCTGTAGGGCGCCGCGCCGATCATGGTGAGCAGTCCGGCGGCCGAGACGGTGGAGACGAACCGGCCGCTGCCGCGCTCCAGCCACTCGGGCAACAGGGCGCGTGCCGCGCGGACATGTGCCATCACGTTGACGTCCCAGGCCGCGTCCCACACGGCTTCGTCGGCGCTCTCGGTACCGCCCGAGCCGAGCCCCGCGTTGGCGCAGTACACATCGACGGTGCCGCCGAGCGCGTCCCGAGCCTCGGCCACGATCCCCGAGGCATCCCCCGGCACCGCGATGCCGCCACACTCACCGGCCACCGCCTCGGCTTTGCCAACATCCAGATCATTGACAACAACCCGCGCCCCCACCCCGGCAAACCGCCGAGCAAGCGCCGCCCCGATCCCGCTCCCGGCACCAGTGACGACAACACCCACCCCACGCAGACTCTCCACGAACACTCTCCCTCAACTCGAACCCACCAACAGACTAAGCAGTCGGTCACCCCAACGAAACCCTGCGCTGCGCTCGCCCGAGCCGGACGGTCACCGGCGTGCTCGCCGGGGTGGGAGGTGCTGCCTGCTGCGCCAGGGCCCTTCGCTGCGGTCGCCCGGGTCGATTGGTTCGGCTGCGTCGGCGGCGGAGAAGAGAAGATGTCCGGCTGCATCGGCCGGGTGGGGGGGAGAGCTGACGCAGTCGCGATCCCCCTGCTCCCGGCGACGAAGCCGCACTGCCCGGCGGAGCCGGAACGTGTCTCCGCTGCGACGGCGAGTCGGCCCAGCAGCGAAGCACCCCACCGACGCAGCCGGAAATCCTCTCCGCCGCAACAACGAATCACCCCACGACATTGATCAGGGGCACCAAACCAACCCACCTCGGCGCGCGCAGCGATGGCCTCCGGCGCAGCCGGATTTCTTCTCCGCCGCGACGGCGAGTCGCCCCGCGGCGCTGACCGGCGGTGCCGAACCGGCCGGCGCGGGCGAGCGCAGCGAAGCATCCCCCCGGCGGAGCCGGAAGTCTTCCCCGTCGCGACGGGGAGTGCCGAACCAACCGACCCCGACAAGCGCAGCGACGCACCCCGCCGGCGGAGCCGGAAATCTTCTCCGCCGCGACGGCGAGTCGCCCCGCGGCGCTGACCGGCGGTGCCGAACCGACCGACGCGGGCGCAGCGGTGGCCTCCGGCGCAGCCGGGACCCCGGCCGCGACGGCCGTGGCAGGCGGGTGATCGCGGGGCGGCAGCGCCCCGCGCCTGGTTCCGTCACCGCACAGCCCGCGCTAGCGTTCCGTGTTCATGTCAGATCCGCGATCTTTCGGAGGTCTGCCCATGCATCTGTCCAGACGGCGCCTGCTGGCCGCCACCACCCTGGCCACCGCGGCGGCGACGGTCCCGGCCGCCGCGGCGTCCGGTGAAGGCTCGGCGCACCGCCTCAGGACCGGTTTCGAACGGCTGGTCGCGGGCGGCTACGCCGTCCTCGCCGGTGACAAGGTCGGCGTCGTCACCAATCCGACCGGCGTCACCCGGGACGTCCGGCACCTCGTGGACGTGATGCACGCCGACGACCGGGTCGACCTGGTGGCGGTGTTCGGGCCCGAGCACGGGTTCCGGGGGACGGCCCAGGCGGGCGGCTCGGAGGGCCGGTACGACGATCCGGCGACCGGACTGCCCGTCTACGACACGTATCTGAAGAGCGGACAGCCGCTCGCCGACATCTTCACGGCGTCGGGCGTGGACACGGTCGTCTTCGACATCCAGGACGTCGGCGCCCGGTTCTACACGTACATCTGGACCCTGTTCGACTGCATGGAGGCCGCGCAGCTCGCCGGCAAGCGGTTCGTGGTCCTGGACCGCCCCAATCCGGTGACCGGTCGGGGCGCCTACGGCCCGGTGCTGCACAAGGAGTTCGCGACCTTCGTCGGGCGGCAGCCGATCTCCCAGGCCCACGGAATGACGGTGGCCGAGCTGGCGCGGCTGTTCAACCACGAGTTCCTGGCGAAGCCCGTACGCCTCGACACCGTTCTGATGAGCGGCTGGAAGCGGTCCGACTTCTACGAGGCGTCGGGGCTGCCGTGGGTGCCGCCGAGCCCGAACATGCCGACGACCGACACGGCGCTCGTCTACTCCGGCACCTGTCTGTTCGAGGGCACCAATCTCTCCGAGGGGCGCGGCACGACCCGGCCCTTCGAACTGCTCGGCGCGGAGGGCATCGACCAGCGGTGGGCCGCCGCCGTGAACGAACTCGCCCTGCCCGGCGTGCACTTCCGTGAGGCGTACTTCGCGCCGACGTTCTCCAAGTTCCAGGGCAAGACGGTCGGCGGGGTGCAGCTCCATCTGGCGGACCGGGCGGCGTTCGACCCGGTACGGACCGGGATCGCGCTGCTGGTCACGGCGAAGCAGGTGTGGAGCGGCTTCGCGTGGCGCTCGGACAACTGGATCGACAAACTGACGGGGTCGACCCAGGTCCGCACGATGATCGACGCGGGAGCCGGTACGGACGAGGTGGTCGCCGCCTGGCAGGGCGAACTCGCCGCCTTCCGCGCCACCCGCAAGAAGTACCTCGCCTACCACTGACCCCGGCCGCCCGAAACCGGTGACCCGTGGGACGGGTCACCGGTCGGGCGTCACCTCAGCGGTGCGAGGGGAACTCCACGACCTGCTGGTACGTGGGCCGGTTCTGCCACTGGATCGCGCGGTGCGTGATGCCGCCGAGCGCGCGCTGCACGATCGCGTCGGAGCACCACTGGTCGCCCGCCGAGCAGCTCGCGTCGCCGGGGTAGACCGTGGCCGCGGGCACGGCCGCCGCCGTCTTGAGGGTGCTCAGGAGCGCGTCCCGGCAGGCGCCGAGATCGCCGTCACCGCAGTACGTACGGCCCAGCGGGCCCTTCACGGTCTGTCCGAGCACCGACCGCAGGTCCTTGTCGACATAGCCCCACCAGCCGTACTGGAAGGCGGAGCCCGCGTGCGCGCCGGTGGGGCCGTGGCCCGCCGACGGGGACTCGTCGATGCCGAGCTGCGCGGTCAGCGCGTCCCACAGCCCTTGCCCGAGGCCCGGTTTGAACTCGGCCTCGACCAACTTCGGCCACCAGGCGTCCAGGATGCGGATCGCGTCGGAGTGGGCGTAGGTGTGCGAGCCGGCCGATGTCTCCTTGCGCTGGGAGCCCGCCGTACGCCATGCCTCCAGTTGCTGGACGGCCTTGGTGAGCGCGGGGTCGTCGATCGGTTTGCTGCGCAGCACCTTGAGGATCTCGGGCAGGACCTGTTCCGCGCGCAGATCGGTGACGGCGGCCTCCGCCATCGCCTGGGTCAGCGAGGCCCGGGTGACACCGCCGGCCGCGACGAGCTTCTTCACCCGGCCGTCGAGGAGGTTGCCGCGGTGCACGGCGCCCAGGCTGGGGTTGGCGGCGCTGTACCGCTCGGCCTGTTTGTTGTTCCAGGAGATGTAGTAGTCCTGGTTGACCGACTGGGGGTGTTCGGCGGGCGGGGTCTGCGCCGAGGTGTTGTCGGTGGGGTCGAAGTCGCGCCATTCGTAGGTCTGTTCGGCCTTCACCGGGAACGTCGGGTCGACGTCCGCCGCGCGCACCGGGTTGGCACCGCTGTTGTAGTAGGCGATGTCGCGTGAGTCCGCGTAGAACCAGTTGAAGGCGTAGCTGATGTGCTGAGTCGCCTCGGCGAACGAGGGGGCGTCCTTCACGACGCCGGGGTCGTTCAGCATCTGGAAGCCGATGATGGAGTCGGCCTCGTGCCGGTAGGTGGAGCGCAGCGAGGCGTACGCGACGGGTTTGCCGTCGACGGTCGCGCGGTGGGTCACCACGCCGTACTGGGTTCGGAAGACCTGCATCCGGTACGAGCCGGCGGCCGTGGAGTCGGCGACGGACGGCTTCCAGGCGTTGCTCTTCTCCAGCTTCTCCATCGGTGTGCAGGTGCCCCGGTAGAGGTAGTGGGTCGACTGCTTGGTGGGCGCCGAGCCGTTGGGCTCGCAGAGCGGGACGGCGTAGGTGTCGGTGATGTCCTGTCCGGCGGAGGTCGCCGACCAGGCGTAGTCCTGGCCCCGGCCGAGCTGGATGTACATGCCGACGCCGGCGAACGAGACACCGTGCGCGCTGATACCGGGGCCCTGAAGCTCCTGCATCATGAGCAGTTGGGGTGCGAAGTACCCGGTCTGCGGGCCGAACACGGCGACGGGATGGCCGCTGGCGGTGTTCTTCCCGGACACGAGCAGGGCGTTGGACATGCCCTTCTTGGCGGCGCCGCCGCTGAACATGTCGGCGGGCAGTACCCCGTCGTCGAAGATGCCCTGTGCGCGCTTGAGGGCACTGGACGTCTTGACGGGCGTCTTCGGCAGTGACTTACCGGAGGCCGTCGGGGTGGCCGCGGCGGCGGACCTCGCCGATCCCGTGCGGTCGTACACCAACTGTTCCTTCTCCACCGAACCCGGATCCGGCAGCGCCGTGCCGCGCGCGCTGGCCGGCTTCTCCGCGTACGGGAAGGCGGTGCCGTCGTTGATCGTCAGCACGGTCTCGGGGTCGTTGCGCTGGCGGAACGACTCCCAGATCCGGGTGCCCTCCTGGACGCCGTATTTCTCCTGGGACTTGAGCAGGGACAGCGCGGCGTCGACCTCTCCCCCGCCGCCGTTGCCGAACAGACCGCCGACGACCGAGGCGAGCGCGATCATGTCGGTGATCTTGAAGGGCTGGATCTCGCCGACATTGGTGATCGAGTCGATCTTGCCGGTGAGGACGTACTCGCCGGGGAAGTACCGGCCGTTCTTGGACTGGACGCGATAGGCGTTGAGGCCGTCGATGTACGCCTGGGCGTCCGCCATGGCCTGCTCACCGCGCGCCCCGGACCGCTCCCTGAGGTAGTCGACCTGCCGCTGGAGGTCCAGCTCGGTGTACGGGGCCTGGGGCCAGAACTCCTGCTCAAGGCCCTGGTTGGCGAGGGCGCCCCCCGCGAAGGAGGTCAACTCGCCGCGCCCGATGTGCCGGAACAGGTCGATCAGCCACATCCGGTCCTGCCCGGCCGCGTAGCCCGCGCCGAACTCGGTGCCGTAGCGCGTGGTGCCCTTGATGTGGGGGATGCCGTACTTCTTGTCCCGGGTGATCGTGACATCGTCGCGGGGGCGGGTGACGGAGGCGACCTGACCGGAGGGGACACCGAAGGAGGCGTCGTTGAAGTACGTGCTCAGCGAGTCGTCGGTGAGGGACGCATACCCGGAGGACAGGGCGTCGTAGGGACCCAACTGGTCGTCGGCATGGGCCGGTTGGGTGCCGAATATCTGGTGGCCGAGTATCTCTACGAGGGTGGCGTTGCCGTTGGCCCCGGGCGGCAGGATGTCCGAGCACTGGCCGAGGCAGTAGTCGTCGTTCGGCGGCGGGGCCGCGGCCGTCGCCTGGGACGCCGGGGACAGCAGCCCCGCGCCCAGGACGAACACGACGGTGGCGGCGAGGGACCGCACGGCGCCGCGGACCGTACGGCGGAGGGGGCCGCGGGGACTGTGGGGTCCGTGGGGGGTGGTGCCGAGGGTGTTTCTGGGCGTGCGCGGTGGCATTCCTGCTCCTCCCGACATTGGTGAGCCGGAGGTTACCGCCGGTAGGTCGGGCCGTGAAGATGAACATGCGTCAACTTTTTACGGGGTGACGGCCGGGCGACCTTCGGCCGACTTTCGGGGTGACCGGCGCCTCGGCGGTCATTTCCGGCCAACTGGTGCGGGTGCCCCCGATCCACGGGAGCCGAATCGCGGGCTCATACGTCTATTCGTCAACGTCCGTACGGCGACGGCCCGCGAACGCGTACGCGGATCGCCACGTACAGGTGAGTGACAGAGGTACGGGTGACGGAGGTGCTGGGAGATGGCCGGATTCCGGAGTCTCGCGAGACAGGTGCGCGATCCGCGCAACGATCTGGCGCTACGGCGGTATTCACTGCGTAAGTGCCTGGAGAGGTTTGCCCCTTACGGGCATCGGGCGACCTGGGACCATCTCTGCTCCCGGGCGGGGTTCGACCCCGAGGACCGGTCGCCCGACCCGGCGCGGCTGGTGGCCGCGCTGGACGAGTTGGAAGCGGCGCGGGCGGTCTGGCTCGCGTACGAGGCGCAGTTCGCGGAGCGCAGGCGGCGCGAGAAGCATGACGGGCTGCGCAGTCCCGGGAGCGTGGACGACTGGCACCGGCTGACCTGGGGCGGCTTCGGTGTCGCCTGGTGCGACGATCCCCAGGTGCATCCGTCGGGGGCGCTCGCGGATGTGCTGCGGCGGCTGATCACGGCGCTGGAGCGTGAGCCCAGGGATGTGTGCCCCGTGTGCACGCGCTCCGATCTGATCGTCAAGGCCGACCCGGACTCGGGTCCCGTGTGCCGGACGTGCGGCATCGTGGTGCCGCGCCCGGTCCTGACCCCCGCGACACTCCAGCGAGTGCGGCGCGACGGCGTACTGCTCCCGCTGTCGGCGTGACCCGTTGACCCGGTGACCCGAAGGGGTGCGGAGGCGAGACCGCATCCCCCGTCACCGGTGCCGCCGGACCCGCACCGTCGTGGTTCCCGTCGCGGGCAGACGTGTTTCCGCCACGGCGGTGCTCAGCCGTCGCACCGAGGGTTCGGCGGTGTGGGGGACGGGGTGCGGCCCGGCTCCGGTCGGGACGGCTCCCGGAGGCTTCTCGGCAAGAGGCGGGATCCGGACTGGGTTTCGCCGAAGGTGTCGTTCGGGTTGGAGAGCACACAGTTCTCCAGGGACAGGCAGCCGCAGCCGATGCAGTCGGTGAGGTGGTCCCTCAGCCTGCCCAACTGCTTGATCCGCTCGTCCAGTTCCGAGCGCCAAGTCTCGGACAACCGCGCCCAGTCCGCCCGCGTGGGTGTCCGCTCCTCCGGCAACTCCGCCAGCGCGTCACGAATCGTGGCGAGGGGAATCCCCACCCGCTGCGCCGCCCGCACGAAGGCGACCCTCCGCAACGTGTCCCGGTGATAGCGCCGCTGGTTCCCCGAGGTCCTGCGGCTGCGGATCAGCCCCTTGGACTCGTAGAAGTGCAGGGCGGACACCGCGACACCGCTCCGGGCGGACAGTTGTCCGACGGTCAGCTCGTGGATCTTCTCCGGGATCTGAGGCACCCTTCGCACCCTACCCACCCCGCGCACCGCCCTCGCGGGGCGTCCGTTGACATCGCCCCCGTACCCGACCATGCTGAGCAAGCGCTTAGACAATGAGGCAGGGGAGACCAGGGACATGGCAGAGCCGAGGATCTTCACGTCCGCCGACGAGCTGCGGGCCGCGGTCGGCGAGCAGTTGGGCCACAGCGACTGGCTGGAGATCGACCAGAAGCGGATCGATCTGTTCGCGGACGCGACGGGCGACCACCAGTGGATCCATGTCGACCCGGAGAGGGCGGCGGCCGGCCCCTTCGGCAGGACCATCGCGCACGGCTATCTCACGCTGTCGCTGCTGCCCACACTGGTCCCGCAGATCATGCGGGTCGAGGGCATGAAGATGGGCATCAACTACGGCACCAACAAGGTCCGCTTCCCCTCCCCCGTACCGGTCGGCTCACGGCTGCGCGCCACCGCCGTACTCGCCGAGGTCACGGAGGCGGGCGGCGGCGTCCAGGTCACGGCGGCGGTGACGGTCGAACGCGAGGGCGGCGAGAAGCCGGTGTGCGTCGCCGAATCGGTCTCCCGCTACTACTTCTGAGCCGGCACCGCGCTACGTCTCCGCCAGGACGGACGCCGCGTCTCCGTCGTAGCCGACCATCCGCAGGACCAGGTCCGCGTACAACACGCCGACCTCGTCAGCGGTGCGCCGGCCCGCGATGTTGAACCAGCGGGCCACGTCGATGCAGAGCGACAGGACGGCCACCGTGGTGCCGGGGGCGTCGGGTACGTCGAACTCCCCGGCCCGCACGCCGTCGTCGATGAGTTCCCTGACGACGGCGTCGGTACGGCGGCGCAGCGCGACGATCTCCGCGCGGGCCTCGGGTCCGAGCGCCTCCAGCTCGTACTGGACGACCCGCGCGGTGGTGCTCTGCTCGGCGTGCCAGCGGACGAAGGAGCGCACGGCGTCGGCGAGCCGTTCGGCGGCGGTGCCCTCGCGGTCGGCCGCTGTCCGCAGGATGTCGAGGGCCTTGTCGTGGCCGATCCTGCTGATGCGGTGGAGCAGCTCTTCCTTGGTCTTGTAGTGGATGTAGAGCGCGGCGGGGCTCATCCCCGCGCGGCCCGCGATGTCCCGGGTCGTCGTCGCGTGGTACCCCCGCTCGGCGAAGGCGTCCACGGCGGCCACGAGCAGTCGCCTGGCCGCGTCCGGGCTGACCTCGCCCCACGGCTGCGTCTCGCCACCGGTCTCCTGCGCCGCAGTCATGCGCGCTCCTCTCCGCCTGTTCGGAGGTGCCACCATACCCCCGAAGCTGAGCAAGCGCTTAGCTCGTGGGCGGGCGCCCATCCTTCTGGAAGGGATCATGCCTGACGAGCAGGTGTTCCACTCGGGCCTGGTCGACCCGGCTGACCAGTTCACCGGCCTCCTGCCGGTCCCTGATGACCTTGGCGAGGGTGAAGCAGGAGGTCACGAGGTACAGCACGGCGATCCCGAGGAAGGCCCGGACCCAGGCGTCCGTGTCCAGGTTGAAGATCCCGGCCGCGGTGGCTCCGAGGGCGACCGCGAAGGACGCGACGGCCTGTCCGTAGAAGGCCGCCGTGGACTGCTGCTTGACCGCTGGCTCACTCATGCGCCCAGGATCGGCGGCGCCGACCACCGTCACATCCGTCGCCGTACTCAGCCGGGGTACGCGCGGGTACTCGGGTGACGCGCACAAGCGGCGCCGGAGGTCAGAACGCCGATACGCCCGTCAGTGCGCGGCCGATGAGGAGTTTCTGGATCTGGCTGGTGCCCTCGTAGAGGGTCATGACGCGGGCGTCGCGCAGCAGTTTGCCCGCCGGGTACTCGTCGATGTAGCCGTAGCCGCCGAAGACCTGGAGGGCGTTGTTCGCGGCGCGCACGGCGGCCTCGGAGGCGAAGAGCTTGGCCTTCGAGGACGCGGTGGCGAAGGGTTCGCCCCGGTCCACCAGATCGGCCACGCGCCAGGTGAGGAGCCGGGCCGCGTCGATGTCCACGGCGATGTCGCTGATCAGTTCCTGGACGAGCTGGTGATGGGCGAGGGTCCGGCCGAACTGCTCGCGCTCGGTCGCGTACCGCACGGCGGCGTCCAGCGCGGCCCGGCCGATGCCCACGCAACCGGCCGCCACCGACATCCGCCCCTTGGCCAGCGCGGACATGGCCACCGAGAACCCCTTGCCCTCGGGTCCGAGCAGCGCGGCGGCCGGCACACGGACGTCCTCGAAGACCATTTCGGCGGTCGCCTGCCCGCGCAGACCGAGCTTGCCGTGCAGGGCGCGGCGGGTCAGGCCGGGGCTGTCGGTGGGCACCAGGAACGCGGAGATCCCCTGGTGCCCCGGCTCGTCACCGGTGCGGGCGAAGACCAGGACGACATCGGCCCAGGTGCCGTTGGTGATGAACATCTTGGTGCCGGACACCACGTAGTCGCCGCCGTCGCGGACCGCGCGCGTGGTCAGATGGCCCGCGTCGGATCCGGTGCCCGGTTCGGTGAGGCCGAAGCAGCCGAGCAGTTCGCCGGAGGTCAGCCCCGGCAGCCACCGCCGCTTCTGCTCCTCGCCGCCCCAGTGCGCGATGCTCTTGGCGACCAGGCCGAGCGAGACGGAGACGATGCCGCGCACGGACGAGTCGCCGCGCCCCAACTCCTCGGTCACCAGGCAGTACGCGAGATGGTCGCCGCCCGAGCCGCCGTACTCCTCGTCCACGGTCAGCCCGAGGAAGCCGACATCGCCGAGCTTCCTGACGATCGAACGGTCCACCGACTCCACCCGGTCCCACTCGGCGGCGTACGGGGTGATCTCGCGCGCGACGAAGTCCTCGGCCAGGTCCCGGACGGCGGTCTGCTCCTCGCTCAGCTCCAGGTTCACGGGCGGGACTCCTCGTCGTCGCGGGCCGGAAAAGCGTAAACTACCACCGCTAGTTTACCTTCGGTAGCCCTACTATGTTCGGCATGGCCCGACCCCGCAAACCCCTCCTCAGCCGAGCCCTCATCGTGGACACGGCCTGTGCGCTGGTGGACGCGGAAGGGCTCGCGGCGCTGTCGACCCGGCGGCTCGCGGCGGAACTCGGCGTGAGCGGTCCCTCGCTGTACAACCACTTCCGGACCAAGGACCAGATCCTGGAGGCGGTCGCCGACTCGGTGAGCGCGCGGGTCGACCTGTCGATGTTCGAGGACGGCCGGGACTGGCGTACCGCGCTGCACGACTGGGCCGTGTCGTACCGCGCGGCACTCACCGAACACCCCAACGTCGTACCGCTGCTCGCCCACGGGCCCGGCCGCCGGCCTTCGGCGCTGCGGCTCGCGGACGCGGTGTTCGGCGCGATGGTCGATGCGGGCTGGCCGGCCGCGCAGGCCACCTCGATCGGCGCGCTGATGCGGTACTTCGTGATGGGGTCGGCGCTCGGCTCCTTCGCGGGCGGCTTCGTGGACGACGAGACGGCGTACGACCCGGCCGACTACCCGCATCTCGGCCAGGCCCATCTGCTCGCCGAGCGCCAGCAGAAGATCGACGAACGGGCCTTCGAGACCGGCCTGACCGCCCTTCTGGACGGGCTCACGCGGCAGTACGAGGACATGACGTCACGGGCGGTGTGACACGCCGTCCACGGGGTGCGGGAACGATTCGACGACAGTTCGGTGACCGCCGAAGGTTTCCGGACGCATGCTGGGACACATGACTGCGAGAAGGACCTTCGGGAACGGTGCGTCGGGGGCGCCCCGGCTGGCCGCCCTCGCCGGGCTGCTCGCCGACGAGACACGCGCCGCGTGTGTGCTGGCGCTGCTCGACGGGCGGGCGTGGACGGCCGGTGAACTGGCCCGGTACACCGGGGTCGCCGCGTCCACCGCGAGCGAGCACCTGGGCAAACTGGTCGCGGGCGGGCTGCTCACCGAGGAACGGCAGGGCCGCCACCGGTACGTACGGCTCGCCGACGACCGGGTCGCACAGTTGGTCGAGGACCTCGCGGCGCAGGCCGGTCCTGTGACCCCCGCCGAGCGACCCCGGTCCCTGGGCGCCGCAGGGGCGGTTAGCGCGATGGCACGGGGCCGGACCTGCTACGACCATCTGGCCGGGCGGCTCGGTATCGCCCTCACGGACGCGCTGACCCATCGGGAACTGCTGCGGCAGGACAACGGGTTCGCGCTGACCGACGCCGGGGTGCGGTGGTTCGCGGACACCGGGATCGCCCTGGAGCACGGCGGGCGGCGGCCCCTGGCCCGTGCCTGCCTGGACTGGACGGAACGCCGGCCGCATCTCGCCGGGGTCGCGGGCGCCGCCCTGTGCCGGCACGCCCTGACGGCGGGCTGGTGCGTACGGATCGGGTCGGAGCGGGCCGTGCGGGTGACCGACACCGGGCGGACCGCGCTGCGGGACCTGCTGGACATCGCCCCACCGGACCTGGCGTGACCGAGCGCCGGAGCCGTGCGTCACGGGCCCCGCGATATTGCGGTGACCGCCGAAGCGTCCAGGTCATAGCCTCGGGGCCATGACCGACCCCGCACCCCGGATCGAACCGGAACCCGACACGGCACCCGACTCGGCGCCCACCGCGACTCCCACCGCCGCACCCGCGTCGAGCCGGCGCTCCCGGCGTCTTGCCGCCGGTGCCGCCGCCGTCACCGTCGTGCTGTGGGCCTCCGCGTTCGTGGCGATCCGCAGCGCGGGCGAGGCGTACGCGCCCGGTGCCCTCGCGCTCGGGCGGCTGCTCGCCGGGGCCCTGGCACTCGGCGCGCTCTGCCTGATACGCCGGGAGGGGTGGCCGCCGCGCGCGGCCTGGCCGGGGATCGCGGTCTCCGGCCTGCTCTGGTTCGGGTTCTACATGGTCGCCCTCAACTGGGGCGAGCAGGAGGTCGAGGCGGGCACGGCCGCGCTCCTGGTGAACATCGGCCCGATCCTGATGGCGCTGCTCGCCTCCCGCTTCCTCGGCGCCCCGCTGCCGCCGAGGCTGCTGGCCGGCATGGGGGTGTCGTTCGCGGGCGCGATCCTCGTCGGGATCTCGATGTCGGGCTCCGGCGGCTCGTCCGTACTCGGGGTCGCGCTGTGCCTGCTCGCGGCGGTCGGTTACGCGTGCGGGGTGGTGGCGCAGAAGCCCGCCCTGGGCCACGGAAGTGCTCTGCAAGTGACGACGTTCGGCTGTCTGGTGGGCGCGGTCGCGTGTCTGCCGTTCGCGGGGCAGTTGGTACGGGACGCCGCCGACGCCCCCTTGTCCGCGACCCTCAACATGGTCTACCTGGGCGTGTTCCCGACCGCCCTCGCGTTCACGACCTGGGCGTACGCGCTGGCCAGGACCACGGCGAGCCGGATGGGTGCCACGACGTACGCGGTGCCCGCGGTGGTGGTGCTGATGTCGTGGGTGGCGCTGGACGAGGTGCCGGAGGTGCTCACGCTCGGCGGGGGCCTGTTGTGTCTTGCCGGTGTGGCGGTGTCCAGGTCCCGGGCGGGCTGAGAATCCGGTCCGTCAGTCGAACACCACCAAGGCCCGCCCGCCCCTCCCCGCCAGCATGTTCTCGAACGCCCTCGGAATGTCCTCCAACCCGATGTGTTCCGTCACCAGCGCGCTCAGATCCAGGCGGCCCGCCCTGATGTGATCCGCCAGTACCGGGAGGTCCTTCTCCGGGTCGCTGTTGCCGTAGACACAGCCGGAGAGGGTGCGGCCCCAGTGGAAGATCTCCAGGGCGTTGAAGGTGACCTGCTGGTCCTTGCCGCCGATGCCGACGACCGTGGTCCTGCCGCCGCGCCGGGTGGAGTCCCAGGCGGTACGGATGGTCGTCGCGCGCCCCACGCACTCGACGGCGACATCGGCTCCCTGGCCGCCGGTCAGCGCGCGGATCTCCTTCGCCGTGGTCGGTGACGCGACGACGTACTCGGTGGCACCGGCCCGCCGGGCCAGACTCTCCTTCTCCGGTGTGACGTCCACCGCGACGACGGTGGACGCGCCCGCGATCCGGGCCGCCTGGAGCGCCGCGAGACCGACACCGCCGACCCCGAACACGGCGACCGACTCGCCCTCGCGGACCTGTGCCGCGTGGTGCACGGCGCCGTATCCGGTGAGGACGGCGCAGCCGAGGAGGGCCGCGTCGGTGAGCGGGACGCCGTCGGGTACGGGCAGGACGCAGGAGGCGGCGACGACGGTCTCCTCGGCGAACGCGGCGACGTTCAGGCCGGGATACAGGTCCGTGCCGCCGGCCGTGGTGGCGTAAACGGTGCCCGTACCGGTGAGGGCGTCGGCGCACAGCCAGACTTCGCCGCGCGCGCAGGCGGGGCAACTGCCGCAGGAGGGTGCCCAGTTGAGGACGACGCCGTCGCCGGGCGCGACATGGGTGACGCCCTCGCCGACGGCGACGACGGTTCCGGCGCCCTCGTGGCCGAGGACGGCGGGGACCGGTACGCGCAGGGTGCCGTTCGTCAGGGAGAGGTCGGAGTGGCACACGCCGGCGGCGGCGAGCCGGACCCTGACCCGGCCGGGGCCCGGTTCGGGCAGGTCGATCTCCGTGATCTCCAGCGGAGATCCGACGGCGGGCAGAACGGCGGCGCGGACCACGGTCACGTACTCCTTGAGGGAACAAGTGGGCTCAGTAGTGCACATTCGGGTTCAGAACTGGAGCGACTTCGTCTGAAGGTATTCGCTCAGACCGTGCGCGCCGAGTTCCCGTCCCACGCCGGACTGCTTGTAACCGCCGAACGGCGCCAGCGGGTTGAAGCGCCCGCCGTTGATGTCGACCTGCCCGGTGTCCATGCGCCGCGCGAAGGCGACGGCCTCGGCGTCGTCGGCGGCCCAGACGGCGCCCGCGAGGCCGTAGACGGTGCCGTTGGCGATGCGCAGGGCGTCGTCCTCGTCGTCGTAGGCGAGGACCGACAGGACCGGGCCGAAGATCTCCTCCTGGGCGATCGTCATGTCGGGGGTGACATCGGCGAAGACAGTGGGGCTGACGTAGTAGCCGTGCTCGCGGGGCGCGTCGGGGCCGCCCGCGACCAGGCGCGCGCCCTCCGCGACACCGGTACGGATGTAGCCGCGTACCCGTTCGTGCTGCCGGGCGTTGACGACGGGGCCGATCCGGTCGCCGTACTTCGCGGCGGCCGTCGCGGCGAGTTCGACGGCCTCCTCGTACCGGTCCCGGTGGATCAGCATGCGGGTCCAGGCGCTGCATGTCTGGCCGGAGTTGGACATCACGTTCGCCACGCCGACGTTGACCGCCTTGGCCAGGTCGGCGCTCGGCAGGACGACGTTCGCGGACTTGCCGCCGAGTTCGAGGGCGACCCGCTTGACGGCCGCGCCCGCCGTGGCGCCGATCCGGCGGCCGACGGCGGTGGAGCCGGTGAAGGAGACGAGGTCGACGCCCGGGTGCTCGGCGAGTGCCTGCCCGGCGACCGGGCCGAGCCCCGTGACAAGGTTGAAGACACCGGCCGGTACGCCCGCCTCGTGGACGGCCTCGGCGAAGAGCTGGGCGGTGAGCGGGGTGTCCTCGGCGGGCTTCAGGACGACCGTGCAGCCGGCCGCGAGCGCGGGTGCGACCTTCGCGACGATCTGGTGCAGCGGATAGTTCCAGGGCGTGATCGCGCCGACCACACCGACCGGTTCGAGGAACACGGTCGAGCTGCCGACCCGCTCCTCGAAGGGGTACGTCGCGGCGAGGTCCGCGTAGGAACCGGCGACCAGGACGGGGACGCCCGCGTGCACGGCGCGCGAGAACGCCGGGGGTGAGCCCAGTTCCGCCGTGACCGTCTCGGCGATCTCCTCCTGGCGGGCGACGAGCGCGTCCCGCAGCGCCGCGAGGCGGGCCGCGCGCTCGGCGGGAGGAGTCGCGGCCCAGCCGGGGAAGGCGGCGCGGGCGGCCCGTACGGCGGTGTCGACGTCCAGCGCGTTACCGGCCGGGACCTCGCCGATCACCTTCTCGTCGGCGGGGTTCACGACCGTGATCGTGTCGGTGCCCGCCGCGGGGCGCCACGCGCCGTCGATGTACATGCCGTCATGGGGCTTCATGGCGATTCCTCCCGGACGTGCGACGCGCGTGCACCCCCAAACTAGCGCTGTTAGTTTCCGGGGCGCCAGGGGCCCCCGGCGCTGTCGGCGGAGCTTGGCGCGTTCCGGCGGGTGAAGGGGGTTCCTGCCCCACCCGGCCGGACCGTATGCCGAGGCCCGCGGCGGCGAGCAGCAGCGCCCCGAGCATGGCGAAGGGCGCGGCCGTCCCGGCGACGCCCGCCACAAGACCGGCCGACGCGGGGGCGGCGACCTGCCCGAGCCGGTTGCCGGTGAGGCGCAGCGCGAGGGCGGTGGAGCGGGCTTCGGCGGGGGCGGCGCGGACGACGGTCGTCATGGACAGCGGCTGCCCGACGCCGAGGCAGAAGCCGAGCACCGCGAGCATGAGGGCGAGCGCCCACACGGGCACCGGCAGCGCGATGCCGACACAGAGCACGCCCGCGAGCAGACAGGTCGTCACCAACAGGGCGGTACGGCCGAGGAGCCGGATCATCGGGGTCATCGCCAGTCGGCAGGCGACGGTCGCGGCGGCCCGCAGACTGAGCAGCAGCCCCACGACGGCCGGGGTGATGCCCCGGTGCTCGCCGACGACCGGGAGGTACGCGGTGAGGATGTCGGTGGCCGACAGCACGGCGAGGCTGATGAAGATGCCCCCGGGCACGCCCCGGGCACGCAGGATACGCAGGACGGGGACCCGGTCGTGGTCGCTGTCCGGAGCGCGTGGACCGGCCGGTGTCCGGTGCTCGATGCGCCACAGCGAGGTGAACGCCATCGCGCAGACCCCGGCCGAGGCCAGCAGCGCGAGGGCGCTGGTGGGGGCCATGGCGCCCGCGCGTTCGGAGATGACCAGACCGGCCGCGACGGGTCCGACCAACTGTCCGAGCGAGGCGCCGATCGTGAAGTGGCCGAAATTGCGGTCCTGTTCGGCGGGCGCGGACTGCCGGGCGACGATCGACTGGGCGCCGATCACGAAGCTGAGGTGCCCGAGCCCCATCAGCCCGCTCCATGCGGCGAGTGCGGGCAGCGAGTGGGCCGTACCGCTGAGCGCGCAGCCGCCGGAGATCAGGACGACACCGACGGGCAGCAGCGGCGCGCACCGCCCGTGGTCGGTACGGCGGCCCAACGGGACGGCGGCGAACAGCGGGAGCAGCGCGTACACACCGGCGATGACGCCGATGGCGCGTTCGTCCGCGCCGAGGGACAGGGCCCGGTAGGAGACGGCGGGCCGCGCCATCGACACCGCCCCCTGCGCGAAGCTGAAGGCGATGACGAGGCGCAGCAGCCAGCGCCGGTTCCCACCGGGCCCTGATATGCCGTCTGTTGAGCTGTCCGTTGGGCCGTTCGTTGGACCGTCTGTCGTGCCGTCTGTACGAGACGGAGGATTCATGGCTCAGAGGATGCCGAAGAGGAATCCGGCGCCGAGCACCACCAGCGAGGTGAGCGCGGCCCATTTGACGGTGAACCTGGTGTGGTCGCCGAACTCGACCTTCGCCATGCCCACGAGGACGTAGACGGCGGGCACCAGCGGGCTCGACATGTGCAGCGGCTGGCCGATCAGGGACGCGCGGGCGATCTCCAGCGAGGAGACACCGTGGGCGCCGCCGGCCTCGGCGAGCACCGGCAGGATGCCGAAGTAGAAGCCGTCGTTGGACATGAAGTACGTGAACGGGATCGACAGCACACCGGTCGCGAGGGCCATGTGCGGGCCCATCCAGTCCGGGATGCCGGAGACGACGGCCTTGGCCATGTGGTCGACCATGCCGGTGCCCGTCAGGACGCCGGTGAAGACGGCGGCGGCGAAGACCATGCCGGAGACGTTGAGGACGTTCTCGGCGTGCGCGGCGATCCGGGCCTTCTGGTCCGGCATGTGGGGGAAGTTGACCGTCAGCGCGAGGGCGGCGCCGAGGATGAACAGCACCGGGATCGGCAGCCACTCCATGATCATCGCGGTGAGCAGGGTCACCGTGAGGAGCGCGTTGAACCAGTACAGCTTGGGGCGCAGGGTGGCGCGGTTCGGGTCGAGGACGGCGAAGTTCCGGTCGGCGTCGTCGTCGGCGTCGTCCGGGGTCTGTGCGCCTGCCGCGTCGGCGTCGTCGGCGTCTGTCCCACCGCCGACCCCACCGGTACGGGCCGCGCCGCCCTTGCCACGGGCGGCACCCTTGCCGCCCGCGCCGACCAGCACCTTCTCGCTGTCGTCGGCGCCCGCCGTCACGGTGTCGGTCTCGATGATCTCGTCCAGGGACAGATACCCGAGGCGCGTGCGCTCCCGGCGGCCGAGGACGTACGAGAGGGCGAAGACGGCGAGGAGGCCGACGGCGAGCGCGGGGATCATCGGGACGAAGATGTCGCTGGCGTCGAGCTTCAGCGCGGTGGCCGCGCGGGCCGTGGGACCGCCCCACGGAAGGGTGTTCATCACGCCGTTGGCGGTGGCGGCGACACCGGTCATCACGACCAGGCTCATCTTCAGGCGCTTGTACAGCGGATACATCGCCGAGACGGTGATCATGAAGGTGGTCGAGCCGTCGCCGTCGAGCGAGACGATCGCGGCGAGCACGGCCGTGCCGACGACGATCCTGACCGGGTCCGCCTTGGCGAAGCGGAGGATGAGCCGCACGATCGGGTCGAAGAGCCCCACGTCGATCATCACGCCGAAGTAGACGATCGCGAACATGAGCATCGCGGCGGTGGGCGCGAGCGAGCCGATGCCGTCGATGACGTAGTCGCCGAGGTGCGCCCCCTTCCCCACGAACACGCAGAACAGAGCGGGGATCAGAACCAGCGCCGCGATCGGCGACACCTTCTTCATCATGATCAGGACCAGGAAGGTCGCGATCATGGCGAAGCCGAGGATGGTCAGCATGAGTGGATACCTAACGTTCGCCCTTGAACTCCCACCAGTGCCGGCGGTGAGCGAGACGTTAGGGCCCGCATCTCATCGTTAACAAGATGTTGACACGCGAGCAATAAGCGCAAAACTCCAGGTCACAGGGTTGCGACGACCACGGCGGTGATGTCGACGGGGATTCCGTTGAGGACGGCGGTGCCCGACAGGGGGTCCAGGAGGGTGCCGTCGAGCAGCTGGTTGACGTTGACCCCGGGGTCGGCGGCGGCGACCCGCAGCCGGGTTCCTGGACGGTGGTGGCCCCAGCCGTGCGGCAGACTCACGACCCCGGGCCGTACCGACGCGGTGACCTCGGCGGGGGCCTCGACCTCTCCCCCGGCGCCCTTGATGCGGACCGGGGCGCCGTCAGTGACGCCGAGCCGGTCGGCGTCGGCGGGGTGGATCTGGAGGGTGCAGCGGTTCGAACCGCCCATCAGGGTCGGGACGTTGTGCATCCAGCTGTTGTTGGAGCGCAGATGCCGGCGGCCGACGAGGACGAGTCCGCCGGGCCGGTCGTGCAGGGCGCGGGCCAGCCGGGGCAGGTCGTCCGCGAGCGGCGCGGGCAGCAGCTCGATCCGGCCGCTGCGGGTCTTCAGCGGCTGTGGCAGCCGGGGCCGCAGCGGGCCGAGGTCCACACCGTGCGGATGCGCGAGGAGCCGGTCCAGGGTGAGCCCGCCGGTCCTGGCGCGGAAGCCGTCGCCGTACGGGCCCAGGCGCAGCATCATGTCGAGGCGCCGCTCGGGCCCCGTCCCGCCGGTGAGCAGTGCGGCGAGTTCCTTCGGGTCGCGGCCGTGGACTGGTCCGTGCGGGTCGGCGACGGCCTTGCCGAGCGTGCTGTCGACGGCGAGGGCGTCCACGGCGGACGGATCGGCGCCGTGCAGGCCGGACGCGGCGAGGATCAGCCGGGCGTGGATCTCGGTCTCGTCCATCGCGCCCGGGTCGAGAGGGACGGCGGCGGGGGTGTAGCGGGCCTGGTTGCGCACCGCGAACATGTTGAACGCGAAGTCGTAGTGCGCGCTGCGGGACGGCGGCGGCGGGGGCAGCACCACATGCGCGTGGCGCGAGGTCTCGTTCAGGTACGGGTCGACGCTGACCATGAAGTCGAGGGATTCCAGGGCCCGGTCGAGGCGGTCGCCGTCCGGTGCGGACAGGACCGGGTTGGCGGCGATGGAGATCACGGCGCGGATCGGGCCTTCGGTGAGGGCGCCGGGTCCGCCCCGGCCCGGGGTGTCGATCTCCTCGGCGAGGGCGGCGAGCGGCAGTTCGCCCTTGGCCTCGGGGTGGCCGCCGGCCCGGGAGCACCAGCGGCCGAGTGCGAAGCCCTTGCCGGGTCCCGCGGGCCGGGGCGGCTTGTCCGTCGCCGACTGCGGGAACAGGGCGCCGCCGGGGCGGTCGAGATTGCCGGTGAGGATGTTCAGGACGTCGACCAGCCAGCTCGCGAGGGTGCCGAAGGAGACGGTGCTGCTGCCGATCCGGCCGTACACGGCGGCGGTCGGCGCGGCGGCCAGTTCCCGGGCCAGCTCCCGGATGGTGTCGGCCGACACCTCGCAGGCGCCGGTGACCGCCTCGGGGGTGAACTCCCGTACGGCTGCGCGTAGTTCGTCGATACCCTGCACCTGGTCGGTGAGGGCGCCGAGGTCGGTGAGTTTCTCCTCGAAAAGGACCTGCGTCATGGCCGCGAGCAGCAGCGCGTCGGTGCCGGGCCGGATCGCGAGATGGCGGTCGGCGAGCCGGGCGGTACGGGTGCGGCGCGGGTCGACCACGGTCAGGGTGCCGCCCCGGGCGCGCAGCGCCTTGAGCTTGCCGGGGAAGTCGGGGGCGGTGCACAGACTGCCGTTGGACTCGACCGGGTTGGCGCCCAGGAGCAGCAGGTGGTCGGTGTGGTCCAGGTCCGGTACGGGGATGGCGTGCGCGTCGCCGAAGAGGAGTCCGCTGGAGACGTGTTTGGGCATCTGGTCGACCGTGCTGGCCGTGAACAGGCTCCGGGTGCCGAGGCCGGCGAGCAGCAGCGGCGGGTAGAGGGCGCCCGCCATGGTGTGCACGTTGGGATTGCCGAGGACGACGCCGACGGCGTGCGGTCCGTGGGCGTCCACGACGCCCCGCAGTCCGGCGGCGACCGCGTCGAACGCCTCGTCCCAGGTGGCCTCGCGCAGGGCGCCGTCCCGGCGGACCAGGGGGCGGCTCAGCCGGTCCGGGTCGTTGTCGACGGCGCCGAAGGACGCGCCCTTGGGACAGATGAAGCCCTGGCTGAACACGTCGTCGCGGTCCCCGCGCGCGCCGGTGACCCGGGTGCCCTCGATGGTGAGCGTGAGCCCGCAGGTGGCCTCGCAGAGGGGGCAGATACGCGGCGCGGTACGAGGGGTCTTCGCGGTACGGACGGCTTCCGATGCTGCTGACATGGGCACTCCCGGGTGCGGCGGTAGCGCTGTCGCGCCGGCCCTCCGAGCATACCGAGCGGTATGCACGAAGGGGAGACCTGGCGGGGGCGTCACCGGCGGGAGGCGTCAGTCGAGGGTGCGTGCCACATAGGCCCGCAGCAGTGCCCTCGTCTCCTCGATGATCCGTTCGTCGCCTGCCGGGTCCATCCGGAACGCGAGCCGGACCAGCGCGTCGGCGGACTCGACGGCGACCAGGAAGGTGAGCCGCAGGGACGGGTCGGGCGTGCGGCCGATGTGCCCGGCCAGGAGTTCCGCGAGGCGGTCCGCGACCCGGGTGTTGGGGGCCGCGTCGGGCGCCCCGATGGGGATCTGGTTGCCGAAGTCGACCAGCGCGAATCCGGCGACGGTCCGTTTCATGGCCAGGTACTCGTCGAGCACGGCGTCCACCACACCGCGCCAGTCCCCGGCGGGGATCGTGGCCGTCCGCTGGGTGACGCGCTCGGCGTAGTGCTGGAGGTTGCGTTCGGCGAGGGCGCCGGCCATCGCGCGCTTGTTGTCGAAGAAGCGGTACACCGACCCGATCGGGACGCCCGCGCGCTGTGCCACGGACCGGGTGCTCAACTCGTCGAAACCGACCTCGTCCAGCAGGTCCGCGCAGGCGTCGAGGATACGACTGAGCCGCTGGGCGCTGCGCCGCTGGACGGGGGCGCGGCGCAGGGGTGCGACCCGGGCGCCTGTGCCGCCGACGGGGGCCGGACCGGACAGGGGGTTCTCGTCGGGCTCGGTCTTCATGGTGCCTTTCACGGAAGGGGACGGGGGTCCTCACGGACGCGGAGGGGGTTGCTCACGGGAGCGGAGGGGGTTGCTCAGGGAGGGCGTTCCGCACGGAACGGAACGAGGTGCCTCACCGGGTCGCCCGGGGCTGGGCCGTGAGGTCGGCGGTGCCCTCGATCGGTTTGCCCTTGACCGCCCATACGGTGCCGTCGTCCGCGTACAGCCGTGCGGTGAGGGCGTGTGTACCCCGGGAGAGGCGGCTACCGGGCAGATGGAAGTCGGGGCCGCGCAGCCGGTCGAGCGGGCGGCCGTCGAGGAACAGCAGCACATAGCCGCGTCCGGGGACCGCGACGGAGTCCGTGCCCGGGGGCGCGAACCGGAACCGGTGGACCGTGAGCCGGACGCGCCAGCCGTCGTCGGAGTCGTCGGGGCGTACGGCGAGACCGATGCCGGGCGCCTCGTCCTCGTCGACCTCGCGGTACTGGCGCCCCTGCTCGTCCGTGCTGTCGAGGAGCTTGCCGACCGTGGACACGGAAGGACTGGGTCCGGCCGCCGCGGGGCCGTCCGCGCCGCCGCCACAGGCGACCGCCACGGTCAGCAACATGCCCGCGAGCAGGGCGCGGACCGCGAACGCTGTACGAGATCGCCGAGGTGTCGCCATTCCGGGAGAGTAGAGGACCCCTCACCTTGACGGCTCCTCTTGCGCCAGGAAAAGCCGAATCCTATGGTGAAGCATAGGAATGCTGGCGAGGGGTGAGGGAGCAACGATGAGCGGCGACGGTGCGCGGAAGATCCCGGAGGACTCGGCGCGGAAGACCGCCGAGGGCCTGACCTACCTCTCGGGGTTCGGGAACGAGCACAGCACCGAGGCCGTCCCGGGAGCCCTTCCGCATGGCCGCAACTCACCGCAGCGCGCCCCGCTCGGGCTCTACGCGGAGCAGTTGAGCGGTACGGCGTTCACGGAGCCCCGGGAGCGGAACCGCCGCTCGTGGCTGTACCGGATCCGCCCCTCGGCGGCGCACCCGGCGTTCGTCCGCACGGACAACGGCGCGCTGCGCACCGCGCCCTTCACCGAGACCACGCCGGACCCGAACCGGCTGCGCTGGGACCCGCTGCCCGAGCCGGGCGCCGGTACGGACTTCCTGGCGGGCCTGTGGACGCTCGGTGGGAACGGCGACGCGGTGCAGCGCGCCGGCATGGCGGTGCACCTCTACCACGCGACGGCCTCCATGACGGAGCGCGTCTTCAGCGACGCCGACGGCGAGTTGCTGATCGTGCCCGAGCGCGGTGAGCTGCTGCTCCGCACCGAACTCGGCCTGCTGGCGGTCCGCCCCGGCGAGGTCGCGCTGATCCCGCGCGGTGTCCGGTTCCGGGTCGAGCTGCTGGGTGACGCGGCGCGCGGCTATGTCTGCGAGAACTACGGGCAGCCGTTCCAGCTCCCGGAGCGCGGCCCGATCGGCGCCAACGGTCTGGCGAACGCCCGTGACTTCCGGGCGCCCGTGGCCGCGTACGAGGAGAGCGAGGGTCCGGTCGAGGTCGTCAACAAGTTCTGCGGCAACCTCTGGACCGCGACCTACGACCACTCGCCGCTGGACGTGGTCGCCTGGCACGGCAACCTCACGCCGTACGTGTACGACCTGCGCACCTTCAACGTCATCGGCTCGGTCAGCTACGACCATCCGGACCCGTCGATCTTCACGGTCCTGACGTCGCCGTCCGACACCCCTGGCCTGGCCGGCGCCGACTTCGTGGTGTTCGCGCCGCGATGGCTGGTCGGCGAGGACACCTTCCGGCCGCCGTACTTCCACCGGAATGTGATGAGCGAGTACATGGGCCTGATCGAGGGCGCGTACGACGCGAAGACCGCGGGCAAGGGCGGCTTCGTGCCGGGCGGCGGTTCCCTGCACAACATGATGTCGGCGCACGGTCCCGACCGGGACACCTTCGAGAAGGCGAGCGCCGCCGAGCTGCGTCCGCAGAAGATCGACGACGGACTCGCCTTCATGTTCGAGACGCGCTGGCCGGTGGTCACGACCGCGCAGGCCGCCGGAGCGGACCATCTCCAGCCGCGGTACGACGATGTGTGGCAAGGTCTGGAGCGCCACTTCGGGAACGCGTAGCGCAGGGGGCGCGTGCGCCGGGCGCGTACCGGGTGAGGGCGCGCCGAGGAACCGATCCGGGAGATGTCGTGACCGCTTTCGCACCGGACTCGATCGTCCTGAATCGAAAACTGCCGCTGTGGTATCAGGTGTCGCAGTCGCTGAGGGCCTCGATACTGGGGCGTTCGCCCGAGGCCCCGCTGCGGCTGCCCACCGAGGAGCAGTTGGCGGGGCACTACGGCGTGAGCGTGCTGACGATGCGGCAGGCGCTGAAGGAGCTGGAGGACGAGGGCCTGATCACCCGGCACCGGCGCCGGGGCACCTTCATCGAACCTGCCGTGCGGCGCGGGGCGCCGGTGCGGCTGCTCGGGTCGGTCGACGCGATCGTGGCACAGCAGTCGGGGATGACCGCCCGGCTCCTCGACCAGGGCACGGTGCCGGTGCCGTCCGAACTCGCGGAGCACTTCCCGGACCTGACCGAGGTGGCGATGTACCACCGGCTGCGCAGTGACGAGAAGACCGGCGAACCGACCAACCACGCCCGGAACATCGTGCGCCCCGAGATCGCGGCGCGCGTCGACCCGGCGGATCTCGAACGGTGGCCGATGACCAAGGTCCTGCGGGATGTCGTGGGCGTCCGGATCAGCCGGATCACGGACACCGTCGAGGCCCGCCTCGCCGACCCGGACACGGCCCGCCTCCTCGAAGTCCCGCTGCTGAGCCCGATCCTGCACTACACCGGCATCACCTACGACGAGGACGGCCGAGCCCTGGACGTCGCCCAGATCCACTACCGCGGCGACCGCTTCTCGTTCACGGTGACGCTGGACGCCCACTGAGCGACGCGGTCGGCGTGACCGGGGTTGGACGCGCGTGACCCGCGCCCGCGGTGACAGGGCGTGCCGGCGGTGCCAAGCCGCCCCCAGCCGGGGGGTTCGGCACCGCCGGGCCGGTTCGCGGCGGCCGAGCGCCACTGCGGCGGGGAGTCGAACCGACTCCGGGCCGGGTGGCAGCGGTGCCCTGGGGAGATCGGTCCGCTCTCAGGGCACCGTGCCGCCGGGGGCAATGGCGCTCTACGGTGGGCGGTGACGTCGTCGTACGATGCCGGGCGTGACGCACGACGACGCACCGCTGCTCGCGGACCTCATGCCGTGGTCCGTCGCAGCGCCACGGCCTGGCCGGGGCTGGCCTCTCGCCCCCGACCCCGCGTCCCTCAAGGCCCGGTGGGACACCCTCGTCAAGGCCCAGGGGCCGGACCGTGAGGCGCTGTTCGGGGTGACCCGGTCCCGTACCCCGCACTCCGCCGTCGCCCAACTGCCGGGCCAGGCCACCGGAACCGGGCGCATCGCCCGTGAGTCGGGACCCTGTCCCGAGCCGGTGCGGGTGCTGTACGGGCCCTTCGACGAGCAGTGGCTGATCCCCGATCACCGGCTGATCGACGCGGCACGCCCCGAGTTGTGGCGGGTCGCGGACTCCCACCAGGTCTTCGCCGTCGAGCAGCCGGGCGGCCCCGACACGACCGGTCCCGCGCTGCTCGTGTCGTCGCTGCTGCCGTTCGCCGCACCGCAGCCGAAACCGGCCCCTGGCCGCGCCCCGACGCCCCGCACCGGACGCGTCCGGCCGCTGTACCGGCGTCCCGGCGCCGCCGAACCGAATCTGGCACCGGGCCTCATCGACCACCTGGGCGAGCGTCTGGGCCACTCTCCCGCGCCGCTCGATCTGCTGGCCTGGATCGTGGCCGCCGCCCGGCCGGGTCCCGACGGCTGTGCCGTACCGCTCACGGGCGACGCCGACGAGTGGGCCCGGGGCACGGCGGCGGGGCACCGGATGCTGCGGCTGATGCGTCGGGGCGACGGGGAGCGGCCGAAGCTGCCGGGCGGCCGACGCCCGTACGTCCGCGCTCCGCTGCCCGCACGCCCCCTCGAACTCCGTTACGACCGCGAGGAGGAGGCCCTGCACCTGGACGAGGGCCGGATCGCGCCGGTGCCCGCCGCCGCGTGGGACTTCCAGGTGGGCGGGGTACGGGTACTCGACGCGTGGTTCGCACGGCGCGTGGAGCCCGCCGAACCGGGCACCCTCGAAGCGATCCGCCCGGCGGCATGGCCGCAGCCCTGGACCTCGGACCTGCTGGAACTCGTCACGGTCCTGACCCTGCTCGCCGAACTCCGCCCCGACCGCGCGCGGTCGGCGACCCCGGCGGCACCGGTGACCCGAACGGACCTGCGCCGCGAGGGTGTTGTCCCGCCCCCGGATTCGGCCCGCCGCCCTGCCTCGGTCCTGGACCACCCGGAAGAGGGCCCGGAGGGCCAGTTCGCCCTGTTGTAGGCGTCCTGGGGCGTCCTGGAAGCCTCCGCTACGCGATCCGGTTACGCGAACCCGTCCAGGACCCGGTGCACGATCCCTTCGAAGACCGCGTCCACGTCGGCGGAGCCCGCGTCCTGGGCGAAGGCGGCGGCCAGTCGCGGATAGGCGCCGGTCGCCAGCCGGCTGCCCAGATAGGCGCCGCGCGCCGCGTTCTCCGCGGCCTCGGACCAGGGCAGGGACCGGGCGCGCTCCACCGTGGCGAGTTCGTTGGAGACATACGTCGTCACCACGCCGGTGACCATGGCCACCAGCACCATCTTCGTGCCCGACGGGGCGTCGAGCGGGTCGAGGCAGGTCAGACAGTGCTCCAGAAAGTCCATGGCGTGCGGGCTGAACCCGTAGACGGGTGACATCAGTCCGGGCATCCAGGGGTGACGGTGCATCAGGGCACGCATCTGGTGGGCGAGTCCGACCAGATCGGCGCGCCAGTCCCCGGTCGGCTCCGCGAGGTCGTACTCGGCGCTGACGGCGTCGACCATCAGCTCGTACAGATCCTCCTTGCGTGGCACGTAGTTGTAGAGCGACATCGTGCCGCACCCCAGCTCGGCGGCGACCCGGCGCATCGCCACCGCGTCGATCCCGCCCTCGTCGGCGATCCGCACGGCCGCCGCCGCGATGTCGGCACGGCTGTAGGCGGGCCGGGGCCCCCGGCCCGCGCGCTCGGCGCGGGCCCAGATCACTTCGGGTACGGCACTGCGCCCTGACATCTGTCGATCACCTCACGACCATCGTAGTTACGTACAACGTACGTAGTGGGCTATGCTCGGTCCATGACTACTACGTACGCTGTACTTAGTGAGGGTCTGGAGAAGCGATTCCATTCCCGGGGCGAGACCGTGCACGCGCTGCGCGGACTGGATCTCGCGGTCGCCCAGGGCTCGGTCTGCGGGCTGCTCGGGCCGAACGGCGCGGGCAAGACCACGGCGGTGCGCGTCCTGGCGACGCTGCTGCGGCCCGACGCGGGCTCGGCCCGGGTCGCGGGGCACGACCTGATGCGCGCGCCGCACGCGGTCCGCGCGGCCATCGGCGTGACCGGCCAGAACGCCTCGGTGGACGGTGACCTCACGGGCCGCGAGAACCTGCGGCTGTTCGCCCGGCTGCGCCGGGTGCGGGGCGCGGCGGGCCGGGCCCGCGCCGACGACCTGCTCGACCGCTTCGGCCTGGCCGACGCGGCGGACCGTCCCGTCACCGGCTGGTCGGGCGGGATGCGCCGGCGGCTCGATCTGGCCGCGAGTCTGATCACGCCACCGGCGGTGCTGTTCCTGGACGAGCCGACGACGGGCCTGGACCCGGCGAGCCGTAACCAGATCTGGCGGGCGGTGCGCGACCTGGCGGCGGACGGGACGACGGTGCTGCTCACGACGCAGTACCTGGAGGAGGCGGACCGGCTCGCGGACACCGTCGTCCTGGTGGACCGGGGCCGGGTGGCGCACCAGGGCAGCCCCGCCGAACTGAAGGCGGTCGTCGGCGCGTACGCGGAGGTGGTCGTCACGCACACGGACGCGCTGGCCTCCGCCGCCGGGGTGCTGGACCGGTTGACCGGCTCGGAACCGGTCCTGGACCAGGAGCGGAACACGGTGGGCGCCGTCGCGCTCGATCCGACGCTGACGCTGCCCCGGCTGGTGCGTGAACTGGACGCGGCGGGTGTGCCGTTGCTCGACGCGAGCCTGCGCCCGCCGACTCTCGACGACGCGTTTCTCCGGCTGACCGGACGCGCGACCGACCGGAAGGACCTGGTGGCATGAGCCTCACGAAGGAATCTGGTGACATGAGCCGCACGGAGGGATCCGCCGGCGCGAGCCGCACGGAGGGATCCGGTGGCATGGGCCTCGCGACCGGCGGTACGGCTCTCGCGTACGACGGCGCGGCGGTGCTCGGCCGGCATCTGCGGCGGGTGCGGAACAACCCGGGGCTGCTGATCCTCACCCAGACCATGCCGATCACGATGCTGCTGTTCTTCGGCTATGTGTTCGGCAGCGCGCTTGCCGTGCCGGGGCAGGAGTACCGGTCGTTCCTGGTGCCGGGGCTGCTGGTGGCGACCGCGGCGAACGGCCTGATGTCGGGCATGTTCCAGGCCGCCCAGGACTCCCACCGGGGCGTCATGGACCGGTTCCGCACCCTGCCGATGAGCCGGGCCGCGGTGCCGCTGGGGCAGGTGGTGTCCGATCTGCTGCTGACGGCCGCCGGTCTGGTCCCGCTGATGCTGGTGGGTCTCGCGGTGGGCTGGCGGATCGAGGGCGGCGCGCTCCAAGCGGTCGGCGCCGTGGGCCTGTTGCTGCTGCTGCGGGTGGCGACCTGCTGGATCGGGGTGTTCCTCGGGCTGTTGACGCGCAGCGAGGAGGCGGCGGGACAGCTCGGCGGTGCGACGTTCATCCTGCCGCTGCTGTCGAACGCGTACATCCCGACGGACAACCTGCCGAGCGGGCTGCGCGCGGTCGCGGAGTGGAACCCGATCAGCGCGGTGTCGACGGCGGCGCGGGAACTGTTCGGCAACGCGTCGGTGCCGGAGGGCGCCGCCTGGCCGGTGGCGCATCCGGTGGCGGGCTCACTCGCGTGGTGCGGGGTGCTGCTCGTGGTGTTCGTACCGCTCGCGGTACGGCGGTACGCGAACGCGGAGGGGTGAATGACGGGCGGTCAGGGGTGACTCGGTGGGGAGGGCCGGGTCGGGTGCCGCCGGGTGCGATGCCGCCGGTCACGGTGGTGCCGGGAGTGGTGTGACCGGGGGCGGGTGCACCGGAAAAGGGTCGTCGGGGCCGGGGTTCGCTCGGCCGTACCGGGGCGGCGCCGCGTGCCGTGGGGATGACGGTCGCAAAGAGCGCGGCGTCGCGCCGGGACGGTCCGCCGCGCCTCAGCGCCCGCCGAAGAGCGAGCGGCGCAGGCGGCGCAGCGGTGCGAAGAGCGACACCCGTCGCACCCGCGCGCCCCTGCTGCTGCGGTCGTGCGCGACGTCACGCGACGTGAGTTCACGCATCAGCGACGTCGCCTCCGCCGTCTCACGCTGAGGGACGGCGGGACCGCCGAGCACCGCGAGATGGCGGTCGAGGCGCGAGCTGGTCGCACTGCTCCCGCAGGTGATCGCAGGGACACGAGCCCTGCTGCGCACTGTTATCTGTTCCATGTCACTCCCCACCCGTACGAGGGCACCCGGCCCAGGGCAGGTTAACCCTATCGCCCCCTCGTGACACTCGTGTATCCCGCCCGCAGGATTCACCTTCCCGGTAAGGGGGTTGACAACCACTGTGCTAATCCACCTGAATCCAGGGCGAGTTGGACAGATTGCCGCACGGGATGACCGGATGACACCGAAGCGCAACGATCTGGCCATCTCGTCCGTATCGAACGACCTGCGCTTCGTCGCCGGTGGCCGCGAGGGGAGCCACCGGACGACCGCAGAGAGGGCCGCAATCGGCCCGGATTGAGCTAGTTTTGTGCTGAGATCGCACCGTCGCAGATGGGGACCGCCGGTGACGCAGGACCCGAGCAGTGAAGGCCACGGCCACGCCAAGGGTGACGGGAGTCACGGCAGCGAGCCACCGGGCGGTCCCCGGCTGATCGCGGATCGCTACCGGCTGATGACCCCGCTCGGTGAGGGCGGCATGGGCACCGTGTGGCGCGCCTTCGACGAGGTGCTGCACCGCGAGGTCGCCGTCAAGGAGGTCCGCGCCCCGGCCGGACTGCCGCAGTCCGATGTCGAGCGGCTGTACGCGCGTCTGGAGCGCGAGGCATGGGCCGCCGCCCGCGTGGCGCACCGCGGTGTGGTCACCGTGTACGACGTGGCGGCCGAGGGCGGCCGTCCCTGGATCGTGATGGAATTGATCCGGGGGCTCTCCCTGTCGGACGTGCTCGACGCGGAGGGCCCGATGTCCCCGCGCCGTGCCGCCGAGGTGGGCGCCGAGGTCCTGGCCGCGCTCCGGGCGGCGCACGAGGCGGGCGTCCTGCATCGCGATGTGAAGCCGGGCAATGTCCTGATCGCGAATGACGGCCGGGTCGTCCTCTCCGACTTCGGGATCGCGACGGTCGAGGGCACCTCGGCGCTCACCATGACGGGCGAGGTGATCGGCTCACCCGAATTCCTCGCCCCGGAGCGGGCGTTGGGCCACCGTCCGGGCCCCGAGTCCGACCTGTGGTCGCTGGGCGTGCTGCTGTACGCGACGGTGGAGGGCCAGTCACCGTTCCGCCAGGCGACGCCCCTCAACACCCTGCGGGCCGTGGTCGACGAGGAGTTGCCGCCGTCCCGGCTGGCGGGTCCGTTGGCGCCGGTGATCGAGGGGCTGCTGCGCAAGGATCCGGTGGACCGGATGTCCGCCGGAGAGGCCGAGCGGGCGCTGCGGATCGTCGCGGCGGGCGGCACCGCGCCCCGAAGTGCCGGCGCCGGGTCGCCCGACCCGTCCCAACTCCCCACGGTCATCGCCCCGATGGGACCGGGACCGGGGCCGCGATCGGGTCAGGGATCGCGACCGGGATCGTCACCCACTCCCCCACTTCCGTCACCGCACCCGACGCCGCAGCCGGACGCCCGGCGCCCCCGCCGCACCGCCCTCGCGGTCACGGCGGGCGTGGCCGTCCTGGCCCTCGCGCTCGGTGGCCTCGGCTACGCCCTGGCCACTCGCGGCGACGGAGGCGACAAGGGCAACACCGGTGCGAGCAGCAGCCCAAGCGATACGGGCGCCCCCACCGCGAGCGATTCGGCCGGAGAGGCGAGCGCGAAGAGCCCGAGCCCGAGTACGGGCGACGGGGCGAGCGCGAGCAGTGGCAGCGGGAAGACGGGCGGGGCGGCCGGAGGTGGGCACACCACGCCGGCGCAGTCCGTCCGGGTGACCGTCACGGCGGCCCGCACCACGTACACAGGGCCCTGCCCGGCGCCGGCGGCCGAGGCGCCCACCTTCACGGCGGCGTTCACGGTGGGCCGGGTCCCGGTCGACGTCGAGTACCGCTGGGTGACCCGGTCGGGCGAGCCGTCGGACCCGGGGTGGAAGACGCTGTCGTTCCCGTCGGGTGGCGGAACGACCAAGCAGGTCACGCATGTCGAGCTGACGTACACGGCGGACGCCACGTACGAGAACGCGATCGGCGTGGAGGTCCGGAGTCCGGTCCGGGCGACGTCGAACCTGGTGGCGTTCTCGGTGACCTGCCGGACGGAGACCCCGACGGGCGGGGTCTCCTCCACACCGGACTCGTGACGACCGACCTCGTGGGGAGGTCAGGCGGCCGAGGTGAACACGGGGAGATAGCCACCGGAGTGGCCGGCGGCCGTCGGGTGGTACGACTCGCCGATGTTGAGCCAGTTGACGCTGTGCAGCCAGGCGTCACCGGAGCAGATCTCGTGTCCGGTGAAGCGTGACGTCACATTGCCGAAGCTGAAGCCGTGGTCGGCGGCGCGCTTCGCGGTGACGTCGTTGAGGAGGTCGGCCGCCGAGTTTATGGCGGACCGGACGGTGTCGGAGAGACCGACGACGCAACTGCCGCCGATCTTGTAGAAGCGGGGGTAGCCGACCACGACCACGTGGGCGGCGGGGGCTTTGGCGCTGATCGTCGAGTAGACGTTGTCGAGCAGGCCGGGCAGCGTGTTGCTGACGTAGGTCCGCGCGGTGTTGATACGGGCCAGGCAGGTGGCTTCGGACTGCAGCACACAGGTCGTCATGACGTCCGAGAATCCGGCGTCGTTGCCACCGACGGAGATGCTGACGAGCCCGGTGCCTGAGCCGAGGGGGCTCATCTGGTTCGCCAGGACATCACCCGTTCGAGCGCCTGAGCAAGCGGTGAAGTTGAACGTCGAGGGTGAGTGGGCGGCTGCCCAGAGGGCGGGATAGGCGCGGCTGGTGCGCTTGCAGTCGCCACTGGAGCTGTCGTACGCGCCGGCCCCGACACCCGAGGAATACGAGTCCCCGAGCGCCACATACCCGGTGGGCGCGGCCTGTTCGGACGCGTTCGCCGTCGCCGCCCCGGTGAGGGCGAACGAGGCGGCGAGGAGGAGCGAGGTCATGTAGGCGGAAATTCGGAAACGTCTCATGGAACCTCCCTTTAGCAGGATCTCTGCCACAACTGTGGTACCACGCACCCCAGTTGACTGGAAGTGTTCATGCCAAGACTTTCCTGGACGCACCCGTCTCGTTCGTTCCGTGTTCGATTGCAGCCGCATGTCAGGGGCGTGACAAACCGTCAAGACTCTTGAGCTACGCCCGTAGACCGTCCACTCTGCTGAGCATGCCCGGAACGGAACTCATCGATCCGGGTCCGCTTGTGAACGTGCCGCGAACACGCGTCACGTCCCCCCACAGAGCGCGCCCCCCACGGCGCGCCCGCCTAGAGGAGGACCCCTCTACATGGCACACCAGCGCACCTCCACCAAGACCCGCCTCGCGGTCGCGATCTCCGTGGCCACCGCGGCCGGCCTGCTGGGCACCGTCACCGCCCTGCCCGCCCAGGCGGCCCCCGCCGAGGGCACGGTGCTCGCCGCCGGATCGCCGGACGCCATCGCCGGCAGCTACCTCGTGACACTCAAGAAGAGCGCGGGCCTGCGCGCGGCAACGCCCCAGGCCAAGGGCCTGATATCGAAGTACGGCGGCACGGTGAAGAAGACCTTCGGCACCGCCCTCAACGGCTACGCGGCCAACCTGACGGCGACCGAGGCCCGGAGACTGGCCGCCGACCCCGCGGTGGCCTCCGTCGAGCAGAACCAGCGCGTCCAGGTCGACGCCACCCAGAACAACGCCCCCTGGGGCCTGGACCGGATCGACCAGGCCGCCCTTCCGCTCTCCGGCACCTACACCTACCCGGACTCCGCGGGCAGCGGTGTGACGGCGTACGTCATCGACACCGGCGTACGGATCACGCACTCCGAGATCGCGGGCCGGGCCTCCAACGGATACGACGCCGTCGACGGTGACAACGTCGCCCAGGACGGCAACGGCCACGGCACGCATGTCGCCACGACGATCGCCGGGAGGACCTACGGCGTCGCCAAGAGCGCCAGGATCGTGGCCGTCCGTGTGCTCGACAACAACGGCTCCGGGACCACCGCCGGCGTCATCGCGGGCATCGACTGGGTGACCCGGAACCACAGCGGTCCCTCGGTCGCCAACATGTCGCTCGGCGGCGGCGCCAGCGCCACCCTCGACACGGCGGTGCGCAACTCCATCGCCAGCGGCGTGACCTACGCGGTCGCGGCCGGCAACAACGGGCTCAACGCCACCTCGTACTCGCCCGCGCGGGTCGCCGAGGCCATCACGGTCGGCGCCACCAGCAACACCGACGCCAAGGCCAGTTGGTCGAACTTCGGCGCATCGCTCGACCTGTTCGCACCCGGTGTCTCGATCACGGCGGGCTGGAACACCAGCGACACCGCCACGAACACCATCTCGGGCACCTCGATGGCCACCCCGCACGTCGCGGGCGCCGCCGCCGTCTACCTCGCGGGTCACACCACCGCGACGCCCGCTCAGGTCTCCACGGCCCTGGTGAACGGCGCCACCAACGGGGTCGTCACCGGCCCCGGCACCGGCTCCCCCAACAAGCTGCTGAGGCTCGTCCCTTAACGTCCGACGCAGCGTCAACACGCCCTGTACGGACGTGAGTTCCCCGGGGGCCCGGTGGCCTCCGGGGAACACCCGTGCGCGGCGTCGGCGTCTTGACGGGCCACCGGGCGCTGCGCGACATTGAAGCCCGGCATCCGGCGCTTCGGGGGGCAAAGTCGCCCATGCAGACCATAGCTGTCAAGCCAGCACCACACGGCACAGGTCTCCTGCCGTTGCTCGCGGGCGTGGCCGTCGCCGTCGCGGGGGCCGGCGCGTATCTCGTCCTGACCGCCGGCGAATCGCCGCTGCGCGGGCCCTGTGCCCTGTTCCTGCTGCTCGCCGCGCCCGCGTCCGCCGTCGGCGCGGCCCTGCACGGCATGGAACCGTGGGGCCGGCTGCTCGCGTCCCTCGCCGGAGCGGTCGCGATCGACATGCTGGTGGCCCAGGCCATGCTCGCCTTCCACCGGTGGTCGGCCACCGGCGGGGTCGCCGCCGTCACCGCCCTCAGCTCGCTCATACTCCTGCTGGTACTGGTACGGCGGCTGCGCGGCCGTACGGCGCGAAGGCGGACCTCCTGACGTGGACATCAGCGTGTACCGCCCCGGCGACCTCACCGTCGCCGACCGGGCGGCCTGGACGGCCCTTCAGTCCAAGGCGCATCTGAACGGCTCACCCGAGCTGGCGAATCCCTTCCTGTCCCCCGAGTTCACGCTCGCGGTCGGCCGCCATCGGCGCGGGGTACGGATCGCGGTCGTCCGCGAGAACGGGGAACCGGCGGCGTTCTTCCCGTACCAGCGGACCGCCACCGGGGTCGGCCGGGCCGTCGGCCTCGGCGTCTCGGACAGCCAGGGCCTGGTGCACCGGCCCGGATTCCGCTGGGACGCACGGGATTTGCTGCGGGACTGCGGGCTCGCCCTGTTCGAGTTCGACCATCTGGTGGAGGGTCAGACGCCGTTCGCGGCCGGGGTGTCCGGGACGTTCCCGTCCCCCGTCATGGACGTCGACGAGGGGTACGAGGCGTATCTCGCCCGACTCCGCGAGCGGTCACCGAAGTTCACCCGCACCACCCTCGCCAAGGAACGCAGGCTCGCCCGCGACCACGGCGAGGTGCGCTACGTCCACGACGAGCGGGACCCCGAGGTGCTGCGCACCCTGATGGAGTGGAAGTCGGCGCAGTACCGCAGGACCGGCCGCAGCGACCGCTTCGCGCACGAGTGGATCACCGGCCTGGTCCGGCATCTCTTCCACTCCCGCTCCCAGCAGTTCGCGGGCATCCTGTCCGTGCTGTACGCGGGCCGGGTGCCGGTCGCCGCGCATCTGGGGCTGCGCTCGGAGCGGGTGCTCGCCTGCTGGTTCCCCGCGTACGACCCGGCGTTCGCCAAGTACTCCCCCGGGCTCGTGCTGCATCTGCGGATGGCCGAGGGCGCCGCCGCCGACGGCATCGCCTATCTCGACCTGGGGCGCGGCCAGAAGGAATACAAGGACTCCCTCAGGACACGGGAACTGACCGTGTCCGAGGGCTGGGTGACGCGCCGTCACCCGGTGGCGGTCGGACACCGGGCGCGCCGCGCACCGGTCCGGGCGCTGCGCAACGCGGTGCTGTCACGGCCGGAACTGTTCGAACCGGCCGATCAATTGCTCAAACGGATAGGAAAAATCCGTTCGAGGGGCTAGACATGTTCGACAACAGGAATTAAAGAATCCATATGAGCCTGTGAAAGCGGGCCAAAACCGCAGAAAGGCAGACCATCGTTCCAGGTCTTGCCATACAGTCTCCACCATCAATACCGTCATACATCCACCCGCATCGGACAATCGTCAAGGCGGCTCCAGGGGAGGGCTCAGGACCGCGCGACGAATTCCGGGACGGGACGCGCCAGGGGGGTGCCGTGCCCGGTCACCGCACAGGGGGCCGAGTCGCGTGCCGCGCAACAGCTTCACCAGCTCACCCGCGGTTGGTACGGAGATCGATTACCGCATGACCTGGGGTGAGAACCCCCCTTTCGAACCGGACATTCATCGGGACCGCCCAGGGGCGGGCGGTCCACCGGACGAGAGGGAACAAACGCATGAGTTCTGCTGTGCGCCCGGCGCTGCCGGGCGAAGATCCCTTAGCCGAAGTCGAGTACCGGCCTATTTCCTCACACCTGGCGATCACCCCGCCCGTGAGCGTCGTGATCCCCGCCATGAATGAGGCGGAGAATCTCCCGTACGTGTTCAAGACCCTGCCCGCGTGGATTCACGAAGTGGTCCTCGTCGACGGGAATTCGACGGACGACACGGTGCGTGTGGCACGCGACCTGTGGCCGGACGTCAAAGTCGTACGGCAAATGGGCAAGGGCAAGGGTGATGCCCTGATCACCGGATTCGAGGCGTGCACCGGCGACATCATCGTGATGGTCGACGCGGACGGCTCGGCCGACGGCAACGAGATCGTCAGCTATGTCTCCGCCCTCGTCTCGGGCGCCGACTTCGCCAAGGGCTCCCGCTTCGCCAACGGCGGCGGCACCAGCGACATGACCCTGATCCGCAAGCTCGGCAACCGCGCCCTGTGCGCGGTGGTCAACGCCAAGTTCGGCGCCCGCTACACCGATCTGTGCTACGGCTACAACGCGTTCTGGCGCCGCTGCCTGGACCGTATCGACCTCGACTGCACCGGCTTCGAGGTGGAGACCCTGATGAACATCCGGGTCGTCACGGCGGGCCTGAAGGTGCAGGAGATCCCGAGCCACGAGTATCTGCGGATCCATGGCGCGAGCAATCTGCGGGCCGTGCGGGACGGGCTGCGCGTGCTCAAGGTGATCCTCAAGGAGCGGTCCAACCGGCGGGCGCGGCGGCTGCGCGTCACCGGACCCACCCTCGACACCGCCCGGGGAGAGGCGTCTTGACCTCTTCCGCCCACCCGACCCGTTCGGTGTCGGTCGTGATCTGCGCGTACACCGAGGACCGCTGGGAGGACATCCTCGCGGCGGTCGCCTCGGTGCGGGCCCAGTCGCTGCCCGCGCGGGAGACCCTGCTCGTGGTCGACCACAACCCGGCACTCCTGGACCGGCTGGCCCGGGAGTACAAGGGGACCGGTGACCGGGGCCGGGTGCCGGACGGGGTGAGGGACGGGGTGCGGGTCCTCGCCAACGCGGGGCCCCGCGGCCTCTCCGCCGGCCGCAACACCGGGATCGCCGCGTCGGCCGGGGAGATCGTCGCGTTCCTCGACGACGACGCCGTCGCCGAGCGCCACTGGCTGCGGTGTCTCACCGAGGGGTACGACGATCCGCGCGTCCTGGCGGTCGGCGGCCGGACCGAGCCGATCTGGGCGTCGGGGCGCCGGCCCGCCTGGTTCCCCGAGGAGTTCGACTGGGTCGTGGGCTGCACCTACCGGGGGCTGCCCACCGGGCGGACACGGGTCAGGAACGTGCTCGGGGGCAACGCCTCCTTCCGGCGCGCCGCCTTCGACGCGGTGGGCGGTTTCGCGACCGGCATCGGCCGCGACGGCGACCGGCGCCCCCTGGGCTGCGAGGAGACGGAACTCTGCATCCGGCTCACCCGGGCCCGCCCGGACGCCGTCCTGCTCATCGACGACCGAGCCGTCATCCACCACCGGGTGTCGGCGGGCCGCGAACGGTTCGCGTACTTCCGTACCCGTACCTACGCGGAGGGCCTGTCCAAGGCGCTGGTGGCGCGGAGCGTCGGCGCCGCCAAGGGCCTGGAGTCGGAGCGCCGGTACACCACGCGGGTGCTGCCCGCCTCGGTCGCGCGGGGGTTGCGGGACGCGGTCCTGGGCCGGCCGGGCGGCGCGGGGCGAGCGGGCGCGATCGTCACCGGAGTGCTCGCGGCGGCCGGCGGGTACGCACTCGGGAGCTACCGGGCCCGTGGGTCGGGGACGGCGTTCCGGATCGCCGAGATCGCGAAGATCGGGGAGATCGGGGACGGGACGGAGGCACCGGTGTGAGGGGGGAACCGGCATGAAGGGGGAACCGGCATGACCGGGGCGGCCGTTCCGATCCTGATGTACCACTCGGTCGCCCACTGTCCGAGCGACGCGACCCACGCGCTGTCCGTCGCGCCCGAGGCGTTCGCCGAACAGATGGCGCTGCTCGGCGAGAGCGGGCACACCGCGCTCACCACCGCCGAACTCGCCCGGATCTGGCGGGACGGCGGCCCGCTGCCGCCCCGCCCGGTCCTCATCACCTTCGACGACGGGTACGAGGGCGTGCACCGGCACGCCCTGCCCGTCCTCGTCCGGCACGGCCTGACGTCCACGGTGTTCGTCGCGACCGGCTGGCTGCGCGGCGCCCACGACACGGGCGGCGGCCTCGACACCATGCTCGACTGGGACCAGGTACGCGAACTCGCCGCCGCCGGCACCGAGATCGGCGGCCACAGCCATACGCACCCCCAGCTCGACCAGCTCGGCGACACCGCGCTGCCGGCCGAACTGGACCGCTGCCGGGAGATCGTCACCGCCGAACTCGGCACCCGCCCGGCCTCGTTCGCCTATCCGTACGGCTACTCCAGCCGCCGGGTGCGCCGACTGGTGAGGGACGCCGGATTCGCGCAGGCACTCGCCGTCGGCAACGGTCTGGCCCGGCGCGAGCAGGGCCCGTACGCGCTGCGCCGGGTCACCGTGCGGCGGTCCACCGGGGCCGCCGAGTTCGCACGGCTTGTCGAGGGCCGGGCGCTCGCCCGTACGTTTGCCAGGGACCGCGCCCTCACCCGGGGGTACGCCGTGGTCCGCAGAGCCCGCCAGGTCCGCCGGAAGGCCATTCGTACCCGTGTCTGACACGAAGACCGCCCAGGCGGCGTCCACCGCGAGCGCGCCCTTGCGCAAGGGCGCCCCGGGCGGCGGCAACCAGCTCTTCCGCAACGCCTACGCGCTGATGCTCAACACCGGTATCAGCGCCGTCCTGGGACTCGGGTTCTGGCTGGCCGCCGCGCGCTACTACAGCGAGGAGTCGGTCGGCCAGGGCTCCGCCGCCATCGCCGCGATGAAGCTGCTCGCCGGGATCACCGCGGTGACCCTCACCGGTGCGCTCGCCCGCTTCATCCCGATCGCCGGCCGCGCCACCGGACGGTTCATCTTCCGTACGTACGCGGGCAGTTCGCTGGTCGTCGCGGTCGCGGCGGCGGTGTTCCTGCTGACGCTCGACATGTGGGGTCCGTCGTATCGCTTCCTGCACGGGCCGCTGAACGGGATCGGGTTCATCGCGGCCGTCGTCGCCTGGTCGCTGCTCACCCTCCAGGACGGGGTGCTGACCGGGCTGCGCAGCGCGCTGTGGGTGCCGGTCGGCAACACCGTGTTCTCGGCGGTGAAGCTGGCGCTGCTCGTCGCGTTCGCCGTCGCCGTCCCGACGACCGGCGTCTTCGTCTCCTGGGTCGTGGCCATCGCGACCTCGGTGATCCCGCTCGGCTGGCTGGTGTTCCGGCGCCTGGTGCCCCGGCATGTCAAGGCGACGTCCGAGCAGGCCCGGCCGCCGACGCTGCGCGAGACGCTCCGCTTCCTCGCCGGGGACTACACCGGGTCGCTGTTCTCCCTCGCCGTCGTCTACCTCGTCCCGGTCCTGGTCGCCTCGCAGGTCAGCTCCGCCGACAACGCGTACTTCTACATCACCACCACGATCGGCGGCACGATCAATCTGCTCGCCATCAACATGGGCGCCTCACTGACCGTCGAGGGCTCCCACGACCCGGCGCGCCTGGCCGCCAACACGCGGGCCGCACTGCGCCGGATGGCGCGGATCATGCTGCCGGTGTGCGGGGCGCTGTTCATCGGGGCGCCGTACATCCTGGGCGTGTTCGGCGACGCGTACGCCGACGCGGCGACCCCGCTGCTGCGGTGGTTCGCGGTGGGCGCGGTGCTACGGGTCGTGATGGAGACGTACTTCGCGGTGCTGCGGGCGCAGAGCCGGACGGCGGGACTCGCCTGGCTCCAGGGCCTGTTGTGCGCGCTGGTGCTCGGTCTGACACTGCTGCTGCTGCCCCGGATGGGGCTGACCGGCGCCGGGGTCGCGGAGATCTCCAGCCTCGCGGTGATCGTGGCACTCGCGGCGCCCAGGCTGTACCGGATCGTACGGACGGCGCCGCCCGCGCCCGCGCGGGAGTCGGTGGCCGCCCCGGACGGCGACCTCGCGGATCTCGCGACGGAGGGGGTACGGGCCCGGCGCCGGAACCCGGCGTGGGCGCTGCGGGACTCGCTCGACTCGGACACGCTGCAGTTGTCGGTGGGCATCGACATCGACCATCAGGAACGCCGACCGGATGTCCGCCTGGGACCGGACGCACTGCCGGTGCCGGTGCGCGATCCCGAGCCCCAGCCCGAGCCCGATACGGAACCCGCACCGCTGGCCCCCCGCACCCCACGTCTCCGCGCCCTCGTGTCCGGCGTCCCCGGTGTCCCCCTCCTCTTCGGCGGGCTGCTCCTCCTCGCGCTCGGGCTGTACTGGGTGCCCGCGCTGCGGCTCGGTGAGGGGGATCTGGACCGGATGGGCGGGCTCGGCCTGGTCTCCGTGCTGCCGCTGCCCACGCTCGCCGGTGCCGCGCTGCTCGTGGTCGTGTTCGGGTCGCTGCTGTGGCTGAACCGGCAGCACAGGGCGCTGCTGCTGATCACCCTTCTCGCGACCGTGGTGTCCCTGCACGCGCTGCCCGCCGTCCTGGAGACAGAGCCCCGGTTCGCCACCGCGTACCAGCACCTCGGGTTCATCGACTACATCGACCGGACCGGCTCCGCGGTACCCGATCTGGACGCGCGCTGGAGCTGGCCCGGCTTCTTCGCGGCGGCGGCGTTCGTCGCGAAGACGTGCGGGGTCGGCGATCTGACCGAGGTCATCCGCTGGTGGCCGCTGACCGTGCAACTCCTGTATCTGGGACCGCTGTTCCTCCTGGTACGGGCTCTGCGGGCGAGCTGGCGGGCCACCTGGACCGGTCTGTGGATCTTCGTGCTCAGCTCCTGGGTCGGCCAGGACTACTTCTCGCCGCAGGGCTTCACCTATCTGCTGTATCTCGCCTTCGTGGCGATCCTGTTGGTGTGGTTCAGGGCGCCGCGGGTCCTGGCGACCCGGCGCAGGCCGGGTGAGCTGGAGGTCGAGCCGGCCACGCGCGGCCAGCGGGCGACGCTGCTGCTCGTCCTGGTCGCCCTGTTCGCGGCGACCGTCCCGGCGCATCAGCTGACACCGTTCGTGATGCTTGGTGTGCTGGCCTCGCTCGTCCTGGTCGGCCGCTCCGAACTGCGCGGTCTGCCCGTCCTGTTCGCGGTGATGGTCGCCGCGTGGATCGGCTTCCTCGCCGAGCCGTACTGGTCGGGGCACTTCCAGGAACTGTTCGGCGGGGTCGGCGGGGTCGGCGGCAATGTGTCGTCGTCGGTGTCCGGCCGTATCGAGGGCGGCAGTTCGACGCACAAACTCGTGCTCTACGCGCGCGTGGCGCTCGCCGGCACCGTGATGGCCCTGGCCTGCCTGGGCTGGTGGCGCCGCCGCCGCGCCCAGTACGGCGAACGTTCCCTGCTGGTCATCACCTTCGTACCGTTCCTCGGCTTCGGCATGCAGTCGTACGGCGGGGAGATGGCCCTGCGTGTCTTCATGTTCGCGCTGCCGGGCGCCGCGCTCCTCGCCGGTCTGGCGCTGTTCCCGCGCGCGGGTGTCACCGCCGGCGAACGCGCGCGGAACCGGATCAGCCCGGCACCGCTCGCCGCGCTGCTCACGGGCCTGCTCCTGATGGGCGGTTTCCTGGTGGCGCGCTGGGGCAATGAGCCGTTCGAACGGATCAGACCGGGCGAGGTCGCGGCCATGGAGTACGTGTACGCGCACGACCGGCCGACAGTACGGGTGCTGTGGATGAGCGACGACACCCTCGACAATGTCACCCCGGCGATGCCGTGGGGCACCCGCGACATGGAACGCGTCGAGTATGTGCCGACACTCGCGCCCACCGACCCGGTCCTGGTGTCGAGCCTGGTGAAGGCGCTGAGGGACGCGGGCCCGAACTCGTATCTGATGATCAACGAGAGCCAGGCCGTGTATCTCCAGCTCGACGCCGGGTACGCCCCGACCTGGAAGTCCCGGCTGCTGCGCGGCCTCGACGACCGCCCCGAGCTGACGAAGGTCCTCACCAACGCGGATGTGACGATGTACGCGCTGCGCGAGCGACCGGCCGGCCCGGTCCCGGAGCCCGACCCCGGGCCGATCGGTCCGCAGGTGACCTGGACGCCCTGGTCGGTCGTCGGCGGCCTCGCCGCCGTCACCCTGATGGTGCTGCTCGGTACCCGCGAGTTCCTCCGCGTGGCGCTCCGCCCCGGGGTGCGCCGGCTCCGGTGGCTCCAGAGCATGTTCTGGTTCAGTCTCCCGCTGCTCGCCCTGCTCCTCGCGTCACTGGTGCAACGGTTCCTGACGATGGCGTGATCCGACACCGGGACCCGGGGGTCAGCGGCTCAGCCACTTCACCTCGTAGCCCTGGAGATCGAAGCGCCGCCCGTCGACCTTCGCGCTGATCGGGCGGTCGCGAATGTTGACGACGAGGACGGCCTTGTCGTCGGCGACGACCCGCACGTTCGGTACGTCGTCGTCGGCGACGGGCACCGTCTCGTACCGGGTGCCCGGGGGGAACTCCTTGGCGAAGCGGGAGATCAGGCCGAGCATCGGCAGGGCCGTGCCGCCGTCGGCGAGTTCCGTGGACCGCCACAGACAGCCGGCGCACGCGGCGCCGCGGTTCTGCGGGTTCCAGTAGAAGCCGCTGGTGGCGCCGCCTTTGGCCATCGCGATCAGCCCTGCGGCCTGGACGGCGACGCGGTGCGGTTCGGACCAGTCGTCGCGGTTGTCGTCGGCGTCGCCCGGTTCGACGTAGTACTCGGCCCACCACAGCGGCAGTTCACCGATCTGCTCGCGCACCCAGCGGCCGACGTCGGTGAACTTGTCGGTGGCGGTGAACTCGTCGGGGAGGAGGTCGTCGTCCACGGTGTAGCTGGAGCCGTCCACGACGACGAAGTCCGCGCCGGTCTTGTGTTTGTTCCAGTAGGTGAAGGCGTCGATGACCCGTTGGTCCATGACGCCCCAGGGGCCCTTCACGGTGGTCGACGCGTTGTCCTGTCGACGCGGGTCGAAGCTGTCCATCACCAGATAGGGGCCGCCCACCATGATGTCCTTGTCGACTTTCTTGAGCGCCTTGTGGACCAGGTTGTAGAGGCGGGTGTACCCCTCCTGGTCCCAGCGGCCCTCGGCGTCGTTCCAGAAACCCTTGAACTCGTTCCAGACGATGAAGTGCCGTACGTCCGGATAGCGGCGGGCGACGGTCGCGGCGAGATCGGCGAAGTCCTGGAAGTGTTCGGGGTAGGGCGCGGTCTCCAGGGACGACTGGCTCCAGTCGGTGTTGTCGGCGCCCGGCTTGCCGCCCTTCATCCAGTCGGGGGCGCAGCACAGGGTGATCACCGGGGTGCCGCCACTGGCGCGGACGAAGTCCATCCGGCGGTCGAGGGCGTCGAAGTCGTAGCGCCCCTGGACCGGTTCGGGGTTGTCCGCGCCCCAGCCCATGATGTGCTGGTTCTGCGCGAGCGGTCGGGCGGCGAGCAGTTTCTCGGCGCGCCGCGTGGCCGCGTCCAAGCCGTCGTCGGCGCTGTACTGGGTGTGTGTGAAGCCCCAGCCGACGTCCGGTGCGGTCTTTCCCTTGGGGACGGCCGGGGTGCCGTGCACCTTGGCGCCGTCGGGTGTGGTGCCGCGGGTGCTGCCGCGGTTCCCCGATTGTGTGCTGATCGTCACGACGAGTGCCAGCACCGCGATGCCGACGCCGAGCAGCGCGGCGAGCCGCCACCGCAGTGCCCCCGAATTCCACCCATGACGTGCCATCAAGGGCAAGCGTATCGGCGGTCCCGACCGGTGGGGCGGGTTCCGACGGGACGCTTCGGTTCCGGGACGCACCGGACGCACTACGGAAACCTGGATGCACGGGGCCCCGGTGTGCCGGATCATGGCGGCATGTCTGCGAACCCACACGACGCGCTGCCGATCCGGCTCAACGTCGACGACAGCGACTCGCCCTCGGATGTCGTCGACGCGCTGTTCCTCGGCCGCTTCGCGACGGGCGAGCAGCCGTTCTCGCACAGTTCGAACATCGACCGGGTGCGTTCCGGTGCCACGTTGCTGCCGCCCGGGGCGTCCGTGCTGCGGTCCGCGCGGGACGACGACCGCAGCGCGACCCTTGCCGAGGGCGACGGCTGGACACTGCTGGTCTCGCGCTGGAACCGGGGCGCCGACGTCACCGTGACCGCGACGTCTGCGGACCTCGCGGAGAAGGTACTGAAGCAGGCCACGGACGGCGCCCAGGACGAACCGGAACCCCAGCCGGACAACGTGACGATGGGATTCTGGTACGTGTCGCCGCGGCGCGGCCCGTACCGGACGACCCGGCAGATCTCGGCGGGTACGTGGGAGGAGGTGCGGGAGAACTACACCGCGCCGGTCGCCGACGCCATGGACGGGCTGATGAAGACGGTGCCCGAGGACATCGCGGGCCGGCTGCTGCTGCTGCACGGACCGCCGGGTACGGGCAAGACATCGGCGCTGCGGACGCTGGCTCGGTCGTGGCGTGACTGGTGCCAGGTGGACTGCGTCCTGGACCCGGAGCGGTTGTTCTCCGACGTCGGCTATCTGATGGACATCGCGATCGGCGAGGACGACGGCACGGCGAAGGGCCGCTGGCGCCTGCTCCTGCTGGAGGACTGCGACGAACTGATCCGGGGCGAGGCCAAACACACGGCGGGCCAGGCGCTCTCCCGCCTCCTCAACCTGACGGACGGCCTACTGGGCCAGGGCCGCAACGTCCTGGTCGGCGTGACGACCAACGAGGACCTGGAACGCCTGCACCCCGCCGTGGTCCGCCCCGGCCGCTGCCTGGCCCGCATCGAGGTCGGCCCCCTCACCCGCTCCGAGGCGGTGACATGGCTCGGCACGGAACGGGGCGTGGGCCGCGAGGGCGCCACCTTGGCAGAGCTGTACGCCTTGCGCCGAGGCACCACCCCGACCTCGGTCCCGGACCCCAGAGGCGACACGGACGCGGGCTTGTACCTATAGGGAGCGAGCCCTCCAGGTACAGCCGCTGCCGTTCCGACGCAGCCGGTTGCCGTCTCGGCGCAGCCGATTGCCCCTCGCCGGCAAAGCCGCAAGCCCGCCCGGCGCAGCCGAGCTCGGCCCGCCTGGCGCAGCCGGGTTTCTTCTCCGCCGCAGCGACGCTCAACCACAACGACGTGAACCGGCGGTGCCAAACCCACCCGCTGGGCGCTGGCCCGGCGCAGCCGAAATCTCTTCTCCGCCGCAACGACGCTCAGCCACAACGAAGCAAACCGGCGGTGCCGAGCCACCCGCCCGGAGCACAGCCCGGCGCAGCCGAAATCTCTTCTCCGCCGCAGCGACGCTCAGCCACAGCGAAGTGGCCCGGCGGCGCCAAACCCACCCGGCCGCGAACAACAAAGCTCTCAATCCGCATAAGCCGCCCGCAGGGCATCCCGAACAGCCGCCAACGCGGCAACCTCAGCGAGCCCCAGCCGCCGCACAGTGTCCGCGTAAGCCTGGGCCGCCGCCGCGGCCCCCCGGGCCGCGGCATCCCTCGCGGGAGCAACAACCGTTCCGTTGCGCCCCCGCGTCTCGATCACCCCGTCCGCCTCCAGCGCCCGATACGCCTTGGCGACGGTGTTGGCGGCGAGCCCGAGGGTCTCGGCGAGCCCTCGGACGGTCGGCAGTTTGTAGCCCACGGGCAGCGCCCCGGAACGGGCCTGCGCGGAGATCTGGGCGCGGAGCTGCTCGTAGGGCGCGGCACCGGCGCCGTGATCGATGTCGATCTGCAAGGTCACGCGCCGATTGTCGCGCACCACCGGAAAATAGGAGGCACTCCTGCCCGGGTCAGCCGTAGCGTGCGGCCCCATGACTGTGATCGTTCGTGATATCCGGCCCGAGAACTCCGCGGACGCGGAGGGCTTCGCCCGGGTCCGCCGGGCCGCCGTACCGTTCATGCTGGCCACCGCCGAGTCGGTGCGCTTCGACGTGGCCCACGCCCACCCCGACGCCCACTACCGGCCGCTGGTCGCCGAGCAGGACGGCGAGATCATCGGCACCGCCCAGATGGGCATCGCGTACGACAGCCCCGAGCCGGGCCAGGGCTTCGCGAACGTCTATGTGCACCCCGAGCGGCGTGGCCGGGGCGCGGGTTCGCTGATCGTGCGGACCGCCGAGGAGCGCCTCGCGGAGCTGGGCGCTCACACGGTGTATTCCTGGGCGTTCGACGAGCCGGCGAACCGTGCGTTCGCGGAGAAGCGCGGGTACCGCCCGAGCCGCTCGGCCCATTTCCTCCGGCTCGACCTGGCGCCCGGCACGCTGCCCTCGCCGTTGCCGACCCCGGCGGACGTGGAGCTGCGGACGGCGGCCGACTTCGCGGACGACCCGCGCCCCCTGTTCGAGCTGGACGCGGAGACGTCATCGGACGAACCGGGCGACATCGACGCGGAGTTGACGGACTACGAGCACTGGCTGAACGAGACCTGGAAGCATCCCCTGCTGAACCGCGAGCTGACCACGGTCGCGGTGGTCGACGGCCGACCGGTGGCGTTCACGGCGGCCCGTACGGACGGCGGCACCCGGTATGCGACGGGGATGACCGGCACGGCGCGGGCGTACCGGGGCCGTGGTCTGGCGAAGCTCGTCAAGAACGACTCGCTGCACCGCGCCCGCGCGGCCGGTTTCACGGAGGCGTTCACCGGTAACGACGCGGAGAACGCCCCGATGCTGGCGGTCAACACATGGTTCGGGTACGAGATCGGCGCGACCGAGGTACGTCATGTCCGCACCCTCGGCTGAACCGCCCGCGACCGGCGCCGACCTGGTGCGGGTGGTCCTGGTCAAGGCGGGCCGTACGAAGATCCGTTACCCGGCCAGGCTCCTCGCGGACGACGGTGAGCGCGTGAGCGTCCGCGCGCCCTGGGCGGCCGACGGCGTACGGGACTTCGGCTTCGTCCGCTTCGAGCCGGGCGACGTGTTCACGGAGCACTACTGGCGCAGCCGCTGGTACGCCGTCAAGGAGGTCCGGGCGCCGGACGGCACGCTGAAGGGCTGGTACTGCGATGTGACCCGCCCCGCCGTACGGTCCGGCGGCGACCTGGTCGTGGAGGATCTGGACCTGGACCTGTGGGTCTCGGCGGACGGAACACACGTACTGCGCCTGGACGAGGAGGAGTTCGAGGCAAGCGACCTGGCCACAACCGACCCGGAAGCCGCCACCCGAGCGACCCGAGCCCTGAACGAACTGGAACACCTCGCCCGCACGACCGGCCTCACCGAACTGACGGCCCCGGCATCCTGACCGAAAGTCCGGACCGCCCCCCAGAGCAGGTCAGCGCGCCACGACCTCCACCTCGTACCCCTGCCGGTCGGTCAGATAGGCGGCGTAGTGCGCGTCCCCGCCCGCGTACGGATGGCGCTCCGGGAAGAGCAGGGTCCAACCGTGCTCCGGGGCCTCGCGCACCAGCGCGTCCACGGCGGCTCTGCTGCCGGCGTGCAGGGCGAAGTGGTTGAGCCCGGGGCTCAGCCGGTCGTGTGTGGCGCCGGTGAGCGCGGGCGACTGCTCGATCACGACATAACTCGGGCCCCGCCGCCAACTGCGCCCGTGCTCCCAGCTCTGGTACGGAACATGGCCGAGCCGGGTCAGCAGCCAGTGCCAGGACGCCTCGGCGGACGCCAGGTCGGGCACCCACAGCTCGACGTGGTGGACACCTCCCGGGGGCGGGGTCTCCGGAAGTGCCACGGCGCGGTCGGTGGTCGTGTCGTAGGTGATCGGGTCCTCGTCCGTGTGCCAGTGGAGTACGAAACGGTCGCCCTTGCGGTAGGACTCCAGGCCCGCTCGGCAGTACGCGACCATGTCATCCGGGAGGGTGTCCAGCGCGGACCATGTCAGTTCGGCGCACTTGTCCGGCTCCGCGTTGTACGGCTCGCCGCCCGCTCCGTACGTCGCCTCGAAGAACCAGCCCACGCGCGGGCGCCCGCCGGGGCCCCGGTGCTGCATGACGAGTACGACCCGCAGATCGTCGGGGGTCAGGGCGAGGCCGATCTCCTCGCGGGCCTCGCGGATCATTGCCGCGCGGACGTCCTCGCCGTCCTCGACATGGCCGGACGGCGCGTGCAACAGGCCGTCGGCATAGCCCGTGCCCGCGCGCCGGGCGAGCAGGATCTCGTCGCCCCGGCGCAGCAGCAGATGGACGTCGACGACCTCGGTGTGCCGGGGCGACGCGGCGGCGAGGGTGCCCACCAGCGCGTACCGCTCGTCGGTGACCTCCTTGCCCCACAGGCGCGCGTCCCCCGTCAGGTCCTCGGTGTGCACTCGGGTGACCAGTGGTCCGAGCGCCGCGGTCAGTCGCCGGGCGGGCAGTCCGACCGGGCTGAGGTCGCCCCACACACCCTCGACCAGGACGAGCCGGCCGCCGGGGCGCAGCAGGGAGCACCAGTGCCGCAGGGTGGCCTCCGGGTCGGGCAGGGTCCACAGCACATGGCGGGCGAGGACGACATCGAACCGGCGCTCCCCCACCGGGGGCGCCGCCGCGTCACCGGTCAGGATCTCCGCACCGGACCCGGGCGCCCCGGCGGCGAGCTTGGCGCGGGCCCGCTCCACCATGCGCGGCGCGAGGTCGACCCCGGTGACGCGGTGACCCTGCTCGGCGGCGAGAAGGCTGAGGCTGCCGGTACCGCAGCCCAGGTCCAGGACATCGGACGGCCCGCCGGGCAGCCAGCCGCGCAGCCGGTCGGCCCAGGCGGCTCGCACGGTGGCGTCCCGCAGGCCGTGGTCCGGCTCGTCGTCGAAGGCGTCGGCCGCCGCGTCCCAGTCGGCGCGCTCCCAGCCGGCACCGAACGGACCGTGTCGATTCGCTCGCGTGGTGTCGTCGTCAAGGCTCTCGGGAAGGAAAGTCATGACCCCGATCGTGACACCCGCCACTGACAACGACCTCGTGATGAGTAACCCTCCCTCAACGGGTCCACCTCCGTGGGAGGACCGACCCCGGTCAGCACAAGGAGGCCGTATGCGCCGTACGACTGTGCAGAAGACGCCGATCAGGCCCGCCGTCCGCCGTGAGCGGGCGAAGCGGGAAGAAAACGACGACCGTGCCAGGGCACGTCCGGAAGTCCGCGAGGACATCCGGCGGACCTGGTGGCCCGAAAGCTGACCAAAAGCGGACCCGGAAACTGCCCCGGAAGCTGACCCACCTGCCCTACGACAGCCTCTTGCGGTAGTGGAGGCGGTCGTAGGGACCTTCCATGCGGCGCTCCACCAGCTCGTAGCCGTAGCGCGGATAGATCTTCTGGTTCTCCCACATCTTCGCGTTGGTGAGCAGCCGCACCTCGGGCAGTCCGAGTTCCCGCGCGCGGGCGTCCACGAAGTGCAGCAGCCGTCGGCCCACGCCCCGGCCGTGCCCGTCCGGGTGGACGGCGATGCTGTCGAGGTAGAGGTGGTCCTCGTACGGGACGAGGACCACCAGACCGATCACCGGTTCCCCGGTCACATACACATGCCCCAGGGCGACATTCGCCGCGTGGTCGGCCTCCATCGGGGCCGGCACCAGACCGATCCGCTCGATGTAGGGCGTGAAGGCGGCGTCGGTCACCGCCTTCACGGCGGGCACATCGGCGGCGGTGGCGATACGGATGTCCCCGCGCGCGGAGCGGTCGTCTGCGGTCATGACCTCACGGTACGGAACCTCCTCAGCGCCTTCTTCAGCAGCGGCCACGCCACGATCAGCACGATCACCCCGTACACGGTCACCGAGAAGGGCGTGTTGACGAGGCCCGTCACGCTGCCGTCGCTGATCTGGAGGGCGCGCCGCAGTTGTTGTTCGGCGCTCGGGCCGAGGATGACCCCGATCACGGCGGGCAGCACGGGCAGCCCGTACCGGCGCATACCGAAGCCGATCAGGCCGATGACCAGCAGGATCACCAGGTCGAACGTCTCACCGCCGACCGCGTAGGCGCCGACCGCGGCGAAGAACAGGATGCCCGCGTAGAGATACGGCCTCGGGATCCGCAGGAGCTTCGCCCACAGCGGGGCCAGCGGCAGGTTCAGGGCGAGCAGCAGCACCATGCCGACGAACAGCGAGGCGATCAGGCCCCACACCAGCTCGGGTTCCCGTTCGAAGAGGAGCGGTCCCGGCTGGATGCCGTACTGCTGGAAGGCGGCGAGCATCACCGCGGCGACGGCGGTCGTGGGCAGACCGAGGGTGAGCATCGAGACGAGCGTGCCGGCGGCGGAGGCGGAGGCCGCCGACTCGGGGCCCGCGACACCCTCGATGGCGCCCTTGCCCCACTGGTCCTTGTGCTTCGAGAGGCGCTTCTCGGTGACGTAGGACAGGAAGGTCGGGATCTCGGCGCCACCCGCGGGGATCGCGCCGAACGGGAAGCCGATGAACGGGCCACGCAGCCAGGACTTCCAGGTGCGCTTCACATCGTCGCGGCCGAGCCACGGCACGCCGACGGGGATGGCCTCGCCGGTGGTGCGCCGCAGATGCGCCGCGACCCACAGGGCCTCGCCGATCGCGAAGAGCCCGACGGCGACGATCACCACGTCGATGCCGTCGGCGAGTTGGAGGGAGCCGAAGGTGAGGCGCTGCTGGCCGGTCATCTGGTCGAGGCCGACGAGCCCGATGGTGAGTCCGATGAGCAGCGACGCGACGCCGCGGATCCGGGATGAGCCGAGGACGGAGGTGACCGCGATGAAGGCGAGCACCATGATGGCGAGATAGTCGGGCGCGCCGATGTCGACGGCGAGGTCGGCGACCGTGGGGGCGAGCGCGACGAGCAGGATCGTGCCGATCATGCCCCCCGCGAAGTGGCCGATGGCGGCTGCCGCGAGCGCCTGCGCGCCGCGCCCCGCCTTGGCCATGGGGTTGCCCTCCATGGCGGCGACGACGGCGGCGCTCTCGCCGGGGGTGTTGAGCAGGATCGAGGTGGTGGATCCACCGAACATCGCGCCGTAGTAGATCCCGGCGAACATGATGAACGCGCCCGTGGGGTCGAGCCCGTAGGTCACCGGCAGCAGCAGTGCGACGGCCATGGCGGGGCCGATGCCCGGCAGCACCCCGATGGCGGTACCGAGCAGCACGCCCAGGGCGGCCCAGAGCAGGTTGACCGGGGTGAGCGCGGTACCGAACCCGTCGATGAGGGAGGAGAAGGAGTTCATTTACAGCACTCCCATCAGCGGGCCGCCCGGCAGGGGTACGCCGAGCAGTCGGTCGAAGACGACGAAGGTGACGAGCGCGAGGACGGCGGCGATCAGGGGGTCGCGGTCGAGTCGGCGGCTGCCGAGTGCGAAGGCCGCGCCCCAGAAGAGGAGGGCGCCCGCTATGGGGAAGCCGAGCGGGTCGATGAGGACGGCGGTCGCGAGGAAGACACCGGTGAGCAGCAGGACGGTACGCCAGTCGGCGGGTTCGGCGAGGTCGATGTCCTCGCCGCCCTCGGCCTCGCCGTGTCCGCCGCGCAGCACATCGACGGCGAGCAGCACGGCGACGACCAGCAGGGCGCCGCCGACGAAGAGCGGGACGGTGCGGGGGCCGACGGGTCCGCGCTGGGTGAGGTCGACGTCCATGGTGAGCGCGTCGGTGAGGACGAGCACGCCGAGCGCGAGGAGCAGGGCGCAGACACCGAGTTCGGAGTGCTCGCGCAGCCAGACGACGCGCGATTTTCCCTCGGCGGGTGCGGAGGGGCCGGCGGATTCGGAGACTCCGGCGGATCCGGCGGGCTCGGGGGATGCGGCCGGTTCGGCGGATCCGGCAGGCTCGGGGGGTTCGGCGGATGCGGCCGGTTCGGGGGCGGTCAAAGTCCCAGCTCCTTCAGTACGGAGACGACGCGCTTGTCCTGGGCTTCGAGGAAGGACCCGAAGGCGTCGCCGGTGAGGAAGGCGTCGTGCCAGCCGTTCTTCTCCAGGGACTTCCGCCACTCGTCGGAGTCGTGCAACTCCTCGACAAGGCGGGTGAGTTTGGCGCGCTCGGCGTCGGAGAGTCCCGGCGGGGCGACGATGCCGCGCCAGTTGGTGAAGTCCACGTCGTAGCCGGACTCCTTGAGCGTGGGCCCGTCGAGTCCTGCGACGCGTTCGGGCCCGGTCACGGCGAGCAGCCGCAGTTCGCCCGACTTGATCTGGTCGAGGTACTCGCCGACGCCGGAGACCCCGAAGGCGATCTTGTTGCCGAGGATCGAGGCGAGCAGTTCACCGCCGCCGTCGAACGGCACGTAGTTGACGTCCTTCGGGGCGATCCCGGCGGCGCGCGCCATCAGCATCGGCGCGAGATGGTCGGGGCCGCCGGGCGAGGAGCCGCCGCCGACGGGCAGCTTGCCCGGGTTCGCCTTCCAGGCGTCGACGAGTTGCCGGATGTCCTTGTACGGGGAGTCCTTGCTGACCACGACCACATCGGGTTCCTCGGTGAGGCGGGCGATGGGGGTGGTGTCGGCGAGGGTCTTGGGCGCGTGGTTGGAGCGGACGGCGCCGACCACACCGAGGCCCATGGACATCGCGAGTTTGCCGTTGCCGTGTTCGCCGACGAGCCGGGTCAGGCCGACGGTGCCGCCGGCTCCGGGCAGGTTGAACACCTCGATGTTGTGGGTGAGTCCGGCGTCCTCGGCGTTCTTGGCGGCGGTGCGGGCCGTGATGTCGTATCCGCCGCCCGGGGAGTTGGGGACCATGATGCGCAGCCCGGGGATCTGCGTGCCCGTCTCGGCGCCGCTGCCCGTGGTGAGCAGCGGCGGTCCCGCGAGGACGAGTACGGCGGCCCCGAGCAGGGCGAGGGGAGTGCGCAGGCGCACGTGTGCCACCACCTGTTCGGTCAAGGGGAGCCAATGGAGAGATCAAGAGTTGTGCAAGCTGTGAGGTGGCCCACATGTTGCCCGGGTGTTAACGACCTGTCTCGCTTCCGCAATCAACGGACGTTGTGGTCCTTGTGGTCGCGCGCTTAGCCTGCGGCGGTGACGAAGGTGCTGGTCGTGGACGACGACTTCATGGTCGCCAAGCTGCACAGCCGGTATGTGTCCGCGATGGACGGGTTCACGGTGGTGGGCGTGGCGCACAGTGGCGCTCAGGCGCTGAACGCGGTGGCACGGCTCCGCCCCGATGTGGTGCTGCTCGATGTGTATCTGCCGGATATGGACGGCATCGGTGTGCTGCGGGAGTTGCGGGCGGCCGAGGAGCGGGATCCGGCGCGGGCGCCGGTGGATGTCCTGTTCGTCACGGCGGCACGGGACGCGGAGCTGGTGCGGGCCGCGCTGCGGGCGGGGGCGCTGCACTATCTGATGAAGCCGTTCGAACGGGCCGCGCTCCAGGAGCAGTTGCGGCATGTGGCGGCGGTGCGGGCCCGCCTCGACGATCTGGGCGAGGCCCGGCAGGAGGACGTCGACCAGCTCTTCGGCAGCCGCCCCGCCGGGTCGCGCGATCTGCCCAAGGGACTCGCCGTGCCCACCGCCGACCTGGTCGAACGCACCCTGCGCGCCCACCCGGAGGGCCTGTCCGCGACGGAGTGCGCACGCGCCGGTTCGCTGTCCCGGGTCAGCGCCCGGCGCTATCTGGAGTACTTCACGGAGACGGGCCGCGCGCAGGTCACCCTGCGCTACGGGGGCACGGGCCGCCCGGAGCGGCGGTACCGGTGGATCGACCACGGGGTGCGGGGCCGGACCTGATCGACCACGGGGTGCAGGGCCGGACCTGAGGGCGCCCGGGAGTGTCGCGGGCGCGGACCTGAGGGCAGTCCGATGTCTCCCTTAACGGCGCCATAAGGATCTTCCCCAGCGGCTCCGAGCAGGCGAAATCGCCTTCCTGGCGGGCTAGTTTGCTGCTCGCCCGGGACGTCCGCACCCCTCCCGGGTCCCCCCGCACGCAGGTTGAGGAGACCCCCTGATGACGGCCACGACCGACCCGACCGCACGGACCCCCCGTACCGCCGCCTCGCCGCTCCGCAAGGCGGTGGCCGTGGTCGCCGCCTTCGCCGCCGCGCCGCTCGCCCTCACCGCGCTGACCGCCTCGCCCGCGGCGGCGCACGGTTCGATGACGGACCCGGTGAGCCGGATCTCGGCGTGTTTCGCCGAGGGTCCGGAGAGCCCCGACTCGGCCGCCTGCAAGGCCCTGGTCGCGGCGGGCGGCACGCAGCCGCTGTACGACTGGAACGAGGTGAACATCGCGGGCGCGGCCGGTCAGCACCGGCAGATCATCCCGGACGGCAAGCTGTGCAGCGCGAACCGGTCGAAGTACGCGGGCCTGGACGCGGCGCGCGCCGACTGGCCCTCGTCCGCGCTGACGGCGGGCCCGCACACCTTCCGGTACCGGGCGACGGCACCGCACCGCGGCACCTGGGAGCTGTACATCACCAAGCAGGGCTACGACCCGACGAAGCCGCTGAAGTGGTCGGACCTGGAGGCGCAGCCGTTCACGAAGGTGACCGACCCGAGCCTGGTGAGCGGCTCCTATGTCTTCGACGGGAACGTGCCCGCGCGTTCGGGCCGGCATCTGATCTTCTCGATCTGGCAGCGCTCGGACTCCCCCGAGGCGTTCTACACCTGCTCGGACGTCGTCTTCGGCCAGGACACCGGGGGCGCGGGATCGGGTTCCGCCCCGGCCGCGTCCGCGCCGACCGACCAGGAGATCGAGAAGGGCGCGGAGCAGTCGACGGTGGACCACAACGGCCACGGCGGCGACCACGAGAGCGCCCCGGCGGACGCGTCCAAGGCAAAGGTGTCCGAGGCAAAGGTGTCCGATGCGAACGCTTCGGAGGCGAAAGCTCCCGAGGCGAACGCTCCTCAGGCGAACGGCACGGCCGTGCGGCCCGCCGCCGCCACCGAGAACCTCGCGGAGACCGGTGGCGACGGCGCCACCACATCGATCGCGGTCGGCGGCGCCGCCGCACTGGCGCTGGGCGCGGCGGCGCTGTTCGCCTCGGTACGCCGCCGGGCGCGTACCGACGCATGAGCTAGCTGAACACGGAGGCGCAGTTCGTCGGGGTGGCGTTCGCCGGGTCAAGGGCGTTCGCCACCTCGTGGAAGGCGATCCGGTCGAGGACGCCGATCGCCACATGCTCGGACAGGTCGACGGCGCACAGGTCCTGGAGCAGGACGTTGCGTACGTCGGGCCCGCTGAGGAACTGCGAGCGGTAGGGCGTGACGACCTCGTCGTACTTGGTCGCGATGACGGTGTAGCGCACGCCCGGGACGGTGTCGCCGCCCGCGTTCAGCTTGGTCAGGAAGGCGGAGCCGGCGATCTGGTCGGCGAGCCCCGGAGTCGCCGTGGTGAGCAGGTCCTTCACCCCCGGGAAGTACGGCAGGAGCGCGGTGAGCCCCGACAGGGTGGTGCCGTGGTTGTCGGGCGCGAGACCGACCAGCGCGTTCACCTTGGCGGCTCCGCCGAGGAACTTGAGGTAGTGGCGCGGCATCATCCCGCCCTGCGAGTGCCCGACGACGTCCGCCTTCGCGGCGCCGGTCGAGGAGAGCACCTTGTCGACGAAGGTACTGAGCTGCTCGGCCGACTTGTCGATGGGACCAAGGCCGTGGAAGAAGGGCACGCCGGGCAGTTGGCCGTAGTCGAGCGAGTAGACGCAGTAGCCGCGCTTCTCCAGATAGGGCGCGAGGGACAGCCAGTTGTCGAGCGAGTTGCCGAACGTTCCATGGACGAGCACGACCGGGCGGGGGTGTGCGGCAGACGGCTTGCACGTGTAATCGTTCCAGCCTCGGCTGGGGGCCGATGACGCGTCCGCGTGGGCGGAGACGGTGAGCGTCGCGCCCAGCATCAGGGCGGCGGCGAACGATCTGAGCAGGCGTTTCTTCCAGGGCAGCATCGAGCGATCTCCTTGCGGCTCAAGGGAGTTGCGATGGGGGGCCCTGTGATCCGGATCACGGGAGTGGGGGTGCTCATGCCAAAGCTACGGGCGAGTAGTAAAAGAGTGAAGTTACGCGTCAGTAAAAAGTTCCGGCACCCATTGACAGCACTCGCGCCCCTCACCGGCGAGGTGACGAACCATCACCAAACGGGTCGCAGGGGACCGTCCGGAGCGATACGCAGCAACCCGTCACGCAGCGCCCGCACTTGACGCTCCCCCAGCAGTTCGACCCAGGGCGCGACCGCATCGGCGGCGGCCTCGTCGGCGGCACGGGTGCAGGCCCACCCGGTGGCGGTGAGCACGATCAGCCGGGCACGGGCGTCATCGGGATGCGGTCGGCGCTCCGCGTACCCCTTGCGCACGATCTCGTCGACCAGTTGGCTCGCGGCCTGCTTGGTCACCCCCAGGTGAACGGCGAGCTGGGTGACCGTCGCACCCTCGGGCGCGAGCCGCGCGAAGGCGAACCCGTGCACCGGACGCAGCCCCTCGAAGCCGCGCGCGACAACACCCTCATGGATACGGCGCGTCAACTCACCGGCGGCGGCGAGCAGCGCGGCGGACAGGGCCATGGCGTCGGGGTTCCGCGAGTCGTGGGGCACGGGAGCATTGAACACCCTTGACGTTTCGGTCAAGCTGCTTGACTATAAATCGGAGCAGAAAAGTCAAGTAGCTTGACCATCTCATCTTCGCTATCCCACCCTGGCCATCTCACCCTGGCCATCTCAGTCGGGAGACCACCATGCCCGTCGTCCGTTCCTCCGATGCCGTCGTCCACGAGATGCACGGCGCCCGTTTCGTCTCGTACGCCTCGTCCGCTTCGGGCAGTGCCGAGTTGTGCGCGTGGCGGGGCGAGATCCCCGCCGGCACGAAGGCGCCGGCGCACACCGTCAGCAAGGAGGAGATCTTCCATCTGCTCACCGGCTCCCTGCTGATCACCCTCGACGGCCACACCGAATCGCTCACGGCGGGCGACACGGCGATCGTCCCGCCGGGCGCCACCCTCACGGTCGAGAACCCGACCCCCGAACCGGCCACTACCTGGGTCACCACGTCCCACGGCCTGACCGCCCGCCTCGCGGGCGGCACGGTGATCAGCCCGCCGTGGGCGCGTTAGGCCGCGAGGGAACCCGGTTTCACCGCGTGCGGGCCGAACTTCGCCCGTATCCGGTCCGCCGCCTCCTCGATCCGGTGGGCCTTCTCGTCCACCGGGTCGAAGCTGAGCTGCCGGGACGCGTGCTCGGCGGGCCCCAGCCCCTCGGCCCGCAGGGCGACCCCGCGTACCCGGGCCCGTTGCAGACCGAGCGCCCGGTACATCCGGTACGCGGCGTCGGTGAGCGCCGCCGAATGGGCGGTGGGCTCGGGCAGTGTCCGGGTCCGCAGGGTCGTGGACCGGTCCGCGTACCGCACGGTGAGGGTCAGCGAGCGGCACACCTGCTTCTCGGCCCGCAGCCGGACCCCCAGCTCCTCGGTGATCGAGAGCAGGGCGCGCCGGTGCCGGAAGGGGTCCAACTCGTCCTGGGCGAAGGAGCGGTCGGCGGCCAGGGACCGGGACGCCGCGTTCGGCACCACCTGGGTGCGGTCGACACCGCGCGCCTTCTCCCGCAACTCCCGCCCCGCACGGGCGCCGATCAGCCGGTACAGGGTGGCCGGCGGCGCGGCGGCGACCAGACCGACGGTGTCCAGGCCGTACGAGCAGAGGGTGCGGGCGGTCGCCGGGCCGACCCCGGGGAGGTCGCCGACCGGACGGTCCGCGAGGAACTCCGTGACGGCGTCCGGTTCTTCGGGCACCACCCGGGTCACCCCGGGCCCACCGCCGCGCGCGGCCATCCGCGCCAGCATCGGACCGGGGCCCGCCCCGATCACGCACTCGACGCCGTGCAGCGCCAGCGCCCGGACCCGGATCACCCGGGCCAGTTCGACGGGGTCGCGCCCGAAGTACCGCTCCGCGCCCCGCAGATCGGCGAACGCGGCATCGGGCGGCACCGCCTCGACAACAGGGGTGAACTCCCCGAGCAGCGCGAGGAGTTCCGGCAGCCGCGCCTCGCGCGCCGGGGACAACCGGAACCGTACGAAGAGAATGGTCATCCCGCGCTCCCCGGACTCTGGTGCCACAGTTTCCTGGTGGTGCCGAGCGGGTTCTCCCCGCGCGGACCGCCCTCGGCGCCCTCGCCCGCCGGGCGCAGATCCGCCCACGGGTGCATCTCGTACCCCGTCGACATCCGGATCCGCCGGTCACCGGCCGAACCACCGGAACCGGAATCGCCGGAACCGGGCTCGTCGGAGGCGGGCTCATCGGAGGCGGCGTCGGGTTCCGCCAGCCGTCGGGCCACCGCGTCGAGGCCGCCGTCGGCCCGCAGCTCCATCAGCTCGGCGAGATTCCAGGCCGCGGAGCCGACCACGCTGAGGCTGCGCGGCCCCCGGCGCTGGACCACCCCGCGCACCAGCAGCAGCCAGCCGTGGAAGACGGTGTGCGCGCACGCCTCGTGGGAGTCGTCGAAGAAGGCCAGGTCGACCAGGCCCGTACCGTCGTCCAGGGTGGTGAAGATGACCCGCTTGCCGGAGCGGATCGGCGGGGTCTGGGTGGCCGCCTTGGCGCCCGCGACCAACACCGTGTCGCCGTGCCGTGCCGCACGCAGCCGCCGCGCGGACACCACGCCCAGCTCGTCCAGGAAGGCGCGGTGATCGTCCATCAGATGGCGGGACGCGTCCATGGACAGAACGCCCAGCTCGGCGCTGAGCCGTTCGGTGTCGTCCAGGTCGGGCAGCCCGGCCGACGCGGTCCGCCGCCCGTCGGCGAGCGGGAGCTGCGCCCCGTACGAGCCGCGCGCGCCCCGGCGCAGTTCGGCGAGGTGCAGTTGGAGGTCCCGGCGGTTGCCGCCGAACGCGTCGAGCCCGCCGACCTGCGCGAGCCGCTGCGCGAGCGGTTTGCTCGGCCGCCCCCGCTCCCAGAAGTCGAGGAGCGAGGCATACGGCTGCCCGTCGGCGATCCGCGCCGCCTCGGCCTCACTGATGCCGTGCACATCACTGAGCGCGAGCCGCAGCCCCCACGATTCCCTCTCATTCTCGGACACCAGTTCGATACGGTGAGCGACCGCGGACCGGTTCACGTCCAGCGGCAGGATCGGCACCCCGTGCCGCCGGGCGTCCGCGAGCAGCAGCCGCTTCGGGTACATCCCGGGGTCGTGCGTGAGCAACCCGGCGTAGAAGGCGGCCGGATGATGGGCCTTCAGCCACGCGGACTGGTACGTCGGCACGGCGAAGGCCACCGCGTGCGCCTTGCAGAAGCCGTAGGAGCCGAACGCCTCGACGATCTTCCAGGTCCGGGTGATCGTCTCGGCGTCGTACCCGCGCGCGGCGGCGTTCTGGGCGAACCAGACGCGGATGCGTCCCTGTTCGTCCGGGTGGGACAGACCCCGGCGCACCCGGTCCGCCTCACCGCGTCCGCAGCCGGTCATGATGTCCACGATGTCGATGATCTGCTCGTGGAAGACCACGACACCGTAGGTCTCCCTGAGCGGTTCCTCCAGGTCCGGGTGCGGATAGCGGACCGGTGCCCGGCCGTGCCGTGCCTCGATGAACGGCCGCACCATGTCGGCGGCGACAGGCCCCGGCCGGAACAGCGAGATGTCGACCACCAGGTCCTGGAAGGTCGCGGGCTGAAGCCGCCCGACAAGATCGCGCTGCCCCGGCGACTCGATCTGGAAGCACCCGAGCGTGTCCGCCTCCTGGATCATCCGGTACGTCGCCGGGTCGCCCGGCGGTACCCGCGCCGGGTCGTCCAGGTCGACGCGGTCGCCCGTGGCCCGTTCGATCTCGGCGACCGCGTGCGCCATCGCCGACTGCATCCGCACACCCAGCACATCGAGTTTGAGCAGCCCGAGGTCCTCGACGTCGTCCTTGTCGAACTGGGACATCGGGAACCCCTCGCCGCTGGTCGGCACGACCGGGGTACGGGCGAGCAGCGAGGCGTCCGAGAGCAGCACCCCGCACGGGTGCATGGCGACTCCGCGCGGCAGTGCGTCCAGCCCTTCGACCAGCTCCCAGAACCGCCCGTACCGTCCGCCCGCCCGGCCCTGTTCGGCGAGTCTGCGCTGCTCCTTCGCCAGTTCGCGCAGCTCCGGCAGTTCGTCCAGGGCGGCGCGGGCGTCCCGGGCGCGGATGTGCGGGAAGGACTTGGCGATCCGGTCGGTCTCGGCCGGGTCGAACGAGAGCGCGGCGCCCACGTCCCGGATCGCGTGCCGCACCCGGTAGGTCTCGGGCATCGCGACCGTCGCGACCCGCTCGGTGCCGAAGCGGCCGATGATCGCGCGGTAGACATCGTGCCGGCGGGCCGACTCCACATCGATGTCGATATCGGGCAGCACGAACCGCCGCTTGGAGAGGAAACGTTCCATCAGGAGGTTCTGCTCGACCGGGTCGGCATGGGCGATACCGAGCAGATGGGTGACGAGCGAGCCCGCGCCGGAGCCGCGCGCGGCGACCCGGACGCCCATGGCGCGTACGTCGTCGACGACCTGGGCGACGGTGAGGAAGTACGAGGCGAAGCCCTGGTGGTCGATGATGTCCAGCTCGTGGTGGACCCGTTCCCAGTACGTACGCGCGTCGGGCCGGCGGTCGTAGCCGCGCAGCACCATGCCCGCCGCCGCGCGGGACGCGAGGACCCGGGACGCGGTGCGGCGCCCGGCGCCGACGAGATGCGGCTCGGGGAAGTGCAGCATGTTCATGCCGAGGTCGTCCTCGGGGTCGACCAGGCACTCCGCGGCGACGGCCCGGGTCTGTTCGAGCAGGCGGTACGCGGTGTCCCGGCGGAAGCCCGCGGCCTCCACGATCCGTTCGGCGCCGCGCAGCATCAGGTCCGCGTCCTTGAGCCAGCGCTCCCCGCTGTCCAGCTCACCCCGGGCGCCGACCGGTATCAGCCGGCGGGCCGCGTCGAGTACGTCCGCGATCGGGCCCATGCCCGGGTCGGCGTACCGGACGGCGTTGCTGAGGACCGGGCGCACCCCCTGTTCGGCGGCGAAGCCGACGGTACGGGCGGCAAGGCGCAGGGAGCCGGGGCCGGTGCCCGCGCGGCCGTGCCAGAGGGCTTCGAGGCGCAGGTCGTCCCCGTAGACGTCCCGCCAGGGCGCGAGGAGCCGCGCGGCGCGGTCGGGGCGGCCCGCGGCGAGCGCGCGGCCCACATCGGACTCGGGTCCGAGCAGGACGGTCAGCCCTTCGGCGGGGAGCGCGGACCAGGAGAGCCGGGGGTCGCCATCGGCGGTGTGCGCGGCGGTGACCAGACGGCACAGCTCGGCCCAGCCGGTGGCGCCCGCGCGGGCGAGGAAGGTGACACGGGGCGTGGACTCGTCGAGGAAGGCGCCGCCCCGCACCGGTGTGCGCCGCCGCACACCGGATGCCCCGGGGCGGGGGCGCTCCTGCTCGGCGACCGCGAGTTCCGTGCCGAACAGGGGGCGGATCCCCGCCTTCTCGCATGCCTTGGCGAAGCGGACGGCGCCCGCGAGGGTGTTCCGGTCGGTGAGGGCGAGGGCGTCCATACCCCGCTCGGCGGCGCGCTCGGCCAGCCGCTCCGGGTGCGAGGCGCCGTAGCGCAGGGAGAATCCGGAAACGGTACGCAGATGCGTGAACCCCGGCACACGCACCTCCCTGGCTCCTGAAGTGATCCGCTCTCGACCTCCCCTTCTCCACCATAGACCACTTTCGAACACTCGTACGAGTGCGGCTGGGTCGGTGGAGGGGCAGCGGAGGGATGGCGGAGGGTCGATGGTCGGGCGTCGAGGGGTACGCTGTTCGGCCCAGTCCGCCTGCGTGAACACCGCACACGCCGGACGGTGAGGGCATGCGTTTCCTGGACGAGGTGAAGAGCGCGGTGACGCCGCGGGCGGCTCTGCTGGTCGTGGGTGCGGTCGCCCTGCAACTCCTCTTCATCGCCTCCTACGTCGGGGCCCTGCATCACCCGAAGCCGAAGGACATCCCGTTCGGCGTCGTGGCGCCGCCGCAGGCGCTCGGGCAGACGATCGACCAGTTGGGGGCGCTGGCCGGGATGCCGCTGGCCCCGCGCGCGGTGAAGGATCCGGCAGAGGCGCGGCAGAAGATCCTGAACCGCGAACTCGACGGCGTCCTGGTGGTCGATCCGGCCGCGTCCGCCGACACCCTGCTGGTCGCCTCCGGCGGTGGGACCGTACTCTCCGCGACGCTGACCAGGCTGACCACGGAGGTGGAGACGGCGCAGGGCCGTACCGTACGGACCGAGGACGTGGCACCCGCGTCGCCGCAGGACTTCAACGGCCTCACCTCCTTCTATCTGGTGGTCGGCTGGTGCGTCGGCGGCTATCTGTGCGCGTCGATCCTGGCGATCAGTGCGGGCGCGCGGCCGGCGAATCCGCAGCGCGCGGTGATCCGGCTGGGGGCGATGGCGCTCGCCTCGGTCGCCGGCGGGATCGGCGGCGCGGTGATCGTCGGGCCGATCCTCGGGGCGCTGCCCGGCAGTGTCCTGGCGCTGTGGGGACTCGGGGCCCTGATCACCTTCGCGGTGGGCGCGACGACGCTCGCCCTTCAGGGGCTCATCGGGATCGTGGGGATCGGCCTGGCCATCCTGATCGTGGTGATCGCGGGCAACCCGAGCGCGGGCGGCGCCTTCCCGCTGCCGATGCTGCCGCCGTTCTGGCACGCGATCGGCCCGGCACTCCCCCCGGGCGCGGGCACCTGGTCGGCCCGCTCGATCGCCTACTTCCACGGCAACGCCCTGACCACGTCCCTCCTGACCCTGTCGGCCTGGGCACTAGGAGGCACAGCCCTGACCCTCCTGACATCCCACCGCAACGACCCCGAACCCCACCCCGAGCAGCCACTCCCCGCGTAGCCCCAGCACCAGGAGTCTTCCCCGACACCACCGCGCTCTCAGCCCACGACGACGACACTCCCCCACCACTCCGCCACCCTCTTCAGCCCGCCGCAACGCCGCCAAGCCCTGCCCCCCGCCCACCACGACACCGCCAAATTCTCTATCCGCCGCAACGGCGCTCAACCCCCACGGCGCATCCCGGCGGTGCCAATCCGCCCCCGCCCCCGCGAAGCGACCGCCCCGCGCAGCGGAACGAGACCCCCACGCCGGCGAGGCGGAACGCCAAGCCTCGGCGGCAGCCGCATGCACGCCCCGCGCGAGCGGAACACCCCCGTCGGCAGGCGAAACGCCAAGCCTCGCCAAGCCCCGCGCAGCGGACGGCGGAAGGCCCGCCCCCCGCGCGAAGCGTGGGGCGGGCCTTCCGTTGAAACCGGTCAAACCGTCAGCCGATCTCCGCTCCATAAGCGGCCAGCGCTTCCGGTACCGGCTGGAAGAACGTCTCCCCACCCGACGTACAGTCACCGCTGCCGCCGGACGTGAGTCCAATCGCGGTGCTGCCCGAGAACAGCGAGCCACCGCTGTCGCCGGGCTCGGCGCACACATCGGTCTGGATGAGCCCGTTGACGATGTCGCCGTTGCCGTAGTTGACGGTGGCGTCCAGGCCGGTGACCGACCCGTCGTGCACCTGCGTGGTGGAGCCGCTGCGCGTCACCCGCATACCGACGGTGGCGTCGCCGGCCTGGGTGATCTGCTGCGTGCTGCCGTTGTAGAGGTTGACCTCGCTCGGGTGCGCCACGTCCGCGGTGTACTGGACGATCCCGTAGTCGTTGTCCGGGAAGCTGGAGCCGGCGTTCTGCCCGATCTGCTGCCCCGAGGAGTCCGACCAGGTCGAGATCGACTCGGTGCAGTGCCCGGCCGTGAGGAAGAACGGCTGACCGTCCTTGACCACGTTGAAGCCGAGCGAGCAGCGCCCGCCGCCACCGGTGATGGCGTCACCGCCCGCGATGTAGGGCTGGAACTCCCCCTTGCTGCGCTTGAGTTCGGCGGTGCCGCCGAGGTCCTTGACGACACTCGTCAGCTTCTTCAGCTGAGCGTCCTTGACCGTACGGTCCGCCGTGACGACGACCTTGTTGGTGGCCGGGTCGACCGCCCAGGAGGTACCCGGGATGGTCGCCTCGTCCTTGAGCGTGGTGCGGGCGCTCTTCAGTTCGGCGAGGGAGTTCTCGACGATCCTGGCCCGCGCGCCGACCGCCTCGACCGCCTTCGCGGACGTCTCGTCGAGGACGTTGACGACCAGGTTCTTGGCCTGGGCGTCGTAGTACGAGCCGGCGGCGTCCGTACCGAGGTCCTTGACGAGGGTCGATGCGAGCTTTCCGGCCTTCATCACCGAGAGGATCTCGGGGGTGGGCGCGGGGGTCTCGGTGCTCGCGTTCGCAGTCTGGAAGGTGACGCCCGCGGCGACCAGTGCGGCGATACCCGCACCTGCCAGGGCTGCCCGCCGTCTGGGTATACGTCGGTGCTTCAATTCACGTCCTCCTGTGGGGGGCCGGTCCCGGTTCGTGTGGGGGTCACCGGGACCAGAAGGCGTAGGGCACGGACCCGACAGACCGTCATAATGCTTACGAGAAAGTCGAAATCGGCGTCCACACCCGTGGACGGCGCCCACTATTCCGATACCGGCCGGTAGCACACAAGGTCGACTTCAGGACGCGCCCGCGAACGCGGACGTGCGCTCCCCGCACCACGGGCGCCCCCGGTCACGCCCCACCGGTTCCCGTTGCAAACACCGCCCGCAATCGGCTCGTCGGCGGTCTGTGAGGACTAGTCCTGTCTTGTTTTCGCCTCTACGGGACCGGATTCGGAGGCCACCTCGCCCACGTCGCCCGCCGCGCCCGCCTCGATCCCCCGGGCCTCCGTGGCTCCACCGGCTCCTCGGGCAAGGACTTCCATGACCGCACGGGCCAGGGTCTCGACGGTCTCCTGGGACGACGGCGCGGACTCCTCCCGTGCGCCCTCCCCACGCGCCTCCGCCACCGGAGCTACCGGCGCCACCGGCGCCACCGCCTGAGGGGGACCCGCCGGCGCCGCCCGCTCAAGGAACCGCAGCAGTTCGACCGGGAAGGGCAGCACCAGTGTCGAGTTCTTCTCGGCGGCGACCGCGACGACGGTCTGGAGGAGCCGGAGTTGGAGTGCCGCGGGCTGTTCGGACATCTGGGCGGCGGCCTCGGCGAGTTTCTTGGACGCCTGGAGTTCGGCGTCGGCGTTGATGACCCGGGCCCGGCGCTCACGGTCGGCCTCGGCCTGCCGGGCCATCGACCGCTTCATCGTCTCCGGCAGGGACACGTCCTTGATCTCGACACGGTCGATCTGGACACCCCAGCCGATGGCCGGACTGTCGATCATCAACTCCAGCCCCTGGTTGAGCTTTTCCCGATTGGACAGCAGATCGTCCAGGTCGCTCTTGCCGATGATCGACCGCAGCGAGGTCTGCGCCATCTGCGAGACCGCGAAACGGTAGTCCTCGACCCGTACGATCGCCTCGGCCGCGTCGACCACCTTGAAGTACACGACGGCGTCGACCCGTACCGTCACGTTGTCCCGCGTGATGCCCTCCTGCGCGGGCACCGGCATCGTCACGATCTGCATGTTGACCTTACGCAGCCGGTCGACAAAAGGGACGACCATGGTGAACCCCGGGCCGCGCACCTGGGACTTGAGCCGGCCGAGCCGGAAGACGACCCCGCGCTCGTACTGTTTGACGACATGGGCCGCCGACATCGCGTAAACGGTTCCGGCGGACAGGACGGCGATTCCCGCCGTCACCAACTCCTCGACCATGACGGCCCCCAGGGTCCCAAGTCGACGCTTCAGGCGTGTACATCGAAGGTAACTCCGTACCACCCGAAGAGGGAGGGACCGGTCACAACCGAAACAACGGGAGCCCGGAATGCCCTACTTCGCCCCGCGCATGAGGTCCATCACGCGCTCATGACTGTCGCCCACCGAGTCCACCACACGCACCCGCATCCGCAGCGCGTCGACCCGCTCGACGAACCGGCGCGTGAACAGCCCGGTCTGCACGCTGCCGCTGCCGCCGGCGAGCGGGAATCCGGGGGCGTACAGCTCAAGGAGGAAGTCGGTGCCGAACTCCAGGCCCACCGCGCGCAACTCCCCCAGCGTCCGGGCATGTTCGTACCACGGTCCGATGTCACCGCCCGCGAGGACCAGCTGATAGTCCACCCGCTCGATCACGGCGTGCTGCTGCCCGCCGTTGAGGATGCCCACCGTCCAGGCGGCGCTGTGCGGGGTGAGCGGACCGAGCGCCCAGGAGGCCCGCCAGCCCAGTGCGGGTCGTACGGTCCGCGCGTACTGCGCGCGGGCCAGGACCGCCGCCGCGGCCACCGCGATCAGGCTGCCCAGCGGGCCCATGTCCATCAGCCGCAACCGCCAGGGCCAGTGGTCCGCGAGGTCGCCGGTGACATTGGACCGGACGGTCTCCCACACCAGTATCAGCGTCAGCACGACAAGCAGAACCAGCGGTGCGGTGAACAGCAACGGGCTGCGGCGCACCCTGCGTTGGGCGTCGTTCTCCATGTGGCCCCCCTCGGGTCTCCGTCGGAATCTGCCCAGGACGCATGACGAACCCCCGCCCGGTTGACCCGGGCGGGGGCTCGCGGTGGTGGTGCCGAGGGTCAGCCGATGGTCAGGCCGTAGGCGTTCAGCGCCTCGGTGACCGGCTGGAAGAAGGTCGTGCCGCCGGAGGTGCAGTTGCCGCTGCCGCCGGAGGTCAGACCGTACGCCGTGGTGCCGGCGTAGAGCGAACCGCCGGAGTCACCGGGCTCGGCGCAGACCGTGGTCTGGATCATGCCGTAGACGATGTCGCCGCCGCCGTAGTTGACGGTGGCGTTGAGGGCGGTGACCCGGCCGCTGTGGGTGCCGGTGGTGGAACCGCGGCGGTAGACCGTGGTGCCCACGGACGGCGTGGCCGCGCTCGTGATGGTCTGGCTGCCCACCGTGCTCGGGTGGCTCACCCCGGTGTTGGTGTAGCGCACCAGACCGTAGTCGTTGGTGGGGAAGCTGGATCCGGCCGTGGTGCCGAGGGTGGTGGTGTGCGCCGAGTTCGACCACCAGGTGCCCGCGCCGTTGGTGCAGTGACCGGCCGTCACGAAGTAGTAGGTGCTGCCGCTGTGGGCGTTGAAGCCCAGCGAACAACGCCAGCTACTCGCGTAGATCGCGTCACCGCCGGAGATCAGCGGTTTGAAGGCGCCCTTGACGTGCTTGATCGTGATGGCTTCGGCACTGTTGCCGGCCGCCTTCTTGATCTTGTTGATCTCCGCCTGCGAGACAGTGCTGTCCGCGGTGACGACGACTCTGTTCGTGGCCGGGTCGACGGTCCAGGCGGTGCCCGCCACATCCGAGTCGAGCACCGAGTTGCTCGCCTTGGCGAGCGTCACGGCGTCGTAGGTGCGCGCGGTCTCCGCGTTGGCCGAGGGTACGGCGAACGCGGCGGCGGCCACGAGTCCGGTGGTGACGGCGATCAGCCGGTTCCGCCTCGACATGCCGTTGCGGGGGGTGGTGCGCTTGATCCTCACTGCTCGTTCCCTCCTATGGGGAAGTCGGGGGCCCGCGTGGGGTCGGGGCCCGTGAGGCGCAGTCAGGAGTTGGTGTCACCGGATTCCGGTACGCCGTGTCCCTGACAAGCGCTGCTCGGGAGTATTCGGGGACGCGGGTACCGGGCACAAGGGCGCCTTTCGGCCGTCTACGCGTGTACACCGAGCAGCCCCGGGGGGTTTCCTGCGCTTTTGCGTGGACCACCGGGGCTTGTCTCGTCACTGGGGGGCTAAGACGCACGGACGGCCCAAGAGGTTCCGAAAGCGGGCCGGTTGACGTTCCGTTTACCCCGCTTACGTGGCACGGTCCGCCCCCGACCAGGGCTCCCGCGAAGGACACAGACGCCGCCCGCGCCCCCACTCGCCACGGACCCGGCCACCGCCACAGGGCATCCCCCCGGCCGCGCTTGGCCGGAATTAGACAGTCCGGAACATGGGACGGGACCGGGGACCGGACCGGAGGGTGGTGGTGTTCAACGGTCGTCAGTGACCCCTCGTCGGGGTGTAGCGGGGGGCGGGCCGCGCGAGTCCCAGGTGTTCCCGGAGCGTGTCGCCCGGATAGAACGAGCGGAACAGGGCGCGGTGCTGGAGCAGCGGCACGGTGCCGTTGACCAGCCGTTCCAGGTCCCGGCGCGGCTCGACGGGCGTGAGGTGGAAGCCGTCGGCGGCGCCGGTCTCGTGCCAGGCGGCGATCAGTTCGGCGAGATCGACGGGACCGCCCCGGTAGAGCGGCCCGCGCGGGCTCGGCCGCGGTCCCCCACCGCCGTGGCCCGGTTCGGCCGCGTACTCGCCGCCGCCGAGGTCGACGGCGAGGGCGGCGAAGACCCGCAGCGTGTCGGGGTCCCGCCCGTACGCGCCGGCCGCCGCGCGCAGTTCGGCGCGTACGGCGGCGGCACGGTCCGGGCCCGGGGCGGCGACCAGCGCCACGTCCGCGTACCGGGCTGCGGTGTCCCGGGCGTGCGGGTCGGTGGCGTCGACCACCGTGACCGGGTGACCCTGCGGGCGCCGGGGCACGATCGAAGGGCCCGGCACGGAGAAGGCGTCACCCGCGAAGACGTCACCGTCGAAGTCGCCGCCGTCGAAGTCGCCGCCGTCGAAGTCGACAAGGCGAGGTTCGCCAGGAGCGACGAAGCGACCTGTCGCCGTATCGCGCATCCCGGCTGCATCCTCCCCGCCACCTCCACCGTCCCCACCGTCCCTGCCATCCCCGCCGTCCCACAACCGGGCGCAGGCGTCGGCGACTTCACCGGCATCGCGCCACAGCCGGTCCAGCGGTACGGCGGACCCGTGCCCGAGCAGCCGGGCGTCGCCCGTACCGGTCGACACATCGATACGCCAGCCCGCGCGGCCCCGGCTCACCCGGTCGAGGGTGGCGACGGCGGCCCGCACATGGAGCGGATCGGCGTGGGTGGTGGTCACGGTCGGTACGAGTCCGATCCGCGCGGTCGCCGGGGCGGCCCGGGACAGCACGGCGAGCGCGTCGGGCCCCGGTCGGCCGAGGGAGTCGCCGAGCGTCACGAAGTCCAGCGCCCCCCGCTCGGCGAGCCGCGTCAAATCGACATAGGGACCGGCGTCGTACACCCCGCCGAGGTCCACCCCGGCGGCGATGTGCACCAGCCCCCGGGGCCGGCATGCGTTCATATCGACAAACCTCTCTGCGGGGAAGGCGGGTGTCCTCCGGCCGCATCGGAAGGGGGCCGGCGTGTGCCGTCGGTCAGGCGGCGGCGCGACAGGACACGTCGCGCAGAAAGGCGAGCACCGCGCGCGCGGTGGCGTCGTTCTGCCGGAAGGCGGGACCGTTGGTACGGGGCCGGGTGAAGGCGCCCGAGCCGCGCGCGTCGGTGTGCGGGCCGAGCGCGAACCGGCGGGGATGCGGCGCCCCGGTGTGGTCCAGGACGCGGCCGTCCCCGGGGTCGACGGCGAGCAGTCCCTCGGGGGTCGCGGCGGCCCCTTCGGCGTACAGCTCCCGCAGCAGCGGGTCGCCGGTGTGTTCGACGGTGGGGTGCGGCAGCCGTGCCTCGACCAGCGCGCGGGCCTCGACTTGGGCGCCGGGCACGGACGGCCCGGCGGCCCGGAACACGCCGTCTTCGGCGCTGACGGTCACATCGGCGCCGAGGAAGCGGACGACGCCCGCCCGGGAGAGGGCGAGGAGTTGACGCAGCCGGGGTCCGGGCGGCCCGGACGCGAGGTAGCTGAAGAAACCGTGCCACCAGGGGCCGATGTCGCCGAGCCGGACGAGTTGCCCGTACACGGAGAGCAGGCCGAGGAAGACGCCCAGGTCCGGGCTGTACGCGGGATCGTGACGGCGCGTCAGGTCCCGGGCGATATGGGCGCGCAGCCCGTCCTGGAGCGCGTCGTGGTGCGCGAACCGTATGCCGTCGAGCGGCCGGTCGAGCGCGGCGAGGTCGAGCCGGTCGGCGGGGTCGGGAACGGCGAACGCGACCAGGGCGCGGAGTTCGGCGCCGAGGGGTGGGGCGGCGGCGTATCGCGCCTCGAACTCGGTCCAGGCGGCCGTGGTGCGTTCGGGGTGAGCGGCGAAGAGGCGGTGGTAGTGCGCGAAGCCCAGTTCTTTGTCGACGAGTGGCCAGATGTCCTTTCGGAAGTCGACGCCGCCGTCCCGGGCGAGCAGCGCGTCGACCTCCGCGGGCCCGAAGAACCGGGGCAGCGGCGGCCGTTCACCGTCCAAGCCGTAGCCGATCTTGGAGCGGTAGGGCACACCGCGCCGCGAGCCGACGTGCAGTACGGGTTCATGGCCGGACGGGTGGTAGGTCAGCGCGCCGCCTGGTCCCTGTTCGTAGTGTCCGCCGCGGCCTTCGGTGAGCAGAACCATCAGGTCGACGAAGGCGAGGCCGAAGCCGCGGACGAGAACGGGTTGCCCGGGGGCGAGCGAGGACAGGTCGGTGTCGGCGGTGAAGCCGGGCGGCTGATGGACGAGCCCGTGCCGATCGGCGTACGCGGTCAGCCGGCGCTGTTCCGTGTCGGGTTCGGCGTCGAGATGGCCGAGGGCGAGGACGACGAGGTCGGCGAGGAGCGGTGCGGGGCGCCCTTCGAGCCAGACCCGCTGACGGCCCGCGCGGGGTCCGCTGACCCGGAGGGCGCGCCGGGCGTGGTGGTGGACGGTGACGCCGGGCGGCAGCGCGGCCACCGCGCGCTCGTACACCCAGCGCAGATAGGAGCCGCCGAGCCGCCGGTCGGGGAAGGTCTGCCCGTCGAGGCCCGCCCACTCGTGCAGGGTCGGTCCCGGCCGGACGGGTCCTTCGAGCCGCACGGTGTCGTCGGTGAACATGGTGACGTCCTCGGCCATGGAGTTCATCCACAGCAGCGGCGACTGGTCCTGCCGCCAGATCCGGCCGCCGCCGGGCGGGTGCGGGTCGACCAGATGGATGTCGAGGCCCGAACCGGCGTACAGCGCGGGCGCGTTGGCCGCGATCCGCTCCAGGAGTCCGGTCCCCCGCGGCCCGGCACCCACGATCACCAGCACGGGCCTCATCGGACACGCCCCGAGCACCGGGATACGGGGGTCGCGTCACCGGACGGTCTCCCGGTGAGCGGGTGCCGCGTGACGGGTGGACGCCAAGACGTGAGTGGACGCCAAGAGGCGAGTGGCTGCAAGGACATGCGAAGGCTCCGTGGGCACGGGAAACGGCACGGTCTTGCCTTCACACGTCGAACACGGATCCGAGCCCCTCAGCAGCGGGTCCGTGACGTGAGACTAAGGGGGCCTTCGCGCCCGCTGTCAAGGTTGTCCACACTGTGGGCGATGCGTCTCACGGCAGTTGACGCCGAACGGGATGCCTGTTCCACTTGGCCCATGCATCCGCAGCAGTGGCTGGTCAGGCGCTCCCACATCGACTTCGGTCGAGTGTGGTCGGCGTCCTGTTGAACTGACCCCACCGCACTGCCCGAACCCGTCGTGACCGTGACGGGATTCGCCGTGCATTCCCCGGGCGCCGCGCATTCTCCGGACGCCGATTCTCTCCCCAAGCCTTCACACGTACCCCCGCTTTCCCCTCCCCTCTGAGCCCCCCGCACCAACCCCCTGAACCCCCACTACTCCCGCTGGGCGTAGGCACCTTGACGGTGGGTCAGCAACTGCACCCGCAGTCGCAGCCGTCACATCCATCGCACCCGTCGCAGCAGGAACAGCAGTCGCAGCAACCGTCGCACCCACTGCAATCGCACTGCCCGCACAGCCCCTCCCTGCGCTCCCGGCTCCACGGATCCTCGAACGTGCCGCAGCACATCTGGCACGTACAGGCGAGGCCCGCCCACACCAGGCAGCCCGCGAGCAGTCCCCGCCGGTCGCGGCGCGGCGGCTCGGGCGGGAAGGGCGGCGGACCGGTGGGACCGCCGGGCGCGTACGGTCCGCCGGGCGCCGGGCCGTACGCCTCGGGCGCCCGGTGCGAGCAGGTGCTCGTACCGAAGGCGCGGTCCACGGAGGTGCGCAGCTCGTGGGCGAGCAGGACATGCGCGAGCCGCCCGTCGGTGAACTCGGCGTCGCGCAGCGCGAGCCGTATCCCGTGCAGCGCGTCGTCGGCGAGGCGACGGGCCTCGACGCGGTCGGTGCCGGTGGCGGTGAGCGGGTTCCAGGCGCCCGACGCGGCGTCGGCGGCCTGGTCCTCGACGGCGTCCAGGAGATGCGCGAGCCGTCCGAAGAGCCGTCCGGCCTCGGCGAGCGGTCCACGGTTGCCCGGTCGGCCGGCCAGCACGGCGGTGTGCGCGAAGGCCGCGGCGGTGGCCGTCTCGGTGGGCTCGGTGACCGTCAACAGGGGTGTGCCGGGCTCCGCGAGGGTCTCGATCCCCGACTGCCGGTCGACGGCGTGGACGAGCACGGCGGTGTCGAATCCGACGGCGGCGCCGGTCCGGTGGCCCGCTTTGTCCCATGCCGCGGCCACCCGGCGCGCCGCGACCGCGACCGGGCGGCGCGCCAACAGCCCGTCTCCGTCCAGCATGTGATCGCGCATCTTCGCCGACGCCAGAACGAGCGAGACGGCCGCCGCGAGCCGCGCTCCCTCACCCTGCGCGACCGAAGCGCCGCGCATGCCGCGCAGCGGACAGGGCCCCGCGGTGCGCCGTCCCGCGCCGTCCCGATCCGCCTGAGCCTCCGTCAGAACCGAGACGAGCAGCCCGTCGTAGTTCGTGACGAGCCGCGCGAACTGGCCGTGGTCGCCGCGCAGCGCGAGACACAGGCCGCACAGGTGGGCGAGCCATTCCGCGCCCAACCGCTCGCCGAGCCGGTGCCGACAGGGCCTGACGATTCCGAACATGACCACGTCCCCCGTGCGTCGAAAGCCGTTGTGCGGGGCATGCTGACCACCCCGTCGTTCACCCTGACGCCCCGGTCGTCACCCGAACGCCGCCACAAATCATATTTCACTCTCAGTCAGCAGCGTTGCCCGGTACGACCCTTGGGAGACAAGGAGCCTCAACACTTTTGCTCTGCACCAGTACCGTCACGAAAACCCCGCGCGGCGGCTATCCCCTTGGCGCGTCATCAGCATCATGGACGACGATAGGGATGCGGAACCAGCAAAAAGACCGCTGTGAGAGGAGGCGTCCATGGGATCGGTGCGCAAGGCGAGTGCCTGGCTTGGCCTCGTCGACGACAACAACGATGACGAGCGTTACTACGACGGTTACGAAGACGACGCTGCCGAGAACCCCGGTGAAGCCTGGGTGACCGACCCGCGCGTGAAGGTGGCGGCGGAGTCCGCCGTGGAGACCGGCCGACGGATCGGCACGATCACGCCGGACAGCTTCCGGGACGCCCGCGGGATCGGTGAACTCTTCCGTGACGGTGTTCCCGTCATCGTGAACCTCACGGCCATGGATGCCGCCGACGCCAAGCGCGTCGTCGACTTCGCGGCCGGCCTGACCTTCGGTCTGCGCGGCTCGATCGAGCGCGTGGCCACCCGTGTCTTCCTGCTGACACCCGCTCACACGGAGATCGTCAGCGGTGAGGCCGCGAGCCGTCCCGCCGACGGTTTCTTCAACCAGAGCTGAGCAAGGCCGCTCACCGGCGTCACCGGAAGGCGTCGAGACCGGTGAGCGCCTTGCCCAGCACCAGCTGATGCATCTCGACGGTGCCCTCGTAGGTCAGCACCGATTCGAGATTCGTCGCATGCCGCATCACGGGGTACTCCAGTGAGATCCCGTTGGCGCCCAGGATCGTCCGTGCGGTGCGGCAGATCTCGATCGCCTCGCGGACGTTGTTGAGCTTGCCGAAGCTGATCTGCTCGGGCCTGAGCCGTCCCGCGTCCATCCGGCGGCCGAGATGGTGGGCGAGCAGGATTCCCTTGTGCAGCTCGACCGCCATGTCGGCGAGCTTGGCCTGGGTGAGCTGGAAGCCGCCGATGGGCCGACCGAACTGCTCCCTGGTGCGCGCGTAGGTGACGGCCGCGTCGAAGCTGGCGCGGGCCGCGCCCATCGCGCCCCAGACGATGCCGTAGCGCGCGTGCGACAGACAGCTCAGCGGCCCGCGCAGCCCGGTCACCTCCGGCAGCACGGCATCGGCGGGCAGCCGCACCTCGTCCAGGACGAGTTCGCTGGTGACACTCGCCCGCAGTGACCACTTGTGCTTGATCTCCGGCGCCGAGAACCCCGCGCTGTCGGTGGGCACCAGGAAGCCGCGGATCCCGTCGTCGGTCTGCGCCCACACCACGGCGATCCCGGCCACGGACCCGTTGGTGATCCACATCTTGCGCCCGGTCAGCACCCAGTCGCCGCCGTCCCGCTTGGCGTACGTACGCATCGACGCCGGATCGGAGCCGTGGTCGGGCTCGGTAAGACCGAAGCAGCCGATGATCTCGCCGGCGGCCATCCCCGGCAGCCACCACTCCTTCTGTTCCTCGGAGCCGAAGCGATGGATGGCATACATGGCGAGCGAACCCTGGACCGAGACAAGCGAACGGATACCGGAGTCGGCGGCCTCCAGCTCCAGACAGGCGAGCCCGTACTGGACCGCGCTGGCGCCCGCGCAGCCGTAGCCGGTGAGCGGCATCCCGAGCGCACCGAGAGCACCCAACTCCCGCGCCAGCTCCCGTACGACGGGCAGTTCCCCCGACTCGTACCACTCGGCGATGTACGGCAGCACACGATCGGCGCCCCAGTCCCGCACGGTGGCCCGCACGGCGAGGTCCTCGGCGGAGAGCAGATCATCGATCCCGAGCAGATCGGCACCGTCGAAGGACGGCAACTTACGGGGCGCGGACACGGATGCCTCCAGCTTTAACTAGCAGCGATAGTCAACGCTTGCACCCCGACGGTAGCGACATTCCCCCACCCTCGCGACAACCGGCCCCTGTTTCTCCCCGCCGCAACGACGCTCAACCACCACGACCTGGCCCGGCGGTGCCAAACCGCCCCCCGCCCCCGCGCAGCGAACCCCGGTCAAGCTGGCCGCGAGGCCACGGCCGAGGTTCGCGCCTCCGCAGCCCCTCGCGGCAGCGGCACCTCGGCACCCTTGGCGCCCTTGGCACCCGAGCCACGGTTCGCGTCGGCCGCGTCGGTCGCCGCGCAGTCCATCACCCGGGGCAGCCGCAGCGCGGCGAGAGCCCCGAGCAGCAGCAACCCGGCACTGACGAGCAGGGTCACATGCAGCCCGTGCACGAACGACGTGCGCGCCGCGTGCCGGAGCGCCGCCCCGGTCGGCCCCCCGAGCCGGTCGGACACCTCGTACGCCTCACCGAGCGAGTGCCCGGCCGCCGCCCGCGCCCCCGGGGAGACCCCGGGCACGGACGCGACGCCGGGCGTGTACGCGGCGTTCATCACGCTGCCGAGCAGGGCGATCCCGATACCGGCGCCGAGTTGGTAGGAGGTCTCGCCGATCGCGGCGGCGCCGCCCGCCTGGTCCTGCGGGGCCTCGCTGAGCATCGACTCGTACGCGCCGAAGAGGGTGGTCTCCAGGCCGAAGCCGAGAAGCAGGAAGCCCCCGAGGAGCAGCCCGGTGTTGTCGCTGCCGCCCATCGGCGTGAGCATCAGGACGGCGATCGCGGTGAGGACGAAGCCGAGGGAGACCATGGTGCGCGGGCCGAAGCGTTGCAGCATCCGCGCCCCGAGCAGCCCGGCGGCCATCGCGGCGACGGTGAGCGGCAGCAGCCGCAGGCCGGTCTCCAGCGGGGTGAGGCCGAGGACCAGTTGCAGGTACTGCGCGGCGATCAGCTCCAGGCCGACCAGCGCGAGCATGGCGAGGACGATGCAGCCGACCGAGGTGCTGAACGCGGGCCGGGCGAACATCTTCAGATCGACGAGTGGACGTGCGCGTCCGCGCTGCCGGCGGACGAAGGCGATCAGCAGGGCCGCGCCGCCGAACAGTGGCAGCAGGGTCAGGGGGCCGAGGACGGTCTCGCCGCCGCCGAGCCGTTTGACGCCGAGGACCAGGCCGAAGAGCCCGGCGGCGGCCATCAGCGCGCCGACGACGTCCCAGGGGCCGTCGCGGTCCCCCGTCGACTCGGGCAGCAGCAGCCGTCCGACCGGGAGGCTGACGAGCATCAGCGGGATGTTGACGAGGAAGACGGAGCCCCACCAGAAGTGCTCCAGGAGGAACCCGCCGAGCAGTGGCCCCGCTGCCGCGCCGACCGCGGCGACGGCGCTCCACAGGCCGATGGCGAGGGCGCGTTCGCGCCGGTCGGGGAAGACCTGGCGCAGGATCGACAGCGTCGCGGGCATGATCATCGCGCCGCCGACGCCGAGCAGGGCGCGGGCGGCGATCAGGACCTGGGCGTTGTCGGCGAGGGCGGCCACGGCGGACGCGACGCCGAAGAGGGCGTAGCCGATGAGCAGGACGCGGCGGCGGCCGACGCGGTCGCCGAGGGTGCCGAAGAGGATCAGCAGCGAGGCGCAGACCAGCGGGTAGACGTCGACGATCCAGAGGAGTTCCATCCCGCTGGGCCGCAGGTCCTCGGTGACGGCGGGGACGGCGACGTGCAGCACGGTCGCGTCGACGGCGACGAGCAGCAGGCTGACGCAGAGGACGACGAGGACGAGCCAGCGGCTGGGTTCGGCGCCGGTGCCGAAACGGCCGGGCAGGTACTTGCCGAGGAGTCCGGCGAGGGGGGCGCTCGGATGTCGGCGCGCTGCGGCCGTGGGCGTCCCTGGCATGCGGTACCTCCCGGCTGGTCGCTCGCACGCGACGGTCCTGCGGGAGGGGCTTCCCGCGGCTTCGGCGCGGAAGTGGGGACGGCTTCCGGGCCCGGCAGCGTTAGGCGAGTGAGCGGCCAGCGTACGCGACGCCCCGACCGTGGTGGGTGGCGGACCTCTCACGGGGCGTCCCGTCCGGTGTGGCGTGCGCCACGCCGGTCGGCCCTACGTCACCGTCCGCTGCCTCTGCGTAGGCGCCCGGGACCGGTCAGGGACATGAACGGGGCGCGACGGAGGCGTGATCAACTCCCGTCCGCCGCAAGATCATTGGTGAGCGTCCGGGAAATTGCGCACCAGCTTCTGGTGAACGGAATTCGACCGGGGCAATAAGCAGTCATCGGAAACGATCAGCCGAATTACCCGGCGCGCGTCACTGGATTACTGAATCCGGGGTATTAGAGCCACTCTTGAGAGCAATGCCACATCACATCGTCATCACAAAGCGACGGATTCGGCCTGGCCCGCAGCTCACTCGCTGTAACGTCGATTGCGTGCGTACCGAACCAAACCTGACCCGTCTGGACCGGGTCTTCGCCCGGCTGGACCGTGAGCCGGAACGACCGGCCCACCTCGATGTCCCGAGGATGAGCCGGCACAGAGTCGTCCTCCTGGGCGCGACTCTGGCCTTCTATCTGACGATTGTCGTCGCGGTCTGGACGACGTCATGGCTGGTCCGCTTCGACTGGCAGGTCATGTTCTTCCGGCCTTATCAGCAGTGGCCGGAGATTCACGCGTTCCTCGACTACTACGTGGTTCTGGGCCAGCGCGGCCCGACCGCCGTGATGATCGCGGCCTGGCTGGGCTGGCGCTCCTGGCGGCAGCACACGCTCCGCCCGCTGCTGACGCTCGGTACGTCACTGCTCCTGCTCAACGTCACCGTCGGCGCCGCCAAGCTCGGCATGGGCCGTCTCGGACCGCACTACGCGACCGTGATCGGCTCGAACGAGATGTGGCGCGGCGGCGATATATTTCCCTCGGGCCACACCGCCAACGCCGTGGTGACCTGGGGAATTCTGGCCTATCTCGCCTCGACCCCGCGGGCCCGCCGCTATCTGTCGGCCCTCTCGGCCGTGGTCGCGCTCGGCGTCGGCCTCACCACCGTCTATCTCGGCACCCACTGGCTGAGCGACATCCTGCTGGGCTGGGCCGCGGGCCTGCTGATCCTGCTGGCGCTGCCCTGGTTCGAGCCGCTGATCGCCAAGGTCGAGGACCGTCTCTTCGGTCTGCGGGACGCCTGGCGTGCCCGGCGCGCGGGTGCGCCGTCGCTCGGCGGGGTGCCCGGGGTCCCCGGGGAGGTGTTCCCGCGGCGCGCGCCGGTCGACCAGCCGGCGGACGCGGAGACACCGGTACGCGAGCCCGCCGCCGTGCGCGCGGCACGGGCACCGGCGCATCCCTCGATTCTGGCGCCGGGACCGCACGCCACGCGCACGGAGCGGACCCCCGTCACCCCGGTCGGCAGCCGCCGGCCCCCGCAGCCGGAGCGCGTCCAGCGCGGCACGGCGTCGGCCCGCCCCTGACCGGCGGGCCACCACGACGGCGGGGCCGCCCGGTACGCACTGCCACGGCCCCGCGCGCGGAGTTTCAGCCCTTCCAGGACCGGCGTACGGTGCCGTCCGCGACCTCGAAGTTCAGTCGGCCCACGCGGTACTCCATGGTGACGATCGCGCCCGGCGGCAGCGATCTGACCGTGGTCCAGCCGCGCTCACGGGCCCGCCGCTCGGCGGCCTCGGCGCTGAGGCCCACATAGGTCGCCGGGTTGTCCTGGGGCTCTGGGGAAGGGGTGGAAAAAGGTGCCATGAACGCCACGTTAGGCGCCCGGGACCGCCCACGGAAGCCGGAAGGGAACCCGAAGGAAGGCCGGCGGGAAGGGCGGGAGGAACCCGTAAGCGGGACGTAAGGAAGCCGGAACCAGGCACCGGTAAGCAGAGCGGCGGTCACACTTGTGTCACAGGATCACTACGCTCTTTCGCCGAACTCCGTCACACGAACGGGCGGTTCCGGACTTCTTCTGTTCTTCTCCGATCACCCTGCACAAGTAATTCGGAACACGCGCTGAAGACATCACACGCGCGACGAATTCACGGGGCGCCGGAGAGTGCCGACACGCCCGGCGGGCAACAATTCGCGGGCCGCCCGAAAAGCTGACGGCACATAGGAAATTCACGGTTTCCCCACACGAAGCCCAAAGACATCCCCGGCGGGCCGCTCCGCTCCCGAGCATCATGGCGGGTGCTCATGACAGGCCCGGAACGCAACCGGCGAAGGGGCGGGCGATGGGGACGCAGACGGCTGAGGCGAGGGTGGAGCCGGTACGCCCGCGACGGTTCGGGCGGCTGGTCGTGGACTGGCTCACGACGACCGATCACAAGACGATCGGCCATCTCTATCTGATCACCTCGTTCTGCTTCTTCCTGATCGCCGGGCTCCTCGCTCTGCTGATGCGGGCCGAACTCGCCCGCCCCGGACTCCAGTTGGTCAGCCCCGAACAGTTCAACCAGGCGTTCACGCTGCACGGCACGATCATGCTGCTGCTCTTCGCGACGCCGACCTTCGCCGGGTTCGCCAACGAGATCATGCCGCTCCAGATCGGCGCCCCCGATGTGGCGTTCCCCCGGCTGAACATGTTCGCGTACTGGCTGTTCCTGTTCGGCGGTCTGATCGTCCTGTCCTCGCTGGCGGTGCCCGAGGGGCCGGCCGACTTCGGCTGGTTCGCGTACGCCCCGCTGAACAGCCCGGAGCGCTCGCCCGGCATCGGCGCCGATATGTGGATCATGGGGCTCGCCCTCGCCGGGTTCGGCACGATCCTCGGCGCGGTGAACTTCCTGACCACGATCGTCGCGATGCGCGCACCCGGGATGACGATGTTCCGGCTGCCGATCTTCACCTGGAACGTGCTGTTCACCTCGATCCTGGTACTGATCGCGTTCCCGGTGCTCGCCGCGACGCTGCTGGTCCTGGAGGCCGACCGGCGGTTCGGCTCGGTGGTGTTCGAGGCGCCCAACGGCGGCGCGCTGCTGTGGCAGCACCTGTTCTGGTTCTTCGGGCATCCCGAGGTCTACATCATCGCGCTGCCGTTCTTCGGGATCGTCTCGGAGGTCATCCCGGTGTTCAGCCGGAAACCGATCTTCGGCTATCTGACGCTGATCGGCGCGACCATGGCCATCACGGGCCTGTCGGTCGTCGTCTGGGCGCACCACATGTTCGCGACGGGCGCGGTGCTGCTGCCGTTCTTCTCGTTCATGTCGTTCCTGATCGCGGTGCCCACGGGTGTGAAGTTCTTCAACTGGACCGGCACCATGATCAAGGGCTCGCTGTCCTTCGAGACGCCGATGCTGTGGGCGGTGGGCTTCCTGGTGTCGTTCCTGCTCGGCGGGTTGACCGGGGTCATTCTGGCGTCCCCGCCGATGGACTTCCACGTCACCGACTCGTACTTCGTCGTGGCGCACTTCCACTACGTCGTGTTCGGCACGGTCGTCTTCGCGACCTTCGCCGGATTCTCCTTCTGGTGGCCCAAGTTCACCGGCAGGATGCTCGACGAACGGCTCGGCAAGATCCACTTCTGGACGCTCTTCGTCGGCTTCCACACCACGTTCCTGGTGCAGCACTGGCTGGGCGCGGAGGGCATGCCCCGGCGGTACGCGGACTATCTCGCCGCCGACGGGTTCACGGCGCTCAACACGGTGTCGACCATCGGGGCGTTCCTCCTCGGCCTGTCGACGCTGCCGTTCCTCTACAACGTCTGGCGGACCGCGCGCTACGGCGAGAAGGTCCAGGTCGACGATCCGTGGGGGTGGGGGCGTTCGCTGGAGTGGGCGACGGCCTGCCCGCCGCCCCGGCACAACTTCGTCACGCTGCCCCCGATCCGCTCGGAGTCCCCCGCGTTCGACCTGCGTCATCCGGAGCACTCGACGGCCGTCCGGACCCGTCCCCGTGCCGCTCCAGCGCCCGGGACAGCAGATCCCGGGTCCGTCTGACGGTGTCGTTCAGCTCGGCCGGCTCCAGGACCTCGAACGCGAAACCCAGCATCACCACATGGATCACCATGACATCGAGGCTCGCGGCCCCGGTCCGCAGCAGACAGCTCCCGGGCCCCTCGGCCTGAAGGGTCCCGGCCGAGGGCGAGACCCGCTCGGCGGCCTCCTCGTACGGCACCAGCAGGCGCAGCACGGCCTGGGCGGCGTACGCGCGCGTGGAGACCCCCCGGGAGACATAGGCGGCGAGATCGTCGGCGGGTGGGGTGCGGGGGGTGAAGTGGGGGCCGTGCGGCGGTGCGGGCGTGACGCGGTCGACGCGGAAGGTGCGCCAGTCCTCGCGGTCCAGGTCCCAGGCGACCAGGTACCAGCGGTGCTCGGTGCAGACCAGGCGGTGCGGTTCGACGACGCGCCGGGACGAGGAGCCCTCATGGTCGCGGTACGCGAAGCGCAACCGCTCGGAGTCCCGGCAGGCGCCCGCGAGTTCGGTGAGTACGGAGGGGTCGACCGGGGAGTCGCCCGCGCCGCGCAGCATCGGCACGGTGACCGAGGTCAGGGTGGTGACCCGGTGCCGGAGCCGGTGCGGAAGGACCTGTTCCAGCTTGGCGAGGGCGCGCACGGAACTCTCGTCGATGCCGTCGATGCCCTGTCCCGCGGCCGTACGCAGCCCCACGGCGACGGCGACGGCCTCGTCGTCGTCCAGGAGCAGCGGCGGCAGCCGGGCACCCACGCCGAGCTGGTAGCCGCCGCCGGTGCCGGGGCTGGCGTTGACCGGGTAGCCGAGGTCGCGCAGCCGGTCCACGTCGCGGCGGACCGTGCGTGCCGTGACGCCGAGCCGGTCGGCCAGCTCGGCGCCGGACCATTCGCGGTGCGCCTGCAACAGCGAGAGCAGACGCAGCAGTCGTGCCGATGTCTCCACCATGGACCCGAGTCTGTCAGCGGTCGCGGACAGTTACGGTCCGCGATCCGCGTCCGCGATCCGTGCTCAGGACGGCAGGGCCACCCGTACCGACAGGTCGTTGTCCAGGGTGTAGTACGGCCCGGCCTCGGCCTTCCCGTGCTCCGTCTCCATCCGGCTCACCGGATAGGTGAAGATCGGCTGCTTGTCCGCCACGTCGTCCAGGATGCGGGCGATCCGCACCCGGGGACCGCTGTCGCCCGCCGGACGCAGCCACAGGTCCCACACACCGGGGCCGCCGCCCGCCTCCACCAGCTCCGGGTACGCGACGGTGAGCGTGAACCCCGTCTCCTCGGCGGTCACGGCGGCGCGCACGGGGGGCGCCGTCCCGCGCCGTGCGCTCAGCTCGGCGTACGCGTCGTCGGTGAGCCCGGTGCCGTAGACCCGGCCGTGCACCGTCAACTCCGTGCCGTCGATGAGGAGTTCTCCCGCCTCCGCGTGTGGCGCGCGCCACCAGCTACGGACCGTGAGGTTGCCGTGCTGGGTGACGTACGGGATGCGGACCGCGACATGGCCCCGGGCGCCGCTCGGCACCCGGTCGACCAGGGACCGCAGATCGTTGAGGCCGGGTGCCAGGCGCAGCGACTTCTCGCCCGCCAGTTGCGCGTACACGTCCCAGCGGCCCTCGGCCAGCTCGACACTGCTGGGCAGCGCGGCTCGCAGGCTGCCGTCGGCGGCGGGGCTGAGCGGCAGCCGCAGCTCGTCGTCACCGTCACCCTCACCCGCGCTGCCGCTGTCTCTGGACCGGGAGTCGGAGGGTCTGCGGCGCAGCACCAGATGGGCCGCGCCGGACGCACCGTGGTCGGTGACGTCGAAGGTCAGGCCGCCCGCGGAGTCGGCCGTACAGTCGGCGCGGGGTGTCGTGTCCGTGTCGTCTCCGGTGGGCTCGGCGGGCTGGTCGGCCGGGTCCGCGCGGACCAGGGTCGTCATGCGGAGCGTCCCTTCCTCAGTGCGGTACGGCCGGCGTCCCGGACGGCGTAGGCGCCGCCGAGCAGGGCGCCGCGGCCTCGGTGCAGGGAGCCGCGCATCCGGCCCCCGAACGTGGTGCTGCCGCCCCCTCGGGCGACGAGATCGGTGAACAGCGTTTCGTGGCGCTCAGCGATCCGGGCGGGGTCGAAGCGCTCCGAGTCCTTCAGCGCGGCGGCGGCCATCCGCTGCCGCAGTTCGTCGTCGTTGATCAGTTCGAGTAATCCACCGGCGATGGCGTCGACGTCGCCGACCTTGACCAGACGCCCGTCGACACCGTTGTCGATGATCTCGCGGGGCCCGTGCGGACAGTTCGTGGACACCACGGGCAGACCGCAGCGCATCGCCTCGACGATGGTCATGCCGAAGGACTCCAGGCTGCTGGTCACGGCGCCGATGGAACCCTTGGCCCACTCCGGTTCGATGGGGTGCGCCGGGCCCATCAGGAACACATGGTTGTAGAGGCCGAGCCGGTCGATGAGGGCGCGCAGTTTGTCCTTCTGCTTGCCGTTGCCGTAGATCCGCAGCCGCCAGTCGGGCCGTTCGGCGCGGACCTGGTCGAACGCCTTGATCAGCAGGTCGTACCGCTTCACGGGGGCGAGCCGGCCGGCCGCGACGACCCACTTGCCGGTGCCGTCGGCGGGCTCGACGCGGGGCGCGGGCACCGGGTTGGGCACACCCCCGATCCGGACCCCCGGCAGCCGCATCTTCGTGCGGTACGCGTGCGCGTCGGCCTCGGTCGTGGTGGTGACGGCGTCCAGGCGCGGGTAGGCGCCGCGCAGCACCCGCCGCAGGGCGTCGGAGTGACTGTCGAGCGTGAGGTGTTCCTGCCCCACGCGCACAGGGCCTCGCCTGGTCTGGCGGGCCAGTTGGACGTTCAGACCGGGCCGGGTGCCGACGACGACGTCCGCCTCGACGGTCCCCAGATGCGCGGCGACCCGTTCGTCGGTCAGCGCGCTGTACTGCCCGTAACGGCCCTCCGCGCGCGGGAAGACCGTCGCCGGCGCCCGCATCCGCGGGTCGTCGCCCTCGTAGCCCGGTGTGTCCTGGCGCAGGTCGACCAGGTGACGCAGCCGGACGCCGCGGGCCGGTTCGAACACCGGGGCGTCGCGATGCCGGAACACGGAGACGATCTCGACGTCGTGCTGCTCGGCGAGTGTGCCGGCCAGGTTGTACGTCGTCCGGATGGTCCCTCCGATTCCGTATGCGTTGTGAATCAAGAAAGAGATGTGCATGCGTCCCCGTATCCCACGTAATCCTGCGATGCGTGCGAACAGTCCGTCTCGTCCGCCCTCACAGGGTTAGACCAGTCGTCCCGCGGATCGGTTGGACGGCATCACCATGTTGTGCCGCAACGGTTGCCCGATCGATAGCGTGCGTCAGGCAACCCTTTCACCACCCTGCCCATCAGGGCAGGTAGGACCGATGTGGACGAGCGAATTCGACCCAACACCACCGCAGTTGACGCCTTGTGACCACAACCGCCCGTCACATCGCCCCCCGGGTCGGGCGGTTCGATTCCGTTCGCTTCCGGGCGTGACTCCGTCCGCGCATCCCCCGTTGTGCTCTGCATGAGCCGGAGACCCGGCCCAAGCGCCGGGATCCGCCCGGCACGAGCCGGGAGACACCCGGCGCCGCACGAATTCGACCGAGGAGCCACCCGTGCCGCGCATGCTCGACGTCAGCGACGCCGTCCGCGCCGAGATCGGCGACGCAGAAGCCGACCGGCTGCTCGCCGGACACAACGCCCCGGGAAGTTACGACTGCACCTCCTGCCGTACCCCGGGCGACTCGGAGCAGGAACGCACCAGCACCGTCCTGTTCATCGGCGAAGAGACCGCCGTTCTCGCCTTCGCCCACGCGGGCTGCCTGCCCTCGCAGGTCGTCCAGGTCAGTGAGGAGCAACTCAAGGGAGCCGTCCGCTCCATCACCGGCGACGGCGGCGACCAGTCCGCCGCTCCGGGCGCCCCCGAGCAGGCCGTGCTCGGTATCACCAGCGGTCTCATCCTCATCGAGGGCGAACTGCACCCCGCACTCGTCGTGGAGCCCACCGGGCCGATCGCGCGCCCCGGCACCGACGGCGAGGGCGACGAGTTCCTGCCCCTCCTCATCGAGCAGGGCTTCATGCCGGTCCCCGGGGTCACCGGGGTGCCGTCGGTCCTGCACGGCTGGTCGGTCCTGCTCGCCATGGGCCAGCTGCACGCCGTACTCCAGCCGGGCACCGGCGGCACCGGCCAGCCGGTCGCCTGGTGGCAGGCGCACCAGCCGCTCCAGGTCACCGAGGGCTGGCGGGCCGCCGCGAACAAGCTCCAGCAGGTCCTGGTCTTCGCGGCCCCGGTCGGCTCGATCGGCCGCCAGCCCCGCGAGGACCTGTTGCGGGACGCCCTCGACAAGGCCGCGGCGAACGGCCGGCTCGTCGCCTGCGCGATGCCCCTCGCGGGCACCTGAGCCTCGACCCGGGCCCAGCGGCCACCGCGACCTGCTGATTCGCACGCGGTGGCCGCATCCGCCGGGCCCCCGGGTCGTTGGCACATACGTGCACACTTACGAGCCGATCCTCCGCCCGACGTACCAGAGCAGCATCCCGTCCATGCGTCCCGCGCAGGACCCGACGGGCAACTCCGGGACCACGCCGATCTACGACGCGCTGTACGCCGAGTACCGCAGGCTGTTCCGGACCCTGCCGGGCGACCGGACCGGCGAGGAGGATCTGGGGTTCACGTCGTTCAGTACGGGCCCCTACGGCGCGCGCCAGGACTTCCGGCACGGCCTCCCGCCGATCGGCGCCGGGTCGTACGGATCCCTCCAGTACGGCGCGACGCACCACGGCATCGCCTACCACGACCCCCGGCTCGGCCAGCCCGCGCGGCAGCACGCCGCGACCCCCGGAACCTGGGTCCCGGCGGCCCTGCCCCCCGCCCCCCGCCGCGAGTCCTGAAGCCCGGCGGCCGGGGACGTCTCCGAACGGGGTCACGTCTTCACGGCGTTACCCCTTCAAGGGGTTACTTCTTCCGGCCGCGCTTCTCCCGCACCCGTACCGAGATGTGGATCGGGGTGCCCTCGAAACCGAACTCCTCGCGCAGCCGGCGCTCCACATAGCGCCGGTAGCCGTGCTCGATGAAGCCGGACGCGAAGAGCACGAACCGGGGCGGCTTGGTGCCCGCCTGGGTGCCGAACAGGATGCGGGGCTGCTTGCCGCCGCGGATCGGGTGCGGGTGCGAGGCGACCAGCTCACCGAGGAACGCGTTCAGACGGCCCGTGGGGACCCGGGTCTCCCAGCCCGCCAGGGCCGTCTCGATCGCGGGGACCAGCTTCTCCATGTGCCGCCCGGTGCGCGCCGACACATTGACCCGCGGCGCCCACGCGACCTGCGCCAGCTCGGTCTCGATCTCCCGCTCCAGGTAGTAGCGGCGCTCCTCGTCCAGGGTGTCCCACTTGTTGTACGCGAGGACGATCGCGCGGCCCGCCTCGACGGCCATCGTCACGATGCGCTGGTCCTGGATGCTGATGGACTCGCACGCGTCGATGAGGATGACGGCGACCTCGGCCTTCTCGACGGCGGCGGCGGTCCGCAGCGAGGCGTAGTAGTCGGCGCCCTGCTGGAGATGGACGCGCTTGCGGATACCGGCGGTGTCGACGAACTTCCAGGTGACGCCGCCGAGTTCGATGATCTCGTCCACCGGGTCGCGGGTGGTGCCCGCGATCTCGTTGACGACGACCCGCTCCTCGTTCGCGACCTTGTTCAGCAGGGACGACTTGCCGACGTTCGGGCGGCCGATGAGCGCGATCCTGCGGGGGCCGCCGACACCGGTCCCGAAGGTCTGCGCGGGCGCCTCGGGCAGCGCGTCCAGGACGGCGTCGAGCATGTCGCCCGTACCGCGCCCGTGCAGCGCCGACACCGGGTGCGGCTCACCGAGGCCGAGGGACCACAGCATCGCCGCGTCCGCCTCGCCGCTGGGGCCGTCGACCTTGTTGGCGCACAGCACGACCGGCTTGCCCGCCTTGCGCAGCAGCCGTACGACGGCCTCGTCGGTGTCGGTCGGACCGACCGTGGCGTCCACGACGAAGACGACCGCGTCGGCGGCCTCGATCGCGAACTCGGCCTGCGCGGCGACGGACGCGTCGATGCCGAGGACGTCCTGCTCCCAGCCGCCGGTGTCGACCACCTTGAAGCGGCGGCCCGCCCACTCGGCCTCGTAGGTGACACGGTCGCGGGTGACGCCCGGCTTGTCCTCCACGACGGCCTCGCGGCGGCCGATGATCCGGTTCACCAGGGTCGACTTGCCGACATTGGGGCGGCCGACGACGGCGAGGACGGGCAGCGGGCCGTGTCCGGCCTCGTCGAGCGCGCCCTCCACGTCCTCCAGGTCGAAGCCCTCTTCGGCGGCCAACTCCATGAACTCCGTGAACTCGGCGTCGCCGAGCGCCCCGTGTTCGGGCTCGTGCTCGGCGCCGTCGGAGTGGTTCTGGTCGTTCATGAAGTCCGTACCTCGTTCATCGTGGTGATCGGTGGACCGGCCGGTGCCGGTCGGTCCACTACTTGAGTGTCGCCCGGCGCCCGGTCAGGCGCCTGGCGTTCTCCAGGTGCGTGGTCAGGCGCTCCTGGATGCGGACGGTCGCCTGGTCCAGGGCCGTGCGCGTGCGGCGTCCACTGCCGTCGCCCGCCTGGAAGGCGTCGCCGAAGACGACGTCGACCCCTCCGCGCAGCGGAGGCAGCCCCCGTATCAACCGCCCACGGCGCTCGGTGCTTCCCAGCACGGCCACCGGCACGATCGGGGCGCCGGAGCGGACCGCGAAGTACGCGAGCCCGGCGCGCAGCGACGCGAAGTCGCCCTCGCCCCGGGTGCCCTCGGGGAAGATCCCGAGGACGCCGCCGTGCTCCAGGACACCGACCGCGCGGGTGATGGCGGCGCGGTCGGCGCTCGCACGGTCGACCTTGAGCTGGCCGATGCCGAGCAGGAACGGGTCGAGCGGCCCGATGAACGCTTCCTTCTTGATCAGGAAGTGCACGGGCCGCGGCGCCGTGCCCATCAGCATGGGGCCGTCGATGAAGTGCGAGTGGTTCACGGCCAGGATCACCGGGCCGGTCGCGGGGACCCGCCAGGCGCCCAGGACGCGGGGCTTCCACAGCCCGTACATGAGGCCGACCCCGATACGGCGGCCGACCTCGGCGCCCCGGACCGAGGGCACGTCGGTCGGTGTGGTCACTGTCCGGCCCGCTTCTCCCCGACGAGGGTGACGACGCACTCGATGACCTGCTGGAGCGTGAGGTCGGTGGTGTCGACCTCGACGGCGTCGTCCGCCTTGGCGAGGGGCGAGGTCTTACGGCCGGCGTCGGCCGCGTCCCGCTTGACCAGGGCCTCGCGCGTCGCGTGCACGTCGGAGCCCTTCAGCTCTCCACTGCGGCGCGCGGCACGGGCCTCGGGGGACGCGGTGAGGAACACCTTCAGGTCGGCGTCGGGCAGCACGGTGGTACCGATGTCCCGCCCTTCGACGACGATCCCGCCGACCGCCTCACGGGCCAGCGACCGCTGAAGCTCGGTGATCCGCGCCCGCACCTCCGGCACCGCGCTGACGGCACTGACCTTGGCGGTGACCTCGGCCGTACGGATGGGCCCCGCGACGTCCGTACCGTCGACGGTGATCGTCGGGTCGGCCGGGTCCGTACCGGAGACGATGTCGGGCTTGCCCGCAGCGGCGGCGATCGCGGACGCGTCACCGGTGTCGATGCCGTTGTGCACCATCCACCAGGTGATCGCCCGGTACTGCGCCCCGGTGTCCAGATAGCTCAGCCCGAGCTGCGCGGCGACGGCCTTGGACGTGCTCGACTTACCCGTGCCGGAGGGCCCGTCAATGGCGACGATCACGGCCGGAGCGGTCCGAGCGGCGGTTTCCACGGCGAAGGACACCTTCCTGAGACGAAACGGGAACGGCAATAAGGTTACTGGCTCGGGAAGGTCACCCGGACAGCCGAGGGCAAGCGCATGTTTCAGCCCGGCCCTTTCAGCCCACGCCAGGCACTCTCTCAGCCCGGCCGGCGTTTGAGGCCAAGCCGGCGCAGCCGCTGAAGGCACGCACCGCCTCCGGCCGGCACAAGACCACTGTCTCAGCCCGGCCCATTTCAGCCCAGGCCAGGCACAATCCAGCCCGGCCGGCGTTTGAGGCCAAGCCGGCGCAGCCGCTGACGGCACCGGATCCGACCCGCGCCCGCAACAATCCAGCCCGGCCGGCGTTTGAGGCCAAAGCGGCACGCAGGGCACCGGCACCCCCTACTGCCGAACCCCCCATCCCCGCTCACGCAGCGCAGCGGCAAGTACCGGCGCAGCCGAAGGAACCACGGACAACTCCACCAGCCCGGCCGGCTGGCCGGCGGCATGCTCGATCCGCACATCCTCGATGTTGACCCCGGCCCGCCCGGCATCGGCGAAGATCCGCGCCAACTGCCCCGGCTGGTCGTCGATGAGGACGACGACACTCTCGTACACGGCGGGAGCCGCCCCGTGCTTGCCGGGAACCCGGACCTGCCCGGCGTTCCCGCGCCGCAGCACCTCCTCGACGCCGGAGGCACCTTCGCGCCGCTTGGCGTCGTCGGACGACTGGAGGGCGCGCAGCGCCTGGACCGTCTCGTCGAGGTCGGCGGCGACGGAGGAGAGCAGGTCGGCGACGGGTCCGGGGTTGGCGGAGAGGATGTCGATCCACATCCGAGGGTCGGAGGCCGCGATCCGGGTCACATCGCGGATGCCCTGCCCGCACAGCCGTACGGCGGTCTCCTCGGCGTGCTCCAGCCGGGCGGCGACCATGCTGGACATCAGGTGCGGCATGTGCGAGACGAGGGCGACGGCGCGGTCGTGGGCGTCGGCGTCCATGACGACGGGGACGGCACGGCACAGGGCGACGAGTTCGAGGGCGAGGTTGAGTACGTCGGTTTCGGTGTCCCGGGTCGGCGTCAGCACCCAGGGCCGCCCCTCGAACAGCTCACCGGTGGCGGCGAGCGGGCCGGACTTCTCCAGGCCCGACATGGGGTGGGTGCCGATGTACGCGGTGAGGTCGAGCCCGAGGGCCTCCAGCTCGCGACGGGGTCCGCCCTTGACGCTGGCGACGTCGAGGTAGCCGCGGGCGGCCCGGCGCCCCATCACGTCGGCGAGGGTCGCGGCGACGTGGGCGGGCGGTACGGCGACGATCGCGAGGTCGACGGGGCCGGGGGGCTCCTCGTCGGTTCCGGCGCCGAGCGCGGCGGCGGTGCGGGACTGCTGGGGGTCGTGGTCGGCGAGGTGCACGGTGACACCGCGGGCCACGAGGGCGAGGGCGGCGGAGGTGCCGATGAGGCCGGTGCCGACGACGAGCGCGGTTCTCACTGGGCGATGTCCTTGCGGAGTGCCGCCGCGGCGCCGAGGTAGACGTGCGAGATCCCGGAGCGGGGCAGGTCGGACTCGATATGGGCGAGGACGCGGACGACGCGGGGCATGGCGCCGTCGATGTCGAGTTCCTGGGCGCAGATCAGGGGGACGTCGACGATGCCGAGCTTGCGGGCGGCGGCGGCCGGGAAGTCGCTGTGCAGATCGGGCGTCGCGGTGAACCAGATACTGATCAGGTCGTCGGCGGTGAGGGCGTTGCGCTCCAGGACCGCCGTGAGCAGGAGGCTGACCTGCTGGTCCATGTGTTCGGCGTCGTCCCGTTCCAGTTGGACGGCGCCCCGGACCGCTCGTACCGCCACGGTGCTGCTCCTCGCTCGCTCACGTAAGACCTTCTCCGTGTCGATCGTAGCCAGGCCGGGACGGCGGGGTGCGCGGCGCCCGGCTGCCGAGACGGGTACCGCGCACCGGGGGTGGTCCTGGCGTCAGAGCTGCTGCTGCCGCTTGATGGCGTCCTCCAGGGAGCCGTCGGGGACCTGGCCCTCGGGGGTGAGTTTGTCGACGGCGTGCGGCAGGGTCTGGGCGATCTGGTCGGCGGCGTGGTCGGGGCTGACGCCGGCCTGGTCGGCGACCTTCTGGAGGGCCTCGTCCGGGAGGGCGTCCTTGACCTGGGCGCCGGTGACCGGCTGGTTGTCGCCCTGACCGACCCACGACTTGGCCTGCGAGCCGAGGCCGGACTTGTTGAGCATCTCCATCAGCCCGCTGAGCGGGTTGCTTCCGCCGGCGGCGCCCGCGGAGGCGCCGCTCGATCCGCCCTTGGTGAGGTTCTGGAGCAGCGAGCCGAGCATCTTGCTCCCGCCGGAGGAACCGCTCTGGCTTGAGCCACGAAGGAGGTTGCCGAGAAGGCTGCCGATATCGTTACCCGCCATGATGCTGCCTTTCGAGAAGTCCGGGAGTCCGGGGTGGGGGGCCGGGCCCCTGCGGGGCGCGTCGGCCTCGGACCTTGCCAATGTCGCCCGGATCACCGGGCCCCGCCACTTGGCGTGAGGACCGCTACGGACGGTGACGCGAGGGCCCCTGAACGTGGCGAACGGCGCGGGACCGGGCCTGCTCACCGCCCGGGTCGTGCCCGTAGGCTCACGGGATGCTTCCCGAGGATCTTGTCCGCGACCACACGGTGTACGCGTGTGTAATGGGCTCGCGCGCGTTCGGCCTGGCGACGGACGGCAGCGATACGGACCTGCGTGGTGTGTTCCAGGCGCCGACCGCGCTGTTCTGGCGTTTCGAGAAGCCGCCGACGCATGTCGAGGGGCCCGCGGACGAGCAGTTCAGCTGGGAGTTGGAGCGGTTCTGCGCGCTGGCCCTGCGCGCCAACCCGAACATCCTGGAGTGTCTGCACTCACCGCTCGTGGAGTACGTGGACGACACGGGCCGTGAACTCCTCGCCCTGCGTGACGCGTTCCTGTCCCGGCAGGTCCATGTGACCTTCGCGCGCTACGCGTTGGGGCAGAACAAGAAGCTGGAGGCGGACGTACGCCGGTACGGCGCCCCGCGCTGGAAGCACGCGATGCATCTGCTGCGTCTCCTCATGAGCTGCCGCGATCTGCTGCGCACCGGCGAACTGACCCTCGACGTCGGCCCCGCCCGGGACTCCCTCCTGGCGGTCAAACGCGGTGAGGTCCTCTGGACGGAGGTCGAGTCCCGCATGGTCCGCCTGGCGGAGGAAGCGGACAGGGCGTCCCACACGAGCCCCCTCCCGCAGGCGCCGGACCGCGCCCGGGTGGAGGCGTTCCTGACCTCCGCCCGCCGCCGCTCGGCCCTCGGCGGCTGAAACGGCGCGCGGCTTCAGTGCGGCAGGCGGGTCCTGATCACGTCAGGCGGGTCCTGATCAGGAGGTCGTGGAGGGCGTCGTGCCCCGTCGCGGCGCTGGGCAGCGGGGACGTGTCCTGGGCCCGGTCCAGTGCGGTGTGCAGCCGCTCGATGTCGTCCCGTACGCGCCCGTGGGGGACGTCGGCGGTGGCGTGTTCCCGTTCCGCCTTGGCGGCGATCAGGTCGGGCAGGTAGTCCGGCGCGGCCGTGTCGTCGGCGAGGGTGGGGAGATGGGCGCTGAGGCCGCCGCCGCGCACGAGGCGGATACCGGTGAGCAGCGCGCGGAAGGTGTAGAGCAGCGGCTTCAGTTCGCCGGTCTTCTCGAACAGGCGCCACTGGGTGCGGGCGAAGCCGCGGTAGTGATGGGCGTGATGGCTGGTGACGGTCGCGGGGGCGAGGGCCACGAGTTCGGCGTGCGCGGGCGTGGTGTGCGCGACGAGGGGGGACAGGAGCTGCTCCAGTACGTAGCCGTTGCGCCGGAGCAGCAGCCGTACGAACTTGCGCAGGTCGTGGGTCACGAGGTCCATCTCGACGCCGTCCCGTACCCACATCCGCGACCGTGTCTCGTCGGGTTCGCGGAGTCCGACGAGGGCGTCCACGGGCAGCAGGTGCGCGCCGCGGACGTCCACGTCGGAGTCGCGGGACGGGAAGCCGTACAGGTGCGCGCCGGAGACCGTCGCGAACACGAGCGGGTCGGGCTGTTCCGTGACGACGGCGGTGAGGTCGATACCCAGGTCGGCGATCATCCCCACGCGTCCCAGAGCGCGCCGAACGACAGCAGGTCGCTCTGGTACTCGATGCGGTCGGCCCACTCGGCGGGCCATGCGTCGGCGCCGAGGTGGGCGCCCGCGAACGCGCCGGTGAGGCAGGCGATCGAGTCGGAGTCGCCGGAGGTGCAGGCGGCGCGGCGCAGCGCGGTGACGGGTTCGTCGACGAAGAGCAGGAAGCACAGCAGCCCGGTGGCGAACGCTTCCTCGGCGACCCAGCCCGCGCCGGTGGCCAGGCAGGGGTCCGTCTCGGGCGACGGCACGCGCAGGGCCTCCTGGACCCGGTCGAGGACGGCGAGGCAGTCGTCCCACCCGCGCGTGATGAAGTGCTCGGGCGTCGGATCGGCGGCCCGGCTCCACAGATCACCGAGCCACCGCTCGTGGTAGCGGCCCCGGTTGTCGTACGCGTACGAGCGCAGTTGTCCGACGAGTCCCGTCGGTTCGGCGCCCCGCGCGAGCAGCCGTACGGCGTGCGCGGTGAGGTCGGACGCGGCGAGCGCGGTGGGGTGGCCGTGGGTGAGCCCGGCCTGGAGCTGCGCGGCACCGGCCCGCTGTTCGTCGCTGAGCCCCGGCGCCAGACCGACGGGCGCGACGCGCATATTGGCGCCGCAGCCCTTGGAGCCGATTTGGCTGGCGTCCTGCCAGGGGCGGTCCTCGGTCATGAGCAGTTCGCAGGCCGTGAGGCAGGTGTTGCCGGGCGCCCGGTTGTTGTCGGGTGACCGGTACCAGTCGACGAACTCCGCGCGCACCGGAGGCTCCATCCCGTCCGGCCCCAGCACGCCCCGGTCCATCGCGGTGCGCATCCCGCGCGCGAGGGCGAGGGTCATCTGGGTGTCGTCGGTGACGATCGCGGGCCGGGGCAGCGCCATCTCCCGCCAGGGCCCGCACTTGGCGAGGATGGACGGCACGTCGTTGAACTCGGTGGGGAACCCGAGCGCGTCCCCGATGGCGAGTCCGACGAGGGAGCCGGTGGCGGCGCGTTTCACGGGAGCCGTCCGGGGTGCGGGTGTCGGTGCCGTGGTCATGCGGGCCGTCCTTCCGGTCGCAGGAGGGGTGGGTGCAGGGCGGTGGCGGTGCCCGCGCGGTGCAGGGCGGCGGGTTTGCCGCGTCCTCCGGTGAGGCGCGCGGCGCCGGGCACCGGCTCGACGAATCCGGGGGTGGCGAGGACCTTGCGCCGGAAGTTGGGCCGGTCCAGGGCCGTGCCCCACACCGTCTCGTAGACCTGTTGCAGCTCGCCGAGGGTGAACTCGGGCGGGCAGAACGACGTGGCGAGGCAGGTGTATTCGAGCTTGGCCCCGACGCGGTCGCGGGCGTCGGCGAGGATCAGGTCGTGGTCGAAGGCGAGCGGTCCGACGCCGTCGCAGGGCAGCCACTGGGCGTGTGCCGCGTCGCCGCCGCCGCGCGGCTCGGGCAGATCGGGCACGAGCGCGGTGAAGGCGACCGAGACGACCCGCATCCTCGGGTCGCGGTCCGGGGCGCTGTAGGTCCGTAGCTGTTCGAGGTGGAGCGCGGCGCAGGTGTCGCCGGACAGCCCTGTCTCCTCGGCGAGTTCGCGCCGTGCGGCGTTCTCGGCGGACTCCCGGGGCAGCACGAAGCCGCCGGGCAGGGCCCAGTGACCCACGTAAGGCTCCTGTCCCCGTTCGACGAGGAGGACTTGGAGGGCGCCGCCGCGGACGGTGAAGACGGCGAGGTCGACGGTGACGGCGAAGGGCTCGAAGGCGTACTTGTCGTACCCGTCCGGTGCCTGGGCCGACGCCGCGCGGGCGCCGGGAGCCTCCGGGTCCTCAACGCGCGCGTTCATCGTGTCTCCGTGAGGGCGGGCGAATCGTGCTCACCGCCCTCGCCGGGTGCGGTCCGCGGTGGAGCCCGGACCACCCCCGTGGGCCCCAGGTCCACCGGCCCGTACGCGACGAAGGCGGTGAAGTTTTTTAATAGTCACCCCGACTATAAAGAGGCCGGGTGTGATTCCGCAAGACTTTTCCGAAAGCCCTTTCCCGAACCCTGCCCGATCCCTTCCCGCTACCTTCCAGAGCCGCTCCCGGGCCCCTCACGAGCCCTTCCCCGAGGGCGAGTTCGGCCCGCTCCTCCCCTCACCCAGGACAGACCGGTCCCACTCCGGAAACTAATCGCCGGGCCCGGGATTCCTCCCGAGGAAGGCGACGAGCCGGTCCCCGGGGCAGGCGTCGGGCGGTACGGGTACGGGTGCCGCGAACAGGGAGCCCCGGTCGGTGTCCTCGACGAAGCACCGGGCCACGGGCAGCAGCGCGGCGGCGAGTGAGGGCGGTATCGGCCGGCGCGGTCCGAGGGTCCGGCCGATGTCCCAGCCGTGCACGGCGATCTCGACGGCGCCGACGGCGGCCACCAGGGTCGCGGCGAGCGGCCTGTCCGCGACCAGGACGGTCCGCGGGCTCCCCGGGGACCCGGATGCCCCTGCGCGCCCGGAGAGGGCCGTCCAGGCGCCCAGGAGGGCACTCGCACGATCACGGAACCCCACGACGGGATCGGTGGGCGGGACCACGGGGACGGGCGGGACGACGTCGACGGGCGTCGCGTGATCGGCGTCCGGTGGGCCGTGCGTGATCCGTCCCGCGCCGATCCCCTCCCGCAGCGCGGCCAGCGAATCGTTGAGGTGGCCGAGCAGCGCGCCCAGGTCCCAGCCCGCGCAGGGCGTCGGATCCGACAGCCGGTCCGGGCCCCCGGTGACGGGGACGGCGGCGACGCACCCGCGCGCGTAGGCGAGCGAGCGTTCCAGGAGGTCGTCGGGCGGGACGGGTCCGTACTCCCGCCGGTCCACGGTCCGTGTCATCGCCGTACCCTCCGCTCGCCGTGTGTCCGCCGGGCACCCACCGACCCGGGCCGGGGGGCGCCGATCCGTACGGACGTCCACCGGTGCAGACCGGGCGGAGGGCGAAAACACATCGGCCGGCCCCGGATTTCCCGGGACCGGCCGATGGGTTGGGCGGATGTCGGTTACAGCTCGACCTCGCGCATGAGCATGCCCACCTCGGTGTTGGAGAGCCTGCGCAGCCAGCCGGACTTCTGGTCGCCGAGGGTGATCGGCCCGAAGGAGACCCGTACCAGCTTGTCGACGGGGAATCCGGCCTCGGCGAGCATGCGCCGCACGATGTGCTTGCGGCCCTCGTGCAGGGTGACCTCGACCAGGTAGTTCTTGCCGGTCTGTTCGACGACGCGGAAGTGGTCCGCGCGCGCGTAGCCGTCGTCGAGCTGGATGCCGTCCTTGAGGCGCTTGCCCAGGTCGCGCGGGATGGGGCCCACGATGTGCGCGAGATAGGTCTTCTTCACGCCGTACTTGGGGTGCGTGAGGCGGTGCGCCAGCTCACCGTGGTTGGTGAGCAGGATGACGCCCTCGGTCTCGGTGTCGAGACGCCCGACGTGGAAGAGCCGGGTCTCACGGTTGGTCACGTAGTCGCCGAGGCACTGCCGCCCGTCCGGGTCCTCCATCGTGGAGACGACGCCGGCGGGCTTGTTCAGCGAGAAGAACTGGTACGACTGCGTGGCCACGGTCAGCCCGTCGACCTTGATCTCGTCGTGCTCGGGGTCGACCCGCAGTCCCTGCTCCACGACGATCTCGCCGTTGACCTCGACGCGGGCCCGCTCGATCAGCTCCTCGCAGGAGCGCCGTGAACCGTATCCCGCGCGCGCGAGCACCTTCTGGAGCCGCTCGCCCTCCTGCTCGGCGCCGGGGAACGTCTTGGCGACCTTGACCTCCTTGCGGTCCGCGTACCGCTCGCGGTTGCGCTCCTCGGTCCGCGTCTCGTACTCACGGGAGCGCGCCGGCGCGGTGCGTCCCCCGCGCGCGGGGGCCTGCTTGGGGCCGCCCTTGGCGCCGCCGCGCGCAGCAGCGCCCCGACCGCGCGCCGCGCCGTCACCGGAGCCGAATCCCGAGCCGGAGCCGGATCGGGAGCCGGAACCCCCGGAACCCCCGGCCCTCCCGGAACTCCCCGACCTCCCGGACCTCCCGGACCCGCCGGACCGACCGGACCCCCCGGACCGGCCGCCCGCACCGGAACCGCCGGAACCGGAACCCCCGGAACCGGAGCCGCCACCGGACCTGCCGCCTCCGCCACCGGACCTACCACCAGCGCCACCCGAGCCACCCGCGCCGCCGGGCTTGCCGGAGCCGCCCGACCCACCGGAACCGCCCGCGGTGTAGCGGCGCTCCTCCGGACGGGGCCGGCCCGAGCGCTTCTGCTTGTCGTCGCGGTCGTTACCGGCTTCCCGGTCGTTCCCGCGCCCGCTGTCCCTGCCGCTACCACTGCTTCGCATCAAAGTTCCGTCTTGTCGTCTGCTTTTTCGAAGTGCTCGAAACTCCCGGGATCCGGTGCGTCCGGATCGAACGACGGCACGCCTTCCTGGGTCTCGGCCTCGATCGCCTCCGCCTCCGGGAGGAAGGGCGCCAGCTCCGGCAGCTCGTCCAGGCCGCGCAGGCCCATCCGCTCCAGGAAGTAGTTCGTCGTCGTGTACAGGATCGCACCTGTTTCGGGTTCCGTGCCCGCCTCCTCGACCAGACCGCGCTGGAGGAGGGTGCGCATGACGCCGTCGCAGTTCACGCCGCGTACCGCGGAGACCCGGGAGCGGCTGACGGGCTGCCGGTACGCGACGACGGCGAGGGTTTCGAGTGCCGCCTGGGTGAGCCGGGCGTGCTGTCCGTCCAGGACGAAGCCTTCGACGGCGGGCGCGTACTCGGGCCGGGTGTAGTAGCGCCAGCCGCCGGCGACCAGGCGCAGTTCGAAGCCGCGGCGCTGGACGGTGTACTCGTCGGCCAGTGCGCGCAGGGCGTCCGCGATCTGCCGGCGGGGGCGCTGGAGGATCTTCGCGAGGTGTTCCTCGGTGGCCGGTTCGTCGACGACCATGAGGACGGCCTCCAGGGCGGGCTTCAGGTCGAGCCCGGCGACGTCACGCAGCCCGGCGGGACCCGACGCCGATTCGGCCCCCGGTTCCGCGGCGACATCCAGTGCCGTGTCCTCGCTCACACGCTCTCCTCGGCCCTGTTCCCGGTCTTCTCGGGCTTCCGGGATTTCTCGGGCTTTTCGGGGTCCTCGGGGGGCCGGTCGAACTCGTCGGTGACCGCCGGCTGCTCGTCGCCGTCCCCGCCGGTCCAGCGGACCATGAGTTCGCCGAGCGCGTCCTCCTGGTCGAGCGCGACGGCCTTCTCGCGGTACAGCTCCAGGAGCGCCAGGAAGCGGGCGACGACGGTGAGGGTGTCCCCCGCGTCCTCGACGAGCACCCGGAAGCTGACCTCGCCCTGTTCGCGCAGCAGTGCCACCACTATCCCGGCCTGTTCGCGGACGCTGACGAGCGGGGCGTGGATGTGGTCGATGTAGACCTGGGGCTTGGGCCGGGGCTGCATCGCCTTCACGGCGAGTTTGGCGAATCCCTCGGCCCCGATGCTGATGACGACCTCGGGCAGCAGTTCCGCGTGGTGCGGTTCGAGTCCGACGGTACGGGGGTAGCGGCGGGCCTCCGCGTCGAGGCGGGCGGTGAAGATGTCGGCGATCTGCTTGTAGGCGCGGTACTGGAGCAGTCGCGCGAAGAGCAGGTCCCGGGCCTCCAGGAGCGCGAGGTCGGCCTCGTCCTCGACCTCGGCGGTGGGCAGCAGCCGGGCGGCCTTCAGATCGAGCAGGGTCGCGGCGACGACGAGGAACTCGGTCGTCTGGTCGAGGTCCCAGTCGGGTCCCATACCGCGGATGTGCGCCATGAACTCGTCGGTGACCTTGGACAGGGCGACTTCGGTGACATCCATCTTGTGCTTGGAGATCAACTGAAGCAGCAGATCGAAGGGCCCTTCGAAGTTGGCGAGCCGCACTTTGAACACCCCGTCGGCGACGGGTTCCGGCGCCACCGCCACTCCGGCCCGTTCAGCTCCGACCGGGTCATGCCCACCACCGGCCGCACCGGAAGACTCGACCTCGACCTGGACCTCAGCCTGGACCTGAACCTGAGCCTGGACCTCAGCCTCAACCGCCGACCCCCCGGCAGGGGCCGGCCCCCGCCCCAAAACACGTCGCCCCCGCCCAGGGCTACCGCCCACGAAGCCGCCGCACCAGAATGCTCGCGTCCCCCCGGGACTCCAGATCGGCGAGGACGACGGCGACGGCCTCCCGTACGATCCGCCCCCGGTCCACGGCGAGTCCGTGCTCCCCACGCAGCACGAGCCGCGCGTGCTCCAGGTCCATCAGTTCCTCGGCGGACACGTACACGGTGATCTTCTCGTCGTGCCGCTCACGCCCGCTGGGCCGCCGTCCGGACCCGCGTCCCCGGCGCCGGGCCTGGCCCGAGGGCGCGTTCGCGGGCCGCCCGGACTGGGTGCCGGCGGCGGCGACCGTGGCGCTGCCCCCGGTCCCGTCCTGAAGCTGCCGTCGTCCCGCGCGCGCGGGGGCGTCGTCGTCCCGGTCGCCGGCACGGTCCGGTGTGTGGGTACGGGACTCACCGGTGCCGGGTTCGGCGTCCGCCGCGGTGTGTTCGGCGCCGTCGGTGCCCTCGTCGTGCTGTGCCCCGGTGCGCGACGCGGTGTCCTCCGCGGCGGCCTCGTCGCTCTCGCCGGCCGGTGCGGGCACCCGCGGCTCGCCGCCTGGCGGGCGCCTGGGGGTGGACGCCTGGAGCGCCATTCCCCCGGTCGTACGGAACAGTTCGTCGGCCCCCGGCAGACTCACTCGGCGTGACACCGGGCGAGCACCTCCCTGGCGAGCTGGCGATAGGCGGCGGCGCCGACGGAGTTGGAGGCGTAGGTGGTGATGGGCTCGCCCGCGACGGTGGTCTCGGGGAAGCGGACGGTCCGGCCGATCACGGTGTGGTAGACGTGATCGTCGAACGCCTCGACCACGCGCGCGAGGACCTCGCGGCTGTGCACCGTGCGCGAGTCGTACATCGTGGCGAGGATGCCGTCGAGTTCCAGTTCGGGGTTGAGCCGTTCCTGGACCTTCTCGATGGTCTCGGTGAGCAGGGCGACACCGCGCAGCGCGAAGAACTCGCACTCCAGGGGGACGATCACCTTGTGGGCCGCGGTCAGCGCGTTCACGGTCAGCAGACCGAGCGAGGGCTGGCAGTCGATCACGATGTAGTCGTAGTCGGCCATCAGCGGCTTCAGGGCGCGCTGGAGCGTGGACTCGCGCGCGACCTCGCTGACCAGTTGCACCTCGGCGGCCGACAGGTCGATGTTGCTCGGCAGCAGGTCCATGTTGGGCACGGCGGTCTTCAGGAGGACCTCGTCGGCGGCCATGCCCCGCTCCATGAGCAGGTTGTAGACCGTGAGGTCGAGTTCCATCGGGTTGACGCCGAGGCCGACCGAGAGCGCGCCCTGCGGGTCGAAGTCGACGAGCAGCACCCGGCGTCCGTACTCCGCGAGCGCGGCACCCAGGTTGATGGTCGACGTGGTCTTGCCGACGCCGCCCTTCTGGTTGCACATCGCGATGATCTTCGCGGGCCCGTGGTCGGTCAGCGGGCCCGGGATCGGGAAGTACGGGAGTGGGCGACCGGTCGGGCCGATGCGTTCACGGCGCTGACGGGCCGCGTCGGGCGCGAGCGTGGCCGCGTACTCCGGATCGGGCTCGTACTCGGCGTCGGGGTCGTAGAAGTGCCCCTCGGGCAGGTCGTAGTCGGCGAAGTGGCTGTGCTTGTCCCCACTTCGGTCGCCGGCCATGGCGTTCACGTGATGGCCATCCATGCTCTGGTGTGCTGTCTGAATCCGCTCGGGACTCTGGTGGGCTGCGAAGGTGCGGACAGCGACGGAGCCGACAGCCTGGAGCCCCGTGGGGCCCTGGCCCCGCACAGGCGTTCCTGGTTGACCACCCCCGGGAGTAAATGTCGACTCATTCACAAGTCGTCTTACCTCCTTGGTGACCAGGAAACTTCTAGATAGGTCAGCGTGGCACCATGCCGACGATTGGCGACTCTATGGCGTGTCACCGGTCCGCAGCAACACAATCCGCCGGACCCGGCACGATGTGTCGGCAACGGAACACCCCTCTGTCAAGGGCGTACGGCCGTCGCTCGGCACGTTTCGCGGGTGTGCGAATCGGTTAAAGGGTTACGTTCGAGGCGAGTTGAACAAGCCGAGAGCGAACACCGCAAGGGGGTTCGCACAGTGGCGCGATCCACATCTCCCCACCCGTACGGATACGGCCGGACCTTGTCCGCAAGGTCCGGCCGCAGGCGCGATGTTGACGTCGTGGGTTGACGGGTCAGCCGAGCAGCGAGGCGAGTTCCACGTGGTCAAGGCCGTGCGCCTCGGCGACCTCGCGGTAAACGACCTTGCCGTCATGGGTGTTGAGACCCTTGGCGAGCGCGGGGTCGCGACGCAACGCCTCGGCCCAGCCGCGGTTGGCCAGCTCGACGATGTAGGGCAGCGTCGCGTTGGTGAGCGCGTAGGTGGAGGTGTGGGGCACCGCGCCTGGCATGTTGGCGACGCAGTAGAAGACCGACTGGTGGATCGGGAAGGTCGGCTCGGCGTGCGTGGTGGCACGCGAGTCCTCGAAGCAGCCACCCTGATCAATCGCGATGTCGACAAGGACACTTCCCGGCTTCATCCGGGAGACCAGCTCGTTGGTGACGAGCTTGGGGGCCTTGGCGCCGGGGATGAGGACGGCGCCGATGACGAGGTCGGCCTCCAGACACGCCTTCTCCAGCTCGAAGGAGTTGGAGACGACGGTCTGGATCTTCGTACCGAAGATCTTGTCGGCTTCCTTGAGCTTGTTGAGGTCGCGGTCGAGCAGGGTCACGTGGAAGCCCATGCCGATGGCGATCTGCGCGGCGTTCCAGCCGGAGACGCCGCCGCCGATGACGACGGCCTTGCCCGCGGCGACACCCGGGACGCCACCCGGCAGCACACCGCGGCCACCGGCCGGGCGCATCAGGTGGTAGGCGCCGACCTGCGGGGCCAGCCGGCCCGCGACCTCGGACATCGGGGCGAGCAGCGGCAGCGCGCGGCCGGGCAGCTCGACGGTCTCGTACGCGATGGCGGTGGTGCCGGACTCGATGAGGGCGTCCGTGCATTCCTTGGAGGCGGCGAGGTGCAGGTAGGTGAAGAGCGTCTGGTCCTTGCGGAGGCGGTGGTACTCCTCGGCGATGGGCTCCTTGACCTTGAGCAGCAGGTCGGTGGTGGCCCAGACCTCGTCGGCGGTGGCGAGGATCCGCGCACCGGCCGAGACATATTCCTCGTCCGTGATCGAGGAGCCGGCGCCGGCGTTCTGCTCGATGAAGACCTGGTGGCCCTGGCGGACCAGCTCGTGCACACCGGCCGGGGTGATGGCCACCCGGAACTCGTTGTTCTTGACCTCGCGGGGGATGCCGACCTTCATCGTCGATCACGGTCCTTGGCTCAGGGGCTTTTCGGGGTAACACATACGCACCCGGGACGCACGGGGGCGCATCGGAGGCACCACGAAAGAACGCGGCGGAGCCATTCTAATGAAGGACTTCTAGCTGTCTAGCCTTTCAATACTTCAATCTTCTTCCGGTGCACTGCGGATTTCGTAGGTGGACGCCGGGGTTCCGGTGTCTTTTCCAGCCTCGGGGTCCGGTTCGGCCCCGTCCAGCTCGTCGCCGAGCATGCGTTCGGCGGCGGCCCGGTGCAGTCGGGCGGCGGCCGGGTCGCCGAGCCGGTCGAGGGTGTCCGCGAGCCGGACCTGGAGGGCGGCCTGGAGGCGTACGTCGTCGGCGCGGCGGGCCCACTCGACGGCCTCGTGGCAGGTGTGCAGGGATTCGTCGGGCCGTCCGGCGTACTCCTGGACCCGGGCCAGCTCGCTCAACGCCCGCGCCACGGCGGACACATCGCCGGTCCTGCGGTGGCCGGCGACGGCGGAGCGCCAGTTGCGCAGCGCGTCGCCGTAGCGGCCCGCGTAGGTCTGGACGCCGGCGATGCGGCCGTGCAGCCGGGCGGCGTCCGCGATCTCCTCGCGGGCGAGCCGCTGGGCCAGGGCCCGCCCGAACCAGTCGGCGGCCCGCTGCCAGTCGCCCAGCTCCTGGTGGGCGCCGCCTACGGATTCCATCGCGCGGCCGGTGGCGTACGGGTCCTTCGCCGCGCGTCCGGCGTCCAGCGCGGCCCGGTAGCGGACGAGGGCTTCCTCGGTACGGCCGGTCCTGGCGTCGAGGTCGGCGAGGTTCAGCAGGGCGGCGGCCTTCTCGCGGGGCAGGTCGCGCCGCTCGGCGACGTCGAGGACGAGCTGGTGGATCGAGTACAGCTCGGGCGCCGCGGCCTCGGTGCCGCGGTGTGCGACCAGGGCCCGTACCAGGGCGGCCATCAGGCGGCGGGCGAGGGTGTCCAGCTCGCCGTCGGCGACGGCGGCGCGGGCGGCGGCGAGCAGTGCGGGCTGCTGCACGGTGAGCCACTCGGCGGCGATACGCGGGTCGGGGAAGCGCAGCGCGCGGGGCAGTCCGGCGAGTTTGCGGCGGGCGGGCGAGCTGTCGGTCTCGGTGATGGCGCGGCAGGACTGGAGGAGTCGTACGGTCCGCTCCAGCATGCGGGCCTGGGCGAGCTGTACCTCGGCGGGGCGGTCGTGGGTCTCGGTGAGGCCGCGGAGCAGCGGCATGAGGCAGCCCGGCACCTCGTAGCGCGGCAGGGGTGATTCCAGGGTCCGCACGAGTCCGAGCGCGGCGAAGTCGGCCAGGGTGGTGCGGGCCGCGGAGACGGAGCAGCCGGCGAGCGCGGACGCGGTGTGCGGGTCGGCGAGTCCGGCGGGGGCCAGGGAGAGCAGTCGCAGTATCCGGGCGGCGGGTGAGGGCAGCGACTCGTAGGTGTGCTGGAAGACACGGGCGAGCGCGGGCCCCTCGTCGGGCAGGGCGCGCAGGCGTTTACGGAGGTCGGCGACGGACCTCTCGGGCCGGGTGGCGAGCCAGCCGCCGGCGATGACGAGCGCGGCGGGCTGCGCGGCGCACTCCTCGACGAGTCCTTCGGCGGCGTGCGGGTCGCAGGTGATGCGGACGGAGCCGGTGAAGCGGCCGAGGAGTTCGACGGCGGACTTGGTGTCGAGGCCGCCGAGGGTGCAGGGGCGGACGTCGGGGATCCCGGTCAGGGGCCCTTCGGCGACGGCGACGACCAGGCAGTCAGGGGTCTCGGGCAGCAGCAGGTCGACCTGTTCGGCGTCGGCGGCGCCGTCGAGGAGGAGCAGGGCGCCGCGGTCGGCGAGCGCGGCGCGCAGGTCCGCGGTGAGGTCGTCGTCGGTGGCTCCGGCGGGTGCGGGCAGATCGAGGGCGCCGAGGAGTTCGCGGGCGGCGCGGTCGGTGGGGACGGGGGTGCCGTCGGGTTCGGTGAGGCGGGTGCGCAGGACCCCGTCGGGGTAACGGTGCGCGACACCGCGTACCAGCTCTTCGGCGAGGGCGGTGCGGCCTGATCCGGGGCGGCCCGCGATGAGCAGGACGCGCGCGCGGGGGGCCTTGCGGCCGGCGATGGTGTCGAGTCCGGCCCGCTCGATGTCCGCCCGGAGTTCCTTCAACTCTCTTGTGCGGCCGAGGAACTGACTGTCCGTAGGAGTGGAACCTACGGCGCCTGGCCGTCCGTCACCGGACAGCTGTGTGCCGTCGGTGTCCACCGCCTGATCCGTCACGGGCCACGCTCCCGTCAAACTGCGAGCCGGCGCCCGCCGGGACTCCGGTCGGGGCGTTGCCGAGCCTAGTTCACGCTCTGCGACGAATCGGGCGGAGCGCGGCGGGCACGTCACCCGATCGGATCAGCAGATCGTCTGACCATTGGGCTGTGGGTGTCGTCGATCGGACGCGTGGCCGTGCGGGTCAGTGGTCGAAGGGGCGGGCCGGCCAGGGCGCCTCGGCGGGGCGCAGCGCGTCGAGTCCGTCGCCGTCCCGGGCGGCGACAAAGGCGAGCACGCCGACGACGAGGCAGTTGTTGTGCAGCCGTCCGGCGAGTGTGCCCCGCACCAGGTCCGCGAGGGGGACGCGGGCGATCTCCATGTCGCCCTCCTCGTCCTCGACGGCGAACCGCTCCCCCTCGGCCTCGGACAGGTCCCGGGCGAGGAAGATCCGGACGGCTTCGTCGCAGCCGCCGGGCGTGGTGTACACATCGGTCAGCACCCGCCAGTCCTCGGCCTTGACGTGTGCCTCTTCGTAGAGTTCGCGCTGCGCGGCGTGCAGCGGGTTCTCGCCGGGGATGTCGAGGAGTCCGGCGGGGATCTCCCACAGCCGCTGCCGTACGGGGTGCCGGTACTGGCGGATCACCAGCACGCGGTCCCGGTCGTCGAGCGCGAGGACGGCGACGGAGCCGGGGTGGACCTGGTAGTCACGGCGGGCGACGGAGCCGTCGGGCATCACCACGTCGTCGGTGCGTACGGAGGTCTTGTTGCCGGTGAACGGGGTCGCGGTCGCCCGGATCTCCCATTCCTCGGGGGTGTCCCTGATCGTCATGTCGCTCTGCTCCTCCCGCGCACGCCAACAGAAACCGGGGCACGCACCCACAAAGGGCACGTACCCCGGTCACCGTATCGCCTGCCGGTCACCGGCGGATCATCCGGCCGTCCTGCGCAGCACGGCGGCCTTGACCAGGCCCGCGAACAGCGGGTGCGGACGGGTCGGCCGGGAGCGCAGCTCGGGGTGCGCCTGCGTCGCGACCAGGTAGGGGTGGACGTCACGCGGGTACTCGACGTACTCGACGAGCTTGCCGTCCGGCGAGGTGCCGGAGAACTGCAGCCCGGCCTTCTTCTCCAGCTCGGCACGGTAGGCGTTGTTCACCTCGTACCGGTGGCGGTGGCGCTCCTCGACGTACTCCTTGCCGTCGTAGACCTCGCGCACGATCGAGCCGTCGGCCAGCTTCGCCGGGTACATGCCCAGCCGCATGGTGCCGCCCATGTCGCCCTCGCCGGCGACGATGTCGAGCTGTTCGGCCATGGTGGAGATCACGGGGTGGCCGGTCGCGGCGTCGAACTCGGTGGAGTTGGCGTCGGGGATGTCCGCGAGGTTGCGGGCGGCCTCGATGACGATGCACTGCAGACCGAGGCAGAGGCCGAGCAGCGGGACACGGTTCTCGCGCGCGTACCGGATGGCGCCGACCTTGCCGCTGACGCCCCGGTCGCCGAAGCCACCGGGCACACAGATCGCGTCCACGTCGGAGAGCTGCTGGGCGGCGCCCGCCGGGGTCTTGCAGTCGTCGGAGGTGACCCACTTGATCTTCACGCGGGCCTTGTTGGCGAAACCGCCCGCACGCAGCGCCTCGGTGACCGACAGATAGGCGTCGGGCAGGTCGATGTACTTGCCGACGAGCGCGACGGTGACCTCGTGGTCCGGGTTGTGGACGCGGTCGAGCAGGTCGTCCCAGATCGTCCAGTCCACATCGCGGAACGGCAGGTCCAGCTTGCGGACGACATAGGCGTCGAGGCCCTCGGTGTGCAGGACCTTCGGGATGTCGTAGATCGACTTGGCGTCGATCGCGGCGACCACGGCGGCCTCGTCGACGTCGCACATCAGCGAGATCTTCCGCTTGATCGCGATCGGCACCTCGCGGTCGGCGCGCAGCACGATCGCGTCGGGCTGGATACCGATGTTGCGCAGCGCGGCGACGGAGTGCTGGGTCGGCTTGGTCTTCAGCTCGCCGGACGGGCCGATGTACGGCAGCAGTGAGATGTGCACCACAAACACGTTGTCCCGGCCGACCTCGTGACGGACCTGGCGGACCGTCTCCAGGAACGGCAGCGACTCGATGTCGCCGACGGTGCCGCCGACCTCGGTGATGACGACGTCGACGTCGTCGGTGGCCATGCGGCGGATACGGTGCTTGATCTCGTTGGTGATGTGCGGGATGACCTGGACCGTGTCGCCGAGGTACTCGCCGCGCCGCTCCTTGGCGATGACCTGCGAGTAGATCTGGCCCGTCGTGACGTTGGCGGAGCCGTCGAGGTCGACGTCGAGGAACCGCTCGTAGTGCCCGATGTCCAGGTCCGTCTCGGCGCCGTCGTTCGTGACGAACACCTCACCGTGCTGGAACGGGTTCATCGTGCCCGGGTCGACGTTCAGATACGGGTCGAGCTTCTGCATGGTGACCCGCAGACCCCGCGCCTTGAGAAGCGCACCCAGGCTGGAGGCCGTCAGGCCCTTGCCGAGGGAAGAGGCGACACCTCCGGTGACGAAGATGTGCTTGGTCGTCGAGGATGTCGCGGATCGGTTCGGCATGGCCAAGACGGGGCTCCCGTGGTCGCGGTCTGAGGTGCGAGGTGGCGGCGGACCCGGATGATCCGGAGGTGCCTTCGCTGCGGTTCGGGGGTCTCGGCTCTGTCGGTTCCGACGCCTGAGTGCCCACCGGTCCACGGGCTACCAGGGTATCAGCGCCACAGCGAGACCGCTTCCGGCCACGCTCCGTCGACAGCCCGCCACAGAAGGCACACGGCGCCCATACATCCTGTTCACGCAGCTCACCCGGTGCTCACCCGTTCGGCGCGGGCAGGTTGCCGGGAGGGGCGCACGGATCACCTGAGTGCGTCGTATCCTGCTCGGACACTTGCTGCCGAGGCAGGCCGGTGAACGGCACCACCCCCGCCCGTCGCCCGGTGACACGAGCCCATCGGCACGCTGTGTTTTTTGAATCCCCTGACCGCACATCGGAGCCCCCTCACCAGGGCGACGTGGCGGCCGTTCGACTGGAGATGCTCGTGGCCGGGCGCATCGAGGACTACGCACTCATCGGAGACATGCAGACCGCTGCCCTGGTCTGCCGGGACGGAACGGTCGACTGGCTGTGCCTTCCCCGCTTCGATTCGCACGCCATCTTCGCGGGCCTGCTCGGCACCGAGGAACACGGTTTCTGGCGGATCGGGCCCGCGCACGCCTCCGGCACACAGCCGCCCACGGCGAACCGGCGCACCTACCGCGGTGACTCACTGATCCTCGAATCCGAGTGGGACACCCCCCGCGGCACGGTCCGCGTGACCGATTTCATGCCGCCGCGTGACGGGGCCCCGCAGCTGATCCGGATCGTGGAGGGCGTCAGCGGCCGGGTGCCGATGCGCTCGGCCCTGCGGATGCGGTTCTCCTACGGGCGGATCGTGCCGTGGGTGCACAAGGTCGACAACCGTACGGTCGCCGTCGCGGGCCCCGACTCGGTGTGGCTGGACACCGACGTCGACACCTACGGCAAGGACCTGACGACGTACTCGGACTTCACCGTGGCCCCCGGCGACCGCATCGCGTTCACGCTGTCCTGGCAGCCCTCGCACAAGGACCAGCCGGCGCTTCCCGAGCCGGAGCAGTCCCTGGCGGCGACGCAGGACTTCTGGCGCGAGTGGGTCGAGCACTGTACGTACCACGGCCCCTACCGGGAGGCCGTCGTGCGTTCACTGATCACCCTGAAGGCGCTGACGTACGCGCCGACCGGCGGCATCGTCGCGGCGCCCACCACGTCCCTGCCGGAGGAGATCGGCGGCGTCCGCAACTGGGACTACCGCTTCACCTGGCTGCGGGACGCCGCGATCACCCTGTCGTCGCTGCTGCGCACCGGCTACCGCGACGAGGCCCGCGCCTGGCGCGAGTGGCTGCTGCGCGCCGTCGCGGGCGACCCCGAGAACCTCCAGATCATGTACGGCATCGCGGGCGAGCGGGAACTCGGCGAGAGCGAGCTGGACTGGCTGCCGGGGTACGAGAACTCGGGGCCGGTGCGCGTCGGCAACGGCGCCGCACACCAGCTCCAACTCGACGTCTACGGCGAGGTCACCGAGGCGCTGCACCTCGCGCACATGACGGGCCTGGCCCGCAACGACTACGCGTCGCTGCTCCAGTTGCGGCTGATCCAGTACCTGGAGGACCACTGGGACCAGCCCGACGAGGGCATCTGGGAGGTCCGCGGCCCGCGCCGGCACTTCGTGCACTCCAAGGTGATGGCCTGGGTCGCCGTGGACCGCACCATCAAGCTCATCGAGTCCGGTGACGCGGACGGCCCGCTGGACAAGTGGCGCGACCTGCGCGACGACATCCACCGCGATGTGTGTGAGAAGGGTTACGACAAGGAACGCAACACGTTCACGCAGTCCTACGGCTCCAAGGAGCTGGACGCGTCGCTGCTGCTGATTCCGCAGATGGGTTTCCTGCCGCCCGACGACAAGCGTGTCATCGGCACCATCGAGGCGATCCAGCGGGAGCTGTCGACGTCGGACGGTTTCATCCTGCGCTATCCGACAGCCGGCGAGCACGCGGGCGTGGACGGTCTGGAGGGCGACGAGGGCGCGTTCCTCGCCTGCTCGTTCTGGCTCGCCGACGACCTCGCGATGATCGGCCGCGTCGACGAGGCCCGCAAACTGTTCGAGAAGCTGCTGAGCCTGCGCAACGACCTCGGGCTGCTCGCCGAGGAGTGGGACTCGCGGCTCAAGCGCCAGGTCGGCAACTTCCCGCAGGCGTTCAGCCATGTCCCCCTGATCGACACCGCCCTACGACTGACGGCTTCGGGGGCGTACGGGGGGTAGTTCTTCCAGACGCCGCCCGTCCCCCACCGATGAATCCGTAGATCACTTCACATCATTACCGGGAGAATCCGTGACCGTGAGCAAGAACATCAACAACCCCGTGGGCATGGGCGGCGGCCAGCGCAAGAAGCTGTCCCGCGCCGAACGGCAGAACCACGGTCCGCACCGCAACCTCGACCGCCAGGGTGCGGCCGACCGGAAGGCGGAGCTGGTGCGCAAGATGCGCGAGAAGGCAGGCGCAGCCGAGGGCGCCGGGCAGGCGGACGACGACACCGCACAGAGCTGACGCACCGCCGCCGCAGCGCTGACGCGGAACCTGCACAGTGGTACGGGGTGACCCGGGGGCGTACGGGGGTGGCACGGGGGTGTGACCTGGGGGTGGCGCGGTGGGTGTGACCTGGGGTGGCACGGGTCGGTGCCCGGAAAGGTAGCGTCCCCCTCATGGACACTCAGGGCGGAATCACCGTGCAGCGGGCGCTGGAGCTGCCGGGGCTGCGCGGCGGCCTTCCGGAGGTCGTCGCGGGCGCCGACCGGCTCCAGCGCACCGTGCGCTGGGTGCACGCGGGCGAGGTACCGAACATCGCGTCGCTCCTCAAGGGCGGCGAGCTGCTGCTCACCACGGGCCTCGGCCTCGGTACCCGCCCCGCCGACCAGCGCGCCTTTGTCCGCAAGCTCGCCGAACGCGGGATCGCCGCCCTGGTCGTCGAACTCGGACCGCGCTTCACCCGGCTGCCCGCCGCGCTCGTCGACACCGCGCGGGCGGCCGGCCTGCCGCTGGTGCAGCTGCACCGCGAAGTGCCGTTCGTCACCGTCACCGAAGAGGTCCACACCGAGATCGTCAACGGCCACTACGCGCTGTTGCAGCGCGCCGAGGAGGTCCACCGGCGCTGCACCGAGGCACTCCTCGGCGGCGGCGGGGTACCGCAGGTCCTCGCCGTCCTCGCGGAGTTCAGCGGCAACCCGGTGTTCCTGGAGACCCCGGACGGCCAACTCCTCTACGCGGCCGGGGCGGGCACCGAGGGCGCCGACCCGCTGCAGATCTGGGAGGGACTGCGCGGCGGACGCACCGCGCGCGAGGAGGGCCCCCCGACCGGCACCGTCCTGGTCGACGTTCCGGGCGGCGGTCCCGGTACCGGGTCGGTACGCGCGCGTATGGTGCTCCTCCCGGTCACCGGCCCGCCGGCGCCGGTGCACCGGATCGCGGCGGAACGGGCAGCGGGCAGCCTCGCCGTGGTGCTGATGCAGGCCCGCCAGGAGGAGGAGTTGGCGGCGCGGGGGCGCGGTGACTTCCTGACCGACTTCGCCGAGGGCCGGATCGCCGCCGACGACGCCCCCGCGCAGGCCCGCGTACTCGGCTTCAAACCAGGCGCCACACCGCTGCTGCCCGTCGTGATGCGGCTGCCCGAGGGCAGCGGCCTGTCGGCGGGCGGCGGCTGGGCCGTCCTCGCCCGCGCGGTCGCCGAGGAACTCGCCTCGGTGGGCGTCCCGGTCCTCCTGGGCGTACGGCCCGTGGAGGGCCGCGTACCGCTGCTGCTCGGCCTGCGCTCGGACAGCGAACGCACGGCGGTCGCGGACCGGGTCGCGGCGGCGCTACGGGCGGGCGTGGAACGCGCGGGCATGCAGCGGCCGGGCGCCCAGCCACCGATCGTCGTCGTCGGCGTCCCCGGCGGCTGGGCAGCGGCCTCCGCCGGACTGCGGCACGCGGCCGAGACGGCGACGGCGGCACAGGGCCTGACGGACCGCCCCTGGTACGACGCGCGGCGCCTCGACATCGACCTGCTGCTGTGGCGACTGCGGGACCATCCGGACCTGGCGGCGTTCGTGGACCGCGCGATCGGGCCGCTGCGGGAGCACGACCGACGCTCCAAACCACCACTGCTGCCGACACTGCGGACGTATCTCGCGCACGCGGGCCGCAAGGCGGAAACGGCCCGCGAACTCCACCTCAACCGGCAGACCCTCTACAACCGCCTCGCCAGAATCGGCGACCTCCTGGGCACGGACCTGGACGACCCGCAAACAGTCCTGGCCCTGAGCCTGGCCCTGAGAGCCCAACGCCACACTCCCCTGTGACCGCCGAGCCGCCCCGCCGCGTGAGAAAGTCCCACTCAGGTCAGGTCTGCGTCAGCTCGTCATAAACGCTGAGCACCTGCGCCACCGTCTCGTCCTCACTCGGCCAGGACGCCGCCTGCGCAAGGCCCCGCTCACGAAGCCACTCCCGCCGCCCCGGCACCTCCAGCACCCGCGCCACGGCCTCCGCCAACGCCCCCGCATCGCCGTACGGCACCAACTCGGCCGCGTCCCCCACCAACTCGGGCGTACCCCCCACCGCGCAGGCGACCAGCGGCACCCCCGCGCGCAGCGCCTCCTGCGCGAGCACGGACCGCGACTCCCACCGGCTCGCCACCACGGCGACATCGGCGACAGCGAGCAGTTCCGACACGTCGTCCCGCCGCCCGACGAGCCGCACCGGCAACTCCTCGTCCTCGATACGCCGCTGGAGCAGCCCCCGTAACGGCCCCTCTCCGGCGATCACGAGCAGCGGCACGACGTCGAGCCGCTGCCACGCGCGCGTGGCGTCCAGGAGCATCTCGTAGCCCCGGTGTTCGTCGAGCGATCCGACGGCCATCACCAAGGGCCGGCCGACAGCGCCGAGTTCGGCACGGGCCTTCTGGTGCAGCCGGTCCGGACCGTCGGCGTCATGCACCGCGGCGGGCACCCGCGACACGGGCAGCGCGACGGCCGCGAGCCGGGCGTCACGCGCGCCCCTGCTGCGGGCCCGGTCGACCAGATCGGACGAGGCACCGAGCACCACGGCCGCGGTCCGCGCCACACGCCGTTCGAGAAGCCGCACCACACGCGCGCGGGCACCCTCCGACGGCGCGCACGTGTGCCACGTCACGACCAGCGGGACGCGGCGCCCACTGAGCGCGAGGACCGCGCGGACAGCCGCGTTCAGCCCGTGCGCGTGCACCAGGTCGGCGTCGGCGCAGATCGCGCGGAGCGCCGCGACGGTGGTGGGGTCGTTGCGCCGCGCCACGGGCACATGCCGGGCACCGACGTCACCGAAACCGTAGGCCCGCCCCACCTCGGAGGGAGCGCACACGGTGACGCGCACGCCCCGGGCGACGAGCCCGGCGGCCAGCGACCTCACATGCGCGCTGCTGCCCGCGCTGCCACCGCCGAGCACTTGCACGGTACGCAACGGCGTCTGGCCGTGCGGCACATGGCTGCTCACGGGGACGGAACTCCTGAATTCGGCGGAGGGGTGGTCGCGAAGGAAGGTACAGAAGGTACAGCAAGTCGTACCGGAACACCGGAAGAAGTGACGCGCCAAGGATGCCATTGCGTACGGGTGTTCCGGCACCGCGTGCGGCGGGGACGCGGCTAGGTCGGGGAACCCGCCGGTGTCGATCACCCACTTGAGTGAGAGAGCATGCCGGTCCGGGTCCCCGAAAAGCCCGCCCTCAATCCCCCCTGCGTCCAGTCGCCCCTACGCCTGGGGTACGACATGCCCCGGCACCGTCGGGCCCGGCCGACCTACCCTCTCCCGGGGAGCCGGCCGGGCGTCGCTCAGTGGTCGGCCCGTGCCGTCGCGAGGAGTTCCTCCGCGTGCGCGCGCGCCGTCTGCGAGTCCTCCTGGCCCGCGAGCATCCGCGACAGCTCACGGATACGGTCCTCGCCCTCCAGGACCTTCACACCCGACCTGGTCACCGAACCGTCATTGGTCTTCTCCACGAGGAGTTGCCGGTCGGCGAACGCGGCGACCTGCGGAAGGTGCGTGACGACGACGACCTGCGCGGACCTGGCGAGCCTGGCGAGGCGACGGCCGATCTCGACGGCCGCCTTGCCGCCGACGCCCGCGTCGACCTCGTCGAAGAGATACGTCGGCACGGGGTCCGTGCCGGCGAAGACGACCTCCACAGCGAGCATCACCCGCGACAGCTCACCACCGGACGCGCCCTTGGCGATGGGCCGCGGCGGCGCCCCCGGATGCGGCGCGAGCAGCAACTCGACCTCATCGACACCCGTCGGCCCGTACGCGACGGTCCGCTCACCGATCCCGACGCCGTCAGGGTCGTCGTTCTGGCGGATGTCGATCGTCACGCGCGCGTGAGGCATCGCGAGGGAGGCCAGTTCATCGGTGACGGCGGCGGCGAACCGTGCGGCGGCCTCCACGCGCACATCGGTGAGCGCCTGCGCGAGCCCGGAGAGTTCCCCGCGCAACACGTCACGTTCGGCGGTCAGTTCACCGATGCGCTCGTCGTCACCGTCGAGTTCGAGGAGCCGCACGGAGCCCTGCTCGGCCCAGGCGAGCACCGACGCGCTGTTCTGCTCCACGCCGCCGTACTTGCGGGTCAACTGGGTCAGCGCGGCGCGCCGCTCCTCCACGGCGGCCAGCCGCAACGGATCGGCGTCCAGGTCGTCGGCGTAACCGGCCAGCTCGCCCGCCACATCGCCCAGCAGGATCCCGACCTCACCGATCCGCTCGGCGAGCGCGGCCAGCGCCGTGTCGTGCGCACGGACCGCCTCCAGCGCGCGATGCGCGCCCGCGACGAGTGTCGTCGCGTCGATGCCCTCGGGGTCCTCCGGGTTCCCGGCGAGCGCCGCGTGCGCGACCGTCGCGGCGGACGCCAGGGCCTCCGCGTGCCCGAGGCGCTCGGCCTCGGCGGCGAGTTCCACGTCCTCACCGGCGCGCGGTTCGACGGCGGCGATCTCATCGAGCCCGAACCGCAGCAGATCGGCCTCCTGCGCGCGTTCCCGCGCGCGCGTGGTGATCTCGTCCAGTTCGTTCGACAGCGCGCGCAGCCTGCGGTAGACGGCGGCGTACTTGGCGAGCGGCACGGACACCGCGTCACCCGCGTACCGGTCCAGGGCCTGGCGCTGCCGCGTCAGCTTGAGCAACCCCTGCTGATCGGTCTGGCCGTGCACCGCGATCAGGTCCTCGGCGAGTTCGGCGAGCAGCCCGACAGGCACCGAACGCCCACCGAGGTGCGCACGGGAGCGCCCTTCCGCGGAAACGGTACGGCTGATCAGCAGGGCACCGTCGTCCAGCTCGGCCCCCGCCTCCTCCGCCCGCACCACCGCGGAGGCGCCCGCGGGCACACTGATCCGCCCCTCCACGACCGCCGCCCTGGCCCCGATCCGCACCAGGGCCGGGTCCGCACGCCCGCCGAGCAGCAGGCCGAGGCTGGTGACCACCATCGTCTTACCCGCACCGGTCTCACCGGTCACGGCGGTGAAGCCTGGCGACAGCTCCACGACCGCGTCGTCGATGACTCCGAGCGACCGTATCCGCATCTCCTCCAACACGGACACGACCTTACGAGGTCACGGACCCGGTGTGCGACGGCCCCTGCCCCTCTTCCGCGAAGACGCAGGTGACAGCGGCCACCCCGAGACCACTGTCACTCGCCGGGGTGGGACCGGCTCGGGGCTGGGCTTCTCGGCCAGTCGGGACGCACCTGCGGTTTTCCGCAACCCGATCTTGCGGCCAACCCCATGGCCCCACCCCACCCCACCCCCTCACCCTGGACACCATGACCACCAACCCGACACACCCCGAACACCCCCAGTCCACCTCAGTGCTGCGGCGCCCCCCGCCACCCGGACACCGGCAGGGCGAACTTGGCGACGAGCCGATCCGTGAACGACGCGTGGTGCAGCCGCGCCAGCCGCACCGGCACCGCACCCCTGCGGACCTCCACCCGCGCCCCGGCGGGCAGTTCCACCGTCCGCCGCCCGTCGCACCACAGCACCCCGTGCGGAGTGTGCGGCTGCACCTCCACAGCGAGCACCGAGTCCGGCGACGTCACCAACGGCTTGGCGAACAAGGCGTGCGCGCTGATCGGCACCATCAGCAGCGCCTCCACCTCCGGCCACACCACGGGCCCACCGGACGAGAAGGCATACGCGGTCGAACCGGTCGGCGTCGCACACACGATGCCGTCACAACCGAAACCGGTCACCGGCCTGCCGTCGACCTCCAGGACCACTTCGAGCATCCGCTCAGGTGAGACCTTCTGCACGGCCGCCTCGTTCAGCGCCCAGTCGGTATGGACGACATCGCCGTTGCTGTGCACCACGACATCGACGGTCATCCGCTCCTCGACCTCGTAGGAGCGGGTCACGACCCGGTCGACGACCTTGTCGAGATCGTCCCGCTCGGCCTCCGCGAGGAAGCCGACCCGGCCGAGATTGACACCGAGCATCGGCACCCCGGAGGCGCGGGCGAACTCTGCGCCGCGCAGCAGCGTCCCGTCACCGCCGAGCACGATCAGCAGTTCACATCCGTCGAGGGATTCGGGCGTCGCCTCCTCCACCAGTTCGACGGCCGGAGGCAGAGGCAGATCGGTCGCCTCCGACTCCAGTACCCGTACCCCGAGACCACAGCGGAGAAGTCCTTGAACGACGAGTTCGGCACTGCGGATGGCCGCCGGCCTCCCGGTGTGCGCGAGAAGGAAAACGGTACGAGCTTGGGTCTGTGTCAACGCGGCCCCTCCGCCACTGCACGGTCAACATCCGCGGGATCGAGGTCCGGTGCCCCGGCCCGCAGCCACAGAAAGTACTCGACATTCCCGGACGGTCCAGGCAGCGGACTGGCGGTGACGCCCTCCACTCCCAGACCCAGACCGGCGGCCTGCCGTGCGACACCCCGCACGGCTTCGGCCCGCAGTTCGGGGCTGCGCACGACACCGCCGCTGCCCAGACGTTCCTTACCGACCTCGAACTGCGGCTTGACCATCACCACCAGATCGGCGTCCGGCGCCGTACAGCGGACAAGCGCCGGCAGCACCAGACCCAGCGGAATGAAGGAGAGGTCCCCCACCACCAGATCCACCGGCACTCCATCGATCGCCTCCAACGTCAACTCGCGTACGTTCGTACGGTCCTTGACGGTGACGCGTTCATCGCTCTGGAGAGACCACGCGAGCTGCCCGTACCCGACGTCGACAGCGACGACCTGGCTGGCGCCGGCCCGCAGCAGCACATCGGTGAACCCACCCGTGGAAGCACCGGCGTCCAGAGCGCGCCGCCCTTCGACCCGCAGCCCGCGCGGTACGAAGACAGCGAGGGCACCGGCGAGTTTGTGCCCGCCTCGGGAGACGTAGTCGGGGTCGTTGTCGTCGGCCGTGACGACGATGGCGGCGCTGGTCTCGACCTGGGTCGCGGACTTGCTCGCGGTACTCCCGCCGACGGTCACCCGACCGGCGGCGATCAGCTGACCGGCCTGCTCACGGGAGCGGGCGAGCTTCCTGCGGACGAGTTCGGCGTCGAGGCGGCGGCGTGCCACTCCTGCCACGGTGGGTTCAGCTCCTGTGGTCGTACGAAGGTGACGGCGCCCGCTGAGGTCCGGGCGCGGGCGGACCGGGCGCGGGAGGTCCGGGACGGCTGTCGAGCGCGGTGAGCGTGTCCCGCAGCCCCCGGTGCACATCCTCGTACACCTCGATGTGCCCGTCCGTCGCCAGGTGGTCGGCATCACCGAGCCGACCGAGCTGCGCGTCGACATCGGCGTTACCGGTGGGGACACGCTCGATCTGAAGGGGGGAGGGGGCGGGGTGGGGGGAGGGGGGAGGGGGAGGGGCCCCCTCCCTGCCCTGTGTCTCGTCGGCCGAAGGCGTCGTGGCCTCGGCGAAGCCGGATGCGGCCCGTGCCGCGTCGGGCAGACCGCTGGGCTCCGGTGTGCGCGGTTCCGGGGCCCACGGGGAGTCGCTGCTCATGCCCCGACGCTACCCCGAAGCGCTGGGGTACCGTCGGTCGCGATGGCGACCTTGGAGGAGTGCCGTGCCGCACTCGACAAACTCTCGGACAATCTGGCGACCGCCGAAGGCGACGTACGCAGTGCGGCGGCGCTGGACCGTTCGCTGAGCTGCCGTATCACCGACCTGGACATGACGTTCGTCGGCCGTCTCAAGGATGGCCGGATCAGGGTGCTCGACACAGTGCAGGGACCGCCGCCGGAGAAGGCGGAGATCCGATTGGCGATGACGGGCGACGACCTGGTCGCGTTGGTCGGCGGAGAGCTGAACTTCGCGAAGGCGTGGGGGTCGGGCCGGGTCCGGCTGGAGGCGAGTCTTCGCGACTTGTTCCGCCTCAGAACCCTCCTATGACCACCGCTGTCCTCCCCACCGCGCGCCCCCGCACGCCCCCTGAGTGCCCCGCGCGCCTTCACGCATTTCGAACCCCCCTCTCCCCCGGCGCCGGTGCGGCCTGACAAACACCCTGCCTCCGCCTCCCCGCAGGACGCCAACACCCCCCGAACCCAAACCGACACCGCCTGCACCCACCGTGCCGCCGGCACCGCCAGGCACCCGCACCGCGAATCACCGTCACAACAACCGCACCGGCACCCGCACCCGCCCCGCCACCGGCACCCGCGCGGGCACCCGCACCGCCAACCCCCTACAACCCCAACCGAGCCACCGCCTTCGCCCCGTCCAACCGGCACCCCCCGTCCCCGCCCGCCGTCCAGGCCGCCCCGCACAACGCCCGCAGCCCGTCGAGGGTTTCGCCGTCCCCGTCCAGCTCCAGCCGCTCGTCCCCGGCCGTCGCCGTCCACCCCCCGCACCGGAACGCGTCCCCCTCGGGCACCACGTCGGGCTGCCCGGTCAGCAACCCCCGCAGATCGGCGTCGACATAGGTGGGGCGGTGCTCGGGGGGCGCGGCGAGGAGCTGGGGGGCGTCGGTGACACCGGTCAGGACGAGCAGCGAGTCGACGTCGCCGTTGAACGCGCCCTCGATGTCGGTGTCCAGCCGGTCCCCCACGACGATCGGCTGCCGCGCACCGGTCCGCAGGATGGTTTCGCGGTGCATCGGGGGCAGCGGCTTGCCCGCGACCTGTGGCTCGGCGCCGGTGGCGATCCGTACGACCTCGACGGCGGCGCCGTTGCCGGGGGCGATGCCCCGGCCGCTGGGAATCGTCAGGTCGGTGTTGGACGCGAACCAGGGGACCCCGCGCGCGATGGCGTAACTCGCCTCCGCGAACCGGCCCCATGGCAGCTCCGGCCCTCCGTACCCCTGTGCGACCGCCGCCGGGTCGTCGTCGGCCGACTCGACCGGTGTCAGTCCGCGTTCCCGCAGGGCGACCCGCAGTCCTTCCCCGCCGATGACCAGCACGCGCGCGCCCGCGGGCACTTGTTCGCTGATGAGCCGGGCCACGGCCTGCGCCGATGTGATGACGTCCGAGGCGCCGGTCGGTATGCCCAGCTCGGTGAGGTGCGCGGCGACCGCGTCGGGGGTGCGGAACGCGTTGTTGGTGACGTAGGCGAGGCGCATGCCCTGTGTGTGTGCCGTGTCGAGTGACGCGACGGCGTGTGCGATGGCGTTGCCTCCCGCGTACACCACACCGTCCAGGTCGAGCAGTGCCGTGTCGTACGCCGTGCTCAGCGCACGCTCGCTGCCCTGGGGCCGTGTCCTGACGGTCTGGGTCATTACGCCGCGCTCCTCGCTGGTCGGTACTCGTACGCGTTCCTCGTCACTCCCCCGATCATCTCGCACGGCACTGACACACATACGATGCCTCAATGGATGACCCAGGTACCGCCGACGATCGGGCACAGGAACCAGCAGGCCAGGGCCTGGATCTGGCCCCGTTCCGAGGGGTGCGGTATGTCCCCGAGCGGGTGGGCAGTCTCTCGGCGGTGACGTCACCGCCGTACGACGTGGTGGTACGGCCCGATGGGCTGCAGCATCTGGAGTCGGCGGATCCGTACAACATCGTCCGGCTGATCCTTCCCCAGGCCACGTCGCCGGCCGCCCGTACCGAGCAGGCGGCGGACACGCTGGACCGGTGGCTGTCGGACGGGATTCTGGCGGCGGACGCCGAGCCGGGTCTGTACGTGTACGAGCAGAGCCAGGGGGACACCCTTCAGCGCGGTGTCATCGGTGCGCTGCGTCTGTCGGAGGCCGGGGAGGGGGTGGTTCTGCCGCATGAGGACGTCATGGCGCCCGTGGTCGCTGACCGTGCGGCCCTGATGCGGGCGACGGCCGCGAATCTGGAGCCGCTGCTGCTGACGTACCGCAGCGAGCCCGAGAGTCCCGAGGCTGTTGACGCGCACGGTACGACGGGTACGGCCGCCGCTGTCATCGAGCGCACCGTCCTGCGCGCGCCGCTGCTGGCGACCACCACCGAGGACGGCTTTCATCACCGCCTGTGGGCCGTGCCGGACCCGGCGGAGGTCGCGGAGATCCGGAAGGACCTCTCCCGTCACCAGGCGCTCATCGCGGATGGTCATCACCGCTGGGCGACCTATCTGCGGCTGCGTACGGAACACCGTTCGCCGAGTCCGTGGGACTACGGTCTGGTCCTCCTGGTGGACACGGCCCGCTATCCGCTCCGCGTCCGGGCGATCCACCGTCTGCTGCACCGGTTGCCGGTCCGCGCGGCGGTGAAGGCGCTGGACGGCCTGTTCCGCGTGCGTACGGTGGAGGGCCCTCTTACGCGCGCGTTGGAGCAGCTCGGGGAGGCAGCCGCCGAAGGGAACGCCTTCCTTCTGACGGGCGGCGGTGTGTTCCATCTGGTCGACCGTCCGTCACCGGATCTGCTGGCCAGGACGGTCCCGGCGGACCGTCCGCGCGCGTGGCGCACGCTGGACGCGACGGTGCTGCACAGCACGCTGCTCGACCATGTCTGGCGCATCCCTGACGCGCCCGACCAGATCGCCTACATCCATGACACGGCGGCCACCGTCGCGAAAGCGGAACGCGACGGTGGCACGGCCGTGCTGATACACCCTGTGCGTGAGGAGGTCGTGCGTGACCTGGCTCGTCAGGGGGTGACGATGCCGCGCAAGTCCACGTCGTTCGGCCCCAAGCCGGCGACGGGTCTGGTCCTGCGCAGCCTCGACACTTAGGGCTCAGACGCCGCGACCCCGACCGTCGTCGTCATCACCTTTGTCGTCGTCTTCATCGTCGTCGCCTTTGTCACCGTCGCTGCTGAGGTCCTCGTCGTCGGTGGCGTGAGCGACCTCGGCGGCATCGACGACACTCTTGTCGTCGTTGTCGTCGTCGCTCTTGTGGTCCTCTTCGCCCCTGAGGTCTTCGTTCTCGTCGTCGTCCTCGTCGTCGCCCAGGGCATCGACGAACTCGACGCCGTCCAGCTCGGCGAGCCGGTCGGAGGCGTCCGTGGTGCCGTCCTTGTCGGACTCGACGGCCTTGGCGAACCACTCACGTGCCTCGTCCTCGCGGCCCGCCTCCAACAGGGCGTCGGCGTACGCGTAACGCAGGCGCGCGGTCCATGGCTGGATCGAGTTCGACGCCAGCTCGGGGCTCTGGAGCGTGACGATGGCGGCGTCGACCTGGCCCAGGTCGCGCCGGGCACCGGCCGTCACGAGCCGCATCTCGACCTGTCCGGCCTTGTCGAGCTTCTGCACCTCGGGGGCGCCGGCCATGTCGAGCGCCTTCTCGGGCCGCCCGAGCCCTCGCTCGCAGTCCGCCATCAGAGGCCACAGGTCGACACTGCCGGTCATGCGCCGCGCGGCACGGAACTCGGCGAGGGCTTCGCTGTACTTCTGCGTCGCGTACGCGGCGAAGCCGGTCGCTTCCCGTACGGCGGCGACACGTGAGGCAAGGCGCAGGGCGACCTTCGCGTATCCGTACGCGCCCTCGGGGTCCTCGTCGATGAGCCGCGCCACCATCACCAGGTTCTTGGCGACATCCTCGGCAAGCGTCTTGGGCAGACTCTGCAACTCCTGGCGTACGTCACGGTCGATTTCCTCGCCCGTCACGTCCTCGGGAATCGGCAGCCGCTTGATGGGCTCGCGGTCACGCTCCCGCTCATCACGGAACCGCCCGCCGCCACGCCGGTCGTCGCCACCGTGCCGGTCGTCACGGCCACGGAACCCACCGGGCCGCCCACGGCTGTCGTCACGGCGCGGCCCACGGTCGTCCCGCCCACGATAGCCACCGCCACCGGCGCTACCCCGGCTGTCATCACGCCGGAACCCACCACGGTCGCCGTCACGTCGGTCATCCGTACGTCGGTCGTCTGTACGTCGGTCATCGCGTCGATCGTCTCGCCGGAACGGGGGCCGGTCACCGTCACGCCGGAACCCCGGACGATCCCCGCCACCCCCACGGCTGTCGTCACGCCGGAACCCGCCACGATCACCATCACGACGATCATCGCCACGACGGTCATCACGACGATCGCTGTCCCGCCGGAACCCACCCCGGTCATCGCGACGGTCGTCACGCCGGTCATTGTCCCGCCGGAATCCACCCCGGTCGCCATCGCGCCGATCGTCACGTCGGTCGTCTGTACGTCGGTCATCGCGTCGGTCATCTCGCCGGAACGGGGGCCGGTCACCGTCACGCCGGAACCCCGGACGATCCCCACCGCCCCCACGGCTGTCGTCACGCCGGAACCCGCCACGATCACCATCACGACGATCATCGCCACGACGGTCATCACGACGATCGCTGTCCCGCCGGAACCCACCCCGGTCGCCATCACGCCGATCATCGCTGCGACGGTCATCCCGTCGGTCGTCACGCCGGAACGGGGGCCGGTCACCCTCACGCCGGAAACCGGGACGGTCACCGCCACGCCCACTATCGCGCCGATCGTCACGTCGGTCATCGGTACGGCGGTCATCGCGACGGTCGTCACGTCGATACGTCGGCCTGTCGCCGTCGCGGCGGAAGCCACGGTCGCGGTCGTCCCGGCGATCGTCGCGGCGCGGACCAGTGGGTCGGTCGTCTCGGCGCGGACCGCTCGGCCGGTCGTCCCGACGCGGAACGCTCGGCCGGTCGTCGCGGCGGAACGGCGGGCGCCCACCACGGTCACCGCTGTCACGGCGGTCGCCGGAAGCCCTGCGGTCACGATCCCGGTCACCGTCACGCCCACGATCGTCACGACCGCGGTCGTCGCGGCCTCGATCGTCTCGACGGCCGTACGTGGCACGGTCGTTGTCGCGACGCGGTCCCCCTCGGTAGCCCCCGCGGTCACCGCTGTCCCGCCGGCGCTGCTCGCGCTCGGGTCGGTCGTCGGGAGAGTTGGTGGACATGGGTGACTCCTGTCTTAGGTACCGCAGTCATTCTTACGCAGCCGGGTACCCGGCGCGCCTTGGCAAAACAAAAAAGGACCTCTGGCCCCAGCATGAACGCTGGGACCAGAGGTCCTCAAAGATTGTTCGGCGGTGTCCTACTCTCCCACAGGGTCCCCCCTGCAGTACCATCGGCGCTGAAAGGCTTAGCTTCCGGGTTCGGAATGTAACCGGGCGTTT
>NZ_JBHVQT010000018.1:0-163858 GCF_042886315.1 Streptomyces sp. NPDC058001
CCACCCACTGCGACCCCTGACCCGGAAACACCAACACCGACCGCACACCCGACCGACCCACCCCACGCACCACACCCGACACCGACACACCCGACGCCAACGACCCCACACCGGCAAGGAGCCCCTCCCGATCCCGGCCCAGCACAACCGCCCGGTGCTCCAACACCGACCGCGAACCCACCAACGACAACCCCACATCCACCGGATCCAACTCCGGCCGGACATTAACGAATTCAGCCAACCGCCCCGCCTGACCTGCCAAGCCCGCGACACTCCGCGCGGACACCAACCACGGCACCACCGGTCCCGGTACCCGCCGCTCAGCGGCCTCGGACACAACGGCAGGCTCAGGCGACTCCTCCACGATCACGTGCGCGTTCGTCCCGCTGATCCCGAACGACGAGACACCCGCGCGCCGCGGACGACCACCTACCGACGACCACTCACGCGCCTCGGTCAGCAACTCCACCGCGCCGGAGGACCAGTCGATGTGCGGGGACGGCTCATCGACGTGGAGCGTCTTGGGCAACACCCCGTGTCGCAGCGCCATGACAGTCTTGATCAGCCCTGCGGCGCCGGCCGCGGCCTGGGTGTGCGCGATGTTGGACTTCACCGAGCCCAGCCACAGCGGCCGGTCCTCGGGCCGGCCCTGCCCGTAGGCGGCGATCAGTGCCTGGGCCTCGATCGGGTCGCCGAGTGTCGTACCGGTGCCGTGTGCCTCGACCGCGTCGACGTCGCCGGGCGACAGGCGGGCGTTCGCCAACGCGGCCCGGATCACCCGCTGCTGAGAGGGACCGTTCGGCGCCGTCAGACCGCTGCTCGCGCCGTCCTGGTTGACCGCCGAGCCGCGTACGACAGCCAGGACCTCATGCCCGTTGCGCCGGGCGTCCGACAGCCGTTCCAGCAGCACGAGGCCGACGCCTTCCGCGAAGCCGAAGCCGTCCGCCGCGGCGGAGAACGCCTTGCACCGGCCGTCGGGGGACAGTGCGCGCTGGCGGCTGAACTCGGTGAGTTCGTGGGATCCGGCCATCACGGTCACCCCGCCGGCCAGCGCGAGCGAGCACTCGCCGCCGCGCAGGGCCTGGCCGGCCAGGTGCAGTGCCACCAGGGAGGACGAGCATGCCGTGTCCACGGTGACGGCGGGGCCTTCGAGACCGAAGGCGTAGGAGATCCGGCCGGAGACGACACTGCCCGTGCTGCCGGTCATGGCGTAGCCCTCGACGCCTGGTGGCATCTGGTCCGGGCTGGGCAGGTAGTCCGATCCCATGGCGCCCGCGAACACGCCGACCTGGCCGCCTCGCAGCGACTCGGCCGGGAGACCGGCCCTCTCGAACACCTCCCAGGTCGCCTCCAGCAGCAGCCGCTGCTGCGGGTCCATCGCCAGCGCCTCACGCGGCGAGATCCCGAACAGCTCCGCGTCGAACTCGGCCGCGTCGTACAGGAAGGCGCCCTCGCGCACGTAGCTCTTGCCCGGCACGGCCGGGTCCGGGTCGTACAGCGCCGCGAGGTCCCAGCCGCGGTCACCGGGCAGGGCCGAGACCGCGTCGCGGCCTTCGCTGACCAATCGCCACAGGTCTTCGGGGGACTCGACACCGCCGGGGAACCGGCAGGCCATGCCGATGATCGCCAGCGGCTCGTCGGCCGCGACGGCCGTGGTCCCGCGGGTCTCCCCCGCCGTGTGCCTGCCGCCGACCACCTCTGTCCGCAGTTGGCGGGCGAGGGCGAGGGGGGTCGGGTGGTCGAAGACCAGCGTCGAGGGCAGTCGCAGTCCGGTGGCGGTGCTGAGTCGGTTGCGGAGCTGGACCGCGGTCAGCGAGTCGAAGCCCTGCTCCAGGAAGCCCCGCCGTGGATCCACGGCGTCCTTCCTCGCGTGCCCAAGCACCGCCATGGCGGCATCGCGGACGAGGTCCAGCAGGACGCGTTCCTGCTCCGGTTCGGCGAGGGTGGCCAGGCGCTGGGACAGGGCCGATGCCGGTACGCCGACCGCCGCGGCGGCTGCGGCGCGCCGGGAGGGGAGGCGTACGAGTCCGCGCAGCAGCGGCGGAAGGGACCCCGAGCCCGCCTGGGCGCGGAGCACGGCCATGTCCACGCGGATCGGCACCAGCAGGGCCCGCTCCCCGGCGGCTGTGGCGGTGGCGGCGTCGAACAGGGCCAGCCCCTGCTCGTTCGTCAGGGCCGACGCGCCCGTACGGGCGAATCGTGCGCGGTCGGCGTCCGCCAGGTGCTCGCTCATGTCGCTGTCCTCGTCCCACAGGCCCCAGGCCAGGGACACGGCGGGCAGACCCTGCGCCCTACGATGCTGGGCGAGCGCGTCCAGGAAGGTGTTGGCTGCCGCGTAGTTGCCCTGCCCCGGGTTGCCGAAGACACCGGCGGCCGACGAGAACAGGACGAAGGCTCGCAGATCGAGGTTCAGGTCCTGGGTCGCCTGGTGGAGGGTGACCGCGGCGTCCGCCTTGGGCCGCATTACCGCGGTCAGCCGCTCGGGGGTCAGTGCGGTGACCGTTCCGTCGTCCAGCACGCCGGCCGAGTGGACCACCGCCGTCAGCGGGTGCTCGGCGGGGATCGCTGTCAGGAGCGCGTCGACCGCGTCGCGGTCGGCCATGTCGCAGGCGGCGACGGTCACGTCCGCGCCTGCGTCCGTCAGTTCGGCGCGCAGTTCGTCGGCCCCTGGCGCCTCGGTGCCGCGTCGGCTGGTGAGCAGCAGGTGCCGTACTCCGCGTTCCGCGACCAGGTGGCGGGCGAGGACACGGCCGAGCAGGCCGGTCCCGCCGGTGATGAGGACGGTGCCGTCGGGGTCCCAGGCAGCTTCGCCGGTTTCGTGGTGCGCGGATTCGGTGCGAGTCAGCCGCGGTGTCAGTACGGTGTCGCCGCGCACCGCCAACTGGCCTTCGCCCACGGCCAGTACGGAGCCCAGCACCGGTTCCCAGTCGGTCGCGTCGTCGACGTCCACCAGGACGAACCGGTCGGGGTTCTCCGTCTGCGCCGACCTGACCAGGCCCCAGGCCGCGGCGTGGGACAGATCCGACACATCGTCGGTGCCCACCCCGACGGCACCGCGGGTGACGACGACGAGCCGGGACTCCGCGGCGGCGGTGTCCGACAGCCATGTCTGGATCGCGGCGAGCACCTCGCCGGTGACGTCGTGGACCACGTCCGCGAGATCCCCGCACCTCACCGGGGCGCAGGGCAGCACGACGTACTCGGGATACGTCTCGGCACCCGCGAGTTCCTCGCCCCCCAGTACCGCCCACTGTGCGTCGGCCGACGCCCGCGTCTCGGCGGTGGGGAGCCAGTCGAGGCCGAACAGGGCTCCACGGTCCGGGTCACCGGCCTGCCGAAGCTGGTCGGTGGCGATCGGCCGGGTGACGAGGGCGTCGGCGACGACCACCGGTCGGCCCTCGACGTCGGCCACCTGCACCGACACCGCGTCCGCCCCGGCGGGTGCCAGCCGCACCCGCACCCGGGACGCCCCCTGCGCGAACAGACCCACCCCGCTCCACACGAACGGCAACCGCACCTGCCCACCCGGCTCCTGCCCCACCAGCCCCGCGTGCAGGGCCGCGTCCAGCAGCGCCGGGTGCACACCGAACCCCGTCGCGTTCTCCGCCTCCTCCTCAGGCAGGGCAACCTCGGCAAACAACTCGTCCCCGCGCCGCCAGACAGCCCGCAGCCCCTGGAACACCGGCCCGTACCCGTACCCGGAAGCCGCAAGGCCCTCGTAGAAGCCCTCCACCGAGACCGGTTCCGCCTCAACGGGCGGCCACACCGCCAGGTCGAACGCCTCCGCCGTGTCCTCGGCGTCGAGTTGCCCTCCGGCATGACGGACCCAGTCCTGGTCGTCAGCCGTACGGGAGTGGACCGTCACGGGACGTTGCCCGGTGTCCATGGCGGGACCGACCCGGACCTGGATCGAGATCGCCCCGTGCTCGGGCACGACGAGCGGTGATTCCAGGGTGAGTTCGTCGAGACGTCCGCAGCCCACCTCGTCGCCGGCCCGGATCGCCAGTTCGACGAACGCCGTGCCCGGCAGCAGAACCGTGCCGGCCACCGCGTGATCCGCGAGCCACGGATGCGTACGCAGCGACACCCGTCCCGTCAGCACCACACCCTCGTCGTCCGCCAGATGCATGGCCGCGCCCAGCAACGGATGTCCCGCCGAGACAAGCCCCAGCGCATCCGGGTCACCGGCCAGCACCGCGGCCTCCTCCAGCCAGAAGCGCCGTCGCTGGAAGGCATACGTCGGCAGCTCGACCCGTCGGCCGCCCGCCAGCAGACCTGCCCAGTCGACCGCCAGGCCCCGCGTGAACGCCTCCGCCACCGACGTAAGGAAACGGTCCATGCCGCCCTCGCCCCGGCGCAGCGAGCCGACCGCCACAGCCTCCACGCCCGCGTCCTCACACGTCGCCTCTGTGCCGACCGTGAGCACCGGATGCGCACTGTTCTCCACGAAGAATCGGAAGCCGTCCGCGAGCAACGCCCGTACGGCGCCCTCATAGTTGACCGGCCGACGCGCATTCTCGAACCAGTACTCCGCATCCAGCTCAGCCGTGTCGATGACCTCCCCGGTCACCGTCGAATACATCGGCACCCGCGAGGCGCGCGGGATGATGTCCGCGAACAACTCCAGGATGCGCTCGCGCAAAGGATCCACCTGGGCCGAATGGGACGCCACCGTCGAGCCGAGGATCCGCGCCCGCACCTGGTCCTCATGACAGGCGGCCACGAACTCCTCCAGCGCGGCCACCTCCCCCGCCACCGTCACCGCGCCCGGACCGTTACGCCCGGCCAGACTCAGCCGGCCGTCCAGGCCGGCCAACCGCCCCTCAACCGCCTCCGCGTCCAACGCGACCGAGGCAACCGCCCCGTGTCCCACCAACGCCTCGGCGAACAGCCCACTGCGCCACACCACCAGCCGCGCCGCGTCCTCCAGCGTCAGACCACCGGCCACATGTGCCGCCGCAACCTCACCCTGCGAATGTCCTACAACCGCGGCCGGTTCCACACCCATCGACCGCCACAACGCCGCCAACGACACCTGCACCGCGAACAACACCGGCTGCAACACCTCGATGCGCTCAAGCGACGGCGCACCCACCGCCCCGCGCACCACATCCGCAACCGACCAGCCCGTCGAAGCCCCCAACACCCGATCGCACTCGGCAAACGCCTCACCGAACACCACCGACGACTCCAGCAGTTCCACCGCCATACCTGCCCACTGAGACCCCTGACCCGGGAACACAAACACCACCCGACCCCGCACATCACCCACACCCGACACCACACCCGCCGCTTGCGCACCGGAAGCCAACGAGCGCAATCCCGCCACCAAGTCGTCCCGGTCCTGCCCCAGCACAACCGCCCGGTGCTCCAACACCGACCGCGACCCGGCCAGTGAGAATCCCGCGTTCATCGAGTCCAACTCGGGCCGCTCATCCGCGAATTGGGCAAGCCTTTCCACCTGGGCAACCAGCCCTTCGGCGGTCCGCGCGGACACCACCCACGGCACCACCGCAGCCGGAGCCCGCTCACCCACCACCTCAACGGGCTCGGCCGCCTGCTCCACGATCACGTGCGCGTTGGTGCCGCTGATCCCGAACGACGACACACCCGCCCGTCGCGGACGCCCCTCGGTCCGCGGCCACTCCCGGGCTTCGGTCAGCAGTTCCACCGAGCCCGCCGACCAGTCCACGTGCGCCGACGGCTCATCCACGTGCAACGTCTTCGGCAACACCCCGTGTTCCAGGGCCATCACGATCTTGATCACACCGGCGACACCCGCCGCCGCCTGCGTGTGCGCGATGTTGGACTTGATGGAGCCCAGCCACAGCGGTTCGTGGGTGGTGCGGTTGTGGCCGTAAGTGGCTTGCAGCGCCTGGGCCTCGATCGGGTCGCCGAGCGGGGTGCCGGTGCCGTGTGCCTCGACGGCGTCGACGTCGCCGGGCGTCAGGCCCGCGTTGGCCAGCGCGGCGCGGATGACGCGCTGTTGGGACGGACCGTTCGGCGCGGTGAGGCCGTTGCTCGCGCCGTCCTGGTTGACCGCGGAGCCGCGTACGACGGCCAGGACCTGGTGCCCGTTGCGCCGGGCGTCCGACAGCCGCTCCAGCAACAGCACGCCCACGCCCTCACCCCAGCCCGTACCGTCCGCAGCCGCCGAGAACGCCTTCGACCGGCCGTCGGGTGCCAGGGCACGCTGTCGGCTGAACTCGATGAAGCCCTTGGGTGTCGCGATGACCTGGACACCGCCCGCGAGTGCCATCGAGCACTCGCCGCTGCGCAGGGCCTGGCCCGCCAGGTGCATGGCCACCAGGGAAGACGAGCAGGCCGTGTCCACCGTCACCGCGGGACCTTCAAGTCCGAAGGTGTAGGCGATCCGGCCCGAGATCACGCTGCCCGCGCTGCCGGTGGCCGAGTAGCCCTCCAACTCGTCCGGCACCTTGAGCGTGGCCATGTAGTCCGAGCCCATCGCGCCCGCGAACACGCCGACCTGGCTGCCCCGCAGCGACTCGGGTGCGATGCCGGCCCGCTCGAACGCCTCCCAGGACGTCTCCAGGAGCAGGCGCTGCTGCGGATCCATGGTCAGGGCCTCGCGCGGCGAGATCCCGAACAGGTCCGCGTCGAAGCCCGCGGCATCTTGGAGGAAGCCGCCCGCGGTCGCGTAGTTCTTGCCGACGGCGTCGGGGTCCGGGTCGTAGATCGCCGTCGGGTCCCAGCCCCGGTCATCGGGGAGAGGGCTGGTCGCGTCGCGTCCCTCCAGCACCATCTGCCAGAGGTCCTCCGGAGTCTGCACACCGCCCGGATAGCGGCAGGCCATGCCGATGATCGCCAGCGGCTCGTCGGCGGTCCCGGCGCTCGCGCGTGTGTCGACCGTGCGGGTGCTGTCCGCCACGTGCCGCGTGCCCGCGAGTTCGGTACGGAGGTAGCGTGCCAGCACTTCGGGGTTGGGGTGATCGAAGACCAGGGAGGCGGGCAGCCGCAGCCCGGTGGCGTCGTTGAGCCGGTTGCGCAGCTCGATCGCCATCAGGGAGTCGAAGCCCAAGCTCCGGAACGCCTGCTCCGCGTCGATGCCCCCGGAGGAGGCGTGACCGAGGACGGCCGCCACGTGGGTGCCCACGACATCCAGCAGCAGGCCCTCTTGTTCCGGTTCGGAGAGTCCGGTCAGTCGTCGGCCGAAGTCCGCTGCCTGCCCGCCCGCTTGGGACCGGGCGGCTGCTGTCCGACGCCCCGGGGCCCTCACCAGGCCGCGCAGCAGCGGCGACAGCGTCCCCGAGCCGGCCTGGGACCGCAGCACGCCCGTCTCCAGACGGATCGGCACCAGCAGGGCCCGCTCCCCGGCGCCGGTGGCGGCGTCGAACAGGGCCAGCCCCTGCTCGTTCGACAGTGCCTGCGCGCCGGAACGGGTGAGACGTGCCCGATCGCCGTCCTGGAGGCCACCGGCCATGCCGCTGTCCTCGTCCCACAGGCCCCAGGCCAGGGACACGGCGGGCAGACCCTGCGCCCTGCGGTGCTGGGCGAGCGCGTCCAGGAAGGTGTTGGCTGCCGCGTAGTTGCCCTGACCGGGATTGCCGAACACACCGGCGGCGGAGGAGAACAGGACGAAGGCGTCGAGGTCCAACTCCCGTGTCGCGAGGTGGAGGTTGGCCGCGGCGTCGACCTTCGGCCGCAGTACCGCCGCCAGCCGCTCGGCGGTCAGCTCGGTCACCGTACCGTCGTCCAGCACGCCCGCCGTGTGCACCACCGCCCGCAGCGGATGCTCCGCCGAGATCTGGGACAGCAGCCCCTCGACCGCGTCGCGCCGCGCCACGTCACAGGCCACCACCGACACCGACGCGCCCAGGCCCGACAGCTCCGCCACCAACTCCTGGGCCCCCGGGGCCTCCACACCTCGACGACCGGCCAGCACCAGATGCCGCACCCCGTGGCCGACCACCAGATGCCGGGCCACCACCCGCCCCAACGAGCCCGTACCGCCCGTGATCAAGACCGTGCCCTCGGAATCCCACCGGCTCGTGGGCCGCTTCTCGGTGACGGGGGTCCTGGCCAACCGGGGAGTCAGTATCCGACCGTCGCGCACCGCCACCTGGGCTTCGCCCGACGCCAGGGTGGCGGAGAGGACCGCCTCCCAGCCGTCACGAACGCTCAAGTCCCCATCGACGTCGACCAGGACGAACCGGCCGGGATGCTCCGCCTGCGCGGACCGCACCAGCCCCCAGACCGGCGCATGCACCAGGTCCGCCACCGACGCGTCACTCGACGTAGCTACGGCACCGGCGGTCAGCACCACCAACTGCGATTCCGCGAACCGCTCGTCGGACAGCCAGCGCTGCAAGAGCTCCAGTACCTCAACCGTGGCCGCACGCGCGGCGCCGGCCAGGTCGTCGGTGGCGGATGTGCCGGGTGCGGTGCAGGGGAACACGACGAACTCCGGGTAGGTGTCCGCGTCCGGCCCGAGACCGTCCGGCCCGAGCACCGCCCACGTTCGCTCGGAATCCGGCGTCCCGGGTACGGGCACGGTGACCCACTCGACGTCGAACAGGCCGCTCTCGTCACCGCCGGTCGGCTGCCGCAGTTGCTCGGCCGAGACGGGGCGGGACACCAGCGCGTCGACCGACATCACAGGCCGGCCTGTCGCGTCCGCCACCTGGAGGGACACGGCATCCGTGCCGGAGAGCACGATGCGGGCCCGCACCGTCGTGGCACCGGCGGCGTGCAGCGAGACTCCGTTCCAGGAGAAGGGCAGTCGTACGTCGCCCTGCGGCTCGGCGGCGATCAGCGCGTGCAGAACGGCGTCCAGCAGCGCAGGATGCATCTCGAACCCGCTCGCTCGCTCCTCCTCGTCCGCCTGGTCGAGCTGCTCGGGCCCCTTGGGCAGGCTCACTTCGGCGAAGATCTCGTCGCCGCGCCGCCAGGCCGCGCGCAGGCCCTGGAAGGCGGGGCCGTACTCGTATCCGGTCGCGGCCAACCCGTCGTAGAAGCCGCGCAGGTCGATGGGTTCGGTGTCGGCCGGGGGCCAGGCAGTCGGGTCGAAAGCCCCCTCCGCCGTGTCGAACGCCTCCCTCGACGTATCGGCGGTGAGCACACCACTGGCATGCCGCGCCCACTCCTGCTCGTCGACCGCGTTCCCGCTCCGGGAGTACACGCCGACCGGGCGCCGACCGGCCTCGTCGGGCGCCCCGACCCGGACCTGTACGGCGAGCGAGTCGTCCTCTGCCATCAACAGGGGTGCTTCGAGGGTGAGCTCCTCCAGCCGTCCGCAGCCCACCTCGTCCCCGGCCCGGATCGCCAGCTCCACGAAGCCCGTGCCCGGCAGCAGCACCCTCCCGGACACCGCGTGATCCGCCAACCACGGATGCGTACGCGTCGACATACGGCCGGTGAGAACCACGCCCTGGCCGTCCGCCAACCCCACGGCGGCGCTCAGCAACGGATGATCCGCTGCACCCAGCCCGAACGCCGCCGGTTCACCGGCGGAAAGTGACGGTTCCTCCATCCAGTAGCGCTGTCGTTGGAAGGCGTAGGTGGGCAACTCGACACGACGGCCACCGGGAAGCAGGGCAGGCCAGTCGACCTGGACACCGTGTGCGAATGCCTGCGCCACCCCGGCCACCAGCGTCTCCGGCTCGGGACGGTCCTTGCGCAACAGCGGGACCGCCCGTAAGCCGTCCTGGCCGTCGAGGGACTCCTGCGCCATCGCGGTCAGGACACTGTCCGGGCCGACCTCCACCAGCACACCGACACCCTCGGCAGCCAGAGCGGCAACACCGTCACCGAAACGGACCGCCTCACGAACATGACGCACCCAGTATTCGGGACTCGTCAGCTCACCCGGCTCGGCGAGACGGCCGGACACATTCGAGACCACCGGCAGCTGCGGCTCATGGAAAGTGACCTGCTCAGCCACCCGCCGGAAGTCCTCCAACATCGGCTCCATCAAAGGCGAATGGAACGCATGACTCACCCGCAACCGCCGCGACTTCACCTCCCCAAGCGCCGCGACCACCTGCTCAACGGCATCCGCCTCACCGGACACCACCACCGACGACGGACCATTGACCGCCGCCAAAGAAACACGACCCGCCAACTCCGCTACCGCCGAAGCGACTTCAGCCTCGCCCGCCTGCACCGCGACCATGACGCCACCAGCCGGCAACGCCTGCATCAACCGACCCCGCGCGCTCACCAACCGGGCCGCATCCTCCAACGAGAACACCCCCGCCACATGAGCAGCAGCCAACTCCCCGATCGAATGCCCGATCAACACATCCGGCCGCACACCAAAACTCTCCAGCAGCCGCACCACGGCCACCTCGAACGCGAACAGCGCAGCCTGCGTCGACTCCGTCTGTCCCAACCGATCCGCATCCGCGAACACGACAGGGTCCAGCCCGAGCGCACCCGCAACCTGATCCAGGGCCTCCGCGAACACCGGGTACGCGGAAGCCAGTTGGGCGCCCATCCCAACCCGCTGCGCCCCCTGCCCCGAGAACCCGAACGCCACCCGCGCCGGCCCCCGAGCAAACCCGGACACCACACCCGCACTCGGCGGGCCCTCGGCCAGGCTTCGCAACACGTCGAGCAGCCCGTCCCGGTCCTGCCCCAGCACCACCGTCCGGTGCTCCAGCACCGCCCGCGAGGCAGTCAACGAGAACCCGACGTCGATCGGGTCCAACTCGGGCCGCTCTTCAACGAATTCAGCCAACCGTTCCGCCTGACCGACCAGCCCCTCAGTCGTCCGAGCCGACACCACCCACGGCACCACCGGAACCGGCACCCGCACGGCCGCCTCAGCAGGTGTCTCTGACGCCTGTTCCACGATCACGTGCGCGTTGGTGCCGCTGATCCCGAACGACGACACACCCGCGCGGCGCGGACGTCCCTCGGTCCGCGGCCACTCCCGGGCTTCGGTCAGCAGTTCCACCGAACCCGCCGACCACTCCACGTGCGCCGACGGCGCGTCCACATGGAGGGTCTTGGGCAGCACTCCGTGTCGCAGTGCCATCACCATCTTGATCACACCGGCGACACCAGCCGCGGCCTGTGTGTGAGCGATGTTCGACTTGACCGAACCGAGCCACAACGGACGCCCCTCAGGCCGCCCTTGACCATAGGTGGCCAGCAACGCCTGCGCCTCGATCGGATCCCCGAGAGACGTACCCGTGCCGTGTGCCTCCACGGCGTCGATGTCACTCGTCGACAGCTGCGCGTTGGCCAGGGCCGTCTCGATGACGCGTTGCTGGGACGGGCCGTTGGGTGCTGTCAGGCCGTTGCTCGCACCGTCCTGGTTCACGGCGCTGCCCCTCAGTACCGCGAGGACCTGGTGCCCGTTGCGGCGGGCGTCCGACAGGCGCTCCAGCAGGAGGACGCCAACGCCCTCGCCCCAGCCGGTGCCGTCGGCCGCGTCCGAGAAGGACTTGCAGCGACCGTCGCGGGCGAGCCCGCGCTGGCGGCTGAACTCGATGAAGATCGTGGGGGTGGCCATCAGCGCGACTCCGCCCGCGAGCGCCAGCGAGCACTCGCCGCCCCGCAGTGCCTGGCCGGCGAGGTGCATCGCCACCAGCGACGACGAACATGCCGTGTCCACCGTCACCGCGGGACCCTCAAGTCCAAAGGTGTAGGCGACCCGGCCGGAGGCGACGCTGCCCGCGCTGCCGCTGCCGAGCAGGCCCTCGAATGCCTCGGGCATGGGGCGCATGCGCACGCCGTAGTCGTCGTACATGACTCCCGTGAAGACGCCGGTCCGGGTGCCCCGCAGGGAGTCGGGGGCAATCCCGGCTCGTTCGAAGGCTTCCCAGGAGGTCTCCAGAAGCAGCCGCTGCTGCGGGTCGATCGCGGTCGCCTCGCGCGGGCTGATGCCGAAGAAGCCGGCGTCGAACTGGTCCGCGTCGTGCAGAAAGCCGCCCTCGCGTGCGTAGAGCTTTCCGCGCCGGTCCGGATCCGGGTCGTAGAGCCCTTCCACGTCCCAGCCGCGGTTGCCGGGGAAGCCCGACACCGCGTCGGTCCCGCTGCGGACGAGCTCCCACAGGTCTTCGGGGGACCGCACGTCACCGGGGTAGCGGCAGCTCATGCCGATGATCGCGATGGGTTCCCGGCTGCCGGACTCAAGTTCCTGGAGCCGTTCGCGGGTCTCGTGGAGATCGGCCGTGACCCACTTGAGGTACTCGACAAGCTTCTCGTCACTCGCCATCTCTAGCTGTCGCCCTTCTTGCGGCCGAGCCCGCGGTCGATGAAGTCGAAGATCTCTTCGGCGGTCGCCGTCGCGAGGTGGTCGCCCACCGCGCTCCGGTCCGCCTGGTCCTGGTCGGTCGCGTTCGCCTGCCGGCGCTGCTCGGTCCACTTCGAGAGCACCGCCCGCAGGCGGTTGGTGATCCGTACGGAGTCGTCGTCGTCCGGGGTCGTCCCGAGCAGGTCGGTCTCGAACCGGTCGAGGTCGGTGAGGAGTCGGGTCGTGGGATCGACGGATGCGGGTGCGACCCGCGCCCGCACGTACCGGCTCAGCGCGAACGGTGACGGGTGATCGAACACCGCGGTCGCGGGCAGGCGCAGACCTGTGGCCGCGCCGAGCCGGTTGCGCAGTTCCACCGCGGTCAGCGAGTCGAAGCCGAGGTCCTGGAACGCCTGGTCCGGGTTGATGCCGATCGCCGTGGAGTGCCCCAGCACCGAGGCCACGTGTTCGCGTACGAGCTCCAGTACGACACGGTCCTGCTCACTCTCCGGCATGCCTTCGAGCCGATGCGCGAGGGACGGTCCCGCTCCGTTGGCGCCGGTGGAGACCGCCGTGCGCCTTGCCGGGCCGCGCACCAGGCCCCGCAGCAGGGCCGGAAGCGACGCAGAGTCCACGCGCGACCGCAGCACGCCGGTGTTCACGCGCAGCGGGATGGCGAGCGCCCGACCCGTGGCACGACTCGTACGGACGGCTGTTTCGAAGAGGTCGAGACCTTGCTCGGGGGTGAGGGGATCCAGGCCGGTGCGGGCGACGCGCTCCAGGTTCTCGTCGGCCAGTTCTCCCGCCATGCCGCCGTCCTGCGCCCACAGCCCCCAGGCCAGGGACACCGCGGGCAGACCCTGCGCCCTGCGGTGCTGGGCGAGCGCGTCGAGGAAGGTGTTCGCGGCCGCGTAGTTGGCCTGTCCTGGGGCACCCAGGATGCCGGCGACGGACGAGAACAGGACGAGGTCGACGAGCGGGAGATCACGTATGGCTCGGTGCAGGTGCACCGTGGCGTCGGTCTTCGCCCGCAGTACGGCGTCGAGCCTGTCACGCGTGAGCGTCTCGATCACTCCGTCGTCCAAGACACCCGCCGTGTGCACGACGGCCGTCAGCGGATGTTCCTCCGGGACCTTCGCGATCAGTTCGGCGACGGCGTCCGGGTCGGTCACATCGCAGGCGACGATCGAGACAGTCGCCCCTTCGCTCTCCAGTTCCTCGCGCAGCCCTTCCGCACCTTGGGCCCCGGGACCGCTCCTGCTGGCGAGCACCAGGTGTCGCATGCCGCGGTCCCGCACCAGACGCCGGGCGAGCAGCCGGCCGAGGGCCCCCGTTCCGCCGGTGATCACCACGGTTCCGTCGGGATCCCAACCCCACTCATCCGAAGGGGTGGTCCGGCCTGGTTCGGGTGCGATGCCGACCAGACGGGGGGTCAGTACAGTCCCGCCGCGCACAAGCATCTGCGGCTCGTCCTGGCGGAGCGTCGAGTTCAACACGCCGTGCCAGTCGTCCCGTTCGTCGATGTCGACCAGCACGAACCGGCCCGGGTGTTCCGACTGCGCCGAGCGCACCAGCCCCCATACGGCCGCGTGCGCGAGGTCGGGCACGGGGTCGTCGGCGCCGGCGCTCACCGCCCCGTGTGTGATGACGACCAGCCGGGACGCGGCCGAGGCTTCGTCCTCGTCCGAGAGCCACTGGTGTATCGCGTCCAACACCTGCCCAGTGACCTCACGAACCGCCGCAGTCAGGTCGTCGTCCTCCGACGGCGTCCATGGCAGTACGACGAACTCGGCGCGCTCCTCCCCCACTTGAGGTCCATCGGCGCCGAGCAGCGTCCACCGGGCGGGCGGGGCGTCGACGACGGGAGCGGGCGTCCAGTCCAACGCGAACAGCGCGCCTTGGTCCTTGTCCCGTGCGCGCTGAAGCTGATCCGTCTGAACCGCCCGGGAGACCAGGGCGTCCACGGACACCACCGGCTGCCCCTTGGCGTCCGCGACCTGCACGGACAGCGCGTCGGGGCCCGCGGGGGCCAGCCGCACGCGCACGTGCGACGCGCCCGCCGCGAACAGCGACACGCCGCTCCAGGAGAACGGCAGCCGCACGTCCGCGCGACCGTGGTCGGTGGCCAGCACGGCATGCAGGGCGGCGTCGAGCAGGGCGGGGTGAACGCCGAACCCGGTCACGTCCTGCTGCTCGGGCAGGGCCACTTCGGCGAAGACCTCGTCGCCGCGCCGCCAGGCCCCCTGCAGCCCCTGGAACACGGGGCCGTATCCATAGCCGGATGCACTCATACGCTCGTAGAAGCCGTCCATCTCGACGGGTTCGGCGCCGGCCGGGGGCCAGGCTCTCAGCTCGAACGTCTCCTCAGTCGTCTCGGCGATGAGGACGCCGCTGGCGTGCCGCACCCACTCCTCGCCCTCGGCGGCAAGCGAGTGCACCGTCACCTCCCGCCGCCCTGAAGCCTCTTCGGGCCCGACCCGGACCTGCACCGACACACCCGCGTCGTCGGGTATCACAAGCGGTGCTTCGAGGGTGAGTTCCTCCAGACGTCCGCAGCCCACCTCGTCCCCGGCGCGGATCGCCAACTCCACGAACCCCGTGCCCGGCAGCAGCACGGTCCCGGCCACCGCGTGATCCGCCAACCACGGATGCGTACGTACCGACAGGTGCCCGGTCAGGAGCGAACCCTGGTCCCCGGCGAGGGGAACGGCCGCACCGAGGAGCGGATGGTCCACACCGGTCAGCCCCAGTGCTGCCGGGTCACCACCGGCGATGTCCGCGTCCTCCAGCCAGTAACGGCGGCGTTGGAAGGCGTACGTGGGCAACTCCACGCGTCGGCCACCGGGGAGTAGAGCCGACCAGTCCACCGGAACGCCGTACACAAACGCCTGCGCGAGCCCTGTGAGCAGGGAATCCGGTTCGGGACGGTCCTTGCGCAGTAGCGGGACCGCACGGAGGCTGTCCTGGCCGTCGAGGGACTCCTGCGCCAGCGCAGTGAGGACGCTGTCCGGTCCGACCTCGACCAGCACACCGACACCCTCAGCAGCCAGCGCGGTGACGCCATCACCGAAACGAACCGCGGCCCGCACGTGCTGGACCCAGTACTCGGGCGTGGTCAGTTCACCCGGCTCGGCGAGACGGCCGGACACATTCGAGACCACCGGCAGCTGCGGCTCATGGAAGGTGACCTGTTCCGCCACCCGCCGGAAGTCCTCCAGCATCGGCTCCATCAAAGGCGAGTGGAAAGCGTGGCTCACCCGCAACCGCCGCGACTTCACCTCCCCAAGCGCCACGACCACCTGCTCAACGGCCTCCGCCTCACCGGACACCACCACCGACGACGGACCATTGACAGCCGCCAAAGAAACACGACCCGCCAACTCCGCTACCGCCGAGGCGACTTCCGCCTCGCCCGCCTGCACCGCGACCATGACGCCACCAGCCGACAACGCCTGCATCAACCGACCCCGCGCACTCACCAACCGGACCGCATCCTCAAGCGAAAACACCCCCGCCACATAAGCAGCAGCCAACTCCCCGATCGAATGCCCGATCAACACATCCGGCCGCACACCAAAACTCTCCAACAGCCGCACCACCGCCACCTCAAACGCGAACAGCGCAGCCTGCGTCGACTCCGTCTGCCCCAACCGATCCGCATCCGTGAACACGACAGGGTCCAGCCCGAGCGCACCCGCAACCTCATCCAACGCCCCCGCGAACACCGGGTAAACAGACGCCAGTTGGGCACCCATCCCAACCCGCTGCGCCCCCTGCCCCGAGAACCCGAACGCCAACCGAACGCCCTCACCCGCCACACCCCGCACCTGCAACGCCCGCAACCCGTCGAGCAACCCATCCCGGTCCCGGCCCAGCACCACCGCCCGGTGCTCCAACACCGCCCGCGAAGTTGCCAGCGAGAACCCCACGTCAACCGGATCCAACTCCGGTCGGATCTGTATGAATTCGCCCAGTCGTTCCGCCTGCCCGATCAGCCCCTCAGCCGTCCGAGCCGACACCACCCACGGCACCACCGGAACCGGAACCCGCTCAGGGACCGCCTCGACGGAGGACTCGGATACCTGCTCCACGATCACGTGCGCGTTGGTGCCGCTGATCCCGAACGACGAGACACCCGCCCGCCATGGCCGATCGGCCTCCGGCCACTCCCCCGCCTTGGTCAGCAGTTCCACCCCGCCCGCCGACCAGTCCACATGCGGCGACGGCTCATCGACATGCAACGTCTTCGGCAGCACCCCGTGCCGCATCGCCTGCACCATCTTGATCACACCCGCGACACCCGCCGCCGCCTGAGTGTGCGCAATGTTCGACTTGACCGAGCCGAGCCACAACGGACGCCCCTCAGGCCGCCCTTGGCCATAGGTGGCCAGCAACGCCTGCGCCTCGATCGGATCCCCGAGAGACGTACCCGTCCCATGAGCCTCGACGACATCGACGTCCGACGTGGACAGGCGAGCGTTCGCCAACGCGGCCCGGATCACCCGCTGCTGGGACGGCCCGTTCGGAGCCGTCAGCCCGCTGCTCGCCCCGTCTTGATTCACCGCACTGCCCCGGATGACCGCCAACACTTCATGCCCGTTCCGCCGGGCGTCCGACAGCCGCTCCAGGACGAGGACGGCGACGCCTTCGCCCCAGCCCACGCCGTCGGCGGAGGAGGAGAAGGACTTGCAGCGTCCGTCGCGGGCCAGTCCACGCTGGCGGCTCAGTTCGATGAACTCCTGCGGAGTGGACATGACCGTGACGCCGCCCGCGAGGGCGAGTGAGCATTCGCCGCCGCGCAGCGCCTGGCCGGCCAGGTGCATCGCGACCAGCGACGACGAGCACGCCGTGTCCACCGTCACCGCAGGTCCCTCAAGGCCGAACGCGTACGAGACCCGGCCGGAGATGACGCTGGAGGTGCTGCCGGTCATGGTGTAGCCCTCGACGCCTTCGGGCACCTTGTTGAGCCGCGAGACGTAGTCCGGGGGCATCGCGCCGGCGAACACGCCGACCTGGCTGCCGCGCAGCCCGCCCACATCGAGGCCGGCTCGCTCGAATGCCTCCCAGGACGCCTCCAGCAGCAGCCGCTGCTGCGGGTCCATGGCCAGCGCCTCGCGGGGCGAGATGCCGAACAGTTCGGCGTCGAAGTCGGCGACGTCGTAGACGAACGCGCCCTCCCGCGCGTAACTCTTGCCGGGCACGTCGGGATCGGGGTCGTACAGCTCCCCGATCTTCCAGCCGCGGTCCGGCGGGAAGCCCGCGACGACATCGCGGCCCTCGTCGACCAGCCGCCACAGCGCCTCGGGCGAGTCGATGCCCCCAGGCAGGCGGCAGGCCATGCCGATGATCGCCAGTGGTTCGTCCGCCGTGGCGGCCGTCGCCTTTGTCATGGAGGCGAGCGTTGCCTCCGCCTCGCGGCTGGATCCGATCAGTTGGGAGCGCAGATCGCGGGCGAGGGCGAGCGGGGTCGGGTGGTCGAAGATCAGGGTCGAGGGCAGGCGAAGGCCGACGGCGGTGTTGAGTCGGTTGCGGAGTTCCACCGCCATCAGGGAGTCGAAGCCCATGTCGAGGAACCCGCGCTGCGGTCCGACCGCTTCCGGCTTCGGGTGGCCGAGCGCTCCGGCGGCGTGAGTGCGCACGAGGTCCAGGAGTGCGCGTTCCTGCTCGGGTTCGGTGAGGCCGGCCAGTCGCTGGAGCAGAGCGGCGGTCTGCCCGCCGGCCTCCGCGGTGGTGGCGGTGCGCCGTGTGGGTACGCGGATCAGGCCGCGCAGCAGGGTCGGCAGGGTGCCCGAGGCCGCCTGCGCCCGCAGCGCGGCCAGGTCCAGCCGGACCGGTGCCAGCAGTGCCCTGTTCCGGCCGAGCGCCGCGTCGAACAGCGCCATGCCCTGTTCCGAGGAGAGGGGTGCGAGGCCGGACCGCGCGATGCGCGCCCGGCTGCCCTCCGCCAAGCGCCCGGTCATCCCGCCGTCCTGCTCCCACAGGCCCCAGGCCAGGGACACGGCGGGCAGACCGGCCGCCCGCCGGTGCTGGGCGAGCACGTCGAGGAACGCGTTGGCGGCGGCGTAGTTGCCCTGCCCCGGCCCGCCGAAGACGCCCGCCACGGACGAGAAGAGGACGAAGCCCTGGAGGTCCAACTCCCGTGTCGCACGGTGCAGGTTGACGGCCGCGTTCACCTTCGGCCGCAGTACGGCGACCAGCCGTTCCGGGGTCAACGCCGTGATCGTCCCGTCGTCCAGGACACCCGCCATGTGGACGACAGCCGTCAGCGGATGCTCCGCCGGAATCCCGGCCAACACCGCATCCAGGGAAGCCCGGTCGGTCACGTCGCAGGCCACGGCCGACACCGACGCGCCCAACTCCGCCAGTTCCGCCACCAGTTCGGCGATGCCCGGCGCCGCCGAACCCTGCCGCCCGGCCAGCACCAGATGCCGCATCCCACGCTCGGCGACCAGGTGCCGCACGAGCACCCGACCCAGCGAGCCCGTCCCGCCGGTGATCAGAATCGTGCCTTCGGAGTCCCAGCCCCGGTCCTCCGGGCCGGCATCGGCGACGACGGATGACGTACGGACCAGCCGCGGTACGAGCAGGGCGCCACCGCGCACCGCGACCTGGGGTTCGCCGACCGCCAGCGCGGCGGGCAGGAGTGCGTCCCATCCGTCGCCTTCGCCCTCGTCGACGTCGACGTCCACCAGGACGAACCGGCCGGGGTGCTCCGCCTGTGCGGACCGCACCAGCCCCCACACCGGGGCGTGTGCCGGATCGCGTACGTCGTCGTCCGCCCCGGTGCTCACCGCGCCCCTGGTGACCACGACCAGTCGCGAGGGCTCCGGCGACTCATGGGCCAACGCCCCCTGGAGGGCAAGCAGTACGTCGGCCGTGGCCTCCCGCACCACCTCCGCGACGTCTTCGTCCGCGACCTCCGTTGCCGGCGCGCACACCAGCACGTCGAACTCGGGCGTGATCATCTCGGCCGAGGTCTCGGCGGGCACCCAGTCCACGGCGTACAGCGCGTCCTGCTCGCCGGCACCCGACTGCCTCAACTGCTCCTTCGACACCGGGCGGGAGACCAGGGCGTCGACGGACGCGACCGGACGGCCCTCCAGGTCCGCCAGTTGCAGAGCGGCGGTGTCGGCACCGATGTACGCCAGCCGTACGCGAACGGTGGTCGCTCCCGCGGCGAACAACGAGACCCCGGTCCAGGCGAACGGCAGCCGAACCTGACCGCCGTCCTCGCCGTCGGTCGCCACCGTCGCGTGCAGGGCGGCGTCCAGCAGGGCCGGATGGATACCGAAGGTGGACGCGCCCTCGGCCTGCTCCTCGGGCAAGCTCACCTCGGCGAAGATCTCGTCGCCGCGCCGCCAGGCAGCCCGCAGGCCCTGGAAGGCGGGGCCGTACATGTAGCCCGAGGAGGCGAGTGCGTCGTAGAAGCCGTCGAGGTCGACGGGTTGGGCGTTCACCGGGGGCCAGGCCGTCAGGTCGAACGTCTCCCCCGCCGTCTCGGCGCTGAGGACGCCACTGGCGTGCCGCACCCACTCCTCGCCCTCGGCCGCGAGCGAGTGCACCGTCAACTGCCGCTGTCCGGGGTCCTCTTCGGGCCCGACCCGGACCTGCACCGACACACCCGCGCCGTCGGGTATCACAAGCGGTGCTTCGAGGGTGAGTTCCTCCAACCGACCGCAGCCCGCCTCGTCCCCGGCCCGGATCGCCAGCTCCACGAACCCGGTGCCGGGAAGAAGCACAGTCCCGGCCACCGCGTGATCCGCCAACCACGGATGCGTACGTACGGACACTCGCCCCGTCAGCACCACACCCTGCCCGTCGGCCAGCCGCACCGCCGCACCCAGCAACGGATGCTCGGTGGACGCCAGACCGAGCGCGTCGGCATCGCCCACCCAGGAGCTGTGCTCCTCCAGCCAGTAGCGCCGGTGCTGGAAGGCATACGTGGGCAACTCCACGCGACGGCCACCGGGGAGCAGGGCCCGCCAGTCCACCCCGGCGCCATGTGCGAATGCCTGCGCGAGGCCGGTGAGGAGGGATTCCGGTTCAGGGCGACCCTTGCGCAGCAGCGGGACCGCGTACAGGCCGTCCTGGCCGTCGAGGGTCTCCTGGGCGAGGGCGGTCAGGACGCTGTCCGGTCCGACCTCCACCAGTACGCCGACACCCTCAGCAGCCAACGCGGTGACACCGTCGCCGAAACGGACCGCCTCGCGGACGTGACGCACCCAGTACTCGGGCGTGGTCAGCTCACCCCGCTCGGCGAGACGGCCGGAGACGTTCGAGACCACCGGCAGCTGCGGCTCATGGAAAGTGACCTGTTCCGCCACCCGCCGGAAGTCCTCCAGCATCGGCTCCATCAAAGGCGAATGGAACGCATGACTCACCCGCAACCGCCGCGACTTGACCTCCCCCAGCGCCACGACCACCTGCTCAACGGCCTCCGCCTCACCGGACACCACCACCGACGACGGACCATTGACCGCCGCCAAAGAAACCCGATCGGCCACATCGCCCACCACCGCAGCGACTTCAGCCTCGCCCGCCTGCACCGCTACCATGACGCCACCAGCCGGCAACGCCTGCATCAACCGACCCCGCGCACTCACCAACCGGACCGCATCCTCCAACGAGAACACCCCCGCCACATAAGCAGCAGCCAACTCCCCGATCGAATGCCCGATCAACACATCCGGCCGCACACCAAAACTCTCCAACAGCCGCACCACCGCCACCTCGAACGCGAACAGCGCAGCCTGCGTCGACTCCGTCTGCCCCAACCGATCCGCATCCGCGAACACGACAGGGTCCAGCCCGAGCGCACCCGCAACCTCATCCAACGCCTCCGCGAACACCGGGTACACGGCAGCCAGTTGGGCACCCATCCCGACCCGCTGCGCCCCCTGCCCCGAGAACCCGAACGCCAACCGAACGCCCTCGCCCGCCACACCCCGCACCTGCAACGCCCGCAACCCGTCGAGCAACCCATCCCGGTCCCGGCCCAGCACCACCGCCCGGTGCTCCAACACCGCCCGCGAAGTCGCCAACGAGAACCCCACGTCAACCGGATCCAACTCCGGTCGGCGCCCGACGAATTCAGCCAACCGCTCCGCCTGAGCAACCAGCCCCTCAGCACTCCGAGCAGACACCACCCACGGCACCACCGGGACATCAACACGGACACTGGACTCGGCGACCACCTCGGGCTCAGGCGCCTGCTCCAGGATCACGTGCGCGTTGGTGCCGCTGATCCCGAACGACGAGACACCCGCCCGCCACGGACGGTCCACCTCCGGCCACCCCTGTGCGTCAGCCAGCAACTCCACCCCACCCGCTGACCAGTCCACATGCGGCGACGGCTCATCGACATGCAACGTCTTCGGCAGCACCCCGTGCCGCATCGCCTGCACCATCTTGATCACACCCGCGACACCCGCCGCCGCCTGCGTGTGCGCAATGTTCGACTTGACCGAGCCGAGCCACAACGGACGCCCCTCAGGCCGCCCTTGACCATAGGTGGCCAGCAACGCCTGCGCCTCGATCGGATCCCCGAGGGGTGTTCCGGTGCCATGGGCCTCCACGACGTCGACGTCTGTCGGGTTCAGCCTTGCGTTGGCCAACGCGGCCCGGATCACACGCTGTTGGGAAGGGCCGTTCGGGGCGGTGAGTCCACTGCTGGCGCCGTCCTGATTGACGGCGCTGCCTCGCAGTACCGCCAGCACCTCGTGACCGTTGCGACGCGCGTCCGACAGCCGCTCAAGGAGGAGGACGCCGACGCCTTCGGCCGGGCCGAAGCCGTCGGCGGATGCCGAAAAGGCTTTGCAGCGGCCGTCCTTGGCAAGTCCGCGCAGGCGGCTGAACTCGGTGAACACCTTGGGGCTGGCCATCACGGTCACGCCGCCCGCGAGGGCGAGCGAGCATTCGTCCGCGCGCAGCGCCTGGCCGGCCAGGTGGAGGGAGACAAGGGACGACGAGCACGCCGTGTCCACGGTGACGGCCGGGCCCTCCAGCCCGAAGACGTACGAGATGCGGCCGGCGATGACGCTGTGGGTGCTGCCGGTGACGAAGTACCCCTCGACTTCCTCGGGGGGCTTGTGCAGTCGGGTCACGTAGTCCGACCAGCCGGTGCCGTAGTAGACGCCGACGCGTTTGCCGCGTAGTGACCTCGGGGTGATGCCGGCCCGCTCGATCGCTTCCCAGGAGGTCTCCAGCAGGAGCCGCTGCTGGGGATCCATGGCGAGTGCCTCGCGTGGGGGGACGGCGAAGAAGTCCGCGTCGAAGTCCCCGGCGTCGCGCAGGAATCCGCCCTCGCGGACGTAGGTCTTGCCGGCTGCGTCCGGGTCGGGGTCGTAGAGGGTGTCGATGTCCCAGCCGCGGTCCTCGGGGACGCCGGAGACCGCGTCCCGTCCCTCGTCGACGAGTCGCCACAGGTCCTCCGGGGAACGGACACCGCCCGCGTAGCGACAGGCCATGCCGACGATGGCGATGGGCTCCCGGGCCGCGGCCTCCAGCTTCTGGTTCTGCAGCCGGAGGCGCTCGGTCTCCTTCAACGACGCCCGGAGCGCTCCAACAACCTTGTCGGTCGACGCGTCAGTCACGAGCTCTGCCCTTCGGATTGTCCCGGCCCGTCGTCGTGCCCGGGTGCTTCGAGCTGTTGGGGTGCATCGGCCTGTTGCTGTTCGGTGGTGTCGAGTTCGCCGTGCGCCAGGCGGATCAGGTCGGCGATGTCCATGTCGTCGACCGCGCGGGTCAACTCCGCCGCGCCTGGGCCTTTGTCGCGCGTCGTGCTGTCCGCGTCGGAGCGAGCGATGTCACTCGCTCCCTCCGCCTCGTCGGGCACGAGTTCCGTGTGCAGGTGGTGGGCGAGGGCGGAGGGGGTCGGATAGTCGAAGATGAGGGTCGCGGGGAGGCGTAGACCGGCCGCCGTGTTGAGCCGGTTGCGCAGCTCCACGGCGGTCAGGGAGTCGAAGCCCAGGTCGAGGAAGCCCCGTTCGGCTTCCACGGCGTCGGGCCGTGCGTGACCCAGCGTGGTCGCCGCGTGGGTGCGTACGAGGTCCAGCAGAGCGCGGGTCCGGTCCTCGTACGAGAGCTGAACGAGGCGTTGCAGCAGGGCCGATGCCTCCGTGCCGGAGGAGCGGGCGGTGTTGCTGTTGGCGACGCGGCGGCCGGCTGCCCGGACGAGGCCCCGCAGCAGGGAGGGCACGGCGCCCGCGCCGGCCTGTCCGCGCAGTCCGGCGGGGTCGAGCCGGACGGGAACGAGAAGTGCCTCGTCCACGGTGAGGGAGGCGTCGAGCAGCGTCATACCCTGTGCGTTGGTGATCGGTGCGAGCCCGGAGCGGGAGATCCGTGCGACGTCGTCGCCCTTGAACTCGCCGGTCATACCGCTGGCTTCGGCCCACAGGCCCCAGGCGAGCGAGAGGGCGGGCAGGCCCTGGGCCCTGCGGTGGTGGGCGAAGGCGTCCAGGAAGGCGTTGGCTGCCGCGTAGTTGCCCTGGCCCGGACTGCCGAGAGCGCCGGAGGCCGAGGAGAACAGGATGAATCCGGCGAGGTCCAGGTCGCTGGTCGCCTCGTGCAGGTTGACCACGGCATCGACCTTCGGCCGCATCACCGTGTCGATGCGCTCCAGGTTCAGTGCGGGGATCGTGCCGTCCGCCAGGACGCCCGCGGTGTGGACGACCGCGGTCAGCGGGTGGTCGGACGGCACCTTTGCGACCAGTTCGGCCACCGCATCCCGGTCGGCCACATCGCACGCCACGACGGCCACATCCGCACCGGCCGCCTCCAGTTCGGCCAGCAACTTCTGTGCTCCGGGGGCCTCCACGCCCCTCCGACTGGTCAACAGCAGGTGTCGTACGCCGTGTTCGGCCACCACGTGCCGGGCCACCAACGCGCCCAGCGTGCCCGTGCCACCCGTGATCAGCACGGTGCCGTCCGGGTTCCACACCTGCGGCATCGTCAGCACGTTCTTACCCACGTGCCGCGCCTGGCTGACGAAGCGGAACGCGTCCGCGGCCCGCCGCACGTCCCACGTCGTCACCGGCAGATGCGTCAGCACCCCCCGCTCGAACAGGGCCACGACCTTGCGAAGGATCTCCTGGATGCGTTCCGGGCCCGCTTCCATCATTTCGTAGAAGCGGTAGGCGATGCCGGCGTGCTCGGCGGCCACCTGCTCCGCGTCCCGGATGTCGGCCTTGCCCATCTCGATGAACCGTCCGCCACGCGGCAGCAGGCGCAGCGACGCGTCGACGAACTCACCGGCCAGGCTGTCCAGCACCACGTCCACGCCCCGGCCGTCCGTGGCCGTGCGGAACGCCTCCTCGAAGTCGAGCGACCGGGACGAGGCGATGTGTTCGGCGTCCAGACCGCCGGCCCGCAGCGTGTCCCACTTCGCGGGACTCGCCGTACCGAAGACCTCCGCGCCCAGATGCCGGGCGAGCTGTACCGCGGCCATCCCGACTCCGCCCGCCGCCGCGTGCACCAGCACCGACTCGCCCGCCCGGACTCCGGCCAGGTCGACCAACCCGTAGTAGGCGGTGACGAAGACGACCGGGACCGACGCGGCCTGCTCGAAGGTCCAGCCCTCGGGGATGCGCACCGTCGTCCGCGAGTCGGTGACCGCGTCCGGCCCGAAGGACAGCGGGACGATGCCCATCACACGGTCCCCCGGTCCCAGGCCGGTGACCTCGGAGCCGACCTCCGTCACCACGCCGGCCGCCTCGCCGCCCATCGCGCCGGGGTCCGGGTACATGCCGAGGGCGATCAGGACGTCACGGAAGTTCAGCCCGGCTGCGCGTACGGCGATCCGCACATCGAGCGGGCCCAACGGCTCCGGTGTGCAGGGCACCAGCGCCAGGTTCTCCACTGTGCCCGGGGTCGTCACGTCCAGCCGCCAGGGTGTGCCGACCGGCGGCACCAGCGCGGCACCGGTCGTCGACCGCGTCAGGCGTGCCGCCAGCACCTGCCCCACACGCACCACCATCTGCGGCTCACCGGAGCCCAGCGCCCCGGGCAGCACGTCCGCCAGCGCGGCGTCCACATCAGTACCGGGTTCGAGGTCCACGAGCACGAACCGGCCCGGATTCTCCGTCTGTGCCGACCGCACCAGACCCCACACCGGGGCATGCGCCAGGTCCGGTACGGCATCGTTGGGGGCCGTGCCGAGTGCTCCCTGTGTCACGACGACCAGGCGTGAGTCGGAGAACCGCTCGTCGGACAGCCACTTCTGAAGAACGGTCAGCATTTTGGCGGTGGCTTCACGTGCCGCGTGCGTGAGTTCGCCGCCCGCTTCAAAGACGGCCTCGGCGGTGCCCGGTCCGCAGGGCAGGACCACGAATGCGGGGAGGCTCTCGGCGTCGAGTCCGGCGCCGCCCTCGTCCAGCACCACCCACTGGTCCGGGGCCACCTCGTCGCCCGCCGGTACCGGTGTCCAGTCGATCCTGAAGAGCGAGTCCTGGTCCCCGCCTGACGTGTGCCTGAACTGGCCGGGGGCCACCAGGCGGGTGACGAGGGCGTCGGCGGAGGCGACCGGCCGCCCCTCGACGTCGGCAAGCTGTACGGACACCGAGTCCTCGCCCGCGGGCACCAGCCGTACGCGCACACTGGACGCACCCTGCGCGAACAGCGACACCCCGCTCCACACGAACGGCAACCGCACCCGGCCGCCCTGTTCTGCGTCCGCCAGCCCGACGTGCAACGCCGCGTCCAGCAGGGCCGGATGGAGGCCGAAGCCGGGCGCACCGTCCGCCTCGTCCTCGGGGAGGCTCACCTCGGCGAAGAGTTCCTCGCCGCGCCGCCAGGCAGCGCGCAGTCCCTGGAACGCCGGCCCGTAGCCGTAACCGGAGTCGGTCAGGCCGTCGTAGAAGCCCTCCAACGGGACGGGCTCGGCGTCGGCCGGGGGCCACGCCGCGAGGTCGAACGCCTCGGTCGTGTCGTCGCCGGTGAGGACACCGTGGGCATGGCGGATCCAGTCCTGACCGTCCTCCGTGCAGGAGTGCACGCTCACCGGCCGCAGCCCGGAGTCGTCCTCGGCCCCGACCCGCACCTGAAGCGGGACCGCACCCTCCGTGGGCACCACCAGGGTTGATTCCAGGGTGAGTTCGTCGAGACGTCCGCAGCCCACCTCGTCACCGGCCCGAATCGCCAGTTCGACGAACGCCGTGCCCGGCAGCAGAACCGTGCCGGCCACCGCGTGATCCGCGAGCCACGGATGCGTACGCAGCGACACCCGCCCGGTCAGCACCACACCCTCGTCGTCGGCCAGCCGCACCGCGGCGCCCAGCAGCGGATGCTCGGCCGCCGCGAGCCCGAGCGCGTCCGGATCGCCCCCGGCGGCCGACGCGTCCTCCAGCCAGAAGCGCCGTCGCTGGAAGGCATACGTCGGCAGTTCGACCCGTCGGCCGCCCGCCAGCAGACCCGCCCAGTCGACCGCCAGGCCCCGTGTGAACGCCTCCGCCACCGACGTAAGGAAGCGGTCCATGCCGCCCTCGTCCCGGCGCAGCGAGCCGACCGCCACGACCTCGACGCCCGCGTCCTCACACGTCGCCTGTGTGCCGACCGTGAGCACCGGATGCGCACTGTTCTCCACGAAGAATCGGAAGCCGTCCGCGAGCAACGCCCGTACGGCGCCTTCGTAGTTGACCGGCCGGCGCGCATTTTCGAACCAGTACTCCGCGTCCAGCCGGGTGGTGTCGATCTCCTGCCCGGTGACCGTCGAATACATCGGCACCCGCGAGGCGCGCGGGATGATGTCCGCGAACAACTCCAGGATGCGTTCGCGCAAGGGGTCCACCTGCGCGCAGTGCGAGGCCACCGTCGAGCCGATGATGCGTGCCCGCACCTGGTCCTCATGACAGGCGGCCACGAATTCCTCCAGCGCGGCCACCTCCCCCGCCACCGTCACCGCGGCCGGGCCATTGCGTCCCGCCAGACTCAGCCGGCCGTCCCAACCGGCCAACCGCGCCTGGACTTCATCGGCACCCAACGCGACCGAGGCAACCGCCCCGTGTCCCACCAACGCCTCAGCGAACAGAGCGCTGCGCCACACCACCAGCCGCGCCGCGTCCTCCAGCGACAAGCCACCCGCCACGTGGGCCGCCGCGATCTCACCCTGTGAATGACCGACCACGGCGGCCGGTTCCACCCCCATCGACCGCCACAACACCGCCAACGACACCTGCACCGCGAACAACACCGGCTGCAGCACCTCGATGCGCTCCAGCGAGGGCGCACCCGCCGCCCCGCGCACCACGTCCACCGCCGACCAACCCGTCAAACCACCCAACACCCGATCGCACTCGGCAAACACCTCACCGAACACCAGCGAGGAATCCAGCAGCTCCACCGCCATGCCCGCCCACTGCGAACCCTGACCGGGGAAGACGAACACCACCCGGCCGCGCACATCCCCAACCCCCGAGATCACACCCGCCGCGGGCGAACCTGACCCGAGCGACTCCAGACCAGCCACGAGCCCTTCCCGGCTCCGGCCCAACACCACCGCACGCCTCTCCAACACCGAACGCGACGCCGCCAACGAGAAGCCGACGTCGACCGGGTCCAACTCGGGTCCGTTTCCCACGTGTTCGGCCAGCCGGTTCGCCTGTCCTGCCAGCCCTTCGCCGGTCCGCGCCGACACCACCCACGGCACCAGCGGCACATCGGGGCGAGCCGGGGACTCGGCGACCGGCTCGGGCTCGGGCGCCTGCTCCACGATCACGTGCGCGTTCGTACCGCTCATTCCGAACGACGACACACCCGCCCGCCAGGGCCGCCCGACCTCGGGCCACTCACGGGCCTCGGTCAGCAGTTCCACGGCGCCCGCAGACCAGTCGACGTGCGGCGACGGCTCGTCCGCGTGCAGCGTCTTGGGCAGCACGCCGTTCCGCAGAGCCATCACCATCTTGATGACACCGGTGACACCCGCCGCGGCCTGGGGGTGGGCGACGTTCGACTTGATGGAGCCGAGCAGCAACGGCCTTCCCTCGGGCCGCCCCTGGCCGTAGGTGGCGAGCAGCGCCTGGGCCTCGATCGGGTCACCCAGGGATGTACCCGTGCCATGCGCCTCGACGGCGTCGACGTCGCTCAGGGACAGGCCCGCGTTGGCCAACGCGGCGCGGATGACGCGCTGTTGGGACGGACCGTTCGGCGCGGTGAGGCCGTTGCTCGCGCCGTCCTGGTTCACGGCACTGCCACGGACGACGGCCAGGACCTCGTGCCCGTTGCGCCGGGCGTCCGACAGCCGCTCCAGCAGCAGCACGCCGACACCCTCACCCCAGCCGGTGCCGTCGGCCGCCGCCGAAAACGCCTTCGAGCGACCGTCGGGCGCCAGGGCACGCAGGCGGCTGAACTCGATGAGGCCCTTGGGGCTGGCGAGCAGGGAGACGCCGCAGGCGAGGGTCATGGAGCACTCGCCGCTGCGCAGGGCCTGCCCGGCGAGGTGGAGGGCCACCAGGGAGGATGAGCAGGCCGTGTCGACGGTCACCGCGGGACCTTCGAGGCCGAAGGTGTAGGCGATACGGCCGGACATGACGCTTCCGGCGCTGCCGGTGACGGCGAAGCCCTCGGCCTCTTCCGGAACGCGGTTCTCGGCGGTGGCGTATCCATCGGCGCCCGCGCCGACGAAGACGCCGACCTGCGTGCCGCGCAGCGAGGCCGGGATCACTCCGGCACGTTCCATGGCCTCCCAGGAGGTCTCCAGGAGCAGGCGCTGCTGGGGGTCCATGGCGAGGGCTTCGCGCGGTGCGATGCCGAAGAAGTCGGCGTCGAAGTCGCCGGCGTTCTCAAGGAAGGCGCCGTGCCGTACGTAGCTCTTGCCGGGGGCGTCCATGTCGGCGTCGTAAAGCCGTTCGAGGTCCCAGCCGCGATCGGTGGGCAGTCCGGCGACGATGTCGCGGCCGTCGGCGACGGTCTGCCACAGGTCCTGCGGGGAGCGGATGGCGCCGGGCAGGCGGCAGGCCATGCCGACGATGGCGATGGGGTCGTCGTCGTGGTCGCGCGTGACTGCCGCGGGCAGCGGCGGTCGCTCGTCCCGGTGTGGCTGTCCGGCCGTGAGATCGGTCCGCAGATGGCGGGCGAGGGCGGCCGGGCTGGGGTGGTCGAAGACGAGGGAGGCCGGCAGGCGCAAGCCGGTGACGTGGTTGAGGCGGCGGCGCAGTTCGACGGCGGTGAGCGAGTCGAAGCCGAGGTCTCGGAAGGGGCGTTCGGTGTCGAGGTCCTCGGAGCTGCCGTGGCCGAGTACGGAGGCCGCCTGTGCGCATACCAGGTCGAGGAGGACGCGGTCCTGGCCGGGTTCCGGGAGGCCAGTGAGGCGGCGGGCCAACTCGGAGCCGGCATCCGTGTCGGCGACCGCGGTCTCGGGGCCGTCGTCGGCGGTGGCGAGACGTGCCTCGGGTATCTCGTCGAGCAGGGGGCGCGGGCGGGCCATGGTGAACAGGGCCGCGAAGCGTTCCCAGGTGACGTCGCTGACGACGACGGTCGTCTCGTCGTGGTCGAGTGCCTGGCGCAGCGCCTGGAAGGCGAGGTCCGGGTCGAGTCGGGGCAGGCCCTGGCGGATCGAGCGCTGGGTGAGCAGATCGCGCATGGTGGTGTCCTCGTCGCGGTCGTTGAAGGCGTCCCAGATGCCCCAGGCGACGGAGGTGGCGGGCAGGCCGGCGGCTCGGCGGCGCTCGGCGAGTGCGTCGAGGTAGGCGTTGGCGGCGGCGTACGGGCCTTCGGTGCCGCTGCCCCAGACGCCGGCGATGGAGGAGAACAGGACGAACGCGTCGAGTTCGTCGGTGTCGAAGAGTTCGTCGAGGTTGCGTCCACCGACGACCTTGGCGCGGACGGCCTGCGCGTAGCGGTCGACGGTGGTCTCGGTGAGCGGCCCGACGTCGGCGACCACGGCGGTGTGCAGGACAGCGCGGACGGGCGGGCCGTCCGCGCGCAGCCGGTGGACCAGGTCCCCGAGGGCGGCCCGGTCGGTGGCGTCGCAGGCGGCGATGGTGACGCGGACGCCCTTGGCTTCGAGTTCGGCGCGCAGTTCGCCGGCGCCGGGGGCGGCCGTGCCGCGTCGCCCGGTGAGGACGAGGTGTTCGGCGCCATGGTCGGCGAGCCGGTGGGCGAGGTGGCCGCCGAGGGCGCCGGTGCCGCCGATGACGAGGACGGTGCCGCGCGGCTTCCACGGGCGCGGTGCGGGAGCATCGGCGAGGGGGGCGCGGACCAGGCGTCGTACGAGGGTGCCGGTGGCGCGGATCGCGAGCTGGTCCTCGGGGTGACGGGCGGCGAGGGCGGTGCACAGGTGCCGTACGGCGTGCGGGTCGGGCTGGTCGGGGAGGTCGACGAGGCCGCCCCAGTGCTGCGGGTGTTCGAGGCCGACGACGCGGCCCAGGCCCCAGATCTGGGCCTGTTCGGGACGTCGTACGGGATCGGTGTCGGCGACCGTGACGGCGCCTCGGGTGGCGCACCACAGGGGCAGGTCGTGGCCTGCGTCGCCGATGGCCTGGGCGAGGGTCAGGGTGGCGATGACGCCGGTGGTGAGGTCGGGGTGCTGTGGGTGCGGGGTCTCGTCGAGGGCGAGCAGGGAGAGGACTCCGCCCTGCCGGGGCCGGTTTCCGGTTGCCTGCGTGAGCGCTTCGGCGAGTGCGGTGCGGTCGGCCCGTGCCGTGTCGACGGGGAGGTGGACGACGTCGGCGCCGCGGCCGGTGAGGGCTTCCACGGTGGCCGTGGTCCACGGGTGGTCGGTGTCGTTCCGGGAGGTGAGGACGAGCCAGGTGCCGGTGAGGGGGGCCGGGTCGGTGTCGGGGGCGGGCCGCCACACGACGCGGTAGCGCCAGGAGTCCAGGACGGACCGCTCGCGGTTGCCCCGGCGCCAGGCGGACAGCGCCGGGAGCAGGTCGTCCAGCGGGGACGGGCCGTCGTCGGACAGGCCGAGGGTGCGGGCGAGTTCGATGCGGTCGCCCTGGTCGATCGCGGCCCAGAAGCGGGCCTCCGCCCGGTCGGGCTGGGGGCGGACGGCCGCCGGGGTCTTCGGGCGGGCGAGCCAGTGCCGGCGGCGCTGGAAGGCGTAGGTGGGCAGGGGGACGCGTCGGCCGCGGGGCAGCAGCGTCTGCCAGTTCACGTCGACGCCGTGGGCGTAGGCGGTGGCCACAGCGGTGATGACGGTCTCGTCCTCGGAGCGGTCCTTGCGCAGCAGTGGGACGGCGACCGCGTCCGGGTGCTGGTCAAGGGACTCCTCGCTCAGGGCAGCCAGGACACCGTCCGGGCCCAGTTCCAGGAACACGGTCACACCGAGGCGGGCCAGTTCGCGTACGCCGTCGGCGAAGCGAACGGCGCCTCGCACGTGCCGTACCCAGTAGTCCGGGGAGCACAGGTCGTCCGGTTCGGCGGGGTGGCCGGTGAGGTTGGAGATCACGGGCAGGTGCGGTGCGTGGTAGGTGATGCTCTCGGCGACCGTGCGGAAGTCGTCGAGCATCGCGTCCATGTGCGGAGAGTGGAAGGCGTGGCTGACGCGTAGGCGTTTGGTCTTGTGTCCGCGTGCGGCGAGTACGGCGGCCACTTCGGCGGCGGCTTCCTCGTCGCCGGACAGCACGGTGGAGGCGGGGCCGTTGACGGCGGCGACGTCGAGCCGGTCGCGGTGGCGGGAGGCGGCGAGGGCCTCGGCGACCTCGGCCTCCGGGGCGGCGACGGCGATCATCGCACCGCCCTCGGGCAGGGCCTGCATCAGCCGGCCGCGCGCGGTCACCAGGCGGGCGGCGTCGGGCAGCGAGAGGACTCCGGCGGCGTGGGCGGCGGTGAGTTCGCCGATCGAGTGGCCCATCAGGTAGTCGGGCTCGACACCCCAGCTGCGGACGAGCCGGAACAGGGCGCTCTCCACCGCGAACAGCGCGCTCTGGGTGTACTCCGTCCGGTCCAGCAGCCGGGCCGCGTCGGTGCCCGGCTCCGCGAACAGGACGTCGCGCAGACTGCCGTCCCGCTCCCGGTCCAGCTCCGCCAGCGCGTCGCCGAGGGCGGCGGCGAACACCGGGAAGCGATCGTACAACTTCCGTCCCATACCGGCCCGTTGGCTGCCCTGTCCGCTGAACAGGAAGGCGGTGAGGCCCTCCGTCGAGGCGCTGGCGCTGATCACCGAGTCGACCGGCCGGCCGTCGGCGAGCGCGGTGAGGGCGACGCGGACGGCGTCCCTGTCGTCGGGCGCGCCGAGGACGACGGCGCGGTGCTCCAGCGGGGTGCGGGTGGCGGCCAGCGAGTACGTGACGTCCGCCGGATCGAGTTCCGGGCGGCCGGCGAGGAACTCGGCCAGCCGGGCGGCCTGTCCACGCAGCGCGGCCGGGCCGCGGCCGGAGACCACCCACGGCAGCAACGCGAGCCGTGGAGCGGCGGGTTCGGTGGCGGGCGGCTCCTCGGCGCGGGGTGCGGCCTGTTCGACCAGGACGTGGGCGTTGCTGCCGCTGAAGCCGAAGGAGGAGACTCCGGCGCGGCGCGGCCGGTCGCGTTCGGGCCACGGGGAGCGGCTGGTGACGAGCGAGACGGGCAGGGAGTCCCAGTCGATACGGCTGGAGGGGCGGTCGACGAGGTGCGGCGGCAGCTCACCGTGGTGCACGGACAGGACGACCTTGAGCAGTCCGGTGATGCCGGCCGCGGCCTCCAGGTGCCCGATGTTCGCCTTGGCCGAGCCGACCAGCAGCGGGTTGTCCGCGTCCCGCCCCGGGCCGAGGGCGTCGGCCATGGCGCGGATCTCGATGGGGTCGCCCAGCGGTGTGCCGGTGCCGTGGGCCTCCACGTAGTCGACCTCGTGGGGCTCCCAGCCGGCCCGGTCCAGGGCCTGGCTGATCAGCGCGGACTGCGCCGCCGCGCTGGGTACGGTGAAGCCGCCGCTGTCCCCGTCCTGGTTGACGGCGCTGCCGCGCAGCAGGGCGTAGACCCGGTCGCCGTCGCGGCGTGCCGCGGAGAGCGGTTTGAGGATGAGCACAACGGCGCCCTCACCACGACCGTAGCCGTCGGCGGCCTCGTCGAAGGTCTTGCAGCGGCCGTCGGGGGCGAGGGCACCGCCCGCGGACATCGCCACGGACACCGTCGGGGTAACGATGACGTTGGCGCCGCCGACGAGGGCGATCTCGCAGTCCCCGGCGCGCAGTCCCTGGCAGGCGAGGTGTACGGCGGTCAGAGACGCGGAGCAGGCGGTGTCCACGGCGAGGCTGGGTCCGTGCAGCCCGAGGAAGTAGGAGAGCCGGCCGGCGGAGGCGGCGAAGGTGTTGCCGGTGCCGTAGTACAGGTCGATGTTGCCCATGTCGCGGGTGAGCAGTTCGTGGTAGTCGGCCGTGTTGAGACCGACGTACACGCCTGCCTGTCGGTCCATCAGGGTGGTGGCGGGATAGCCGGAGTCCTCCAGTGCTTCCCAGGCCACCTCAAGGGCGAGCCGCTGCTGCGGGTCGAGCGAGGCCGCTTCGCGGGGTGAGATGTGGAAGAACCCGGCGTCGAATCCGGAGACGTCGGCCAAGTAACCGCCGTCGGTGGGAACTTCGGGTCCGGCCTCGTCCCAGATCGGATCGTCGCGCCGCCCGGGCGGCGGGGCCGCCACGGCGTCCCGGCCCTCGGTCAGCAGTGACCAGAACTCCTCGGGCGAGGACGCTCCGGGCAAGCGGCAGGACATGCCGATCACGGCGACGGCGTCGTCGTCCGCGCCCGCTGCCGCCGGTGCGGGTGTCTCCTTGGACAGCCGGTGCGGCGCGGGGTCGGCCGCCGTCAGCTCCGCGAGGTGGGCGGCCAGCCCCTGGATGGAGGGGTGTTCGAAGACGACGGTGGACGAGAGCCGTACCGCGAAGGTCTCTTCGAGCCGCTTGCCGAGGGTGACCGCGGTCAGGGAGTCGAGCCCCTGCTCGAACAGGCCGCGCCGACGGGGCAGCGGCTGGTCGGGGCCGAGCCCGAGCAGGTCACGGACGACGGCGTCGATCCGGTGCACCGTCTGCGCGGAGGAGCGCGTCGCAGACGCGGGAGCTTCGACCGGTGCGGTCGTCGCGACCGATACCTGCGTCCGGTGGGTCGGTTCCGCGGTGGCCTGTTCCGTGACCGTCGGGCCTGCGTCGGGGCCCTTCGGCGGCTCGTGGTGTCCCCGCTCCACGCCTGGCAGCCAGTACCGGTCGCCGCCCCAGGACGGCAGCGGCAGGTCCCGGAAGCGGTGCGGCCTGCCGGTGACCGCCGTCCAGTCCACGCCGGTGCCGGTGACATGGAGGCGGGCCAGGGTCCGGTGGAGCGCCACCGCGCCCGGCTCGTCGCGGCGCAGGGTGCCCAGCACGGGACGGTGCAGACCGCGCCGGCGGGCGGCGTCCGTGAGCGGTCGGTTGAGGACCGGGTGCGGGCCGATCTCGACAAGCGTGCGGGCCTCGTCCTCGGCGAGCAGCCGGTCGACGGCGGGCCACAGCCGTACGGGTTCGGTGATGTTGCGGGCCCAGTAGGCGGCGTCGAGCGGGCCGGCGTCGGTGTCGGGGTCGACGCTGGAGAGCAGGCGCAGCGTCGGCCGCCCCGGGGTGAGGTCGGTGATTTCGGCGCGCAGGCGGGGGCCGCACGAGGCCACGAGGGGGCTGTGGAACGGGTAGTCGACGCGGGTGCGGCGGCAGCGCAGACCGTGTCCTTCGAGCAGCCGCTGCGCTTCGGTGACGGCGTCGTCGGGCCCGGCGACGACGACGGACCCGGGGCCGTTCACCGCGGCGACGACGGCCGGGAGCCCGCTGTCGTCCAAGAGGTCCGCGACGGCGTCGGCCTCGCCCTGCACCGCGAGCATGCGCCCGGTTCCCGCGGTGTCCTGAAGGATCCGGCCGCGCCGGACGATCAGCCGTACGGCGTCGGGCAGTTGGAGAACGCCCGCGGTGTGGGCGGCGGCGATCTCGCCGACGCTGTGGCCGATGACGGCTGTCGGGGTGATGCCGCGCCGGGTGAGCCAGCGGGTCAGCGCCACCTGGACGGCGAAGATGGCCGGCTGGGCGAGGTCGGTGCGGTCGAGTCCGCTGTCCTCGGTGCGCCGCAGTTCGTCGAGGAGCGACCAGGAGGCTTCGGTGCGGATCAGGGCGTCGCACTCGTCGAGGGTGTCGGTGATGTCGGGGTCGGTGCCGTACAGGTCGGCGGCCATGCCGGCCCACTGGCTGCCCTGTCCGGAGTAGACGAAGACAGGGGCGGGTTCGCCGTCGGGATCCAGTCGGTCCGCGCAGGCGCCGTCGGGCAGATCTTCGAGGTCCGCGGGGCCGGTGACCGCTTCCAGGGCTTCGACCAGCGCCTCGCGATCGGTTCCGACGGCGGCGTACCGGTGGTCCTCGTGGGTGCGCCGGGTCGCCGCGGACGCGACGAGGTCGGCGAGCGGTACGTCGTCGCGGGAGAGCCGTTCCCGCATCAGGGCGACCTGTTCGACCAGCCCTTCGGGCCGGGACGCGGAGACGAGCAGGACGTGGGGCCGCTCGGTGGGGCCGTCGGTCGGCGCGTCGGCCGGCGCCTCCTGGTGTGGCGGGGCCTCCGCGATGAGGTGGACGTTGGTGCCGCTGAGGCCGAAGGCGCTGACACCGGCACGCAGCGGGCGCGAGGGGGCGCTCTCCTGACCGGGGGCGGCCAGCTCCGTGCCGCCGAGCGAGACGGTGATGCCGCCCGCCTCCCAGTCGACGGCCGGGGTGAGCTCGTCGATGCCCGGCTGGGCCGGAACGTGTCGGGCTCCGAGAACCCAGATCGACTTGATGAGGCCGGTGATTCCGGCCGCGGCGTCGGTGTGCCCGAAGACCGCCTTGTGCGAGCCGACCACCAGCGGGACCGCGTCGTTGCGTCCCGCTCCGTACACCTCGGACAGGGTGCCGAGTTCGATCATGTCTCCGAGGGGGGTGCCGGTGCCGTGCGCCTCGACGTAGTCGACGCCGTCGGTGCCCACGCCCGCCGCGGCCAGCGCCGACCGCACCACGGCGGCCTGGGCGGAGGCGTTCGGGGCGGTCAGGCCGACGCTGCTGCCGTCGTTGTTGACGGCGGAACCGCGGATGACCGCGTGGACGCGGTCGCCGTCGGCGAGCGCGTCCGCCAGCCGCTTGAGGACCACGACGCCGCAGCCCTCGCCGCGGACGATGCCGTCGGCCTCCGCGTCGAAGGGGCGGCAGCGCCCGGACGGGGAGATCGCCCCGATCCGGCTCATGAACACGCTGATCTCAGGGCTGAGCAGCAGGCTGACGCCGCCGGCGATGGCGGTGTCGATGTCGCCGACGCGCAGGCTCTGGCATGCCTGGTGGACGGCGTACAGGGAGGAGGAGCAGGCCGAGTTGAGGCCGACTGCGGGGCCGCGCAGGTCGAAGGTGTACGCCAGCCGGCCCGCGGCGAAGCTGAACTCCATGCCGGTGATGTAGTGCGGGCCGGCGCCCTGCGGACCGAGCGACCTGGCGTGCATGAGGTGGTAGTCGTTGGCGAGGAGACCGACGAAGACGCCGGTGCGGGTGCCGCGCCAGTCGGGGCGGGCTCGGCCGGAGTCGACCATCGCCTCGCAGGCGACCTCCATCAGCAGACGCTGCTGGGGGTCGATGGCGGCGGCCTCGCGGGGCGCGATGCCGAAGTAGGGAGCGTCGAACCGGTCGACGTCCTCCAGGAACGCGCCGACATGGTTGGTGATGGTGCCGGGGGCGCCCTCCGCGGCGGCGGCGTGCAGGTTGCGCCCCCAGCGGTCCTCGGGCACCTCTTCGAGGACGGTGCCGCCGGACCTGAGCATCCTGCCGAGCGAGCCGAGGTCGCGTACACCGCCCGGGAGGCGGCACCCCACGCCGACGACGGCGATGGGCTGTGCGGGAAGGAAGGTCACGTCCGGACTGGCGACCATGGTCTCGACACGCCTTTCGGCTCGGTGGGGCTGGGCGGCTCAGTGGGGCGGCTCGGCGGGCGGGAGGCCCGTCGGGGCCGCGTCAGGCACCGGCGCGGGCCAGACGGGTCACCATCGCGGTGATGCTGCGTACGTCGCGGAGGTTGTCCGGGTTGATCTCCATCGCGGACACCGGGACGCCGAGGTCGCTGCGGATGAACGCGATCAGGCGCGCCACCCGCAGGGAGTTGAGGACCCCCCATTCCAACAGGGGGGATCCGGCGTCGAGTTCGCCCTGCGGGTCCCCGTCGAGGAACCGCTCGCGGATGAACTCGGTGAGCCGTTTCGACGTCTCTTCCTCGGACACTGACTGGGACATGGCGTCACCCTTCTCGCTGACTTTGCCGGGCTGCCCGGAGGCGGAGTTCTCTCATTGCGGGGCACCACCGCAGGACGCGGTCTCGGCCGCGGCCCGCAGCACCAGGCGGTCGACCTTCCCGTTCGGAGTGCGGGGCAGCTCGGGCAGCACCCGCACCTCGTCGGCGACCATGTAGCGCGGCAGCCGCTGTGCCGCGTGCCGTCCGAGCGAGAGCACTCCGGGACGGCGGTCCGGCTCGGGCACCACGAAGGCCACCAGTCGGCCGTCCATGCCGCTGCCCACGACCACGGCCGCCGCCTCGGCGACGTCCGGGTGCAGCGCGAGCACGGACTCGACCTCGCCGAGTTCGACGCGGTGGCCGCGCACCTTGACCATGTGGTCGCGTCGGCCGAGGTAGGCGAACGATCCGTCGGGCAGGGGGCGGACCAGATCGCCGGTGCGGTAGGGGCCGGTGTGCGGTTCCCGGCCCCAGTAGCCGAGCATCACCGTCGGACCGTCGACGAGCAGTTCGCCTTCCTCGCCGGGTGCGACGCGCTGTCCGTCCGGGCCTTCGGCCCAGGCCCGGTCGCCGCTGACCGCGGTCCCGATGGGCAGCGGCCGGTCGAGGTCGAGGTCGCCGGGGCGGACCTCGTGGCGGGTGCAGACGTTGGTCTCGGTGGGTCCGTAGAGGTTGAGCAGCCGTGCGTCGGTCCATCCCGCGAGGGCGCGGACACCCGGGAGCGGGAAGGGCTCTCCGGCGAAGAGTACGGTCCGCAGCGCATCGGGGGCGGGGCGGTCCAGCAGCCCCCCGTCCCGCATCATCAGCGTGAGGGCGGACGGCACCGAGTACCAGACGGTGATCTGCCGGTCATGCAGGAACTCCACCAACTGTTCGGGCGCGTAGGCGAGTTCGGACGGGATCAGGTGCACCGAGGCGCCGGTCGCGAACGCGGCGTAGAGGTCCAGGACGGACAGGTCGAAGGTGAAGGGGGCATGGTTGGAGAAGCGATCCTGCGGTCCGGGGGCGATCTCCTCGACCGCCCAGTCGATGAAGGCGCGCGCGTTGCGGTGGCTGATGCACACCCCCTTCGGGGCGCCGGTCGAGCCCGAGGTGTAGAGGATGTACGCCAGGTCGTCGGGCGCCACCAGGACACTGAGGGGCTCGGCGGCCGGATCGGGCTCCTGGGCGAGGTCGGCGGTCGGGCACCGCGGGCCGAGCGCGGCGGCGGCCCGCTCCAGGCGGTCGGCCGGGGCGAGGAGCGCGGCGGCCGAGCAGTCGCCGGCCATGGCGGCGACCCGGGCCGTGGGCAGGGTGCCGTCGGCGGGCACGTAGGCGGCGCCGAGGCGGAGCACCGCCTGCATCGCGGCCACGACGGCCGGCGACTTGTCCGCCCACAGAACGACCCGGTCACCGGGTCCGACGCCCATGGCGCGCAGCCGGTGGGCGAGGGCGTCGGCAGTGACGTCGAGTTCCCGGTAGGTCAGTTGAGTGGTTGCTCCGGCCACGGCCAGCCGGTCGGGTTCCTTCGCGGCGGTGTCGACGACGAGCTGGTGGAGGTTCACAGGCCGATCTCCCTCGCGACGATCTCGCGCTGGATGTCCGTGGTCCCGGAGAAGATCGTGCCGGGTACCGTGTCACGGAGCTGCTGTTCGATCCCCGCGGAGCTCAGGTAGCCCGAGCCGCCGAAAATCTGGACGGCGTCGAGGCTGTTGGCCACCGCGGCCTCCGAAACGGCCGTCTTGGACAGGGCGATCGCCATCGTGTGCTCGCGCCCGTGGTCCATGAGCCAACAGCCGCGGTACAGCAGCAGTCGGGCGGCTTCCAGGCGCTGCTTCATGCCGACGATGCGGTGCGACACGGCCTGAAACTCGCCGATACCGCGGCCGAACTGGCGGCGTCCGCTGGCGTGTTGCACGCACTGCTCCAGCTGGCGCTCCATCAGACCGAGGTAGCCGGCGAACAGACAGGCGCGCTCCCAGCCCATGGAGTGCTGGAAGATGATGCTCCCCTGGCCCTCGGCACCGAGGCGGTGGGAGGCGGGGACCTCGCAGTCGCGGAACGCGACCCGCCCCGCGGGGCAGCCGCTCAGCCCCATCTTCCGGAAGAGTTCGCCGACTTGGACACCGGGCAGGTCGGCGCGCACCACGAAGGCGGTGACCCCGAGGAAGCCCGCCCCGCGGTCGCTCGTGCCGTAGGTGACGAGCACATCGGCGGCGGGGGCGTTGCTGGCGAAGGACTTGTCCCCGTTCAGCCGGTACCCGTCGTCCTTCCGCTCGGCGGTGACGGCGAGCCGGCTCAGGTCGGAGCCGGCGTCGTCCTCCGTCATGGCGTTGGCGGCGACGAGCTCTCCGGACGCCAGCCCGGACAGCAGCTCCCCGCGCACCGAGACGTCGGCGAAGTCGCGGATCGGGACGGCGCAGGCCAGCAGATGGGCGGAGACGGCGAACACCAGCCCGGTGTCGGGGCAGCCCCGGCCGAACGCCTCAAGGCACAGCGCGGTGTCCAGCGCGCCGAGACCGCCGCCCCCGAACTCGGTCGGCAGGCACAGGCCGGTCAGGCCGATCCGTGCCGCGTCCTGCCATCGGGCAGGCGTGAACGGCTCGCCGGAGGAGGGCTCGCCGAGCCGCTCCCGGACTTCGGACAGAACGTCGTCGTAGCGTTGCCGCTGTTTTTCGGTGAGGTCGAAATCCACGGAAAGCCGTACCTCGCGTCGGGGTGAGAAGAAGCCTTGCCGTTTCCGCTCGGCACGTTACGCGGGGCCCACCGGGACCCGTCATCCCCTACCGGAGGCCCCTATTTCCCCTATCCGGAGGTCGGGGCGGGCGAGTTGTCGTGGGGTTGCCTGTCGCGCGGGACCGCGAGTACGTTGCGGTGAACGGGGCGATACTTCCGCCGACCTCTTCTCGGCCTTCCAGTCGGCAAGCTCTGCGCACTTCCCGGCTGTTGTCGCCTCTGGTCAGCTCTTCTCGGTTCTTCTTCAGACGGGACGGATTCGCGATGGCTCAACAGCCCTCGGACACAATCGCCGGCCTTTACGAGGCGTTCAATTCCGGCGACCTGGAAAAGTTGCGGGAGCTCATCGCCCCGGACGCCGTCATTCATCTGCCCGGTACGGCGGGCGACGCCGAACACCCTCCGGGCACCCCCCGCGACCGCGAGGGGTGGCTGGGCGTGTGGCAGTTCACCCAGGCGTTCTTCCCGGACATGACCGCGACCGTGCAGGACATCGTGCAGACCGGGGAGTTGGTGGCCACGCGCTGCGTCGCGCGGGGCACGCACACCATCGAGTTCATGGGGGTCCCGCCGACCGGCCGGCCCTTCGAGATGACGATGCTCAACATGAGCCGGGTACGGGACGGGCGGATCGTCGAGCACTGGACGATCAGCGACAACGTCACGATGCTCGCGCAACTCGGAGTCAAGGCGTCTTTGTAGGGGGTACCCCTCGAAGGGGGGTATGGATCGCGGCCACCCCCTCCGCGATCCATACTCCCCCGCACATCACAGATCGACCGGTATCTCCTGGCGTCGCGTTATCCGTAGTTTCTGGTATATGCGCGTGAGATGCTGCTCGACGGTGCTGACGGTTATATACAGTTGCTGGGATATCTCGCGATTGGTGTGACCGTAGGAAGCCAGCGAGGCCACCCGGTACTCCGCTTCGGTGAGTTCCACTCCGGGTTTCGGTTCGGGTCGCGCATGGCCGGAATCCGAATTCGCGGCGACCGTCCGGTTCCGTCCGCCGGCTGCCATGCGCTGGTACAGCGGCTCCGCACCGCATTCGCCGGCGAGGTGCCGGCCCTTGCGCCTGACCAGATCCGCGCGGGTCTGGTTGCCCAGCGCCTGGTGGGCCTCACTGAGGTCGGCCAGCGCCTTGGCCAGTTCCAGCCGGTCATTGCCGGCGTCGAACTCCTCGACGGCTCGGGTGAGCAGTTGGACGCGGTCCGCCAGAGGCGCAATCGCGGCCTGCAGTCGCAGGATGATCCCCCGAAGTCGGCCGTACCCGGGGAAGTCCTGGCTGACTTCCGCGTCGAGCAACTGCTGGGCCTGGGACGGCTCCCCGAGCTGCAGCCACGCCTGGGCCGCGTCGGTGCGCCACGAGACCAGCATGGGGTGGTCGATCCCCCAACTGCCGGCCATTTTCCCGATTCTCAGGAAGTCCGACAGAGCGGCATGCGAGCGGTTGGTCGCCAGATGGAAGTGCCCGCGCGCCCGCAGATAGCCGAGCCAGTACACGCTGCCGAACCAGTCCTGGGACACCGGCTGGTCGAGCAGGCGCACCGCGGCGTCGTAACGCCCCATCTCGGTGTACGCCATGGCGAGGATGGAGGAGGTGCCGCAGACCAGCACGCTGCCGTTGCGCTCGGGCACCACTTCCAGCGCCAGGGACGCGCTGGCGACGGCCTCCTCCAACCTGCCCTGCCGCAGGGCGATCATCCCCTGGACGGTGGCCAACAGGCCCTGCCAGCCCGGGATGTTGCGGCGGGTGGCCTCGTCCAGCATCTTCGCGCACCACTGCGCCGCCGCCTCGACCTGGTCCGAGTAGAGCAGCGCCTTGAGCGCGCTGCACACCGGGGCCACCATCGAGTCGGTGAGGGAGCACATCTCCAGGAAGTTCTCCGCGGAACCGCTCCAGTCCTGTGCGTCGATGAGCACGTCCTCCGCGGACTTCCTCAGCAGCGGTATGCCGGGGACGGAACCGTTGACCGGAGAGCCGGGGACGGCCGGCCCTTCCGCCGCGTCGCCGCGGTGGCCGCTGTCGGGGAAGTCCACGCCGTGGAATCCGTGGCGCACCCACATCGAGGCGATGGTGGGGTGGATGCCGGGGACGGGTCGGTGGGCTTCGAACAACGCGTCGTCGCCCAGTCGAAGGACTTCCATCGCCTCTTCTATGCGGCCGTGCGCGGACAGCAACTTGCCGAGCATGCCGAGGCTCGTCGGCGACAACTCGCCCTGCCGCATGGCACTGAGGAGTTCGGGGAGATGGCGGTACTCCGCGGCCGCGGGGTTGGTGCGCCAGGTGATCAGCGCCAGCCGCATCTTGATCTCGATCCGCTGGACCGGGTCCGGGCAGGCACCGTAGGCCAGTTCGAGACAGTCGATGGCCAGTACGGCGTCGTCCTCGGCGAGTGCTTCCTCCGCCGCGTTGCGCAGCGCGATGAGTTCCCAGGGTTCGACGGCGCTGCGCGCCTTGAGCAGGTGCCGCGCGATCACCGATGCCGGATATCCGGCGGAGTGCAGGGCCACGGCCACCCCGCGGTGCAGGGTGGTACCGCGGCCGGGCGGCAGGTCCGCCAGGACGGTCGCGACGGCGGCCTGGTGGCGGAACGCGGTGCCGGCGATCACTCCGGCCGCGGTAAGAGCCTGCAGGTTCTGGTCGATCAGCGCCGAGGGCTGGTCGACCAGCCGGGGCAGGATCTCGGTGGCCCTCGGCTCGTCCAGGACAGCGAGCGCGTGCCCCAGCTCCAGGGCGGCCGGGCCACTGCGGTACAGGCTGGCGAGGACCGCCTGACCGTAGAGCCCGCCCTCCATGGGTTCGATCTCGTCCGCGACCCCGGACCCGGCGGTGCTCGGGCGGCACTCCTCCAACAACGCGCGCAGGAGCAGCGGGTTTCCGGCGGTGACGAAGTGCAGCCGGTCCACGAGGGGACGGTCCGCGGCGTCGCCCCCCTGCGCGGCGAGCATCGCGGCCGTGCCGTGCTTGCTCAGCGGACCCAGCCGGATCCGCAGCGAGTTGGACTGCCGCAGCAGCTCCGTCTTGATCATCGGATCCCGGTGCGGGAGATGCAGGCTGTCCCCGAACACGAGCAGGATCCGCGCGGATCGAGTGAAGCCCGCCGCCTGTAATAAGTAGTGGAGCGACCGGCTGTCGCCGTACTGCGCGTCGTCCACGCAGACGACTACGGGGCCCCGGCCTGCCAGTCGGTGGAGGGCATCACCGAACTCCTGCTCCGCGACGCCCGGTTCGGAGGGCACCCATCCCGGGACCTGGCCCAGCAACTGGCGCAGCAGCGCGAGAGGTTGGTCGGAGGCTGAGCGTATGCCCATGCCTCTGAGGACCGCCGCTCCCTGTTCGGCGGCGAATTCCGTGAATGTGTCCAGCAACTCGCTCTTGCCGCAGCCCACGCCGCCTTCCACGACGATCATCTTGGCCCGTCCAGCCGCGCATTCCGCGAGTCCGGAGGTCAGCAGCCCAAGTTCCACTTCACGATTGACCAGTATCATCCTTTTTGGACACCCCGTGAGTTCACATAACGTTTACGCGCTCAAGGGCAGGGCTGCATTCTCAATGATGGGTCAAGAAAACCCACATCACGAGAAGAGAACAGCAACATGTCGGTGCGCTCGGCGCGCCGCACATGTTTTTGACGGGACATCAGCTATTCGGGCGGGGAAAATCCACATACCCCAGGCATCTATCTCGATGTCCCCACAGACACTGATCGAGCCAAGAGTGCATCATCGCCCCCGTGTCGCAACCCTGACACTCGCTGTCAGCCCCAGCGTAGCGCCTTCAAGGACCCGACGCGAGGCCCCTCTGTCCAGCCGCGCCCTTACACCGTTCTGGCTCGTACAGGGGATGGTCCGCCCCGTCGGCGGACGTCAGGGCGACGCGCCGTAGCGCACCGGGCTCATGTTTTCCGGCCGTTACGCTCTTCAAATCTCGGCCACAACTGACCGATGCCGAGGATTACGTCGAGCGCACCCCTCGGCACCCCCTTAGCCACCCCTATCGCCCCCTCCGCACACCCCGCCCCGGGCGTCTTCGACTTCCCGTCACCACGGGCGCGCTTCCTAGTGCCGGGGGCTCTTCGGCGTACCCCTGGTCCGCCTGCCCCGCCAGGCCCTTCCCCTAGGTCAATTCACCCCTTGGGCATAGGGGTTGTCCCGATCCGTTCGCGCTCACTAGCGTGGCGCGGACCCGCACTCACGCCGAGGCCGACCCGTCCGCGGGGAGGGCGGGATTACTCATCCGTGCAACTCTTCGGCAACTGTGGGGAAACGCGTGGAAGAAATCATCAGCGCCATTCTGGCCGACCGCGCGACGAGCGCGGACATCACCGGACTGCGAATACCGGACTCCTATCGCGCCGTCACCGTCAGGAAGGACGAGGTCGGTCTCTTCGAAGGAATGGCTCCGGCCGACAAGGACCCCCGCAAGTCGCTGCACCTCGACGAGGTACCGGTGCCCGAACTCGGCCCGGGTGAGGCCCTGGTGGCCGTGATGGCCTCCTCGGTCAACTACAACAGCGTGTGGAGCGCGATCTTCGAACCGCTGCCCACCTTCCACTTCTTGGAGCGATACGGCGCGACGTCCGAGCCGGCCGCCCGCCACGACCTGCCGTATCACGTCATCGGGTCCGATCTGGCGGGCGTGGTCCTGCGCACCGGGCCCGGGGTCAACGCCTGGCAGCCCGGCGACGAAGTCGTCGCGCACTGCCTCTCGGTCGAGCTGGAGAGTTCCGACGGGCACAACGACACCATGCTCGACCCCGAGCAGCGGATCTGGGGCTTCGAGACCAACTTCGGCGGCCTCGCCGAGATCGCCCTGGTCAAGTCCAACCAGCTCATGCCCAAGCCCGGCCACCTGTCGTGGGAGGAGGCCGCCTCCCCGGGCCTGGTCAACGCCACCGCCTACCGCCAGCTCGTCTCCCGCAACGGCGCCGGCATGAAGCAGGGCGACAACGTCCTCATCTGGGGCGCGAGCGGCGGACTCGGCTCCTACGCCACCCAGTTCGCGCTGGCCGGTGGTGCCAACCCCGTCTGCGTCGTCAGCAGCGAGCAGAAGGCCGACATCTGCCGCTCCATGGGCGCCGAAGCCGTCATCGACCGCAACGCCGAGGGCTACAAGTTCTGGAAGGACGAGCACCATCAGGACCCGCGCGAGTGGAAGCGGTTCGGCAAGCGCATCCGCGAACTCACCGGCGGCGAGGACGTCGACATCGTCTTCGAGCACCCGGGCCGCGAGACCTTCGGCGCGAGCGTGTACGTCACCCGCAAGGGCGGCACGATCGTCACCTGTGCCTCGACCTCGGGCTACAGCCACGAGTACGACAACCGCTACCTGTGGATGTCACTGAAGCGGATCATCGGCTCACACTTCGCCAACTACCGCGAGGCGTGGGAGGCCAACCGGCTGATCGCGAAGGGCAAGATCCACCCCACCCTCTCCAGGGTGTACTCCCTGGAGGACACCGGACAGGCCGTATACGACGTGCACCGCAACCTCCATCAGGGCAAGGTCGGCGTCCTGTGCCTGGCCCCCCAGGAAGGTCTCGGCGTCCGCGACCATGAGAAGCGCGCGCGGCACGTCGACGCCATCAACCGCTTCCGCGAAACGGCGGCCACCCCTCGGCCGCGAGGGGAGTCACCGCAGTCATGACACAACAGACGCCCGTGATAGGGGTCATCGGTCTGGGGACGATCGGATCCGCGCTGCTCACACTGTTGCGGGACGCGCCCCGCGAGGTGATCGGTGTGGACATCGACCCCTCCGTCCTGGCACGGCTGAACGGTCAGCTGCAAACTGCCGGCACCGACGGCGTGACCCTCACCGGCGACATCGGTCTGTTGAGCCGCGCCGACCTGGTCGTCGAGGCCGTCGGCGAGGACGAGGCCGTCAAGACCGAGGTGCTGCGCCGCCTCCGTACCGTCTGCCCCGCCGAGACGGTCGTGGTCAGTACGACGGCGTCCGTGCCGCTGACCCGGCTCGCCGCCCTCTCCGGCCGCCCCGGGAACACCATGGGCCTGCGCTTCCTCGCCCCGCCTGGTCCCGGCGGACCGGTCGAGGCGGTACGCACGACGATGACCTCGCAGGACACCGCGGCCTCCGTGGACACGCTGGTGGGCGACCTCGGTCTGACGCCGGTCACGGTGGACAGCCGCTGTGCCACCGACGCCACCGCCCTGGTGTACGCCTACCTCAACCGCGCGACGTCCCTGTACGAACGGGGCGGCGCGAGCAGGGACGGCATCGACACCGCCATGCGCCTGGGCTGCGGCCTGCCGTTCGGACCGCTGGAGCTGCTCGACCGCATCGGGCTCGACTCGGCCGTGGCCACGCTCACGGACCTGCACCGGCGCACCGGCGACGCCTCCTTCCGGCCCACCGGACTGCTGGGCGAGCTGGTCGAGCAGGGGCGCCTCGGCCGCAAGAGCGGCCACGGCTTCTACGTGTACGACGGCTCCGGGCGGCCCGTGGACGCGCGGGAGTCCGTCGCCGTACCGGGCAAGGCGGCCGGTGTGGACCGGATCGCCGTCGTCGGGTCGGGGACGATGGCCCGGGGCATCGCGGAGATCACGTCGGTCGCGGGCTTCCCGACGGTCCTGGTGGCGCGGAGCGAGGAGAAGGTGTCCCAGGCCCTGGCGAAGATCGAGGAGTCGCTGTCCCGCGGTGTCCTGCGGGGCCGGGTCGCTCCCGCGACGAAGGCCGCGGCGCTGGACCTGCTCGGCGGCAGCGACGACCTCCGCGCGGTGAGCGACTGCGACCTGGTGATCGAGGCGGTGGTGGAGGACCTCGACGTCAAGCGGGCGCTCTTCGCCCGGCTGGGCGCGGAGTGCAAGCCCGGCGTGCTGCTCGCGACAACGACCTCCAGCCTCTCGGTGACCGCGTGCTCCGAGCCGGCCGGACATGCCGCGGGGGTGGTCGGGATGCACTTCTTCAACCCGGCGCCGGTGATGCGGCTGGTCGAACTCGTGCGCACCGACGACACCACCGACGAGGCGGTCGCCACCGCGCAGGCGGTCTGCGCGCGGCTGGGCAAGACGACGGTGCACTGTCGGGACCGGGTTGGATTCATCGTCAACTACCTGCTGTTTCCCTACCTCGGCCGGGCGCTGACCCTGCTGGACCGGCACGGCACGAGCGCCGAGGGGATCGACACCGCTGTCGAGCGGGGCTTCGGTCACCCGATGGGTCCGTTCGCCCTGCTCGACGCCATCGGACTGGACGTCTCGCTGGCCATCCAGCGGGAGCTGTACGCCGAGTTCGGCGAGCCGGACTTCGCTCCGTCGCCGCTCCTGGAGCAGCTCGTGAGCAGCGGCTGGCTCGGCCGCAAGAACCGGAAGGGGCTGCGGACAGCGGGGTGAGCACGGCGCGCGTCCTTGCACTCCTCCCGTTTCACTGATTACAGTCATGACTGAAATTTACAGTCATCAGCATTGGCTGTAGGAGGTGGTGCATCATGATGTCGTCCGACGGCGGCGATGAGGACACCGACGCGGCGAGAGTCCGGGAACAGGACAACGACGCGGCGAGAGTCCAGGAATGGGTCGAGCAGGTCGGCACCTGGTTCATGCAGCAGTCCGGTTGGCCCCCGATCATGGGGCGGACGCTGGCCTGGCTGATGGTCAGCGATCCGCCGGAGCAGAACCCCGCCCAGATAGCGGCCGCCGTGCACGCGAGCCGGGCGTCCCTCACCAGCGCACTGCGCCTGCTGACCGAGGCTCGGATGATCCAGGCGGTCACGCGCAGCGGCGACCGTTCCACGTACTACCGCGTCGCCCCGGACGCCTGGGCCGCCATGCTCCGCCGACGGCTGGAGAGCATCGCCTCCTTCTCCGACATCACGGACGAGGGGCTGGGCCTGTTCCCGCAGGGCGCGCGCCGGGCGGAGCGTCTGCGCGAGGCGCACCGGGTCTTCGAGTGGCTCAACGTCGAAGCGGAACCGCTGCTCAAGCGCTGGGACGCCGTGCGCGACACCTTCACCCCTGATGAGACGCCACCCGACGCCGGTCCCGCGCCGGGTGCCCCGACCGCAGACGACAACCGACGGAGAGAAGGACACGGTGAGTAACGAGGATTCCCGTCGCTGGTGGGCCCTGGCGGCGATCGGCTTAAGTCTCCTGACCGTCAGTGTGGATGCCACGATCCTCAACGTCGCACTGCCGACGGTCAGTACGGAACTCGACGCGTCGACCAGCGACCTGCAGTGGTTCGTCGACGCGTTCACTCTGGCCATGGCCGCCCTGCTGCTGCCCGCAGGTCTGCTCGGAGACCGGCTCGGCCGCAAGACCATGCTGATGGCGTCGCTGCTCCTGTTCGGCCTGGCCTCGCTGTGGTGCGCCTACTCCGGTTCCGCGGGCATGCTCATCGCGGCTCGGACGGTGCTCGGCATCAGCGCGGCCTTCCTGGTGCCGTTGTGCACCTCCGTACTCCTGGACATCTTCGAGGGCGAGCACCAACGGGCGAAGGCCATCGGTGTCATCGCCGTCACCCAGTCACTCGGCCTCCCGCTCGGTCCGATCATCGGCGGTGCCCTGCTCAACCACTTCTGGTGGGGCTCCGTCTTCCTCATCAACGTGCCGCTCGTCGCCCTGGGCCTGCTCGCCGTGGCCCGCCTGGTGCCGTCCTCACGGGGCTCGCAACACGGCGTCATCGACTTCCTGGGCGTACTGCTCTCCAGTGTCGGTCTGGTCGCCCTCGTCTACGGTGCGATCGAGGCCGGCGAGAAAGGCTGGAGCGACCCCCAGGCCCTGCTGCCACTGATCGGCGGCCTGGTGCTGCTGGTCGTCTTCGTGCTGTGGGAGATCCGGGTCTCGGTCTCCCGGGATCCCCTGCTTGACCTGTCCCTGTTCCGCAACGCCGGCTTCGTGTGGGGTTCGATCCTCGGCACCGTCGTCAGCTTCGCGATGTTCGGGCTCATCTTCGCCCTGCCCCAGTACTTCCAGGCGGTCGACGGGACGGACGCGCTCGGCACGGGCCTGCGCCTGCTGCCGCTGATCGGCGGGGTACTGGTCAGCGCCGCCGTCATCCGCAGCTCCCCCGAGGCCGCCCCCCGCGCGGTACCCACGGCCGGCTTCGTCCTGGTCGCGATCGGCCTGTTCATGGGCACCAGGACATCCCTCTCCTCCGACTACGGGTACGTCGCCGTCTGGCTCGTGATCACCGGGCTGGGCCTCGGCCTCGCCATGACCCGGACCATGGCGGCAGCGATCAACTCCCTGTCCAAGGAACGCTCCGGCGTCGGCTCCGCCGTCGTCTCGGCGCTGCGTCAGGTGGGCGGGGCGGTCGGTGTAGCCGTGCTCGGCACAATCGCCAACGCGACCTACCGGTCGCATCTGAAGCTGACCGACGTACCCCAAGAGGCCCAGGAGGCCGCGCGGCGCAGCGTCGGCGCCGGTGTGGCGGTGGGGAAGCAGTTGGGCAGCCCCGCCGTCGTGCGCACCGTGCAGGACGCCTTTGTGCAGGCGATGCAGTCCCTGCTCGCGGTGTGCGGCGGTATCGCCGTGGTCGCCGCGGTGCTGGCCCTGCTGTTCATGCCGAAGCGGGTGCCCGACGCCGAGCCTCGCGGCGAGGGGGGCGAGCAGGAGCCCTCAGTTGCCCGGGGAGCCGCCTGAGGCGCTGTCCGGCAGCCTCCTGCCGACCGGCGGGGCTGGAGGCTGCCGACGACCGGAGGGGCTGGAGCGCCCGTGCGCCCCGGCCCCTCCCCTCGTCTCTCCTCGTCGGCGTCCGCCCAGGTCCCGGTCACATCGGCGGGTTGCCGTGTTTGGGCAGCGGAAGTTCGATGCGCTCACGGGCCGTCAGTTTTCCTTTGGCGTGCTGGGTGGCGGTCGCCCGTTCGACGGACCGCCCCCGTACGGTCTCCCGCAGCGCGTGCAGGGCAGCGCCCCGGCCGTGAGCGTGCCGTGTGTCCCCCAAGCCGGGGCTCTCGGTCTCTTCGGGCATCCGGGCCCCTACTCGGCCGAGCCGTCGATCAGGCCGGTGATCTCCCGCATCACGGCCTGGGCATGGGAGTTGAGGAAGAAATGCCCACCCGGGAAGACCCTAAGACGGAAGGGGCCGGTGGTGTGCTCCCGCCACGCCTCGGCCTCGTCCAGGGTGACGTGCGGGTCGCGGTCGCCGGTGAGAACGGTGACGGGGCAGCTCAACGCGGGTCCTGGCCGGTAGCGGTAGCTCTCCGCAGCCCGGTAGTCGCTGCGTACGGCGGGCAGGATCATCCGCACGATCTCCTCGTCCTCGAAGACCCGGGACTCGGTACCCTCCAGCCGCTTGATCTCGCTGATCAGCCGGTCGTCGGACGCGAGGTGGACCTGTTCGTCGCGGTGACGCGAGGGCGCGCGCCGGCCGGACGCGAACAGCCCCAGCGCGGTGTTTCCGCTCCGCTCCAACCGGAGGGCGACCTCGAAGGCCAGCGTGGCGCCCATGCTGTGGCCGAACAGCGTGAAGGGTCGGTCGAGCCAGGGCCTCAGTTCCTCGCTGATGAGGTCGGCAAGGGTGTCCATGTCGTCGATGCAGGGTTCGACTCGCCGGTCCTGGCGGCCGGGGTACTGGATGGCGAGTACGTCCACGGCGGGCGACAGGGCTCGGGCGACCGGGAAGTAGAACGTGGCCGAACCACCTGCGTGCGGAAAGCAGATCACCCGCGTCGCAGCTTCCGGCTCCGGGTGGAAGCGCCGGACCCAGGCGCTGGTCGGGGTGGACGGTGCCGTCATGACGTTCGGTGTCCTTTCGTCGCGGGCAGACGCACGTTCTGCGGGTACCCGTCGCCGAATCGTCCGGCTACCGGATCACCATTGAGTGAAGCCACGAAACCCACCGCTCACCAGAGGGGACCCACCCCTAAAAGCTGTTCTCTCAGCCCCTAATAGAGCTTTGTCACTGACCTTTCCGTTGAGTTGTCGTGTCGAGCGAGAGAGCCACTTGGGAGAGGCATCCGTCGATGAGGTGGGGGCGCTGTTGAATGCAACTCGGGCCTTGGCCTCTGACCTTGGACACACGAGACACTGGATCCTGAGGATCTGAGGACGGACATCTCGTGGTCTTGAAGAACTGTCCGCGGCGGCTGTGTGTCCGGCGGGAGCGGTGGAGGGCGGCCCATGCTCTTCAGTGTCCGCGCGTCTGCTCCTGTCGTGCCTGGGTCGCGTCACGGTATGCGGCCAGCGCGGCTCGGCGGCGGTGCAGATCGGCGATGTCCGCGTCCATCCGTTCCAGGTGCGTGGTCATCGTGCGCAGCACCTCCGGGCACGGCTCGATTCCCGGTCCGGCGCCGGTGGCGCAGGGCAGCATCTGGCGGATGGCGTCGGTGTTGAGCCCGGCCGCGAGCATGCCCCGGATGCGTGCGACGACGTGCGGGGCGTCGGGTGTGTACACGCGGTATCCGCTGCTGTCGCGGTCGGGGCGCAACAGGCCCTGCTCGTCGTAGTACCGCAGCATCCGGGCCGCTACTCCGGTCCGTTGTGACAGCTCGCCTATCAGCACTGACTCTCCTCACCACACCTGGGGCTTGACCTTCACACCGGTGTGATGGGTCAACGTACGGGGCATGCGTGATTCATTCCCCGACCTCGCCACCACCGTCACCGGAACCGGTCCAGGGCTTCTGCTCGCCCACGGCGCCACCGGAAGCATCGAAGGCAACTTCGCGCCGGTCCTGCCCGCTCTCGCCGCCGCCCACACCGTCGTCGCCCCCGACTACCCCGGCTCGGGCCGGACCCCGGTCGCCGACGCCCCACTGGACCTCGACGAGCTCACGGACTCGGTCGTCGGCTCCGCCGTGCGGCGTGGTGTCGGGCGGTTCGCGGTGCTCGGCTTCTCGCTCGGCACGCTGGTGGCGGTGCGCGCTGCCGTACGCCATCCCGAACGGGTCGCCGCGCTCGTGCTGACCGCCGGGTTCGCCCGCCCCGACGACCACCTGCTCGGTCTCCTCCCCGGCTGGCGGGCCCAGGGGCCTCCCGCACTCCACCCCCACATTGACCTGATCCCCACCCTCGACACCACCGGTGATCTGGCCGAGGTCGCCGTCCCGACGCTGGTCGTCGCGACGACCGCCGACAGCATGGTCCTGCCCGCCGGCTCCCGCGCCCTGGCGGCCGGGATCCGGGGCGCGCGGTACGCGGAGATCGACAGCGATCACGTGGTCATGGTCGAGCGGCCGGAGGAGTGGCTGAAACCGGTTCTCGGCTTTCTCCGCACCCTTTCGCTTCCGGGCGGGAAGGACGGTGAGCGGGAGTGAAGTTGCAGGTCGTCCTCCCCAACGAGACCACGGGCGCCGAGCCGCGCCGACTCGCCGACCTGGCGCGGCAGGCCGAGGCCCTCGGCTACGACACGGCATGGCTCCCCGACCACATCCTGCCGCCCGGCGAGTACGGCCCGGTATACGGAGGAGTCCTCGAACCGCTGGTGACCATGGGCTGGCTGGCGGCAGCGACCAGCCGGATCCGGTTCGGCACCTCCGTACTCGTCCTGCCCATGCGCGGTCCCTTCGTGGTGGCCAAACAGGTCGCCACCCTCCACGAGTTGTCCGGCGGACGGATCACCCTGGGGGTAGGGATCGGCTGGGACGAACGCGAGTTCACCGCCGTCGGCGCCGACTTCAGGAGCCGGGCGGCCCGCACGGACGAAGCGATCGCACTGCTCCGGCACCTGTTCCGGTTCGGCCGCGGACCCTTCGAGGGCCGCTGGTACGGCTTCGGAACGGGCGTCTTCGAGCCACGTCCCGAGGGTGTGGTGCCGGTGATGACCGGCGGTGTCACCGACGCCGCCCTGCGCCGGGCGGCCCGGTACGCGGACGTCTGGCAGGGCGTGGGACTGGACCCGACGGCGTTCCGCGAACGGCTGGCGTACCTGCGGGCCCGTACGGGCGACCGGACCGTGTCCCCCGGCACCCGGATCGACTGGCACGGCCCGGACCGCGCTGTCGGCGAGGTCGCCCGCACCGCCGACGCCTTCCGGGACGCCGGAGCCGAGCACCTCGCGGTGCACTTCGGCGACCCGGACGGATACACCCGGCGGATGACCGCCTTCGCCCGAGCGGCCCGGCCACCAAACGGCTGAGGACGCCGTCCTCCACAACCACCAGGCGTCGATCCCGCCCGCCCGAGTGACCCGGCCTCCACGCGGCTGAGGACGCCGTCTTCGACGAGGCCGGCGCGGGCAAAGTTCGGCTTGAACACATAGAGGGACTATGGGCCCGCCCCCACACCTTCCTCCGGGGACAGGGTCATGCCCCCGGGACAGGTCAGCAGAGGGCTGGAGGTGCGTGCGAACAGGGGCGGAAGCACAGCCCAGATCCAATTGACGCCGACGATGACGGTTTTGGGTTTTGGGCGTGAAGTGACGATGGAGCCTGCTCGCCGCGCGTGCTGCGATCGGACCGCCAGCGCTGTTGTGTGCCGGGCAGACGTCCGGCACATGTCCGGGTCGTCGGCCGGCTGACCGGTCAGGGCCTTCAGCGCGTAGCTGACCAGCCGGGGCCTTCAAGGGCGTGGGGGACGCCGGCTCCGGGCCGGGTGTGAGGAGCCCGCCGCGGTGGCCGCGGCCGGAACGTTCCGCGAAGCGGTGCTCCGGTGCCGTGGCGTTGTCAGTGGTGGCAGGCAGGATGACGGCTATGACAACACCAGTTGCAGTGATCGTGGATGCCGCCTCCTACGCGCAGGCGGTCGAGGACGCGGTGAAGGCGTCGGCGGCCTACTACGCGGGCGGCACCTCGGTATTGGACGACGACGCGTATGACCGGCTGGTGCGCGGTATCGCGGTGTGGGAGGCCGGGCATCCCGGGCAGGTGCTGCCCGGTTCGCCGACCGGGAAGGTGGCCGGCGGAGCGGTTGGGGGCGATGTCCCGCACACGGTGGCGATGCTGAGTCTGGACAACGTGTTCTCGCCCGAGGAGTTCACCGCCTGGACGGCGTCGCTGGCCCGCCGGATCGGCCACGAGGCGCAGCGGTTCAGTGTCGAGGCGAAACTGGACGGGCTCGCGATAGCCGCCCGGTACACCGGGGGCCGTCTGCAGCAGCTGGTCACACGCGGCGACGGGACGGCCGGGGAGGACGTCTCGCACGCGATCGGCACCATCGAGGGACTTCCGGACGAGCTGGCCGAACCAGTCACTGTGGAGGTGCGCGGCGAAGTCCTCATGACCACCGCCCAGTTCGAACACGCCAACACGGTGCGCACCGCGCACGGCGGGCAGCCGTTCGCGAACCCGCGCAATGCCGCGGCCGGCACCCTGCGGGCCAGGGACCGTGTCTACACGGTGCCGATGACGTTCTTCGGCTACGGCCTGCTGCCCCTCGCCGACACCGGCGCCGAACTCGCGGAGCAGCTCGGCGCGCTCGCGCACAGCGAGCTGATGGACCGGGCCGTGCAGTTCGGTGTGAACACCACTGCCGCCACCGCCGTACCCGGCACGACTGCCGGCACGGGCGAGGAGGTCCTGGTCCGGGTGCTGGAGATCGCCGCGCTGCGCGGGGAGTTGCCGTTCGGTATCGACGGGATCGTGATCAAGGCCGATATGGCCGCCGATCAGCGGGCCGCCGGATCGGGCACGCGCGCCCCGCGCTGGGCGATCGCCTACAAACTCCCCGCCGTGGAGAAGATCACCCGCCTGCTGGGGGTGGAGTGGAATGTGGGCCGCACCGGCATCATCGCCCCGCGCGCCGTTCTGGAACCCGTCGAGATCGACGGTTCCACCATCACCTACGCCACCCTCCACAACCCGGCCGACATCACCCGCCGCGGCCTGCGACTGGGCGACCACGTCATGGTGCACCGCGCCGGGGATGTCATCCCCCGCATCGAAGCCGCCGTCGCCCACCTGCGCACCGGCGGCGAACAGCCCATCGCCTTCCCCGAGGTGTGCCCGCAGTGCGGCGCCGGGATCGACACCGGCGAACAGCGCTGGCGCTGCGAGAACGGCCGCAACTGCCACCTGGTCGCCGCCCTCTCCTACGCCGCCGGCCGCGACCAGCTCGACATCGAGGGCCTCGGCCACACCCGTGTCGTCCAGCTCGTCGAAGCGGGCCTGGTCACCGATCTCGCCGACCTGTTCACCCTCACCCGCGACCAGCTCCTGAGTCTTCAGCGGATGGGTGAGACCAGCACCGACAACCTCCTCGCCGCCATCAGCCGGGCCAGGGCGCAGCCGTTGTCGCGGGTGCTGTGCGCGCTCGGTGTCCGCGGCACCGGCCGCTCCATGTCCCGCCGTATCGCCCGGTACTTCGCCACCATGGACCACATCCGCGCCGCCGACACCGAAACGATGCAGCAGGTCGACGGCATCGGCACGGAGAAAGCCCCGTCCATCGTCGCGGAACTCGCCGAACTCGCCCCGCTCATCGACAAACTCACCGCGGCCGGGGTCAACATGACCGAACCCGGCGCCACTCCACCCGCCCCCACGGCCCCCACAGCGGACAGCCACACCGACGGCGGCACGGAGAACAAGGATACGGCGGGCGGGCCGCTGGCCGGGATGACGGTGGTCGTCACTGGCGCGATGACCGGCGCCCTGGCAAAGCTCAGCCGCAACCAGACGAACGAACTCATCGAACGCGCCGGCGGTCGCTCCTCCTCCAGCGTCTCCAAGAAAACCAGCCTGGTCGTCGCCGGAGACAACGCCGGATCCAAACGCGCCAAAGCCGAAACCCTCGGCATCCAGTTGGCCACCCCCGACGAATTCGCCACCCTCACCGCCGACTACCTCAACTGAACCCTCCACACAGGAAGTTCCGCCCCTCCGCGCTCACAACGATCACCGGAGCAAGCCGGGGTCCCATCGGATACGTAATGTGATGTCCAAGCCCGTCTCGGCGGCCAGGGCTGCGAGTTCGGTCTTCCAGGCGCGAGCGCGATAGCCGTTGGACCCGCCCCCGTCCGCAGTGATCAGCAGACGGGTGGCGGCCGGAAGGTCGTGTCGGCCCCGAGCCTGCCACCACCGGCGGATGGAGGCGACGCAAACGCAGCGGAATCGCGATCGGTGGCGGCACTGACCCAGCCGCTGTCTCGCTTCCAGCCCCTGCTGGACGCCGTCATCGATCTCGCCGGGACAGTCGTGACCAGCGACGCGATGCACACCCAGCGCGAACACCCCGAGTACCTCCTCGCCTGGCAGGCCCACTGCATCGTGGTCGTCAAAGGCACCAGAAGAGTCTCCGCAAGCAGCTCAAGTCCCATCCGTGGAAGGACATCCCGATCCAGGACCGCACCAAGGACACCGGACACGGACGCTCTGAGATCCGCCGGATCAAGGTCGCCACCGCGAACAACCTGCTGTTCCCCGGTGGCTGTTCCCGGTGTCCGCCAGGCCATCCAGATCTAGCGGGCCGCACCAACGGCAAGACGCCATCAAGGCCATCGACGCCCTCACCAACCTCACCGCCGACCAGGCCGGCACGGCCCGGCTCGCCCATCCGAATCCGCCACCACTGAAACATCGAGGCCCTGCACCATGTCCGACACCACGTTCGCAGAACACGGCACGCCTCCCAGCTGAGGACCAGCAACGCACCGCGAGCAATGGCGACCTTGCACAACCTGACCATCGGCGCCCTGAAACCAACCGGCGTCTCCAACATCGCCGCCGCCCTCCGCCGCAGCGCCCCGCTCGCACTCCTCGGCCCGCGTGATCACAAACGGGCATCGAGCGACTACGTCAAAGCCCTGCCGGGTGCCATTACCGTCAAGGCATTCAGCGAACTCGCGAGAGCCTGTCCGGCCTTCAGGACCACCTCCGCTGCTCCGCAGACCCGGACGAACACTCCGAAGCCGTCCGGGCGCGTCCGGCGGCCGCTGACGCGCAGGCGAGGACGAGGAAGCTGCTGAACGCATAGAACACAGCCGGTACGGCGCTGAAGATCCGGAGCTGGCTCTTCAGCGCCTCGTAGTACTCGGGCTCAGTGAGTTCCACCCTGGCGCTGTGTTGTGGGTCCGCGGTCCTGTCCCAGTAGGTGTAGTAATAGCCCGACGCGTCAGCCTGTACATCCTCGGCCGTGCCGGCACCAGTCGCAAAGCCAAGCGCGGCCAGGCAGATGACGAACGCGTAGGCGAACTTGAGGACGGGCGGCAGCAGCACGACATACCTGATGAACCGATAGGCATTGTCCGGGCCCATCAGCTGGCCCCCGGCTCCGCTGGTAAGGCTACGGACAAGCGCGACGGCGAAGACCGGGAACAGCGCGACGAACAAACCCCACACGAGCCACTCCGGCACGGTGTACGCGCCGGGCAGCCAAGTCGAGGCCATACACGACAAATCGATCCCGCAAAGCACCAACGCCAGCCCGAAATGCACCCTGTAGCCGCCCCGCAGCTCCCCCACGCCGGTTCCCTCCCGCAAGCACCCGTCCGGTGCACCATAGCTGCGACACCCCAGGCAGGCCCTGCTCGCCCGGCCCACCCAGGCAACGACCAGAGTGCAGCTTCTGGTCTACCTCGTCATCCTCGACGGCACGCTGATCCCGATCGACCGCGTGCACGATCAGAAGCCGTACTGCTCCGGAGAGCACCGACGGCACAGGATGAATGTGCAGGTAATCGCGGATGCGGCCGGACGCCTCGTCTGAGCGTCGGCGGTACTTCCCGGCTCGGCACACGACCTGGCTGCTGCGCGAACCTCGGAGCTGTCGCGTCGGCAGAAGGCCGTGAACAAGGCCCACGCCCGGATCCGCTGCCGCGGCGAACGCGCCGTCGCCGCCCTCAAGACCTGGAAATCCTGACCAAGCTGCACTGCGTCCCCGCCCGGACGAGCGCAATGGTGGAGGCCATCCTCGTTCTCCACCACGTCGAAAACCCGGCCTGCCAAGGATGCCAAGGATGCCAAGGATGAGAAACGCTCAGCCACGCCGACCGACCCTGGTGATGAGTTTTCGCGCCCGCACCCGTCACACCTACGACGGGACACGACAAGGCGAAAGGATGACGTGATGAGTGCGGACACGCGGCTGGAGGTACTGGGCGTGAGCAGGCTGAGCGAGGTCGACGAGCCGGCGTTCTCGGCGCTGGCGGAGCGGCACCGGCGGGAGCTGCACGTGCACTGCTACCGGATGCTCGGGTCGTTCGAGGACGCCGAGGACACCGTGCAGGAAACGTTCCTCCGTGCCTGGCGGCGACGGGAGACCTTCGAGGGGCGGTCGACGTTCCGGGCCTGGCTGTACCGGATCGCCACCAACGCCTGCCTGGACCTGCTCGCCAAGTGCCGCCCGGAGCCCGCGACCGGCGGCGAGGTGCTGTGGCTCCAGCCCTACCCGGACCGGCTGCTCGACGAGCTGCCCGCGGGCGACGCGGACGAGCCGGAGACCGTCGCCGTCGCGCGGGAGACGATCGAGCTGGCGTACCTGGTCGCAGTCCAGCACCTCGCGCCGCGCCCGCGGGCCGTGCTGATCCTGCGGGACGTGCTCGGCTGGCCGGCGAAGGACGTCGCGGAGCTCCTCGGGGACTCCGTCAACTCCGTGAACAGCGCGCTGCAGCGGGCCCGCGCCGGCATGCGGGAGCACCTGCCCGCCGAGCGGCAGGACTGGACCGGCGGCGAACAGGACGCCGGGACACGCGAGTTGGTGCGCCGCTTCACCGACGCCAGCGTGGCCACCGACGTCGACCGGCTCGCCGCAATGCTGCGGGACGACGTCCGCTGCTCGATGCCGCCCACGCCGGGCCTGTACGTCGGCCGCGACGCGGTGGTGACCGACTGGGTCGAGAGCGGCTTCGAGGGCATGAAGGGCCTGCGCGCCGTCCTCACCTCCGTGAACCGGCAGCCCGCCATCGCCTTCTACGTCTGGCGGAAGCGGGAGGGCGCGTACCTGCCGCTGACGATCGACGTCCTGCGCGTCACCGGCGGGGCGATCACCGAGATCGTCATCTTCCACGACGACCAGTTCCCGCGGCTCGGGCTGCCGGAGCGCCTGCTGGCGGACGGCACGGAGTAGTCCCGGTGTGGACGCTCGCGCTGCGCGGTGGCGCGCGTGTCGCGGTGGTCGCGGCGGAATGGCGCGACGCGTTCGCCGTCGTCACCCGTGGGCGGGTGCAGCTGGAGCTGCGCGACGGCGAGTCCGGGCCGGTTCTCGGACGCGGTGCCGGGTTCTGGCTCCGCGGCACCGGCGTCCGCGCCCTGCGGAACCCCGGCCGCCGCACGGCGAGGGTGCGCATCGTCACCCCCAGGGCCAGGACCGCCACATGCCAGTCAGCACACCCGTACGCCGGTTACCGAATGATGGAGGAACGACGTGAACAGCATGAATGACACCGGGGTCGTCGCAGGCCCGGCATCGGGCCGGACCAGCCGCACCCACCCACTCCGCAGGCTCGCCGGCACCGGCTTCATCGCTACGCTCGCAGCGATGGTGGCCACCACCCTCGCCGCTGCGCTTGCCCGGACCGTTGGCGTCGACTTCGAGATCCCCGATGGTGGCGAGACGATCCCCTTGTCCGGGTTCGCCGTGGTGACCGGTTTCTTCTCGGTCGTGGGCATCGGCATTGCCGTCGCTCTTCTTCGTTGGAGCGCTCGCCCCGCCACGCTATTCGTGTGGACGGCAGTGTCGCTGACCGCGATCTCTTTGGTCCCGCCTCTCCTCTCCGGGGCAAACACCGCCACCACCTCCGCCCTCCTCGGGCTACACCTCGTCCCTGCGACGGTGATGATCCCCACCCTGGTGCGGAGCCTCCGCACCCGGACCGATTGACGATGCCGCAACGGGACAACGTGCGGCGCTTCGGATGCGGCGCACCGTGTACCTCGGTCGCGTTCACCCTGGCCGACCCCGCCGTCGCGCGCCTCCCACGTGGATTCGGCCCCTGCGCGGCGGCTACGTGGGAGGTTGGAAAGACTCACTAAAAGGCGGCACTGGCGCATCTGGGCTGACAACGGTCTGACTGGCAGCCGGGCCGGACAATGCGGGCGAAGGACGGGATCGAGCCATGGAGAGTGCGGCTACGGCGTTGGTGGTGCAGAACAGCGGGCACGGAGGGCCTGGGCGGTGGGTTGACTGGCTGGCCGAGGGCGGGGTGGGGGTGGAGGTGGTCCGGGGCGACATGGGCGATGCGTTGCCGAAGCGGCTGACGCATGACGCGCTGATCGTTCTGGGCGGGGCGTACCTGCCGGACGACGACAACCGGGCGCCGTGGCTGGTAGCGGCTCGGGGTTTGATGCGCCAGGCGTTGGATCAGGATGTGCCGGTGTTCGGGATCTGCCTCGGGGGACAGATGCTCGCGCAGGTGGCAGGTGGAAAGGTGGAAGCGGAGCACGGCGGACCCGAGTTCGGGAGCACAACACTGACGCTGCTGCCAGACGCGGCGGAGGACCCGCTGTTCACAGGGCTACCCGAGCGGCCGACAGCGATTGAGAACCACGTGGACGTGATCGTACGGCTGCCCGAAGGTGCCCAGTGGCTGGCCAGCAGCGAGCGCTGTCCGTATCAGGCATTCCGGGTCGGGCAAGCGGCGTGGGGGGTGCAGTTTCACCCCGAGGTCGGCCCGGAACGCATTGCACAGTGGCCCGCCGCGCGACTGGAGCGCTACGAAGTGGATCCGGCGGAGTTGTACCGCATCGCGATGCGGGAGGACCCGGCCGCCGCCCGGGTATGGCGAAAGGTGGCACTGCGGTTCGCAGCACGGGTGCAGGGCCACCGGCGGCGTGGACAACGTCCCCGAACCCTGGTCAACGAACGCACTGGGCACGAGGTGGTTGGGCCCTGACCTGTAATGAAGCCCCGATATGTCATGTAGCGCTCAGACACAGCTTCTGAAGCTTGCCGTTTGACCTCTGGTGACTGAGCGTCCCGGTTGGCCTTTGAGTGCTCCGGTTGGCCAACATGACGTTCACCGGCACGGTGCGTGATGGGCCAGCACTGTGTCGGTGGGATATCGGCCGTCTGGCGGGACTGACATTGATCCATAGGCGATGTGTCGGTGGCCGCTGAAACCGTGGGTGTCGAGTTGCAGCAGAGCAGCCGCAGCCGCCTTCAACAGCAAGGGAGTCCCATCGCCATGTCGTCCGCATCCTCCACCCCGCCCTGGAATGTCCAACGGTTGCCACGTGCCGACGGCAGCATCTTCCTGGTCACTGGCGGCAACGCCGGCATCGGCTACTTCGTCGCGGAGCAGTTGTCGCAAGCCGGAGCGACCGTCGTACTTGGCAGCCGGAATCCTGCGAAGGCCGAGGTCGCCATGGCCTCGATCCGTGCGCGCGTTGCTGGTGCGCGGGTGCGGTCCGTACGGCTGGACCTCGCCGACCTCGGTTCGCTGCAAACGGCGGTGAAATCACTGGAGGTTGAACGCCTCGACGCGGTGGTCCACAACGCCGGCCTCGCGCTTGACGACCCGCCGCGCAGGGAGACCGGGGACGGTCACGAGCTCATGTTCGGCACGAACCACCTCGGGCACTTCGCGTTGACCCATTGGCTGATGCCGCTGCTGTCGGCCGCGCCGGCGGCTCGCGTGGTGACCATGGGCAGCTTCGCAGCGAAGTCGGAGCGGCTCGACCTGGACGACCTGCAGTCCTGGAATGACTTCCAGCCCAAGCGCACCTACGGACGTTCCAAGTTGGCGCAGATGTATTTTGGTCTCGAACTCGACCGCCGCCTGCGCGCTGTCGACAGCACGGTGACGAGCGCGGTGGTCCATCCCGGCGGCGCGCTGGACTCCCTCACGCCGTCACGGCCGCCGGTTCATGTGAGAACCATCAGCGCACGGCTGAGCGCGGCGCCTGCGGCACTCCTCGTCCAGGGCAAGCATGCCGGCGCATGGCCCGCGGTCCGGGCGGTGCTCGACCCGGCCGTGCATGGAGGCCAGCTGTGGGGACCGCGCGTCTTCGGCCTGCGCGGCGAGCCCCGACATGAACCGATATGGAACCACCTTGCCGACACCTCCGTCGCGGCGCAGTTGTGGGACGCGAGCTGTGACCTGACCGGCGTCGACCCCGGCGCCATCCCTGGATAGCCCCAGGCATGCGCACTTGCTAACAAGTGTGCTCAGGTTGGCCCGACTGTGACGCTCGACTGCACCCCTGGCCTCGAACGATGCCCCGGACGATGGCACAAGTCCGGAGCGGGCTGCCGTCCGTGTGCGGCATATCCAGGAACTCGGCGCGGCGGAGGGTCTGCGGCTGGACCTTTTCGGGGCCCGGCCGGTCAACTCCCACGACGCCCACCGCCCAGTCCACCTGGCCGCACCGCACGGTCCGGCCGACCAGACCCTTGAGGCCCTGCTGCGCGGGTGCCACACCGACGGCCTCGACATCGCCGCCCCCGATGTGGTCATGGCGCTCGACGCCGAAGCGGGCCTCGATCCCGCCGAGGCGTGCCGGGTGCTGGACGGGGACCTGTTCGGCGCCGGCGTACGCGCCGCCGAGCGCGGAATCCGGGGCGTCCGGGCCCTGGTCGTCGACGGTGGCCCGCCCTCGTCCGCCGTTCAGGGTCCGGCCGCTCCCGCCCATCTACTGGGGAGCGCCTCGCGTACGTGAGCACGCCTGACGCGGAGCCGGTCGCCTTCAAGGGGGAAGTCACACGACGGCATGACGACATGACGACCTGCCGTCCGCTGGAGAAACCCCTTGCGGGAATACCCCCCAGGGGTATGCTGTTCCTCGAACACGGACAACGCCGGAAGGCGCATCACACGGGTGGAGAGCACGATGAAGATCAATTCCAGCCACGCCGACCACGTGAGCCATGGCGGTCATGGCGGAGCCCGTCCGGGCGGGCTGTCGGTCTCCGAGAGCGGCTACACCCTCGAATTCGACTCGACGATCCTTTCCACCGGGACGCAGACGGTCACCTTCCGGGTGACCGGTCCCGACGGACAGCCCGTGACCGAGTACACGCCCGAGCACGAGAAGGAACTGCATCTCATCGCCGTCCGGCGCGACACGACCGGGTTCCAGCACGTACACCCGGTGAGGGACCGCAAGGGCACCTGGAGCGTCGAACTGGCCCTGGAACCGGGTGACTGGAGGTTCTTCGCGGACATCCACCCGGCCGGCCACGACGGGACCCTGACACTGGGTATCGACGCCTCAGTCGCCGGGCAGTACGACCCCCAGCCTCTTTCCAATGACACCCGCACCGCTCACGTCGGCGCATACACCGTCACCCTCGACGGAGAACTCGCGCCCGGCGAGGCGAGTGACCTGACGCTCACCGTCAGCCGCAACGGACGGCCCGTCACCGACCTGCAGCCCTACCTGGGCGCCTACGGGCACCTGGTGGCGCTGCGGGTCGGTGACCTGGGCTACCTCCACGTCCACCCGGAGAGCGCGCCCGGTGACGGCACCACCGAACCGGGGCCTGAGATCACGTTCATGGCCACCGCGCCGTCGGGCGGTACCTACCGCCTCTACCTGGACTTCCAGCACGACGACGCCGTCCGGACGGCCGAGTTCACGGTACGGGCCACCTCCGCCACCCGCCGCCCGGACGCGGCGTCCCAGGCCGCGCCCGAGCACAACACGGGCCATCACCACGGCCACCACGCACAGCACGCACAGCACTGAGCGGCACGGCCGCGGGGCGCGGGCCAGTCGAGCGCCCCGCGGCTGAAGAACTCCACGCCGGAAGGACCGTCATGCCCCGCCTGACCCGACTCACACCCGACTCAGCGGCCGGCGCCTCGCGCGACCTCCTCGCCGAACTGGTGTCCCGCCACGGCCAGATCGGCGACATGGTCTCCACGATGGCCCACTCGCCCGCCGTTCTGAGCGGCTACCTACAGCTCAGCCGGGCCATGGGCCGAGCCAAACTCAACCGTAGAACCAGCGAACGGATCTCGATCGCCATCCAGGTCCTGCAGGGCTGCGGGCTCTGTCTCGACGCCCACGTCAGCGCCGCCCGCGCCATGGGAGTGGACGAGGAAGAGATCGAGCGGGCCCACGCGGGCACCTCGGCCGATCCCGCGATCGCGGCGATCATCGCCCTCGCCCTCCAGATCTACCGCGAGCCGACGTCGATCAGCGACGAACAGGTCAACGCGCTGCGCGAGCACGGCCACAGCGACCGCGCGATAGCCGACGTCGTGGGCGTCGTCGCACTCAACGTCCTCACCGGCTCCTTCAACCTGCTCGCCGGGCTCACACCGGACAGTGGCACCGATGCGTAGAGACACACCGGCCCCCAGCCGCGGGGCACGGCCTCCGACCCGGGGCCGTGCCCCGCCGCACGAACACGGAAGGAACACGCCATGCGCCTGTTCGCCCTCCGCGACTACCGCTACCTGTTCAGCGCCCAGATCATCGCCCTGTTCGGTACGGGGCTGACGACAGTGGCCCTCGGACTGCTCGCCTACGACCTCGCAGGGCCGCGCGCCGGCACCGTCCTCGGCACCGCCCTGACCGTCAAAATGGTCATGTACGTGGTCATCGCTCCCCTGGCCGCCGCATACGTCGGCCGCTTCCCCAGAAGAACCCTCCTGGTCCTCCTCGACGTAGTGCGCGCCGCGGTGGTCCTGGCCCTGCCGCTCGTCACCGAGGTCTGGCACATATACGTCCTGATCGGCCTGCTCCAAGCCGCGTCCGCGGCGTTCACCCCGACGTTCCAGGCCGTCATCCCCGACATCGTCACCGACGAGTCCGACTACACGCGCGCCCTGTCCGCCTCTCAGGCCGCCTCCACCATGGAGACCCTGCTCAGCCCCGTACTGGCAGCGGTCGCCCTGGCATTCATGAGCTTCGACCGGCTGTTCCTGGGCACCTCCGCCGGATTCCTCCTCTCCGCCCTGCTCATCCTGCCCACGCGCATCCCCAACACCCGTCCCAGTGCCCACACCCGGGCACGGGACAAGGCGACGGCCGGGATCAGGACATTCCTCAGGACACCGCGACTGCGCGGCCTCATGGCACTCAACCTCGTGGTCGCGGCGGCGGGATCGATCGTCGTCGTCAACACCGTCAACTACGTCCGTGACGACCTCGGCGGCTCGCAGTCGGACGTCGGATGGATGCTCGCCGCCTCCGGCGGCGGAACCCTCCTGGCCGCCCTCGCGCTGCCCCGCGTACTCGGCCGGATCGCCGCCCGCACCGTCATGACGACCGGCGCCGCAGTCCTCACCGGCGGCACGATCGCCGCGGTGGCCCTCAGCGCGGCCGACCTGACCACATGGACCGGTACGGCGATCGTCTGGGCCGTGATCGGCATCGGCATGGCGCTGATCATCACACCGACCGGCACCATCCTGCGCGCCTCCGTCGAACCCCACGAGATCCCCGGGGCCTTCGCAGCCCAGTTCTCCCTGTCACACCTGGCCTGGCTGATCACCTACCCCATCGCGGGATGGCTCGGCACGAACGTCGGTCTCACCGTCACCTGGTCCGTCCTCGCGGCCCTCGCCGCGGCGGGCACCACCGGCGCCCTCCTCCTGTGGCCGCGCCACGACGGACGACAAACCCCGACCGGACCCGCGACACACACCCGGCCCGCACCCCTGACGGACAGGTCCACCCTGTCCAAGGCCGCTTGAAAAACTGTTCCCTCCTACCGTCTCCGCCGGTGACAGATCCGCACAGCGACCGTACGGTCCGGGCAGCGACACCGAAGGCCGGGTGGGCCAAGGCACTGCCTGTCGGCGGCCTGCTTCGACAACCCCTGTGCTCCGTCACAGACCGGATCAGCGGTCGAGCAGTTTCTGATGGAGGACGGATCAACTACGGTGCCCTGACGGGGCATTGACAGTCGCTGGGATCGGCGTCACGGTGAGGGTTCTCCCGTGACGCGAGACCGGAGGTCGCCCCCTTGGCCGGTTCGTCAGCACCCCGTCCGGACACCGAGCTCGTCCAACGCGTACGCGAGCTCCAGCCGCTCATCCGCTCGCACGCCGCGCGCGCGGAGCAGCAACGGCGGGTCACGGCCGAGGTCGTCAAGGCACTCACGGACGCCGGGATCCACCGCATGAACGTCCCCCGCCACTACGGGGGTTACCAGACCTCCTTGCGGACTCAGGTCGACGCGCTGAGCGAGGTCTCCGCCGCGTGCGGGTCGGCCGGGTTCATGGCGTTGATCCAGGCCGGGTGCGCGTTCATCGCGGCGCTGTTCCCCGACGAGGCTCAGGACGAGATCTTCACCAGTCCCGATGTACGGGTCGGTGGCACTCTCATCCCGAGTTCGAAAGCCGTTCCGGCGGATGGCGGCTATGTGGTGAACGGCAACTCTCCCTTCGCGACCGGCTGTCAGGACGCCGACTGGCATCTGCTGACCGCGCTGGCCGACACCGGGCAAGGCCCGCCGGAAATGCTGTGGCTGGCGATCCCCATGACCGACCTCCAGGTGCTGGACGACTGGAACGTCTCCGGTCTCGCCGGGAGCGGGAGCAACACCGTAGTCGCCCAGGATGTTCACGTGCCCGCCCACCGCGTCCTGCCGGTAGGGCCGCTACTGGCGGGCGCGTTCCCCTCGCAGCGCAGCAGCGCCGACCCCTTCTACGGGATGCCGGTGCTGCTGCTGTTCTGTGCCTGGACGGCCGCGAACGCCCTCGGTCTGGCACGGGCGGCCCTGACGGAGTTCGGGGAACGCATCCACCAGCGGGGCATCACGTACACCCTCTACGAACGCCAGCACGAGGCCCCGGTGACACACCTCCAGTTCGCCGAGGCCGCGATGAAGGTCTCCTCCGCAGAACTGCTCACCGCCGACTTCGTGGGCCTGATCGAATCCAAGGCGGCCGACGGAGAGCCGTACACGACCGGGGAGCGGACCCGGATCAGGGCGCAGTGCGGCTACCTGGCGCGGTTGTGCAAGGAGGCCGGCGACCTGATCGGGTCCGCTTCGGGCGCCTCGTCCCTGCACCGGGAGGTGCCGGTCCAGCGGATCGTGCGGGACCTCAACGCCCTGAACCTGCACTCGTTCGTCAACCCCGCCGCCAACCTGGAGCTGTACGGCAGAGTGCTGTCGGGACTCGACGCCGGGACGCCGTTCCTCTAGGAGTGCTCCACGGCGACGGGGACACGGCCCATGACCGGGAACGGGACGGGACGGGACGTAGCGGCAGAATATGCCTCCCCAATCCGTACCCGTACCCGTACCCGTACCCGTACGCGCATCAGGGCGGTACCGCGTGGAACTCTCCGGTGTGCCGTCACATCGGTGTAGATGGCGGCGTCACCCGAACCGCAGGTCGTGCCGCACTGTCCCGCCCGGCTGGTGCCCCCGGCGAGTTCCCAGACGCCCGCCGACCTGACCAGCAGCAACCCGACTGTGTATTCACCGCCGCAGACCCAGCCTGAATGGTCACCCGCGTACCGAAGAGGAGAAGTTCATGTCAGCCGTTGTCGTCGTCGGTGCGGGAATCATGGGCGCCTCGGTGGCCTACCACGTGGCACGCCAGGGCATCCCTGTGACCCTGCTGGACCAGGGACCGTCACCGGCCACAGGGGTGACAGGCGCCTCCTTCGCCTGGATCGGCGGCTGTGGAGGAGACTGGCCCGGCGGAGCGCAGGACCTGCGCGGATCGGTACTGGCGGACTACCGGCGGCTGGAGACCGAGCTGCCTCATGTCGCCGTCCGCTGGACAGGCTCTCTGACCTGGACCAACGCCCAGACCAAACAGAACTCCCGGCTGGGACCCGGCCGGTTCAGGGTCGGAGGAAGTGACATCGCGACGCTGGAGCCCAACCTGCGATGCCCTCCCGAGCAGGCCATCCACACCCCAAGCGATGGAGGCATCGATCCGACAGCAATGACCAACGCCCTCGTGGATGCCGCTCGCGCCCATGGAGCAACGGTGATCCACAACTCGGTCGTGACGTCCCTGAAGATGGCGGGCGAACGCGTCGAGGGGGTGCTGTCCTCCACCGGATTCCACGCCGCCGCAACAGTCGTACTCGCCGCCGGAACCGGTATCCCCAAGCTGTGCGAGCCGTTGCCGGTCAGTCTGCCCGTTGCGGCGTCCCCGGCCTGCCGGGCGCGGCTCACAGCACCTCCCGGCCTGGTCAAGACCATCGTGGCCGGCCCGGATTTCGAAGTGCGAGAGGTACGCGACGGCGACCTCCTCCTGACATTCCCGCACGTTGAAGACCAATCGGCGACATCGCTGGAACAAGCCGCGCAAGCCGCTCTCCGCCGCTTGCAGACCCACTTCCGCGGAAGCGACAGCTGCCGCCTCCTGGGCTACCGCACCGGCAGACGACCGATGCCCGCTCATGGACCGATCATCGGCTACGCGACACAAGATCGATCCCTCTACATCGCCGTCACGCACTCGGCCGTCACGCTGGCACCCACCGCCGGACGACTCATCGCAGACGAACTCGTAACCGGCCAACCAGCCCCAGAACTACGGCGATGCCGCCCGCACCGCGTTGCCTCGTAGCGTTACCCCACGAGCCGGACGGACACCACCACGCGCCCACCGACCTCAACCCACGACGACACTGCTCAACGAAACCAAAGGCTCGACGAACCCCCGAAACCACCGCGAAACAACATCCGCAGGAACTGCTCGGGCTGACTCAGTACGGGGTCGTGGAACCCATGGATCGCCGGGCGAAGGCGGCTCAAACGGTGGAAGGCAGCCAACGCCTCAGGCAGGCGCCCGGTTCGCCTGCCGTGCTCGCGTCCCCGGCCGGACGGCGTCCAGCACCGCGCGGCCCAACCGTTGGACGAACTCCAGTTCAGCGTTGTTCAAACGGCCCGCTGCCAACGACTCTCCCCCAGCGGGGGCAGCCACCCCAGGACGACGACACCACCGATCTCCTCACCCCGTTCCGGCCACCGGGACCGGCGGCCTCGTGGGAAGCCCACGCCCGTCCACCGAGGGGCAGCGGCCCGACCGGCAGATGTGCGACATCCCGTGAGTTCCCCGGAGCCCTGCTGAGTCCCGGTGCCCTGTGCCCGTGGCCAGGGGGTCCTTCCTCCTTCGAGTGGCCTGCCGCCAGGCGACGTAACCGCCCGAGCGGCCCGAGCCTGTGACAACGCACCTACCCGTCGGCGGCCAACGCCCGCACCGCGCGCTCCACCGCGGCTTGGCGGCCCTCGGGAGCCCGGGCCTGGAGCAAGGGCAGAAGCACCAGGTACTTCGCGGTCCTGTCGAGTGCCGCGAAAGCCTTCGCCGCCCGGGAATCCGCCGCCAGCGCCGCCGCCAGCTCGTCGGGCACCGCAGCCGTCGACTGCGGCGCGTATGCGGCGGCCCAACGCCCGTCCGCCTGCGCCCTGCGTACCTCCGCCAAGCCCGGCTCACGCATCCGGCCCGCCGCCGCCAGCGCGGCGACCTTGTCGACATTGACTTGCGACCACAGGCTCCTGGAGCGCCGCGGCACATACTTCTGCAGGTAGTACGAAACGTCGAGCGACCGGCGCTGCCCCGAGATCCAGCCCCAGCACAGCCCCACGTCGACCAGTTCGTCGGCTGTCACGGACGCGATCCCTGAGCCCTTCTTGGCGACCTTGACCCACACGCCTTCCTGCCGCGCGTGGTGAGCCGCCAACCAGCCGTCGAACGCCTCACCGTCCGCGAACGCAACGACCTCGGCACCACCGATCTCGTCCATCACCCCATGCTAGGCGGCCACCGGCCCGGCGCCGGGCCACGCGTCCCGGATGCTCCCAGGTCTCCGGCCCCGGACCCGATCCGCTCCACCCCGCCGACAGCGGAGCATTCGGTTGAAGGAGGTTGCGCTGGGCAGCGGTGTGCCGTTCCCCTATAGCACGTCTGCGGTCGTAATGGGCTCGTGCTCCAGGTGACTCTTGCCCCGAGGCGCGGGTCACCTGGAGCGGACCCCGGCATACGCTTTCGACGAGGCCGCATCGGCGTAGCCTGTGCCGTCGTCTCCCATCTCTGCGCGCATTCGTACCCCTGTCAGGGTGCCAAGTCCAGGGACGTCCCATCGCTTCCTCAACCAGGGGCGGCTGTGCATCTGTTCGCCTCGGAGAGCCTCCCGGAGGGACTCGGCGGCGGAGTCGACCTCACGTCGCCGACCTGCCTTCTTGAGCAGCGACTTCAACGGGGTGCGCGTCAGCCTGGCGGCATCTGCCGGGGTAGGCGCCGCCGCCGGAACGGCGCGGGCCGTTGCCGTGCACAGCCCTCGCGCATGTGAGAAACAGCGGCCAGCAGGTCGCGGAAGTAACCGCGCAGGTGGGAACGGAGTGATGCGGCAGCAGCGGGCCACACCCGATCGGCCCTCAACACCCCTGCCATACAACAGAGATGCCCTGTTCACGGCCTTGTTGCAACACGCTTTACAGTGGCGAGGTGTCCCTGACCACCGACCAGATCGCCCTGGACCTGCTCGATGCGCACCTGGAGGCGCTCTGGGACGGAACGGACCTCCCGCTCCCTCAGGTTCTGGCCTGCCTGGCGACGGAAGAAGGGGGCGGGCTCGTCCACTGGACCCTCGACCAGCTCCGGCGCATCCACCTCGAACCCAAGGGCACCTTTGCCCGCCAAGTCGGCAGTCTGTTGATGGAGTTCCGCTCCCGTCGCTGTTCTTGGAACGCGGCGACCCTGCGGCTGCTCAACGACACGTACACCTTCGCGGCCACTGGCCCGCGGCGGTACGAGGACTGGGCGCACGACGTCCACGCCGTGCTGCACCGGTCGGTCCCCGACCCCCGGGGCTGGCTCCGACTGGACCCGGACCGCACCAACGACGCCCGCGACACAGTGCCCGCGTACCCCTTCGATCCCCCGGACGCAGCAGAGTTTCCCGACCGCCTGTACCCCTTGGAGGCGAAGGCAGCGGTCACCGCGCTCGCCATCATGGCCGAGGAATGGCACTCGGAGCCCGCCCCCGTCCGCTCCCGCCCTGACCGGGACGCCGTACTGGCGGACGCCAGAACCATGCTCGACCGGTACAGTCCCACCGCCCGCTACTGGACCAACGCGACGGCCGCTGCCTCCGACCCGGCCCCGGACTTCCTCGCAGCCGGCCTCCAGGGCACCGCATCCCATCGCTTCCTCACCTGCGAATACCTCAAGGGCCTCGACTTGATCGAGGACTTGGGCCTGATCGCGGTGACCGACGACGAGGTCGGCGTCTTCTGGTCGTTCGGAGCGTACTGAGGACCTACGCCGCCGAGATCTGGTGCACAACCGCGTCCCGAGACGGTCGCCACTCACGATGCGGACCTCCCCGACCTGGAGGCAAGGGCCTTGAGGTCGCGCTTGCCGCACTCAGCAGGTCGCCGGACGGCATCCAAGGACGCGAAGGCCCGCCACTCCCCCGGCGCCGAACCGCCGCCGTGCACCCGGCCGTCGCCCGTCCCCGCGCTCCGCGCTCCGCTCCGCGCCGTCTCACCTCGGTCATGTCTCCGGGGCCGAACCATCCGCAGCATGGCGGCGAGACCACAAGGCCCGCCGGCCGACGGCAGATCAACGTGATACCGGCCGCTTGTCGTCGTCGCCCGCGTCAGCAGTCGTACCCACGGTGCCGTGCGGAGCCAGAGAGCGGATGCGGGGTATCGGTGAAGGCAGCAGCCACAGCAGCGACAAGGCCCCGCCGACAGCGGCGATGAGGAGGGTTGCCCTCAGACCTATGAGGGTGGCGAGCAGCCCTCCGACGACGGCGCCGACGGGGCGTATGCCGTAATTGATCGTGCTGTACGCACCGGCCACGCGGCTGCGCATGCCGTCGGGGATCACAGCGGCCTGGAGAGAGTTGAGGTTGACGTCGAACAGCATGACGCCGAAGCCGGAAAGGAACTCGGCTGCGGACAGGGCTCCGGCACGGAGCCAGAGCGGGCCGTCCGCGACAGCGGCAAGGGCGATCGGCGCCGGGAACAGCACCGCACCCACGACGATGCTGCGGCCCACGCCGAACCGTCGCGAGATCCTGGGCGCCAAGACCGCGCCGAGGAGGGAACCGGTCGCGCCGATCCCGAACGCGATGCCGATCGCAGCCGCCGACAGTCCGAGGCTGCGGCTGGCGAACAGCACGATCAGCCCGCTGCCCGCGACGAACGTGAAGAAGTTGACGGTCGCCGCGCATCCGAGGCCCGCGCGCAGCACCGGGTGACGGACGACGAACGACAGGCCCTCCCGGGCACGTTGCAGCAGCGAGGACGCCGCCGCGTCGCCGGAGGCGGGAGGCGGTTCGTCGACCCGGACCCGACCGATCAGGACCGCTGACATCAGGAAGGTCAGGGCATCCAGGAGGACGGTGACGGGTGCGGTCAGCGCCTGGACAAGGATGCCGCCGATGGCCGGGCCGGCGACGTGCGATGCCGACCGGCTGGCGCTGAGCTTGCTGTTCGCGTCGACGTAGGACGCGCGCGGCACGAGGCGCACGAAGAACGGCGGATAGGCGGTGTTGAACAGCACTCCGGCAGCGCCCATCAGTAACGCCACCGCATACAACTGCCCGAGCGTCACCGCCCCTGCCAGATAGGCCACCGGAACACTGAGCAGCACGGCGGCGCGCACGAGGTCGGCAAGAATCATCAGACGGCGCTTGTGGGGCCGGTGGTCAACCCATGCCCCGAGAAAGATCGCGAGCAGGTTCGGGGTCCAGATCAGCGCGGTCAGCCACGCGACCTGGTTGGCCGAGGCGTTCAGGGCGCTGATGGCGATCAGGGGCAGCGCCAGTTCGGTGATCCGGTCGCCGAACTGGGAGACCGACTGGCCGGCCCAGAAGCGACGGAACCGCCGATCTCGCCACAGCGACCGTGCAGCGGTCTGATCCGGGCCGGTCACGGCGTCTGCCCGGTCTGCTCCTCGGCACCTTCCGGGAGGGCGTAGCGCATCAGCGTGACACCACGGCCGTCGGCGGGCCGCTCGGCCGGGTCACGGGTCACGTACGGCGCGAGGACGCGCTCGATCCCCTCCTCGATGGCGGCGAGTTCCTCAGCGGAAACGACCAGGCGGGTGTGAGCCAGCCCGGCCACTCTGCGCCACACCGGATCGAGTTCGGGCTCGACCTCGGCAACCCATTGGCTCGGGAGAGCCGCGTAACGCAGGAACATCTGCTGCGACAGCACCCGTGCGGCCGACTGGCCTTCCTCGTCGGCCGGGTCCTGCGGTGCCTCGAATCGGAAGCCGCGTGCCACTGCCTCCCACCGTCGTTGGCGTCGGTCCGGGCCGGGTTCGCTGTCCCGGACCAGTCCGAAGCTGGCCAAGTGACGCAGATGCCAACTGGTCACCGACGGCGTCGCTCCCACGTCGGGCGCGAGTTGCGTCGCGGTCGCCGGCCCGTGCCGCCGGAGACGGTCAAGGATCGCCAGCCGAACCGGATGCGCCAACGCCCGCATGGCCTGCGGGTCGGTGATCTCGATATCACCCAGGCGATTAATGGAGTCCATGACGTGAGAGCTTCCTCTCATAATGTGTGAGAGTCAACTCTCACGTCTGTGGCGCATGACCCTCCGCACGAGGAACGCGGCGGCCCTCCCCCACTCGGGACACACGGCGGTGAACCGGCTTGATGGCCCAGCCGTCGTCCAACCACCACATCGGCAGTCATGAACATCTGAAGACTGCGGGATCCAGGCAGTACCTCGGCCTGCCTGCCCCTGGGACGGTGTCCCCGCTGCACTCCGCAGCGCTCCGACACCAAGGTGGTTGATTCGTTGAGACTGACCCGCGCGACTCTCGCCGTGGCCGCCGGCGCCCTCGCCCCGGCCCTGCTGCTCTCCACCCCGTCCCTCGCCGCCGCCGCGCCCGCGTCGACGGCTACCGCGGCGTCGGCCGCGAACTCCCCCTACGACGACACGGATCCGGACGACCTGCGCATCGCGATCCTCCGCATCCTGGCCGACCCCGACAGCGGAAAGCGCGTGACCCGCGAGGCCAACCAGCTTCTCGACAACGGCACCGCCGACGAGATGCGCGCCTGGCTCGAAACCGGATACCGCCTCGCCCAGGCCGAGGACGACCGCGTCGCCATCGCCAGGCTCCTCGCCGACCCCGGCATCAGCGACGCCCTGCGTGCGGCGGCGAACGCGGCCCTGGACGACAACAGGCCGGAAGCACTGCGCTACTTCCTTGAGGTCGGCCAGTACGAGGTCGACAACAAGTAGGACACACGGGGCGCACGGGGTCTTCCTGTCCGGCCCGTTCGGGAACCCGCTGAAGGCACGGGCCCACACCAAGAAATCCGTGCACGGACGACGCGAGCGTTGTTCGTGCACGGATGCGCTCGCGTCCCTGCCTCAGGGACGAAGGGGCTGGTGTGGGCCCTGGACGTGTGCCGCCCGGAAGCAGGGGGCGATGCGCCCGGCGGAGGCCGAGGCGGTCCGGAAGCCAGGGATCGAGGTGCTGCTGATGAGCCGCCACATGGAACACGAGCACGTCGTCGCCGGACTCGCCGGGGCCCACCGGGCCGGCGCCCTGACCGCGGACCCGGTCGCGCTTGGGGCCCGCGAGGCCGCCGAAGACGAGAGCGTCACCGAGCCCGTGAAGCCCACTCCCACCCGACCCGTCCAGCCGCAGGATGAGCCCGGCGACACGGTCACCTCCCTGCCCGACCGGAAGCCGGCCCACCTCCCGCCCGACGCCCGGCCACTGCCGTCGGCGGCCTACTACAACCAGCTCCTGAAACGGCACGGCCGCACGGCCGTGCCGTTAAGAGGGAGCATGACGCACAAGCGCCGTCCTGTACGTCACGCACGAACCGGAGCTGATGGACTTCTACGCCGGGCTCGGCTTCACCCTCTCCCCCGACGGCAACGGCATCCCCACGCCGCTGGGGTTCAACTGCCACGGCCCGATGAAGGGCTTCTGCGGATACGCGGGCGAGCCCCGGACCGACGCGGTCCGGGTGTGACTCACTTCAGTTGGCGAGTTTCGCCACGTACTGTGCTCAGGCCGCAACGCCCTGCCCGAGCCGTTGTGTCGTGTGGGATGATCGGCCGCATGATCGAAGCTCCGGTACGGAAGGGCGGCCTCCGCCCCGCCCGATGACGTGGCCGGACGATGACGTGGCCGACGGCACCGCCACGACACCCGCGCACCCTTCCCGTATCGCGCTCTTCGAGGCGATACGCGCCGACCGCACCGGCCCCGTCGCCACCCGGCTACTCCGGCTCGCCGACGCCGACACCCCCTTCGTACGCCGAGAGGCGTTGGACCTCCTCCATAGCCTGGCCCGCGAACGGCCATGGCCAGAGGCCGTCAACGCCGCAGTGGCCCGGCTCAGTGACCCCGACGAGGAGGTACGGCGCCGAGCCGCGTGCCTACTCGGCTACTGCGGGCAGCCCGGCCAGGTTCTCGCGGCCCTCGGCGAACTCGCCGATCCTGTCGTGCGCACCATCCTGGCCAAGGCGCTTGGCCCGACCGCCGCCCACCTGACGAATGATGACCTCGCGTCAGTCCGCTTCCTCGCCCACCTGGAGACGCTGCGGGCAGCGCCACCCACGCGATGGCGTTCCCTGGACGCCGCACTCCTCGACGACGTCCGGGAGGCCGCGCACCACCTGGAGGGCATCGGGCGCATCTGGGGCCAGGCCCTGTACGGACTGAGGCGCGAGCACGACACGTATGCCTTCGTGGCCCGCCTCCTCGCGGACCCCGCCACCCGGGACATCGGCGCCGACCTGGCCCGCGAGGCGTGCCACGACTGGCGGGCGGCCCCGGTCAGGCTGTTGCCGCTGCTCGTCCAGCACTGCGGCCAGAGGGTCACCCCGGCTCTTGGTGCGGCCCTGACGACAGCCTCGATCTCCGAGGCGGCGATGCGGACGCACGGAGTTCTCCTCGCCGAAGTCCCCTTCACACCGTCCCCGAGGGCCCGCCGGATCCCGACCACCGTGACGGCGTACGACAGCGCATCCGCCTCCGCGCTCCTCGCCGCCAAGCCTGTGGGCATCGCCCGCCTCGCTCACGCCTCCGAGATCTTCGATGCCTTGCTGGACGCCGGCCCGCTGACCTTCCGACAGGCGGCCCAGCTGTACAACCTGACCTTCCGCCGGCCCGGCCGCTCACAGGCGGAGTGCGCCCCGCTGTGGCTGCGGCACGCCGGTCCTTCCGCACTGTCCCGGCTGCTCGCCCTCATGACACCCCACCTGGCCGACTACGCGGTCGGCGAGTACTACCTGGCGGGTCTCGCCCGGATGGGCGGTCACGCGCGCCCCGCGCTGCCGGCCGTGACGGCGCTGATCGACAGGCGTACCCGCATCCCCGTCAACGACTCCACCCGCGACGCCGAGATGAGACTGGACGAAAGCCTTCTGGCCGCCGCCCTCAGCACCCGCCGCGCGATCCTCGCGGACGCCGTTCCGCCGCCTCCCCAATAGCCGCCACCACAGCCCCCGCGCCGTCGCCGGAACTGGGCCACAGCTTCCGGACCCGCAACGTGTTCGTCCTGCCCGAGGACGACGTCCAGGCCGAGGCAGGGGACTTCCCGGACGAGTTCTTCGAGCGCCGGGTGGGCCCCGCGTCACCCTGCCGCCGGGGTGCCACGGGCACGGCGGCCCTACGAGCCGGGGCGCGTTCGAGGGTGGTACTTGTCGGACGCAGCATCCCCCTGGCTGCTCACCTGTCGCCGCCGCCCGGCGTAGGGGGTGCTTTGGATCAGGATGCTGTCGACGGTGACGACCCGAGCAACTCGCCGTAGCCAGGCCCCCGCCCCGGAGGGGCGTTTGACGTCATCCTTCACCCGTCTTGAGTCATTCTTTGCCGATCCATGGCAGTCGACATACTTTCGCTTGACTCTGAGCGGGAGGCGGGCGGTCCGCCTTGTCGCGCCCCGGACGGGCTCGCACCTCGCCCGCGCGACCGGTGCGCGATGCCATGACAGAAGGAGTCCGGCATGATGCGCCTTTCCAGGACGCTGTGCTCGGGGTGGCTGGTCGCGGTGGGCACCACCGTACTGTTCGGCACCCTGACCTCCGCGCCGACAGCCCACGCCGCTCAGCGGCTCTCCTGCGGTCAGACCATCACGGCCGGCGTCATCCTCGACGCCGACCTGCTCAACTGCCCCGGAGACGGCCTGGTCATCGGCAGTGAGGGCATCACCGTCGACCTCAACGGGCACACCGTCGACGGCGTCGGACTGGGCGTCGGGATCCGCAACAACGGCTTCGACAACACGACCCTCACCAACAGCGCCGGCACCCCTGCCCGGGTGCAGGAGTTCGACCACGGCGTCCTGCTGAACCCGGGCACCTCGGGCAGCGTCGTGGAGCGCCTCACCCTCCAGTACAACGAACTGGCGGGCATCGAACTCAACAACGCCGACACGAACAACCGGATCCGGGCCAACGCCGTGGAGTGGCAGTCCCGGAGAGGCATCGCCTTCACGGGCGGCTCCAGCGGCAACAGCGTCACCGACAACACGGTCACCTCGAACCAGGGTGAGGGCATCCTGTTCGAGGACTCGACCGGCAACCACCTGGAGGGCAATGAGATCAACGACAGCGGTGACGGCGGTCTGATCCTCACCGGTTCCAGCGACAACACCCTGCTCACCAATACCGTCACTGGCAGCAGCGACGGCGCGATCGTGCTGCAACTCGGCTCGAACGACAATCTCGTGCAGGGCAACACCTCGACCCAGAACTCGGACGCCGGTCTGTCCGTCTCCGACTCCACCGGCAACCGGCTGCTGTCCAACACTCTCACTCACGGCGGCGACAGCGGCATCGCCCTGCGCTCCGCCCACGGCTCCACCCTCACCGGCAACGACGTCAGCGCGAACCCCGGCGGCATCGAGCTGATCTACTCCGACAACAACCTGATCCGTTCCAACATCGCCAACGACACCACGGGCGACGGCATCAGCCTGGAGCAGTCCCTCAACAACACCGTCGAACTCAACCAGGCCAACCGCAACGACTCGCGGGGCATCCACGTCGTCGGCGACGCGTCACCCGGCGCCGGAAACCGCCTCCTGCACAACACCGCGAACACCAACTCCTCCGACGGCATCCACGTCTCCAAGTCGGCCCACACCCTCCAGTCCAACTCCGCCAGTGACAACCGCGCCTGGGGCATCTACGCCGACCAGGGCAACACGGACGCGGGCGGCATCCGAGCGAGCGGGAACGCCGAGGCGGCGCAGTGCTCGGGGGTGGTGTGCGCGCCCTGACGTAGCGACTGCTCACCACCGTCCCGATGAGCCCGTGTGCCGCCCGTGGCCGGCTGTTTCAGCGCTGCGTCCTGTTGCGCCGTGCCGCCGCTGCCGGGTCATGCGGGGTCTCAGCGTGGTCCGATGGTCCTGTCGATCAGTTCGTCGGCCAGGTCGAAACGGATGCCGTCGGGATTCTTCAGCCCCGCGTCCTCGTACCAGGAGCGGTCGGCTTCCGGGTGGGGGCCGCTGACCCCGACCCGGCCCTTGCCGTACGGGGCGACGACAACGGCGGCGGCCCCGTTGGCGTAGGTCGCGAGGACGTCGACGTCGGCGCCCTTGTCGAGGAGGAAGGCCGGCCCGTCCTGGAAGTACATGTGCCGCCGTCTGCCACGCCAGTTCACCGGCACCACGGTGTCCCGCTGGTCGTGGACCGTGGTGTCCGGGAGGTCGATGTATCCATCGGTGTCGCCGGGCAGCAGGCCGAAACCGGGGTCGCGTCCGGCGAGGTAGGCGCCGAAGCACAGGCCCAGGTAGCTGCCGCCCTCCCGGACCCAGTCGCGCAGCACCTTCGCCGAACCGCGCAGGTCCCGCCAGGCTCCGTCGAGGTCGGAGCCGCCGCCGGGCTGGACGTACAACCGTGCCCCGGCCAGCGCGTCGGCGGTCAGGGGGACCCCGGTGCCGGGGCCCACGTATCTGACCCGGAAGGACTGTGGCGCCCGGCGCAGCAGGGCGGCGATCGCCGATGGGCAGTCGGGGCAGCCCTGGGGGCCGCCGTAGACCAGCGCGAGGGGCGGCCGGTCGCTCCGTCCGCCGTCACCCGAACTGCCGCAGCCGGCCAGTGCGACGGCGGCCGGGACAAGCCCGAGGAGCAGCCGGCGCCGATCCGGACCGGCCGGAGCACGGCCGGCGTTCGGGAGCGTACCGGGCATGGTGTCTCTCTCCTGTCTCCGGCCCGGACCGGCGGTCGGTGACGTACGTACCTCGGGCGGCGTCCGCGTGAACTCCCCCTGACGCAGACACCCTCACCCTGTAGCACGTGATCGCTCCCGGCCGGGTTCCAGACTTCCGCGAGAAGGTCGCCACCGAGGAGGTCGCCTCCGACCTGGTGACCGGCTCGTGGCGGTCACGGTGTTCGCCAAGGACGACGACCGCCCGGTCGCCGGACCGGCACTGCACCGCCAGACCGCCAGACCGCCACCACCCTGGAACGACTCCGCGTGGACCGCCAGAGGGAAGAAGCCCTCGCTCACGGCCCCGGCCCGCTCCACCTCGCCGAGGTCTTCGGCCTCAGTGAGAAGACCGCGATCCGGTACGCGAACTCCGCCCGTGCTCTCCCGGAGCAGGACCGGGAATCCACCCATCGAAAAGGACGGCCGTGATGGGCGGAGACGGTCGTTGCCCTCCCGAGCGCCGGAACCCGAGCACCGGCAGCATGACACCCTCACCGCGTCAGGACCTGGAGACCCTTGCCGTGCTTTCCCGACGGTCAACTGGTCCTTGCGGTCGACGTGTCGCTGTGGCTGCGCTCCAACGCACCCTGCTCGGCGGAGCGGTGCGGCTGTTCTGCGCACCCACGGCCGCGCGAAGTCCGCATCCCGCCGGAACCAGTCGAACTGAAGGACCATCACGATCCTCGCGTCAAGCGACTACGCCGACGCCCTGGGGTTGTGCCTGGCACACGTGGTTACCGACAAGCGGCAAAGACACCGGTGCCTTCCGGGACGGCGGGCCGCCCGTGGGGACGGCCCGCCGCGCTCACGGGGTCAGCCGGTTCACACCTGGTCGATCACCCAGCGGGACGCCGTCGCGATGGTGGGTTTGAAGACGACCTCGGCCCCGACCTTTCCGTTCGCGTCCAAGTACTTGCCGCTCTGGTTGTGCTTGATGGACTTCGGGCTGCCGGACGTGGTCGTCCACTTCTGAAACCCGCCGCCGTTGCACGGGAACGTGTAGACGTCCGCGCCGTTTCCGTCGAGGCAGTGGCCTGAAGTCGGGTTCCTGAAAATGCCGCCGATGATCGTCCACACCTGCTTCGCGCTGCGGTCACAGTTGCCGAGGACGAGGTTGCCCTTGCCTCCCGAGATGTTCACCTGGAGGCAGGAGTTGCTGCTGTTGCCGTTGATCACCTGGTAGTACACCGGCGCCGCCTGCGCCGAGGTTGCGGTGCCTACCAGCAGCGTCGAGCTGAATGCGATCGCCGCGCCTGCGCCGGCGATTCGAATGACGTTTCCCTTGAGTTCCATGATTGATCCCCTCGGAGTTCAGATTCTTGGCACGCCGCCCGTGGCGCCGCCCGGTTGTGCGGAACCAGCAGCCGGAGCCGACGAACCACGGACGGCTGCTGCGGCACCTGTGCCGCCGTCTACGTTGAGGGGTGGCGCCGCTTTGGTACGGCGGTCTCGGAGGAGTCCGGATCCGCTGGGCTCCCCCGCTGGATGAGATACATTTCTGGGCTTCGAAGTCCGGACGACTCCGGAGAGCGAGACGAGGGAAAGCGGCGCATATGAGGGGACCGACCTCACCCCAAAGCTGGTTCGTCAACCGGTTGCAGCGGTTGCGTACGTCCTCGGGGTCACCCACCCAGGCGCAACTGCTGGCCCACGACGGGAACAAGGTCCTCACTCGGTCGTCGCTGTCGGATCTGCTGGCAGGCAAGTTCACCAAGCCGCCCCCGTGGGAGCGGGTCGCGGCCTACGTGACCGCCTGCGTCAGCGCCGCGCACGCCGGTCGGATCAACCTCTCCTCCGAGGAGGAACTCGCGCGGCTGCGGAGTGACCATGCCACGCTCACCGACCTGTTCGAGACCGCTGTCAAGGAGGTCCGCGTACCGGCGGCGCGTTCATCGGGCTCGCGGCCCCGTCCGGCGACCTATCGGCTGCCGCCGCGCAACACCCACTTCACCGGCCGCGACGCCACATTGCGGGAGTTACGGCAGCGCCTCACCTCGGGTGACGATGGCGCGATGCAGGTCGTGCACGGGCTGGGTGGTGTCGGCAAGACACAGCTCGCCGTCGAGTACGCCTACCTCTACCGGTCGGCCTACCGGTTCGTGGCGTTCGTGGACGCCGAGGATCCCGATCTGGTGGCGTCACAGTTCGCGTCGCTGGCCAGGGAACTGGGACTGGCGGACGTGAGTTCCGAACAGGTCATCCCACGGGTGTACGGCACTTTGGTGGACCACGGGCCCTGGCTGATCATCTTCGACAACGGGGAGAGACCGGGCACGCTCATGCACGCCCTGCCGTCGGGTGACCTGGGGAGCAACGGTCACGTCATCGTCACGACCAGGTTGCGCGGCTGGTCGAGCAGAGCCGGCGTCATCGACCTGGACGTGTTCACCAGGCCGGAGGCGGTGGAGCTGCTAGCCCGGCGGGTGTGCGGCATGACCACGGTGGTGGCGGACCGGATCACTGAGCACCTGGGGGACCTGCCGCTGGCGCTGGAACAGGCGGCCGGGTACATGGACTACAACCAGACCGCGCCTGAGGAGTACCTGACTCTGCTGACGTCGCGGCTGGAGGACATGATCGCGCTGGGCGAGTTGGCGGACCGGCCGACGGTAGTGGTCGCGACCCTGTGGCAGCTCAGCGTGCGAAAGCTGGAGATCAGACAGCCGCAAGCGATGCGGCTGCTGGAGCTGTGTGCCCTGCTGGCACCGGAGCCGATCCCACTGGACCTGTTCAGCGGCAGCACGGAAACACTGATTGCGGCGGCGGCCGACCCGGTGGCGTGGGACACGACGGTCGGTGCTCTGGCCGGCCTGGGACTCGCGAGGCGCGGTGCCTCCTCCCTGGTGCTGCACCGACTGGTGCAGGCCGCCATCCGCGCCGCGATGCCGGACGACGTGCGCACCGACGCTCGGGGGCGACTGTGCCGGGCGCTGCTCGCGGCAGTGCCACACGACATCCACGGTGACCCGGATGCGCGATCGCGATGGCAGGCACTGCTCCCGCACGCACTCGTGGTGGCCAAGGACGAGCCGCCGACCGAGTGTGCTGCGGAGACGGCGACGCTGCTGAGGCTGGCGTCGGTGTTCCTCCTTTCGATCGGGGACCACCAGGTGGCACTGCCCCTGTGTGAGCGTGCCCTCGCGATCGACGAATCGCTCGAACAGAGAGACGCGGAAATCGGCTTCGACCTGATCACTTTGGCGCAGATCCACCGGGACCGCGGCGCGCCGGAGCGAGCGCGTCCGATGGCGGAACGTGCTCTGAGCCTGCACGAGTCCTGTCTGTCGGCGGACAGTCCCGCCATCGCGACGGACTTGGCCACCCTGGCGCGCATCCGACACCTTCTCGGTGATCATGAGGCGGCGGTGCCCTTGGCCGAGCGGGCGCTGCGGATCGACGAGGCGGCGTACGGACCGGACGACCCTTACGTGAGCTTCGACTTGATTGCGCTGGCGAGTATCCACCTCGACATGGACGACCACGCCGTTGCCGTGCCACTGATTTCCCGGGCGCTACGGATCCGCGAGGCCAGTTACGCGCCGGACCACCTGTACGTCGGGTACGCCCTGCTGCTCAAGGCCCGAGCCGTGCACGCGTTGAACGACCCGACCGCGGCGAACCTCGCGCGCAGGGGCGCGCTGATCCTAAACACCCGGCTGGGCACGACCCACCCCAAAACCGAGGATGCCTTCGCTCTGGCCAACTGTTTACTGAAAAGCGACAGCGGCCAAGGGCACGGCGAGGTCGTTACGGTCGGCGAGGCTCACGGCACGAAGGCCGCACGGGTGAACGTACACGGATGTGGTGTGCACCCGTGACCTGGGAGCCGATCGGATAGTTGCACCGGCCGACAGGTATACGACGGCGGTAGCGATGAGCAGATGGGCGAAACGACATGAAGGCCAAAATCACCCTGACACTTCTTGGCGCGGCGGGGCTGGCGGCCGTACTTCCTGCCTCCACCGCCGCCGCCGACGAAACCCACAAGGACTCGCACAACGGTGTCGCCCTGGTCTCGATCGGCCAGATCGACGACCCCTTGGAGGATGTGCTGGAGCACGCGGCGGTCTTCGGCGAGACCACCGTCTACGACTAAGGTCTTTCGTTTGGATTGGGCTGGATCAGTGAGCGGGGTCGGGCGCCGTGAATCGCAAGGCGAAAGAGGGCGCCACGGCGGCCCAGGAGGGGGCAGGGTGGCCCGGGCAAAGGTGTACTTCGCCCGGTGTCTGCCCTTGGAATGGACGGTGGAACCGAGTTCTCACCCACCGCCATGTCGGGGCATCAGCGGTGGACCCAGCCGTAGTCGCACCAGAAGGTCTTGAGCTTGCTGACCGGCACACCCCACGTCTCGATGTAGGTGACGCCCTCAGGGCCGGCCGTCATCGTGTAAGGCGTGCCTGCCCGGCTGGTGAAGAAGCTGCCGGCCCCGACGCGCACGCTCTCCGGCTTCTCCGGGCCGCCGAATTCTATGAGGTATTCGCCTTTGAGAATGAGCACGGTCTCGTCGATGTTGTGACTGTGCCGCGGAACCATGAAACCCGGCACGACCCGCAGGGGATTGCGGTTGAAAACGGGAAGATCGATCGGTTTGGTGGTGACCCACATCGACTCGCCGAACGTCGCCGCAAAGTCCACCGGTGCGTCGGCAAGTGGCCGGCCGTCCTCCCACAGGTAAGACGGGTTGTTCTGCTGGTCCAACGGCATCGGGATCCACCCGTCGGCGTCTACCAGGCTATCCAGGGAAATCGACATGCACGGAGGATATGGTGAGCCCTCTGGGATCTGTCGCCGCACCATCCCGGTGAATGGAACGCTCTCGTTCAATCCGGCGCCGTTCCGCCCAGCGGGATCGCGTGTTGCCTCTGGTCGAGCAGACGGCGAATCCTGTGCTCGTGCCTATATTCTTCACCGATCTCGCCGATGACGACGGGTGGGAGACACTCCACTTCGACCAGGCTGATCCGAGCTTCTACTGGAACGACGGCGGCAAGTTCGAAGCCGCGCCGGTCGACATCGCCAGGACCTTCGACGGGGCGATGTGGGCTTCGGCGCGGATCGAACCCGCCTTCAAATGGCGGGGACGGCGTATTCGACCCGGCTTCACCCTGCCCAAACGACACCACAATCTGCCGCAGCTCATCATCGTCATAGACGGGGAGCTCACGGTCGAGACCGAGGACGGCAAACGGACCGATGGCGTGAGTGCCGGCGGATTCTTCACCGTTGAGGCGGGCACGCCCTATGTCCTCACCGCGGGTCTCCGAGGCGCGACGTACACGGAATGCTGGGACGAGCCCATGTCGCTGGTCGAAACCACGTGGCATGACGACTCGCACTGGGCCCGCCGATGAGATCACGGCCAGATCGCGTTGATCAGTTCCTTGGTACTGAAAGGAGTTCATGAATGCCCATTCATTCGCTCGGCTATGTGCGGCTGGACTCGACCGACCTCGAAGCTTGGAAGACCTTCGCGGGTGACTTCCTCGGCCTGATGCCGGTGGCCGATGAGGAAGATGAGTCGCTGCGGTACCGGATGGACGACTATCCGGCCAGGCTGGTCGTCTCCAGGGGCTCCGAGAGCAAGATGACCGCACTGGGTCTGGAGGTCCTCAACGAGCGCGACATGCGCCGGATCGCGAGCGAGGTGGCGAGCACCGGCATCAAGGTGGTCGAGGGGACGGACGCGGAGAGCGACCAGCGGCGGGTCACCGGCTTCGTCCGCTTCGACGATCCTGGTGGCAACCCGATCGAGCTCTTCTACGGCCCGATCCTGGACCACGTCCCGGTCCGGCTACCCACCGTGAGCGCGTTCGTGACCGGCGACATGGGCATGGGCCACGTCATCGTCACCGGCGAGAACGGCCGGGCGCTGAAGGAGTTCTACACCGATGTGCTCGGCTTCTACGAGCGCAACACCATGGGTGGCCGTGATCGCACGGTGTGGTTCCTCAGCTCCAACGACCGACACCACACCATCGGTGTGACGTCGGCACCCGGACCGGGTCGGCTGATCCACCTCATGCTTGAGGGGGCCAGCCTGGATGACGTCGGGCTCGCGCTGGACCGGGCCGAGAAGCTCGGCATCCCGCTGATGAACACTCTCGGCAAGCACACGAACGACCACATGGTCTCGTTCTATGTGTACTCGCCGGAGCGGTACGCGATCGAGTTCGGCTTCGACGGCCTCCGTGTCGAAGGCGAGCAGCCGACCTACGAGATCACCGAAGGTGCTTTCTGGGGACACAAGTTCACCCCTCCGCCGGCCTGATCCGGACGCGAGAAAGGAAGGGTTTCCTCACCGGTCGGCCGTGAGAGGAAACCCTTCCTGCTGCGTCTCCAGGGCGTGTCGGAGATCCGCGGTGCGGGTCGCGCGGGCGAGGCGTCGAGCGGTACGCGCGACTTCGCCCGCACCGCCATGTGCCGACGCCTCGTCAGCGGTCAGGAACGCGAGCCCGCCCACTCGGTGACCTGCCGCGCATACTCGCGGTACCCGGAAATCGCGTCGGACATGATGGCCTCGATCGCCTCCGGCTCGCTGTCCAGGTGAAGTTGCACGAGAACATTGTGCGGACCTTCCTCCGGCACAAGCGCGGTCGCGAGCCGCTCGTCGAGCAGTCCCGCTTCTCGGGCCGCGCCGAACGAAGCTGCGGAGGTCTGCGGCACCTGCCCCAGAATCACCGACGCGACGTGCCGGTTGATCGCGAACGCCAGTTCGTCAAGGATCGCCAGCAACCGTTCGACCGCTGCCCCGGTCGCCGGGTTCTCGTCCAGGCGAGCGACGCTGAGCCGCCCGGCCGATTCCAGTTGCCCGATCGATTTTCGCATCGTGATGAGCCGATGCTCGATCACGTCTTTGTCCAAGGCGACACTTTTCGATGTGGTCACCTCGGCATCCTGGCACAGCTTCCCCCGAATTCCTCCCTGTATTCCGCCTGGCGGGACGGCCGGTGGAACCCGCTGACGCCGGACGGGAGAGTTGTTGCGATCCGTCGTGGTGACGAACAGCAAATGACGCGCGGCGCCGCCGCCGGGAAAAGGATCACGAGATGCGATCATTCAGCGACCTCTTCCGCAATTTCATTCAGCTCGGGTACGTGACTGACGACATCGACGCCGCGACGTCGTACCTGGAGTCGAGCCTGGGGACGGTGGAGTGCGTCAGGCACTACAAGTCGTCACTGGGCGGCGGGCGCCCCCCGGCCGGCGACGAACCGGGGTCCTCCGATTTCGTGGTGGTGGACGGTGTCCCGGCCGACGAATGGGTCATCGACGTGGCCCTGGTCAACGCGGGAGCGACCAACATCGAAATCATCCGCCCGGTCGAGGGAGCGGTCGCTCTCTACCATCGCGGCGTCCGGCCCGAAATGCCGGCGACGCTGCATCACGTGGCGTTCCGCGTCGAGGACTTCGACGAGGCATCGGCGCTTGTCACCGGTGCCGGCAAGTCCTGGGCACAGTACGGGCGCAGTGGCCCCATTCGCTTCGGCTACGTGGACCTCACGGCTGAGCTGGGCCACTTCGTCGAGATCATGGAGTACTCAGGGGAAGGCACGTCGCCGTTCGCGTATCTCCACGCGGCGTCGAACGCGAGCCGGGGCTGAACGGCCCACACTCAGCGGGAAATGCACCTCGCCGCCGTGACCATGGCCGAGGACGGCTGATTCCGTTTAGTGGAATACCCGGTGGACGGCCCAGACCGCCCAGGGAAAGTCTTAGCTGACACTGACCGCCGCGCAATCCCGAATGGCGAGAGGCAAGGTCGATGAGTGACGAGGAAGAAGTGCGGGTGTGGATCGATCAGAAACTCTGCACCGGTGACGGCTTGTGTGTGCAGGTAGCGCCTGACGTCTTCGAATTCGGCCGCGACGGGTTGGCCTATGTGAAGGAAGGAAACGAGGGGGACTTGCTGATGGCGGAGGGGGCCCAGGCCGACGTCTCGAACCGGTTGCGCCTCGACGTGATCGACGCCGCCGACGAGTGCCCCGGCAATTGTATCCACGTGGTGCGGCGCCTGGACGGGGCCGAGATAGCCGGCCCGGACGCGGGCTGAAGCACGTTCGCAGAAGAACGAATGGTGGAGGAGTGATTTTCGGTGTCTGTGGTGCTTGAACCCAGGCTACGTGGCAAGACGCCCTGGTTCCAGGGGGATGTCCCCGCTGATCTGGTCCCCGAGAAGTACAGGCTCGACCGCGCGTTCGTACCAAAGGCGCGCTATCTCGACCCCGAGTTCCTACGGCTCGAACTCGACAAGATGTTCAGGCGGACCTGGCTCATGGCCTGCCGTCTGGAGGAGCTTCCGGGTGTCGGCAACTTCGTCGAGTACGAGATCGGCTCGCACTCGATCCTGATCGTGCGGGAGTCCCGGGCGTCGGTCCGCGCGTACCACAACGCCTGCCGGCACCGTGGCACACGACTGGCCCGTGGCCGGGGCCGGGTGGGCTCGCTCATCTGCCCGTTCCACGGCTGGCGGTGGAACCTCGACGGCTCGATCCGGCTGGTGCTCGACCGCGAGGAGTTCGTGCCGAGGTCGGACGACGACCTGGGCCTGGTCGGGGTGCGGGCGGAGACATGGGGCGGATTCGTCTTCATCAATATGGATCCCGACGCCGCGCCACTGCTGGAGTACCTCGACCCGATTCCGAGGATCTTCGAGCCGTTCCAGATGGAGAACATGCGGTATCGGTGGCTGAAGGGCGTGATCCTGCCCTGCAACTGGAAGACCGCGCTCGACGGATTCCTGGAGGCGTACCACGTCCTCGGGACACACCCGCAACTGCACCGGTTCGACAAGTCGAACACGAACATCGCCTCGATGCAGGAGCTGGAAAGTCGGGTGTGGGCGCCGACGACGGCCTACGAGCGGCACGCGTACTACGCGTCTGTGGGACGCAAGAAGCAAACCATCACCGACGACGCCGGTAAGGACCCGGCCCAGCGGGGCACCGACAACGTCACCGACGAGCGCCTCGCGGTGGCCCTGAGCGTGCAGTACATCGCCGACGACATGCGTGGCCTGGAGAACGAGCGGAGCTGGCGTGCGGCCGAGGCGCTCAAGACCGCGGACGTTCCGAAGGACGTGAGCGCCGGTCAGTACTTCCTTGAGCTCTACAAAAACCTGTCGCTCGCGGAGGGCTACGACTGGAAGGAGATCACCCCCCAGCAGTGGGCCGAGGCCGGCACCGCCTGGAACGTCTTCCCGAACACCATCCTGCTGCCCAACCAGGGCTCGATGTTCATGTACCGGGCCCGACCCAACGGCTTCGACCCGGACAGTTGTCTCTTCGAGATCGGCAGCCTCGACCTGATCCCGATGGCCGACTACGACAAGAAACGGCAGTTCCAGCCGGAGTACTTCGAGAACTGGCGCGACGCCGACCTTGGTGAGGTCTTCAACCAGGATCTGTCCAACGCCAAGGAGGTCACGGTCGGCATGCACTCTCCGAGCTTCGACGGGCACCGGCTCAGCGAGGACCAGGAGATGACGATCTACAACCACCACCGGGTCGCGGACCGGTTCATCTGGAACGGCTGATCCGGAATCACTTCTCGACGATCGCTTCCTGGGATCTCCGGACGAAGTGCGACGCCGCACCTCGTCCGGAGACCTCCCCGCCATGACCTGCCTTTCATCGACCTTTGCCTACCGCATTGGGGAGTTCGCTGTGCCTGGAAGTCAAGATCAGCAATGGGACGAGATCTTCGACGTCGTTGTGGTGGGGAGCGGGGGCGGAGCGCTCACCTCGGCGTTGCTCGCGCGGGACGGCGGCGCGAGCGTCGTGGTCGTCGAGAAGGACGAATACATCGGCGGTACCACCGCGGTCTCCGGCGGGGACATGTGGATCCCGAACAACCGCCACATCGCGGACAAGGACTCCCGCGAGGACGCGATCGCGTACATCCATCGCCTCTCCGACGGACGGGAGGCCGATCCGTCGCTGGTCGAGGTTTACGTCGACACCGCCCCGGTGGCGCTGGACTACCTGGAGACCCACACCGGGTACGAATGCGAGCCGCACCTGACGCTGGACGACTATTACTCCGTGATCGGGGATCGGATTCCCGGTGTGCGGCACTTTCCGCGGTCGGTATCGGTCAAGCCCTATCCGGCCGGCGCCGAGCTGGGCGAGTTGGCGAAGCTGATCAACCGGGGTCCCTGGGTGCCGCCTGCCGAGGTCAGTTTCCCGGAGATGCACCGCGGCGAGGTCGGCCCGGAGGAACTGGCCAGGCGGCAGCGCGAGGGCTGGCGGGCCAAGGGCGGTGGTCTGATCGCCCCACTGCTGAAGGCGCTGGTGGACCGAGGTGTCCAGGTGCGGACACGAACCCCGGCGCTCCAACTGGTCACCAACGACGACTCGGCGGTGGTGGGCGTAGTCGTCGGCGACAGCGACGGCGGTCGACGCCGGATCGGCGCACGCAGGGGGGTCGTCCTGGCCTGCGGCGGTTTCGAGTGGAACCCGGAGATGGTCAGAACCTTCATCGGGTATGAGGTCAAGCCCATGACCCCATGGTCGAATACCGGCGACGGTCACCTGATGGCGATGGAGGCCGGAGCCAAGCTGGGCTCGATGACCACCTTCTTCTCCTATGGAGTCGTGTACGACCCGTGGGAGAAGGGCAGGGACGGGAATCCGTTGCCGCAGATGATCATGGGGCTGGGTGCCGGCTCGATCATCGTCAACAAATCCGGCCGCCGTTTCATGCACGGCGGCTTTACCTACAACGACTTCTCACACCCTTTCGGCTTCTACGACCAGCGGCTCCCCGGATTCGCGAACAAGCCTCCGGCCTGGGTGATTTTCGGCGCCCAGCACCTCGCCGAGGGAATCATGGGTGCCAAACCCGGAATCGAGATGAGCCTGACCGGTCCGGAAGGCCAGCCGGCGCCGGACTGGCTGGCGGTGGCCGACTCCATCGGCGAGCTGGCCGAGAAACTCGGCATCGAACCTTCCGCGCTACGGGAAACGGTGGACCGCTACAACGAGTACGCCGAAAAGGGCGAGGACCCGGACTGGGCCGATCCGCTCCAGACCCACGTCCTCACCGGGCCCGACACCGTGACCATCAAGCCCATCGTCGGGCCGCCGTACGGGGCGATCCAGCAGTGGCCGGGGACGCTCGGCACCAATGGCGGCTGCCGGATCGACGCCGATGCGCGTGTCCTGGGCAACCGTGTCCCGGTGATCGACGGACTCTACGCGGTGGGTAATACGTCCGCCGCGGTCCTGGGCGCGACGTATCCCGGCGGGGGCGCGTGCATCGGTTCCAGCGTGACGATGGGGTATCGCGCCGGCCGCCACCTCGCCGGCCGGGAGCCTCATGACCTTGGCTGATCGTGGCTACCGGCCCGGCCCCGCATCGACGGGGCCAGGCCGGTGACCACGATCAGCCGGACAGGGCTCAGTGCCACCGAGAGGTAAAAGTCCGCAGGTGGCGACGCATGCGGTGCTGCGCGAGACCTTCGTCTCCGGCCAAGACGGCCTCAAGGATCGCCTTGTGGACATCACCATCGCCGGTTGTTTCCGGTGACCTCTCGCCGAAGCCCTGACTGGCCCAAAGCCTGGTGACGATGCTCAGGAACAGGGTCAGTACGGTGTTGCCGGCGATCTCCGCGAGCTGGGAGTGGAATCCTTCGCCGATGTCTTCGCGCGCGAGCATGGCACGGAGCCGGGCGGCGGCTGCGGGACCGCGTGCTGCTGCGGTGGCGGCCTGGACGCATCCCAGCTCAAGGGCTTCACGGACGACGAGTAGATGCTCGGGGCGCAGGCCCTGGTAGTTGAGGTAAAGACCGATCGTGTGGATGCTCGCTGTGGGGTCGGGCGCCAGGACGACCAGTCCGCCGCCGTGGCCCCGGCGCATCTGCGCGACGCTGTGGTGCTCCAGGATCCGCACGGCCTCTCGGAGCATGGCGCGGCCGACCTGGTAACGGGCCAGGAGGACGGACTCCGATCCGAAGACTTCGCCGACCCGGTGGCCCTCGCCGACGATGTCGTCGTGGATGCGGCCCGCGAGAAGCTCTGCTCCCTTGCGTGCGGGGTCGCGGCCCGGCTGCGGATCGACGGGGCGAGTCAGCATGCGCTCCGATGACCAGCTACGGCTGTGGGTGAGCAGCCAGTCCTCGATCTCCGTGAGGTGCGCGACCATGCGGACCTGCGCGGAGGCGTCGTCGCCGGCGAGCATCGCGTCGACCACCTCGACGTGCCGGGCCGGCGCGTGCACCCACGGTGCCGCGACCCCAGTCGACGGCGCGTCTTGGTACGTCAGAACATACTGGCCGCTCAGCCGAGCCAGCACCTCGGTGAACAGCTGTAGCACCTTGTTGCCCGACAGTTGCCCTACCAGCACGTGGAAATCGGCGTCGACGGGCTGACAGGGACCGGCGGTCGCGCGCAGCCGGGCGATCTCCTCTTCGGTCACCGACTGCGTGGCCAGCCGGGCCGCGAGCGGTTCGAGCAGGAGGCGGGCGTGGTGGAGGTCCCCGACGCTGGTTCCGACGTACTCCAGGTAGATGACCAGCGCACGGGTCGCCGGAGACGAGTCCGGCGCGCACACCACGAGCCCGCCGCCCGGACCGTGCCGCATCTGTGCGACCAGTTGGTGTTCCAGCAGCCGGATCGCCTCGCGCAGCACCGAGCGCGAGACCCCGAACCTCTCCCGCAGTTCGGTCTCCGAGCCGAGGAGCTGCCCGACCGGCCAGCCCTGCTGGATGATCTCGTTCTCAAGCTTCCTCGCGACCTGTGGCGCGAGGGTCTCCGGCGCCACCGATTCCCGCTGCCCGCCCTTGGCGATGATCATCAGATCGGTCGTATCCCTTCTCTCAGGACGGGGTTTGAGGAGAAAACAGTCTACTTTGGCTCCTGGAGCGGCTGGGAGTCCTCAGTGGGGCGGGGCTAAAGGCCGACCACAGGCTTGGTGTCGCGAAGGAGGTAGGAGAGGGCGACGTTCTCGAACTCGTCCTTGCGCTCGATCATCGCCCAGTGCCCGCAGTCGTAGAAGACGTGCAGCTCACACCGTTTGATGTAGCGCATCGCGACGAGCGAACTGTCGAGTGGCGTCACCCGGTCGTCGCGCCCGAAGGTGACCAGCGTCGGCGTCTGGATCTGTGTCAGCATCCCGATCGCCTCGGCTGCCCTGGCGGCCGGCTTTCCCATGGCGGCCAGCGACCGGAGATTGAACAGCTTCCTGACGTCGGCGAGCGCTTCCGGCCTCTTCGCCGTCTGCCAACGCATATCGACGAATTCGTCAGTCAGGATATTGGTGTCGTAGACCATGGATTCCATCCAGGCTACGAGCCGCTCACGGGTGGGGTCTTCGACGAACTGTACGAGCAGCTTGATTCCCTCCGGTGGTGACGGGCTGAAGAGCGGCAGCCCGATGCCCCCGATCGTGATGAGCCTGCTCACTCGGTCGGGATAGCCGGCCGCCAGGCGGGCGGCGATGGCCCCGCCCATCGAATTTCCCAGGACCGGGAGTTGGCCGACCCGCAGGCCGTCGAGGAAGTCGAGGACCGCGGGCAACGCGGCGGACATGGGGTCACTGTCAGACGAATAGCTTTTGCCGAAGCCCGGAAGATCGAGGACCAACGTCCTGAAGTGCTGGGCGAACACGGGCAGATTGTTTCCGAAGTTCGCCCAACCGCTGACTCCCGGACCGGAACCGTGGAGCAGGAGCAGCGGCGGCCCGTCACCGGCCTCGTGGTAATGCAGGGTTCCCCGCGGAGTCTCCAGCGTCCTGCTGGTGCCGTCATGCGTCAGTTCTGTCATCAGCGACCGTCTCCTGTCCGGACTGAGCGTGCCCTTCCTACGGAGTTGACACTCCCGGTTCGTGGCGGCCGTGTCGTGGCGAGATTCCGCTCGGTGGGATGCGCCTATGAACGGGTGGCGCCCAAGGCCCCGAACTTGAGGACGAGGTTGGCATTCCAGATCGCGGTCGCGGTGTTGCGCACGGCTTCACTCGCCATGCCCCACCGCATCTGGCCGGCCGGCCCGGTGACCGAGACAGCTCCGATCGTGCGTCCTGATCGGCGGATCGGCGTGGCGACGCAGACGAACTCCTTGTATGCCTCGCCCCGGTCGAATGCGACGCCGTCCCGGCGGACCTTGCTGAGTTCTCTGCGCAGAGCGGCGGGATCGGTGATGGTGTTCGCCGTCTTCTTCGGCATTCCCGCGGCGAGCACGGACCGGACCGCCTCTTCGTCGAACGCGATCATCGCCTTGCCCAGCGCGGTGCAGTAGGCGGGCTGGCGACCGCCGCGCCGGGTCGGTAGCCGGATCGACGCTCCGCCGATGCGTTCGAGGTACACGATCTCGGCCTGGTCGAGGATGGCGAGCTGTGCGGCCATCCCGGTCTTCGCCGCGAGCGCCTGCAGGTGTGCGAACGCCGCCTCCTGTAGCGCCTTTCCCTCGACCGCGAGGTTACCGAGCTCGAACAGCCGCATTCCTACGCGATAGCCGTCGAGATGGCGCTCGATCCAGCCGACCTTGCAGAGCTGCTCCGCCAGCCGGTGCAGGGTCGACTTGGGCAGGTGGGTGCGTTGGTGCAGCTCGCTGAGTTTCAGTACCTCGTGACTCTCGTCGAACGCCTCCAGGACGGCCGCGATCCGGCCGAGAACGGTGCGCTCCGGGCCGCCGCGGTCATTTCCCACGGCTTCGGTGTGCGTCCGCCGAGGTGAGCTCGCTCGCACCACCCGGGGCTGCGTGTCTTCAGCGGGCCCGAGGACACCTTCGTGCGGAGCTTCGTCCACCGGAGTCGCCGGCTTGACCGATGCAACGTTTACCGAGTCAATCAACACGGCTGCCGCCCTCCAGATCAGGACACTATTCCCTATCCCTCGTTGCTGTTTTGCCAGGAAACCTGCTCCCATCGGGGCGCCGAGTCTGAAATCTCCTGGAAATCAGTACGATGTAAGCAGGCTCACACTCGCTCTGTGGGCTGTCAAGAGTCGTGCCTGACACAACTGCTGGGTGGCTGTGGGCGAGTGAGCTCCGGAGTGCTTCCCGTTCCGGCATCGCTCGCCGGGCCGGGCCTTCCCGCTGAGCTTCCGGGAAGACCCGGGCGTTCAGGCGGACTCGCTTGAGTGGCCGGGGAACAGGGAGAGTGTGGGATCCAGGGCGACCGCGGCGTTGTTGACGGCGGTAGCGACCTCTCCGAAGCCAACGGACATCAGACGGACCTTGCCGGGGTATGCGGTGACGTCGCCAGCGGCGTACACGCGGTTGACCGTGGTGCGCATCCGGGTGTCGACGACGATCGTCCGCCGCTCCAGCCGCAGCCCCCACTCGGCGAGCGGCCCGAGGTTGCTGAGGAAGCCGAGCGCGGCCACAACCGCGTCGACCTTCAGCACTCGGACCTCCTCCTCGCCGTCGATCCGAAGGTGTGCCTCGCGTACCCGGTCGTCGCCGTACAGCGCCTCCACCTGGGCACCGGTCACGATCTCGGCGCCGCATCCGCGCACCTCCCGCACACTCGCCGCATGCGCCCGGAACGCGCTGCGACGGTGCACGAGCGTGACCGAGCGGGCGATCGGGCACAGAGCGAGCGACCAGTCGACCGCGCTGTCCCCGCCACCGACAACCAGGACGTCGCGGTCCGCGTACACCGTCGGGTCGGGGACGAAGTAGCTCAGCCCACGGCCGAGGAACTCCTCTCCGGCCGGTAGCGCCCGCGGGGTGAACGTGCCCATCCCGGCGGTCAGCACAACCGCGCCGGCGTCGACGACGCCACCGTCGGAGAGGGTCACCTGCGGGCGCCCGTCAGGTGAGTGGGTGAGACCGGTCGCCTGACGGCCGAGCAGGTAGGTCGGGCTGAACGCGTCGGCCTGCTCCTTGAGATCGGCGACGACGTCGCGACCACGGGCTCCGGGGACGGCCGCGATGTCACGGATCTCCTTCTCCGGATAGAGCGCGGTGATCTGGCCACCGCACTGCGGCAACTCGTCGACCACGACGGTCCGGAGCCCCCGGAAACCAGCGCAATAGGCGCCGTAGAGTCCGACGGGTCCGGCACCGACGACGAGGATGTCTGTGATCACTGTCTCGGCCACGGGCCGACCTCCAAGGAACGGTGAAGTGTGCAGGTTTTGCCCCCCTGCCTGGGCGGGGAGCCCATACCGATGGTTGGCGCTCATCCGTTCGGGGACTCCAAAGGCCCCACGGAAGGGGCGGCTTTTCCGGCGCGCTCGGAGAGCGGAGACGCCGCGTCGAGAGCGAACTCCTGCACGTCCTGGTCGGGACGCTCACGCAGCAGCGTCGCCCCGATCGCGGCGATGACGATCGCCAGCACGGCCGTGACCAACAGCCAGGTGCGGAAGCCCGTCTCCCCGTACACCACGCCTCCGCCCGGAAAGACCTTGGCGTGCGGGGCGAGCACCGCGAACATCACGACGGGCGTGACGGCCGAGAACCCGGTCTGGCAGAGCTGGACGGTACCGGCGGTCGAGCCCTGATCGTCGGCCGGCGTCGCCCGCATCACCAGATTCGGAACCGACGCGGTGACCAACCCGCCGGCGACGCCGACCACCAAGGCGGCGACCGCGAGTTCGAGGAAGCTGTCGTTGCGGTAGGCGAGCAGCATGGTGGCGACCGGCCACGCGAGCAGGCCGATGGTCAGGAACAACCGCGGGTGCCTGCCACGGGCGACCAGGAGACCGACAACCATACCGGCCGCGACGGTCGCGATGGCCTGCGGAGTTCCGAGGGTGGCGTACCGGTACGTGCTGTAGCCGAGCCCGTAGGTCTCCCCGGCCGCCCGCGGGGTCATCGCGAGCATCGGGACGACCTGGCTGATCGTGATCGAGATGCCGTAGCCGGTCGCGCCACCGATCGCGACGAACAGCAGCGGCCTGCGGCGGAACAGGGCGAGATTCACGATCGGCTCCTCCGTGCGGTGCGCACGGTGGTAGAAGAGCACCAGCAATATGGCGCCGCCCAGTACCAGGAGCAGGCCGGCTGTTGACGTCCAGCCCCATGCGTGGCCCATGCTCACGTAGAGCAGCACCGCGAGAACACCGGCGCTGAGCAGGGTGCCGCCGAGGATGTCCAAGTGGGTGCTGCGCCGCAAGGGCGACTCGGGGGCGACCAGCCAGATCGCCACGCACAGTGCGAATGTCCAGACAGCGTCGAACCAGAACATCCCCCGAAAGCCCGTGGTCTCGATGAGCTTGCCGACGAGCAGAGGTGTGAAAACCGAGAAGAAGCCCAACCCGGTGATCGTGACAGCGGAGGCGACGACGGCGCGCTTCGGCGGGTAGGTGTCCCGAATGAGGGAGGGGACCAGCGAGAGCGTTGCCAGGATGGGTCCTTGCAACGCCCGCCCCACCAGCAGGACCCCGAAGCTCGGCGCCAGTGCGCACAGCATGGCCCCGACACCCGAGACCAGCATGGTGAGCAGCAGGATCCGTCTCTTGCCGTACAGGTCGGCGGCTTTCCCGAGCAGCGGGGCGGAGACGGCCCCCGCCAGGAAGTAGGCCGTGGTCAGCCAGCCGCCTTGGGTCGTCGGGAACTCCTTGAGGATGCTCGGGAGTCCGATGGAGACCATGGTCGCGCCGAGACCCAGCGCCTCCAGGACCAGGGCCATGAAGATCGTCGACCAGACGAGCCGGGGGGTCCAGCCCCGGTCCGCGGTGGAAGTTGCCCTCGGTGCTGTGTGGGGTGATTCCGTCATGGGAGCCCTCCGACGGGAATGGGCGGGTCGCGTCGCCTGAGCGCCGCGCGCAGCCGCTGCGTGGATTGGGGATGTCGGCTCACCTGCCCAAAGCGGCGCTGAGGTGCGACGCCGCCACTTTGTGCCTGCCGGAACGAGATCTGAGCGTCCGGTCGCCCACGTCAAGGGCGTAACGGTCGCGCAAGAAGGGTGGTGGTCCCGAGACCGACGACCGGGACCTGGCTACCTGCCTCGTGCGGCATCGGCAGCGTGGGTGGCACCGCCGTGCGAGGACTCTAAGGCGGGAGGAAACCGAGTCGGCAGCGGTAATTCCGTATGATGGCACGGTCGGCCAAGTCACCGACGGCTGGTGGTCGGCGACTGGATCGCCGAAGCGCCGGAACATGCGGCACAAGGCCGGGCGCAACGCCCCGGCGGCGCTCAGGGCCTGTCCGACGGATCAGGGTGGACAGGCCGTGACGCTGTCCTGCGGACACCACAGCCGAGTACGGGCTTGATGCCAGCGGCGGCTCGGTCGAGCCGCCGAGCATGACCACGAGTTTCGTCTCGCCGGACTGCACCGGTGCTCAGTTCACCGTGGACGGCGGACATCTCGCCGGTCCGTACCGCGAACCGCCGGTCTGACACCGCGGGTCGGACACCGCCGGTCACCTGCTCAGCCGCTAAGTCAACGAATGCCGCCTCGGACCGCGCAGGCGAACGGACCGCGGTATCAGCGCTGAGGGACAGCCCGACGAGGATCCGCAGCATCGGCTGTGCGACCGAGACCGGCGAGTCCGCGGCCGGAGTGTCCTGCGTCGCCGCACCCGTACCGCTCTTCGACACGGTGGTGGCGGGGCTCTCTGCGTGCGGCCCGTGCGACCGGATCCGCGTCGATGAGCTGGAGTTCCGGGTGAAGTGGATCGCCGCCGAGATCTGACGGTGTCTGTCGACGACGAACCGCCCCGGCGTCAGGCGGAGGCTGGTCAACGCTGTCCCGCTCAGTGGAAATCTGACGTCCGCAGGGGCGGCGGGCTCGGCACGATGAACGCGTGACCGGCCAGGAAAAGTGGCCGCGATCCCACGACGGCCCGTCCGCTCGCCCGTGTGGCTCCTGCCCTTTCCCGGGCCGGAGCAACAGAGGCGGACGAGGCCCGACTCTGCCGGAGGATGCCCATGACGTCGACCACAGCAGACGTGCAGGCGGCGATTGCGCGCCTGGAACGGGCCAGTGCGACCGGACGGTCATGCGAACCGCTCACGGACCTCATCGGCCGTACCGACATCGCTCTCGCCTATCGGGTCCAGCAGGCGGTGACCGAACGCCGACTGGCCGCGGGTGCCCGGCTCATCGGCCGGAAGATCGGCCTGACCTCCGAAGCGGTGCAGTCCCAAGTGGGCGTCGACCGACCGGACTTCGGTGTCCTGTTCGCAGACATGCGCTACGCGGACCACGAAGAGGTCCCGATGGCACGACTGCTCCAGCCGCAGGCGGAGGCCGAGGTGGCCTTCCTGCTGGGCCGCGACCTGACGGCCGAGGCCGACCTCGCCGGCCTGCGCCAAGCGGTAGAACTGGCGTACCCGGCCGTGGAGATCGTGGACAGCCGGATCACCGACTGGAAGATCTGCATCACCGACACGGTCGCCGACAACGCCTCCTCCGGAGTCTTCGTCATGGGTGAACAGGGTCTGCCGCTTGAGGCGTTCGAGCCCGCCGACGCCGTCATGACGATGCGCCGCGACGGCGAGGTGGTCTCCAGTGGGACCGGTCGAGCATGCCTCGGCGACCCGCTCAACGCCCTGCGCTGGCTGGCGGCCACCGCGATCGACTTCGGCACGCCGTTGCGCGCGGGCGACCTCGTCCTGTCGGGGGCGCTGGGGCCGATGGTCCCCGTGCGGCCCGGCGACGTCTTCGAGGTGCGGATCGAACCCCTCGGCACCATCACCGCGCGCTTCTCAGGAAAGGGAGAGTGATGACGCAGCCCACGGGCGTGGCGATCGTCGGATCGGGAAACATCGGAACCGATCTGATGATCAAGATCAAACGTGCCTCGGCACGACTGGAGGTACTCGCCATGGCGGGTATCGTCCCGGCCTCGGACGGACTCGCCCGCGCCGCCCGCATGGGCGTGGCCACCACCTCCGACGGAGTCAGGGGCTTGCTGGGCATGCCGGAGTTCGAGAATGTACGGATCGTGCTCGACGCCACCAGCGCCGCCGCTCACGTGGCCAACGCCCGGCTGCTGGAAGGACACGGGCGGCGACTGGTCGACCTCACCCCTGCGGCGCTCGGCCCCTTCGTGATCCCGCCGGTCAACCTCGACGAGCACCTCGACGCACCGAACATCAACATGGTGACCTGTGGCGGACAGGCCACGATCCCGATCGTCGCCGCCGTGTCCCGGGTGACCGAGGTGCCGTACGCGGAGATCGTCGCCTCCGTCGCCTCGCGGTCCGCGGGACCTGGCACCCGGGCGAACATCGACGAGTTCACCGAGACCACGGCGCGCGCCGTGCAGACGGTGGGCGGAGCCCGCAAGGGCAAGGCGATCATCGTCCTCAACCCGGCCGAACCACCGCTCATCATGCGCGACACCGTCTTCTGCCTCGTGGGGAACGCGGATCACGACGAGATCCGCCACTCCGTCGAGCGGATGGTGACGGAGGTGGCCACGTATGTGCCCGGCTACCGCCTGGTGCAGAAGGTGCAGTTCACCGAGATCGACCCGGACGAGGTGAGCACCCTCATGCCTGCGGGATCCGGGCCGGTCGACACCAAGGTGTCGGTGTTCCTTGAGGTCGAGGGCGCCGCCCACTACCTGCCGGCCTACGCGGGCAATCTCGACATCATGACATCGGCCGCCATGCGCGTCGCCGAACGGATCGCCGAACGTTCCGAGGCGGTGGCCCGATGACCGAGATCTACGTGCAGGACGTGACGCTCCGGGACGGTATGCACGCCATCCGGCACCGGATCGATCCTGAGCTGGTCGGCAGGATCGTCGCCGCGCTCGACAGGGCCGGTGTCGCCGCGATCGAAATCGCCCACGGCGACGGACTGGCCGGCGCGAGCCTCAACTACGGTCCGGGCAGCCACACCGACTGGCAGTGGATCGAAGCCGCCGTCGCCAACGCCTCACGAGCGGTGATCACCACACTGCTGCTGCCCGGTGTGGGGACTGTGGCGGAACTGCGCCGCGCCTACGAGCTCGGAGTACGCTCGGTGCGGATCGCCACCCACTGCACGGAGGCGGACGTGGCCGCCCAGCACATCGCCGAGGCGCGCGAACTCGGCATGGACGTCTCGGGCTTCCTGATGATGAGCCACATGCTGCCCCCGGTGGAACTCGCCGTCCAGGCCCGACTGATGGAGTCCTACGGGGCGCGCTGCGTCTACGTCACCGACTCGGCCGGCCGGCTCACCTCGGACGACGTCCGGGAACGAGTCCGCGCCTACCGTGACGTGCTCGACGCCGAGACCCAGATCGGTATCCATGCCCACGAGAACCTCTCGCTCGGCGTCGCCAACTCCGTCGCCGCCGTGGAAGAGGGCGTGTACCGGGTCGACGCCTCGCTGGCCGGGCAGGGAGCGGCGGCCGGCAACACCCCCATCGAACCGTTCGTGGCCGTGGCCAACCTCAAGGGATGGAAGACCGGCTGCGACCTGTTCCCGCTGGAGGACGCGGCCGACGACCTCGTACGCCCCCTCCAGGACCGCCCGGTCCGCGTCGACCGGGAAACCCTCACGATCGGCTACGCCGGCGTCTACGGCAGTTTCCTCAGGCATGCCGAGAACGCGGCACGCCGCTACGGACTCGACACCCGGGACATCCTCGTCGAGGCGGGCCGCCGCAAGCTCGTGGGCGGGCAGGAAGACATGCTCATCGACATCGCGCTGACCCTGCAGAGCCAGAAGTCTTGAGTCCCAGGTGCGCCACTCCGCGGCCGGCCCGGCCCGGGCACCGCGCTCACTTCCGGTTCCCGGGAACCCCCGTGTCCGGAACGCCCACCACAAGGCATGCCGGACCCTCCGTACGCATGTTCACACCTGCCGACGCGCAGACACACGCCGAAGACGATGTCGGCCCACGCGAGTACGTCGAGGCCGTGGGAGACGCGGTACGCGAGGCCGTCACCGCCGGTCACGAGACCGGGTGTCGCCAGCCACACGCCGTTGGGCGTGCCTTGAGCGACACCATCGATGTCGCACCCGACCCTCGTCCTAAACCCTCATGTCGAGCCGGGGCTGACCCTTGCCAGGCTCGGCCGACAGCGGCACCGGATTCGACGTCTGGAACATCCCCTGCTTCGTTATGAGTTGGCGCAGTTTCCGCTCGCACCACCGGTTGCGCGCGCCTCGGCTCGAAGCGCCACGCTCGACCTGCGACCTCACCCCTTCAGGTGGTTTGAGCGGTAAGCACCATTTCACGTTACGTAATCACCCGACTCGGCTGACCTCTTCGCTGTTGTCGCCGCAGGACCGGCACAGCGGGCCCGGGTTGATGGAGGGAGAGGTCGGGGCGGGCTGTGGATGCGCTTTGCGGGCTGCGTCGTGTATTCCGATGACGGCCACGAGCACCAGGACCATTCCGACGAGGACTTGCACGCCGGTGCTGATGATCGCGCGGGCCATGAACAGAAAGGACGCGGAGACCAGGACGATGCCGCCGACCACGGCTACGTAGGCGAAGGGGCGGGTGAGGGAGACGGACGAGCCGGGCCGTGCCGCGGGCGGTCGAGCGGCATCATGGGCCCGTTCCCCGTGGTTCGGAGTTGCCAGAGGCCCTCTTCCGCACGGACGGATATCCAAATGTGCCGATGACGATCGAGGCCACGCGCGGGCCAACCGTGGATCGACTGCCGGTGGCCGGGTGCCCGGTCGTGCCGGCGAACCCCTCGACCGGTTCACTTCCACCGTCGCCGTCCGCCGCACGCCGCCTGCCTGGCCGACCGGGGCGCACCGCAACACCCTCCCCGCCAAGGCGGACGTGCGCCGCCGTGAGGAACGGGGGTAGTGGTGAGCTTCACGGCCGGCCATGGCCTCTCACTGCGCGGCGGACTGGTCTGGTCTGGCCGCACCTTCCGGCAACCGAGGGGTAGAAGGAGTTGCGCTCAGCCGCCGCCCCCGGTGTCCACCTCCACCACGCAGTGCCGCAGTTGGTAACTCTCGATGTGCTCGATGAAGCCGATCGTCGGCGGGCTCGCCATCCGCACTCCTGGCAGGGCGAACAGCAGACTGAGGAAGACGTCCGTCTCCAGGAGCGCGACGTGGAGCCCCGGGCACTTGTGGGGGCCGTCGCCGAAGGACAGCCCTGGCGTCCCGGCGTCCTTCATGGTGCGCCCCGGGCGCAGACAGCTCGGCCGTGCCCCGACGGTGCGTTCGTCGACGTTGGTGTGGTCGACCAGGATGTCGATCCGGTCGCCGACCGGGACGGTGAGATTGCCTCCGTCGGCGCCGGGCAGGTCGAGCGGTTCGGTGGTACGGCGGCTGAGGCGGCCCACGACCGGTTCGAGCCGCAGGATCTCGCCGAGGACCGCGAGCCTGCCCGGCTCGTCCGCCGCCCGGTAGTGCGCCAGCAGATCGGCGTCGGAGAACAGATGCCAGGCCGCCGCGCTGATGAATTCACGGGTGGTGACCATGCCCGCCGCCGCGAAAGTGAGGCACTCTCCGAGGATCTCCGTGGCCGAACAGCCGTCGTCGATGAGGTGGGAGATGAGATCGTCCCGCCGGGTGCGGCGGCGGGCCCGGACGGCGGGGCGCACATCGCCGACGTAAAATCCTAACCAGTCGGTGTTCTGCCGCAGTGTCCAGTAGATGCCGTGCAGACTCGTCAGCCCCGGCGTGCCGAACCGCTCCGGGAAGAAGCGCTCCAGCCGTTCCTTGATGCCGGGCCTGCTGTCCGTCAGGCCGATGACCGCGCAGGCCACCTCGATCGCGAGATCGAAGCTGAGGTCGGACAGCCGGGCCCGGCCGTCGGCCCGGAGCCGGTCGATCTGAGCCTGCGCGACGCGGACCATGACATCGCGGTAGTGCTCGTCGACGCGGCGCGGGGTGAAGAACCGCGCGGTCTGGCGGCGGTGTTCACGGTGCTCGGGACCGTCCCGGTAGAGCACGGGCCGCCGGATGTGCTTCGGCAGCTTCGACACCGTCTCGATCCCGAGCCCGGCCTGCACGGTCGACGTACTGCGCAGCACGGCACGCGCCTCGTCGTATCCGCGCACCTCCCACACCCCGTCACCACCCCGAGCGACAGGACACTCCGACGCCGTCCCGCCACGGTCGATCCTGCGGAACCCGAACCCCTCCTCCGACCCGTCTTGCGTACCTGGCTCTCCGCCCACGAGCGGCACCTCCCTCTCTCTCATGACCATGCCGAGCATCTGCGCACCCGGACTCCTCGTCCTGGCCGACGGCACACTCCCGCCGATCACGGGGCGGTGTGGTGGGCCGCCGTGCCGGGTGGCTCCTTCCCGCTGCAACGGCACGGGAAGCGCGTGTCGGGGGGCGTACGGTGAACTGGCGGGCGCACACGCCTCGCGGCGTCCGGTGCGTGCGATCACAAGGCTCGCGCTCCGGGCGAACGCCGGCCAAGACTTCGCGGTCACGACCTACGCGTCCGCGACCCAACTGCCGTGGAAGCCCAGCGGGACGCGTCCGGGCAAGTGGACGCGGGCCGGCGCTTGCCCGGTGAAGTCCTGTGCCGATTCGCAGATGGCGGCCGTCCAGGTCACGGGGCGTCGCGGCGTGCGCGGCGACGGCGTGGTGCCCGCCCGAGAAGCCGCCGACCACGCTGCCCGCCGCCGCGAGCGCCGCCCCCTGCAAAACCCTCCGTCGTGTCTGACCGGTCATCATGACTCCCTGTCCGTCGGCGCGTACGCCGATCCGTCCCGCGATCGCCCCCGGGCTCCCTCAGGGCCAGATCCTTCCCGGTGACAGCTCTGGGGCAGGAGAGGTCTGGGACCGGGACCTGGGGTGGCGTCAGCACCACCCCTCGGAGGCGTACCGCGCCGCAGCCGCCGAGTTCTCCAACCGCTACGCCGGGACCTACCTCGGCACACGCGAACTGCGCGCACTGGTCTCCGACTCCCGCCTCCAGGTCTACGAAGACCCGAAAGCGTTCCTGACCGCCGCGCCCCCACGCGATCGAAGCCCCGTGAGCCACCGGGAGCCACCGGTCGCGCCAGCACTCGGCTGCCGCTCCCGCGGTGTGGTCTTGGTTCTCGACGTCGCCGCGGTCGTGGGCTGCGATCGCGTTCACTCGGGCCAGGTGCCCCGGGCCTCGTGAGTATGTGACCGGCGGGGAACGGAGCGGTCGGCAACCACCCCCGGTCAGCCGGGGATCACCTCGATGCGTTGGCGGTTGAGCAGATACCGGGGGAGGTAGGGCTGCTCCACGCTGAAGGGGAACCCGTAGTCGAAGGCCAGGCTCGCCATCGCCAGCACTCCCAGCGCCACCCGGGCGCGCGGTGCTGTCGAGTCGCCCCAGAACCTGGCGTGATGGCCCAGTGCCTCGTCGAGGGCCACGCTGAAGGCATCGTGGTCGCGGGTGACCACGCGGTGGAAGAGTGCGATCGGTTGGTAGTCGATGAGGTCGACGAAGTCCCTCGGTGCCTGGTTCACGGCACCGCGATCGGACGTCTCCATCGTGGTGATCAGCTTCTCGACGATGCCAGGGCGCTGGAGCCAATGTGTCTGCAGCGTGTCGATCCAATGCAGAACATAGGTGTCGACGGAGTCGTCCTGACGCAGTACCTCCAGCGGCACCTGGCACAGCTGGTCGAGCCGGACCTGCTGGCGGCACACGACAGCGAGATAGAACGCGTCGAGCCAAGCCCGTGCATCCGCCGGCGGGTTGGCCGCGACAGCGGGAAGCTGCTGCACGAAGCTCTCACCCAGGTGGTATTCCTGCGGTTCTGCGCCGGTGAACAGCGCGGAGCCGAGCTGCACGGCCGTGGCCCACGCGTCCCAGGCATCGACCCGCGCCACATGGGGGTCATCGACGCAATGGGTGTGCGCCAGTTCCACAGCCGAGGTGAACGCAGCCCCCAGCCCTGCCGGATCCTTCGCGAGGTGGGATATCGACTCGGCTGTCGTACGCGTGAGGTCGCTGACGTCCGCGGTCTTGCCTGCGGCACGGCTGGTGATCCGGCCGGCACCGGCGAGGCGGACCAGGCCCTTCATCAGGCCGAGCAGTTCCGAAGGTGGCTGTATCGAGAAGGTGCGTGTGCTCGGATCGAACCGGCTCAATGACGTCAGGCCGCCCTGGTGCCACCAGTAGACCCGCGGGGACAGCGCGCCCGGACCGTCCTCATAGGCACCAAGCGCGTACGCGGCGAGATCATTGACGGCATCGACCACCGACCCGTCCGCGATGGGGTGGAAGGCCAGCAGGTGCCGGGTCGGCACGACGACCAGAGCCCCGGCGTCGGGGAGCGGCACGCCGGTGACCCGCCGGGCCAGCTCCGACAGGAACAGCGCATTGCTCGCGATGAACGGCGAGTCCCCGTAGACGGAGTGGAGCGTGGCCCGTCCTTCGATGCGGACGTCCTCGTGCTGGACCGGCACCAGCATCAGGTTCGTGTACGCCGCCTCACCCAGCTTCTCCGCCCCGGCACGCGCCACGTCGGCGTCGGTGACGATCCGCACGGCGGTGGGCCCGTCGAGGGCATAGGCGAAGACGAGCCCCTCGGCCACCTCGCGCGCATAGCGCATGGCGCCGACGAGTTCTGGCGTCATGGCCTCGGAGGGCAGCAGCCGCGCGTGCACACCGTCCAGGAGTTCCCCGGCGCCCTCGCCTGCTCGGCCGACAGACCGAAGACTGGCAAAGTGCGACGCGACCGCATCGGGCCAGCGATCCGCCGACAGGTGACGGCAACGGTCCGCCAGGTTGCTGAGGGAGAGGTTGCCATCGTCCTGGGTGTAGTAGGGGGCGACAAGTGCCCGCAGGTGTGCCGCCTGCGCAGCGGTGAGCATGGGTAGGTCGTGGTCAGGAATGTCAGGGCCACCTTCATCACCATTCATGCGGCGACTCTACGAACTCCCGTGCTGCGACGTGATGGTGGGTGGTGGGAGCAGGAGAGAGTCTTCCCACAGGTGATCCGGGTCAGACTCCGAGGGCCAACGATGGAACGGGGCGGCTTGTCCCGCAAGCGCGGCGGTCAGGACGGTACGTCAACGGAATCTGCGGACACTCGTAGCGTCGACCCTGGATCCCGCGGGCCGCGGCGGTCGCCGGACATGGCGTGGCGGCGTGCCGGTGCTCAGCCTCGGCGGCGGGAGCGATGTGTGCGGTGTGTTGTCGTCTGTGGGATCGCTTGGCCGCCGTACTCGCGTGTCCGGGCGTCCCGGTTGGCGGGCTGCTGGGACGAGGTGGTGTCCGGCTGCGTGTACTGCGCGGCCGGGTTCTGCATGGTCGAGGCGTAGGCGGAGGTGTCCCACCCTGAATACGCCACGTTCCCGTACGCCCCGCCCTGGGGGTTCGCGGGGGCTGCGACCGTCAACTGGTGTATGCCCTGGGACACTTCATCCACGCCGGGGGGCTGGGCGTTCGCTGTTGCGTCGGGATACGCATCTTCCTGGGCGTAGGTCGCGTACGGGTTGGCCCCGGAGCCGGATGCCCCGTACGCCGCGCTGGGGTCGGAGTGGGTGGCGAACTCGGGGTTCATGACCGCGTCGAGGTCCATGCCGTGCATCAGTTCGTCCGTGTTGAGGTGGGCGAACACCGGTGCGGGGGATCCGAGTTGGCCCGCATACGAGGACGAGGGTCCGGCATAGGCGTCGTGGCCCCCGGCAAGGGGCGCGTCCTGCCGGTAACTACTCTGCGCCGCGGAATCTCCGTAGCCGTAGCCGGGCGCTGACGATGCCTGCGGCTCCCGCAGACCGGACACCTTCGACATGTCACCGTGCTTCTCCACGAACAGATCGTGCCTTGCCAGCGCGGCAATCAGTTCCGTTTCGAGTTCGGTCTTGCGCCCCCGCTGCTGCATGGTATGGATGAATTCACCGACAGGGACCTTGACGGATATCCCGTCCACCACCATCGGCACCGGGTGTTTCTGTCCGGGCAGGTCGCCCCGTTCCCGCGTGTTCAGTGCGGCGGCATAGTCGGCGTCACGCCAATTCACCTTGGTGCCGGTGGGCTCCAGCCGCGACCTTCCGCTCTTGTCGAGGTAGAAGTGCTCGCCGTGGCGTTCCAGCGCGGCAACCAGTACCGGCTCAGGTGCCGTGCTGCGCCCCTTGTTCCGCAAGGTACCCAAGAAATCACCGATGGGGACCGCGACCTGTACCCCGTCCATCACCATCGGCTCCTTGTAGTCCCTTCCGGGGAGGTCGCCCGGTTCCCGCATGTTCAGCGCGGCGGCGTAGTCGGCATCACGCCATTTCAGCTTCTTTCCGGTGGGCTCCAGCCGCCATGTTCCATTCCTGTCCTGGTGGATGTGCTCGCCGTGGCGTTCCAGCGCGGCAACCAGTACCGGCTCAGGTGCGGTGGTGCGCCCCTTCTTGCTCCGCAACGTGTTCAGGAGCCTGCCAATGGGAACCTCTTCCCGAACTCCGTCCACCATCATCGGCTGCCTGTCATCTTTTCCGCCTAGGCCGCCTGGTTCCCGGGCTTCCAGCGCGGCTGCGTAAGTGGCGTCGGTGTACTTCGGCACGTGGGGCCTCCTCCGGAACGGGCGGATACGTATACCAAACGGTTCTCAGGGCCACGTGGTTCAGCCGAATCAGACCCCTTTGTACTCGACCGCGTCGGGATGCTCTCGGAGAGCCGGTTCGGCCAGTTGCGTGCGGTTGTCCCTCCAGATGTTGAGGGTCGCCGCATGATGCCCGTCGCGGTGAGCACGTAGGGCATCTCCACGGATGTACGGCTGCGATGAGAAATCGCACTGCGTGACGCACTGTCGGTACACCGGGCCGCGCGCAGGATGGGCTCATGCATCCAGGAATCGCGCAGGGCCGAGCACTTCCTCGCCTTCGTCGGCATCGCCGTAACCCTGATCTGCTACCGCAGGGTCATGGTGGAGAGCACTGCTCACCCCGGCGCCTGCCGATGAGACTCTCTCACCCAGCGCGCGTAGGGCTTGATCATCGCGTACTGCTGGAACACGTCCAGTCCGACTGATATGTCCATGTTCCACGAGTTGTTGTAGTGCGCGTTCGTGATCCTCGGGCGTTCCCGGCGCACGTCGTCCAAGCGGTCCAGCACCGAAAAGGACATCTCGTCCAGCTGGGCGAGGAACTGCCAGAACAGCGGTTTCCCCGACGCCTTCTCCAACTGTCTGGCGACGCGCCTGTCCTCAACCTCCATCGACTCCACGTGGAAGAGCACAAGGACTGGTCTGCGGGAGGTCCCATACTCCTTCTGCAACACCTCCATCGCACCGGCGACACTGCCGCCTTTGAACAACCCGTACTCCCGCACCGAACAGGCCAGCGGATTGTCGTTCCCGGGAGATTCGTCGAATACGGGTCTCTTCGCCAAGACCGCCCAGTCCGCGATCCACGTCTCGGGGGAGCCACGCTGGATCGCGGGGAGGCGGTGGCAGTCAGCCCCATAGATCCAGACGTCCGGCAGGCTCGAATCCAGGGCTTGTGCGATGCGCACAGCTCGACGCACCGTTCGCCGGATTCGCTCCCCCTCGAACGGGGCCCGGCTGTCCCCGGACAACACCAGGACGACCTTGGACTTCCCTTTCCTCAGACCGCTCACCCGAGCCGCCAAGCGCATCGTCATCCCCACCCTCGGAGGCTAGCTCGTCAGCCGGCCTCACCAGCAGCAAACCCCCTACTTGCGTGCTCTCAGTGACTCACCTCCATCACCAACACGGCCAGACGCATGTCAATGCACCAAATGGAACGTCCACTTCGCCCGAACACGGGTGACTATCAGGTCTGGTTGAGTCGTAACGCGAAGTGGTTCCGGGGCTCGAACTCCTGGTACTCCGGTCCGGGAGGCAGCGGTCGTCCGCCCGGGATCGTCTGCGCTTCCCGATCCATCCGTGACCCGTCTCCCGGCGCGGTGGGTCGGACGTCCCCGTCGAGCCAGACGGAGACCAGGGAAACAGCCTGTTCCGGATTGAGCCGGGGGTCGCACAGGCTGGTACGGCGGACAGTCTTCTCCTCGTACACGGAGACGTCCACGGCACATTCGAGGACGTCGTCGGGGGTGGTCTCCAGGTGCAGTCCGCCCCCCGTGCCGCCGACGTCGGTCACAGCCCGGAGAAATCCCCGGATCTCCCGCGCCATGGTCCCCAACAGGCGGGTCTTGTATCCGTCCGGGCCCACCACTGTGTTGCCGTGCATGGGGTCGCTGAGCCAGATCACCGGATGGCCGGCCACCCGCACCGCCTCCACGAGCGCGGGCAGCCGGTCGGCGACCGTCTCGGCTCCCATCCGCGCGATGAGAGTGAGCCGACCCGGTTCCCGCAGCGGATCGAGCCGTTCGCACAGGCCGGTGATCTCCTCCAGGGTGGTGGTCGGACCCACCTTCACGGCGACCGGGTTGACGATGCCGGCGACAAGGTCCAGGTGAGCGCCGTCCAGCTGGCGGGTCCGCTCGCCGATCCACGGCCAGTGCGTGGAGCCGAGCCAGCGGCGCCCGTCACCCAGCTCACGGATCATGGGCACTTCGTAGTCAAGGACGAGGGCCTCATGGCTCGTCCACAGCCGGGGCTCGATCAGGGGCTGGTGCCCCAGGGCCGCGGGCCCGCGCCAGCCCAGGTGCTCCATGACGTCGCAGGCCGTCATGTACGAGGTCAGCAGGCGCCGCGGATCGTGCCGACGGCTTTCCGGGTCGTGTTCCGGGCCGTTGACCATGTGGCCCCGGTAGACCGGCAGTTCCAGATCCCCGATCCGTTCGAAAGACCTGGACCGCGGCTTGGCGAACTGGCCCGCGATGCGTCCGACCCGTACGACCGGCTTGTGGGTGGCCGTCTTCAGCGTCGTGGCGAGCAGGTCGAGCAGCGCGGATTTGCGCGACACGTATGCGGCGTCGCACTCCCCCGGGTTCTCGGCGCAGTCCCCGGCCTGCACCACCAGGGCTTCGCGCCGGGCCACCTGGACCAGCCGCGTCCGCAGCACGCGTACGTCCTCCGCCTTGACCAGCGGCAGGCGTGCGGCCAGTGCTTCCCGGATGCGCCGCACCTGTAACGGGTCGTCCCAGTCGGGTTGTTGCAGGGCCGGCTTACGCATGTCGGACACGGCTTTGCGCGTCGACGAGCGAGTCCACGTCCTGCTTCAGCCGCGACCCCTGGTGTGCGATGCCTTTACCGAGCCGCCCGCCGGTGTGGCGCACGGCGAGCGTAGGACGCGCGGACCTGGGCTGGTTACGCCCACGCCCGGTGCGCCCGCAGTCGCGGTGCTGAAGCATCCCGAACGGGGGGACGTGAAGAAGCCTCGCACCAACACCGCGGCGCTTGCTGCGGCGAAGTCCATTCTCCCGAGGTGGTTGTGGTGTCATCGCAGATTGCGGCGCAACTCGTGTGGGAGGGCGAAGGTGATGGTCTCGTCGCCGGTCGTCACCGTCTCGACATCGTCGTAGCCGCGCTCGGCGAGCCATTGCAGTACGCCGTCGACCAGGACGTCGGGGGCGGAGGCGCCGGAGGTGAGACCCACAGTGGTGACGCCCTCCAGCCAGGCTTCGTCGATCTCGTCGGCGAAGTCGACCAGATGGGCGGCGGGCGCGCCGGCGTCGAGAGCGACCTCGACCATGCGGACGGAGTTGGAGGAGTTCCTGGAGCCGACGACGATGACGAGTTCGGCGTCCTCGGCGAGCTTCTTCACCGCGGTCTGGCGGTTCTGCGTGGCGTAGCAGATGTCGTCGCTGGGCGGGGAGGTCAGGTTCGGGAAGCGTGTCTTGAGCGCGTCGACGGTTTCCATGGTCTCGTCGACGGAGAGGGTGGTCTGGGAGAGCCAGACGACTTTGGATTCGTCGCGTACCGAGAGGTTTGCGACGTTGTGGGGGCCGTCGACCAGGGTGATGTGGTCGGGGGCTTCGCCGCTGGTGCCGATGACCTCTTCGTGTCCTTCGTGGCCGATCAGGAGGATGTCGTAGTCCTCCCGTGCGTACCGGACGGCTTCCCTGTGGACCTTGGTGACCAGCGGGCAGGTCGCGTCGATGGTCGCGAGGCTGCGCGCGGCGGCTTCGGCGTGGACGGATGGGGCGACGCCGTGGGCGGACAGCACAACGATGGCTCCCTGGGGTACCTCGTCCGTGCGTTCGACGAAGACGGCGCCCTTGTTCTGAAGGGTCCGCACGACGTGTTTGTTGTGCACGATCTCGCGGCGGACGTAGATGGGCGGCCCGTACTGTCGGCGGTGGCGGCCCTGCCGGTCCAGTGCGTAGACACAGCCCCGCTTCCCCGACCGGAGCGCCGAAGCCCTCGGCACCCCGAATCAGCCGGGCGAGGGAGCGGACGTGACGGCATTCGTCGTACGGCGGTTCATCGACGGGCTCACCTCGATTGCCGCTGGGTCGCGCCTTGTTCGCGAAGTCGGAAAGGAGACGTTGTCGATCTTTCCGGAGTCTTGAACTCCATCCCTCACTTTCCGGTGCCATTTGGACGCTGACGCGCTACGCGTCGCCTCCACTTCGTGTCCGCTTTTCGACGTGGTCCGTGCGGGAGGTCCGTGAGTTGCTTGCGGTAGTCGAGCAGGAGTTTTTATCGATCCTTTCCGGAATCTTGAACTCCACCTCTCCACTTCCCGGTTCCCTCTCGAAGCTGACGCTCCCCGCGCCGCCTCCACTTTGCGTCTACTTTCAGCCATGGCCCGTACGGGAGGTTCGGGAGTTGCTTGTGGTGCTCTGCTGGTACCGGCCTACGGTTGCGGCGCACAGGGCAGTGACGGGCGGGACACACGGGCATCACGGGTCCTGCGGGTGTTCGCCGTTCCCTTGGCATGCTCAGGTCACTCTCTGCGCGATGGCACATCGATTCGCATCGACTGCGACAAGGAGAACCAGCAGATGAGCAAGACTCGTACAGCGAAAAGAGGACTCGCCCTGGGAGTAGCCTCCCTGGGCCTGATCGCTCTCAGCGGCGCCACCGCGCACGCCGCGGCCCCCGCGCCGTCGGACGTCAAGCCGCTCGCCCTGCCCACCTGTATCGAAGCGTTCGTCAACAAGGGCACCATCACGCAGACCGCCTACGTGTACAACTGGTGCAGCAGCACCTACCGCGTGAAGGTCATCTGGGCCTGGGGAGCAGACAGCGAGTGCACCTCGCTGCGGCCCAACTACGTCTTCACGCACAAGGTGCCGATCACGCCCCGTAAGTTCGACGGCGTCGTGGCTTGTTAGTCCCGCCGGGCTGAGCCCACTGCGACATGACAATGCGGAGAGGGAACCCTCCTCTCCGCATTGTCATGCCTAGATCATTTGTGGGCTATTCGTGGGTTTGGGGAAATCTTGGCCGCCGAATGCGAACCGTTGGGCGGGGTGCATCCGACGAAGGGGATGTGACGGAGTTGTTGGGCGAGGAGGATCCCTCGGCGTCGGACCTCATGGCCGCCATCGCCGAGGGGGACCGGCGTGCCTTCGAGGTGCTGTACCGCCGATACGCGCCATGGCTGGTGGCACGCATGAGGTACCGGTGTGCTGACCCCGCGCAGCTCGATGACGTAGTGCAGGAAGCCTTCCTGTCCGTCTGGCGCAACTGCGCGGAAGGGCGGCAGCCCGAGGTCGACGACGTGGCCGGCTGGTTGTGGCGCATAGCCTCCCGGCGGCTGGTGGACATCGCCCGCAAGGACAGCGCGCGCAGCCGTATACAGCTGGCGCTGCACCGGTTGCGTATCCGGCTGGAGCCATCGGCCGAGGAGCAGGTCTTGACGGGGGTCGAGTTCGGCGACATGCAGGGGGCGTTGGCCGGGCTGCCGCCGGATCTCCGGGACGTGCTGCAGGCAACGGTCCTGGACGGCTTGTCGACAGGAGAGGCGGCGGAGCGGTTACGGATCCCTCCGGGGACGGTGAAGACCAGGGCCATGCGGGCACGGCAGCGGCTTCGCAGGGATGTCGAGAGGGCAAGGAGACAGGAGCCATGACGAACGAGGTCGGTGCGCATCCGGCGGAACACCTGCTCCGCCTCTACGTGCTCGGCGGCCTGGCACCGCCTGAGCGGGAACTGGTCGAGCCTCATCTCGACAGATGTCAGCTCTGTCGTGAGCGTCTGGCGCACGGTGGAGTGCCCGCTGCGGTGGACAGGGTCTGGGACCGGCTTTCGGAGGCCATCGACATCGCCCCGCCGTCCATGACCGAACGATGGTTGCTGCGCCTGCGGGTTCCTGACCATGTGGCGCGGTTGGTGACCGCGGTGCCTGCGCTGCGGGCGTCGTGGCTGGGTGCGTCCGGGCTGCTCCTGGTGTTCGCCGCGTTGGCTGCCCGGCTGTTCCAGCCTGACGGTGCGGCGGATGTGTACATCGCGCTGGTGCCGCTGCTGCCGGTCGCCGGAGTGGCGGCGAGCTTCGACCACCGATGGGATCCGGTCCGGGATGTGGCGCTGGTGGCGCCGCTGGGCACGTTCCGTCTCGTTCTCCTGCGGACGGCCGTGGTGTTGGGCACCTGCGTGGCGCTGTCGTCGGCGGCAGCCCTGACTCTGCCAGGGTTCGGGTGGGAGATCTTCGGATGGTTGTTGCCGTCCTGTGCTCTCACGGCCCTCAGCCTGCTGCTGTCGACACGGCTGACCCCGGCGGCCGTATGCGCGGTCGTGGGCGGGGGTTGGGCAGTGCTGGTCCTCCTCACCCGGCATTCCTCATGGCTTGCTTCCGTGGGCGGGCAGTTGGCGACGGCCTCGACGTTCACGGCACTTCTGCTTCTGCTCGTTGTGTTCCGCTCCGCGTTCGACATCGAGAGGAAGGTCTACTTCTCATGACTTCAGGCACTACCACGGTGACCGCGACGGGTGTCTCCGTGCGCTACCGGAGGACGATCGCCGTGAACGACGTGTCGCTCACGCTCCATGAAGGTGTCACAGGGCTTCTGGGCCCTAACGGTGCGGGGAAGACCACCTTGCTCCGTGCACTGGCCACAGCGCATCTGCCCGAGACAGGTGACCTTCGGGTGCTCGGCCTGGATCCGCGTCACGCGCGACAGCGGCGGGAGATCCGGCGCCACCTGGGATTCCAGCCGCAGGCCCCGGGGTTCCATCCTGGTTTCACGGCCTTCGAGTTCGTCGACTACGTCGCCATCCTCAAGGAGCTGACCGATCGGGAGCGACGCCATGCCGAAGCGCGGCGTGTTCTGGAGGCCGTCGGTCTGACGGACCAGCGGAACAAGAAGATGAAGGCGCTCTCGGGCGGCATGCGCCAGCGGGTCGCCCTGGCCGCCGCCCTGGTGGGCGACCCGGCATTCCTGATCCTGGACGAGCCGACGGTTGGTCTCGACCCCGAGCAGAGGCTCAGGTTCCGGGAACTGGTCGCCGACCTGGGCGTGGGCCGGACCGTTCTGCTGTCCACCCACCAGACCGAGGACGTCGCGGCCCTGTGCCACCGCGTCCTCGTGATGGACCACGGCCGTATCCGCTACGACGGCACTCCCGAAGGGCTGAGCCAGATGGCGCAGGACAGGGTCTGGCTCAGCAGCGAGCGGGACGCTGCCGCACTCGCCGGCTGGCGCACGGCCCAGGGCGAGTACCGCAACATCGGCAGCCCTCCCGAGGGGGCGCGGCTGGTGGCCCCGACCCTGGAGGACGGATACCTCCTGCTGAACGGTGCCGTGCCCGGCGAGGAGGTGGCGGTCGCATGACAAGGACTCCCACTGTTCCAAGGGCCATGCCGCCCGTCGATGACAGCGGCGCGGCGCCGGCCCCGCCGTCCGGGCGGGCCCTGCTCGCGCTCGCCAGGGCGGAGAGCCGTCGGCTGCTGAAGCATCCGGCTCTGCTGGTCGCTCTGGCGGCCTACTTCACACAGTGGCTGTACTCCGCCTGGTGGAGTGACGGCGACCGGTATCCCGTGCTCCATGACGAATCCCGCTTCACCCAGGTCACCCTGCTGTTCCTGGCCGCCGGGACATTCCTCGCGGTGCATCTGGCCGTCCTGCGGCCGGCCCGGGACGCGATGACCGACCTGTACGAGACCACCGTGCTCGAACCCTGGCGGCGGGCCGCAGCCCATCTGCTGTCCGTACTGGTCGTCGTGGGGCTCTCCACGATTCTGGTCCTCGCCCGCATCACCTATCTGGCCACCCGCCCCGCGGCCGTCGGATCTCCCGTGCTCACCGAGCTGCTGACAGGCCCCGCCGTCGTACTGCTCGCCGGTACCCTCGCGGTACTCGTGGGTTCGCTGTCCCGCTCGACGGCGGCCGGGCCTCTCACACTGGCCGTGCTCGGTGTGGTTACTGTCACCGGCGCGCTGGCGGGGACCTCGTCCTGGCGCTGGCTCACACTCATGGCCGCCGAGGACGAGTCCGTCCCGCCGCTGCCCACCGACCTGATGAACCGGCCGGCAGGGCTCCACGCCCTGTATCTCCTCTTCCTGGCCGTGCTGATCGCGGCTTTGGTACTCATCCGCAACGGCCAGCGAGGCCGGACGGCGAAAGGCATCGCGGTGCTGATGTCGGCAGCGGTGGCGGTGACCGCCGCAGCGCAACTGCGCCCGATGCCGGATTCCGTGGTCACGGCACGCGCGGAGGCGACAACAGCCCCCGCCCCGAGGCAGGAGTGCGTGACCGAAGACCCCGTCACTTACTGCGCCTTTCGCGGGTTCAAGGACCGCCACCGGCAGTGGGGCGAGGTCACGGACGGCATCCTCCGTTGGGTTCCGGACGGGGGCCGCTCCGGCCCCTTCTTCGTACGGCAGCGCGTGTACCAGATCAATGGAGGCAGCGGAGTCCTCGGCCCGCCACCGGTTGATCGCTGGGCCGAGGACGACCGGAAGGCCGGAACCCCCGATGCGGTGACCGTGGGAACCCGCTGGGGCGGGGGAAGTCAGAGCGACAGCTCGGCAACGATCGGCTTCGCGGCCTCCTTTGCCCACCGTGTCACCGTCGAACCGTCCGGGACGACTCCCGCCATGACCCGTCTCTGCGACGCGCGCGCCCTCGTGGTGACCTGGCTCGCGGCCCAGGCCACTGCGGAGACAGAGGATGCTTTGCGTGAGCAGTTGTCCTCGACCTTCGGCGGTACGGGAATCAGCTTCCGTCCGCTCGACGCGCCGGCCGGGCTGCGTATCGAACGCCGCAGTGTGGAGACGGCACTCTCCCTCCTGGACCGGCCTGCGACCGAAGTCGGCCCCAAGGTCAAGGAGTCGTGGGCCGAACTCACCAGCCCCACCACCACTCTCGACCGGGCAGCCGAGCTGTTGGGCGTGCGGGCGCCGGCCGCGGGTACAGAGGACGAAGCGGCGTGCTGAATCAGATCAGACTCCTGCGAGCCGTTCTGCCTCATGAGTTCCGGGCTGCCCGAACCGGTCCTCTCTATGTCGCCGGCGCCGCGGCCCTGGTCATCGCGGGTGCTCCGGCTGCCTTTTCCGTGCGGCTGGAGGCAGGAGCCGGCATCGCGTTGATGCGTATCGCGACCGTGCTCGGCGTCGCCGGTCTGGCATTCCTCCTCGACGATCCCGCAGCCCACAGCACCGAGGTGAACCCGGTGCCGCGATGGATGCGACACCTGGCCCGCGCAGCCGCCGGACTCGCGGTCCTGCTGCCCGTCTGGGGCGTCTGCGCCACCGCCTTGGCCCATGCCGTACCCGGCGGCGCCGACGTCCTGCCCCTCATGGACCTCGCGGCAGAGGGCGGCACACTGACTCTCGTGTGCTACGCCTTCATTCTCCTCGGGTTGAGGCTCTCGGCGGGCGTGACGGGCAGCGTACTCGCCGCACCGGGGTTGATCATCCTCGTCGTCGTCCTCGTCTCGCTGCCCGACACCGCGACCTTCTACGCCGACCCGGCCGGTCCCGGATGGGAGGCTGCCGTGCGGCGGTGGCGGTGGCTGGCTCTGGCGGCACTGGCAGCGTGCGCGCTTCAGATCGGGCGCGGATGGTCCTCGGGTTTGCGCAGGCCGATCGCCACCAGGGCCCGCACCGCTTCGGCGCGGGAGTAGCCGTTCTCGCCGGCGAACCGATCGACACCCGCGAGGAGTTCACCGAGCCGACCCTGGACCCGCCCGCCGATCGGCGGGCGGCCCGGTCCTCGTTCATCCCGCAGTCCGGGCAGCCAACGCCGGATTCCGACCTCGCGACCCGCCTCCGGGAAAGAATCACCGACCTACTCACGGTCGAACCAGCCCTCCACCTCCCGGTGCAGGCTCCCGCCGATTTCCTCGTAGCGATAGACCGATACCCGCGCCACGACCAATCCGGACCGGGACGAGCCGCTGGAGCACGTCCGGTTCGCCGCATACCTGCAAGCACTCGGGCAGGCGCGGAATCAGGGAGAACGCGGCCTGATGACCGAGGCTCTCACGGACCCGGACCCGGACCCGGCAATGGCCCAGTCCGCGGTTGTCCGCCACCTCGCAGTCGGGCTACCGATCTGCTCAGAAGCCCGGAATACGTCACCTGGGCACAGGCCATGGCCAGGGTTCTCGAATCGCACCCCTTCCTGGTCCAGCGGCTCTACGAGTTGTCGCTGTTCAGGGCGGTCGCCTTGGCGCAGCCGTGGCTTCCCGGTTCGCTGACCGACTCATCGGACAGGCAGCAACGGAAGATCGTCGGGAGCCTGGACACCACCGACGCCCTCGCCGTCCTGGCCAAGACTGGCCGCACCAGACGGGTCCGAACCACCCTCACCCGCGGAGACAACCACGCCTGACCGCGCGAAAAACGCGTGCACAGATCCGGCGATGCGATGCGACACTGCCCCCATGACCAGGCCAGAGCTCTCCGAACTCGACTATCTGCGGGAGGTCGAAAGGCTCGCCAAAGCAGTCACCTCCGCAGCCGCCGGTGAGCAGTGGTACGCCGACAGCACCGGAGGTGAAGGGCCGCTCCAACGCAGTGTCAATGCACTGGGACGGGCGCTGCTGCACTACCACTTCCCCCTCGACGGGTGTCTGGAAGACGAGGCAGAGCGTCCACAAGTCCCTCTCGCGGCCGTGGCCATCATCCGCCCCGACGCTATGCCCATCGGCATCGACGAGACCTACCCACACGCCTGTGCTCGACTGGGGGTGGAAGCACGACCCGAGGGGTGGGCACTGTGGGACACCTGGATCGACGGCAACGCGAAAGTCACCATGGTCGTGTCCGCCGTGGACACTACCGAGGGTCTGCTCACCAACTGGGCCAAGGGCAGAAACCTGCTCCCCGTGATGCCCCTGCCCTCCCAGATCGCCCAGGTCCACGCCGGCTGGACCGGTTGGGCGTCGATCTTCTCCCCTTACGGCAAGAGAAAGCTCGGCCTCAACGGACAGCCGTGATCCGCAGGTATTGACTATTGCTCGCCTGACGGGCGGACCCTCGCCATCACGACGGACCGTGCCGGACAAGCAACGGTTTGGGACCTGACCTCCAGTACCCACCCTCAGCGGCCGGTGCCAGGGCACAGCAACACCAGTGCACCCTCACCACCTGGCGGGCCGAGCGGAGAGGCAAGTGTCTGGATATCGACCGCCCGCCCGAGCACGACCTGCGCGGCATCATGGACACCGTCCCCTACGTCGACCGCACCGGTATCCCCTGGCGCTACCTGCCCCATGACTTCGCGCCGCGAGAATGGACGCCGAGGTCGAGGTCGTCCAACGCGCCCCTGGCGTCGAAGGATTCAAAGTCATTCCCCGGCGCCGGGTCGTCGAGCGGACCCTCGGCCGGCTGATGCACCACCGTCGTTCGGCCCGCGACTACGAGCCACACCCACACCGCTCCGAACGTCACGCTTGTGCGAGACGGGACGCCCGGACCAGGGCATGGCACTGCTCACGAGCCGGGGTGTGTGTTGGTGAGCGGTGACGTGTCTGCGGTCGCCCGTTCCCTCTGCCGCCAGGTTCCGGGGGGAATTCCGTGGTGCCGGCGGAAAGCCGCGGCGAATGCGAAGGGCGAGCCGTAGCCGACGGTGTCGGCGATCTGGGCCAGGCTGAGATCGTCGGCGCGGAGGCGGTCGCGGGAGAGCGTCATTCGCCATGCGGTCAGGTACTGCATGGGAGCCTGCCCGAGTACCTCCCGGAACACCCGCGCGAAGGCGGCCCGGGACAGACCGCTGATCTCGGCGAGTTCGGGGACCGTCCACGGGTGGGCCGCGTTCTCGTGCATGGCTTGCAGCGCGGCGCCGAGACGCGGGTCCGCGGATGCCCGGTACCAGCGTGGCGCGGTCGCGCTGCGGCGGAAATCGCTACGGATGGCCAGCACGAGGAGCAGGTCCAGGAGGCGGTCCAGCACAATCTGCTGGGCGGGCTCGGCACGGACCAACTCGCGCGACAGCAGGGTGATCACCTCCCGTAGGGGGTCGTCGTCGGCCGCCGAGAGGGTCATGACCTGGGGCAGTGCGTCGAGCAGTCCGCTGCCGACGTCGCCGGAGAACCGGTAGGCGCCGCACAGGAACACCGTGGCCCGCGGGTTGTCGGCGGGACCCGCATGGGCGTGGCGTGCCCGGAACTCCTCTGGTTCCAGGCATTCGACGCCCGGTTCGTGTCCGATTTCCTCGCCGAGGCGGCCGGCGTGCGCCATGTCACCTACCTGAGCGTCTACAACACCGACCAGGCGCCGACGGAGGTCGACATCGCGGCTGTCGAGGCCGATCTCGCCTCCCGGCATGGCATCACGCACTCGATCCAGCGCCCCGCGTGGGTGATGCAGAACTTCGCCGACGGCCACATCCCGGTCATCGACGGAGTGATCACGAACCCGAGCAGCGGCGGCAGGGAGGCATTCGTCGACGCGGCCGATATCGCGGCGGTCGCGGCCGAGACGCTGCTGGACCCCGAATCCCACGCCGGCGCCACCTATGCGCTCACCGGCCCGCAGGCCCTCACCTTCCGCGAGGTCGCGGACATCATCGCCTCCGTGAGCGGCCGTCCCGTCTTGTACAACGACATCGACCAGGAGACGTGGATCAGCGGCGCACTCGCCGCGGGCGTCCCCGCCGACTACGCGGTGATGCTGCGCTGGCTCACCGGCGCCATCATCACCGGCAACGGCTCCACACCCACCGGCGACATCGAGAAGGTCACCGGCCGACCGGCCACCACCTTTCGCGAGTTCGCCGAGCGCAACGCCCACGCCTGGACCTCGGAGGCGAAGTGACCAGGACCGTCAGCGACGACACTCCCCTGGTCGGGGCGAACAGCCCGTTCTTCCGCATCATCAAGGAGGGGTTGGACGGCCTGGTCGACGGCGAGGACTACTACGACCTGCTGGCCGAGGACGTGGTCTTCGAGTACGTGATCACCGTGCCGGGGTATCCCCGGCGGGTCGAGGGACGGCAGGGGATCGTCGGCGTGTACAGCGACTACGGCGACTACGTGAAGCTGCACAGCACGGACAACCTCCGCGTGCACCGGGACCCCGAGACCTCGGTGGTCGTCCTGGAGTACGAAGTCCACGGCACGTCGGCCCGGACGGGGCGGCCCTATGACAACCGCTTCGTCTCCGTCGTGACCATCAAGGACCGCAGGGTGACGCACTGGCGCGACTACCTGGACCCCCTCGCCGTGTTCGACGCACAGGGATGGCCACAGGGCGGTCGCTCCTAAGAACCAGTGCAGCCCGCCGAAGCCGCCATCACCCCAGCGATCACGCGCGGACGTGGACCCCGGGGAACGGGACGTTCAACCTCCAGATTGGTCCTCAACTGAGCACCGCTCTCCGGCCGCCCCCCGTCGCGCAGGCCGGGGACCGCACCGATCCGGTGACGACCCGCACGACCCGCCCCGTGACGGCTCCGGGTTCACCCGAGCCGCCATGGGGCACCCGCTTTCCCCGCCGGAGGGTGGCTGTCGGCGGTCGGCGAGCCGGTGTTCATTTGAGGCCGGAGTGGGACAGTCCCTCGACGAAATGGCGTTGGGCCAGGACGAAGACGATCAGCATCGGTAGGACGGTCATGGTGGCGGCGGCGAGTTGGGTGTTCCACATCTGGCCGCCGTAGGCGTCGGCGAAGCGGGTCAGGGCCTGTGGCAGGGTGAACAGTTCTGGTGAGGTGAGGTACACCGTGGGCTCCAGATAGAGGTTCCAGGAGGCCAGGAACGTCAGGATTGCCACCGCCGAGAGGGCCGGTTTGGCCAGGGGCAGGCAGATTCGCCACCAGATCGCGGGGCGGCCGAGGCCGTCGATGCGGGCGGCCTCCTCCAGTTCGACGGGGAGGGCGATGAAGAACTGCCGCATGATGAACGTGGCCAGCACACACGGTGCGGCCAGTGCGGTCACCAGGATCAGCGGCCAGTGCGTGTTGATGAGGCCGGCCGTTTTGAACAGTTGGAACAGCGGCACGATCGTCACTTCACTCGGCACCAGCATCCCGGTCAGCACCACCAGGAACAGCGCGTTCGCGCCGGGAAACCGGATCCGGGCGAAGGCGTACCCGGCCAGACTGGACACCGACAGGGTGATCAGTGTGACCAGTACGGCGATGTAGAGGCTGTTCAGGTACTGCCGGGCGAAGGGCTGGAAGCTGAACGCCTCGGCGTACGCGGACAGTGTCGGCGAGTCGGTCCACAGCGACGGCGGAGCCTCGAAGATCTCCGCCAGTGGTTTGACCGACGCGGCAACCATCCACACCGTCGGCACCACGAACGGGATCGCCAGCACGCCCAGAGCGATCACCAGCAGTACCGACCGGACTCTGTCAGTCCTCATAGAACACCCACTTACGACGCAGTTGCCATTGCAGCACGGTGAGCAGCATGACGAAGGACAGCAGCATGAGGGCCAGCGTCGAGCCGTAGCCGATGTCGTTGAACTCGAAGGTCTGCTGGAACACGTAGTACACGAGGACCGTGGTGGACAGCTCCGGCCCGCCACCGGTCAGGACCGCGATCTGGGCGAAGGACTGCAACGCCCCGACGATCGTGACGATGACGGTCAGCAGCACCGTCGGCGAGATCATCGGCAAGGTGATCCGGGCGAAGACCGTGCGGCTGTTCGCGCCGTCGATGCGGGCGGCCTCGTACAGCTCCCGCGGGACGCCTTGCAGGGCGGCCAGGAACAGCACCATGTTGACCCCGACGCTGCGCACCACCTGGGTGAGGATCACCGACAGCATCGCGGTGTCGCCCTCCTGAAGCCAGTTCGGCCCGTCGATCCCGACGGTGGCAAGGAGGCCGTTGATGCCGCCGTTGTCCTGGAGCAGGAAGCCCCAGACCAGGGTCCAGGCGACCACGGAGACCACCACCGGGGAGAAGAACAGCATCCGGAACACCGTGACACCGCGGAACTTCCGGTTCAGCAGGATGGCGATCAGCAGCCCGAGCGTGATGTTGACGATCACCACCCCGCCGCAGAAGAGCGCTGTTGCCAGCAGCACCTTGGGCAACTGCGGATCGTTGGCCAGGGCCGCGTAGTTCTCGCCGCCGACGAAGGTCTGCTCGCCGGTGAAGAGGTTCCGGTCGTTCAGGCTGTACCAGACCGCCATGCCGACCGGCAGCAGAACGAACACCGCCACCCCGGCGAGCTGCGGCAGGATGAACAGGTAGCCGGTCAGCACGTCCCGCCGGCGGGTCGTCCAGAAGGCCGGCCGGGATGCGCGTGCGGCCTTGGCGGCGGGTGGCGCGGGCGCCTGCCCGGCGGTCCGCGGGGTGGCCCGTTCAGCCAACCGTGCCCTGGTCATTTGGCCAGAATCGGCTTGATCGCGGTGCAGACCGAGCGCAGTACGGCCGGGATGTCGGCGTTCGGGCGCCACATCGCGTCGAGCGCCGTCTTGCCCTTCTGGGCTATCTCCGCCGGGCTGGTGTGGTTGGGCAGCGTGACGGCGTCCGGGAGCTGGTCGACCACCGCGTCGTTCAACTGGGCGGCGCTGAGGACCTTGTTGTTCGCGGCGAGCTTGTCACCGGTCAGCAGCGACTTCCGGGGCGGCGGGAAGTACTGGGCCAGTTTGGCGGCGTTCTCCGGATTCGTCAGGTACGCGAGGAAGTCCACCGCCTGGTCCGGATGCTTGCTGGAGGCCAGTACACCCATCCCTGCCTGACCGAGGACGGAGTACTCCCCGCGGGGGCCCGCGGGCAGCGGGTGGAGCCCGAAGTCGAACGAGCCGGTCAGCAGCGAGGCGCGGGAGACCTGGGCGACGGTGAAGGCGGCGTCACCGGCGAAGAAGTCGGCGGTGGTGCCCGGTCCGGGCATCGCCTTGGTCTTGAAGGCCGCGTCGTGCAGGAAGGTGAATGCCTGCTGCATTTCGGGGCTGTCGAAGGTGCAGGTCTTGCCGTCCGGACTCCACGCCGAGGCGCCCCAGCCGGTCCACACGGTGGCCAGCGTGTTCCACGCCTTGTAGTCGAAGTCGCGGACGACGAAGCCGGCCTTGCCGGTCTTGGCGTGGACGGCCGCTCCGGCGGTCGCGACCTGGTCCCAGGTCAGTGTGGCCGGATCGATCTTCTGTCCGGCTTTGGCGAGCAGGTCGGTGTTCACGTAGAGGGCGTACGGCGAGTTGGAGAACGGGTAGGCGTACATCGTGCCGTCGTGGCTGAACTCCGCCGTCGCGCTGTCGAGGAGGTCGTCGTACTTCCAGCCCGGGGTGTCCTTGAGCTTGTCGGTCAGCCCGACGAGTGCGTCGGAGGCGATGAGATCCCGTGACAGGTCGCCCATCCAGGCGAGATCCGGGGCGTTGCCGCCGGCGATCTGTGTGGTGAGCGTCGTGTTGTAGTCGGCGAACGGCAGGCTCTCGAAGGTGATCTTCGCGATGTCGGGATGGTCGGCCCGGTAGGCGTCGGCCATGCTGTCGAGCAGCTTCAGCTGGGCTTCGTCCGCGGTCCAAACCGTCATCCGCAGCTCTGTCGGCCGGTCCGATGTGTCGGCCGCCGGCCCGGCGCAGGCCGCGCTCAGTGCGAGGACCGTCGTCAGGGCGACAGCGCTCGGCACCTTGCTGGCTCTGGTTCTGATCATGGGTGGGTTCCCTTCGACGTGCGGGGTGGCCGGTCCGGCTCAGTAGCCGACGACCTCGGGCCAGTGGAGTTCGACGCCGGCCTCGACCAGGCGGCGTTGGAGCTGTTCTACGAGTTCGGGTTCGGCAGCGACCTGCTGCGGGCTCATTCCGTGGTCGAGGCAGAACGCGGCGAGTTCGCCCGCGGACTCGCCGATGTTCCATTCGACCGGGTGGAGGCGGTAGGCGCCGTTGGTGATGTGGGTGGTGCCGATGTTCTTGGCGGCGGGGATCAGGTTCTGGGTCCGGACCGGGACCAGGACGCCCAGCGGGATCTCGAACGGCGCCGACTCGATGTCGATGTAGTTGTCGCCGCCGGTCGAGGGGTGCAGATCGATCCGGTACATCCCCACGCCGACGGACGCGTCGAACCGGGCCGGGCCGCCGGACCCTCGGGACGCGATCGAGATGTCCTGTTCGCGGACGGTGGTCAGCGCCCTGATCCGGCGGGACTCCCGGATGTACGGCGCCTGCGCGAAGCCGTCGCTCGTTCCCACCAGGTCCCCGCGCAGCCGCAGTCCCGGCCACCCACGGCCCCCGTCGGGCCGGGGCGCCTCGGTCTGGAGCCAGTAGACGTAGGCCCGGGACTGCGCCTTCGCCGCGGCCAGGTGCCGCGATCGTTCGTCGGTGTCGATGATCGAACCGCCGACGTAGTCCAGCTGGGGCCAGTTGGCGAGCACGATGTCGCTGTCGTACAGACCGTCGGTGAAGGTCTGCCGAGCCGCGATCCGCCGGAACTGCCACAGGTCCTGATCGCCGGCGTCGAACCGCGGATCGCCGGAGACGTCCTGCTGCGGATTCACCACCATCGTGCGCTGCTCCGGCACCAGGGTGCGCGGGTTGGGCGCGGTGAACGACAGCATCGGCGCGCCCCAGTAGGGCAGTTCGAACGAGCGCCAGTCGTCGTAGTCGTCGGGCCGGGCGATCGTATGGTCCCCGGCGGCGTGGTCGAAGACGAAACACCACGCGATCGACTGCACGTTGGCCGGGTCGGCGACGTCGGGAGCGCTCGGCTCACCGGTGTCGGACCGCGCCTCCGCGCCGACGACGTACTCGGTGCCCGTCAGCGGCAGCAGGTCACCGGTCTCGGTGCCGTCCAGCACGAACTCCGCCGTGATCACGCTCTGTGCCCCGGTCCCCGGATCCGCGACCGTGACCGTGCGGACCACTCCGTCCACGACCTCGGCCCCGACCGGGACCGCGGGCTGCAGGACGGTCAGCCGGCCACTCGACCGGTACGGCGCGAGGAGCGCGTCGATCACCGCGAGCGCCACCCGCGGCTCGTGGCACAGCCGGCTCACCCGGCCACGCCCCGGGTTGAGTTCACGGTCCGCGCGAGCCTGCGCCGACAGCGGATAGTGGTCCCGGTAGTAGCGGCGGATGTTCTCCCGCAGCGTCCGGTAGCGGGCGGTCACGCCGAACTGCTCGACCCAGATGTGCTCGTCCGGCGGCACTGCCTGCGACGTCAGCTGACCGCCCAGCCACGGGTACTCCTCGGTCATCACCACCCGGTGTCCGCGCTGGAGCAGCGCGAGAGCGGCTGCCACCGATCCGAGACCGCCGCCTATGATCGCCACCTCTGTGGCGATCTTCTTCACGACAGCCCTGCCGGCCGGACGGCAATGGTGTCGCCCGCTTCGACCTCGGCCACCAGGAGCCGCTGGGTGTCCAACTCGGCCCACTCCTGCGGGTCGGTGGTCACCAACTGCTGCAGCAGACCGAGTGCTTCGGCGGCGACCTGTTTGCGCGGCACGCGAAAGCCCGTCAATGCCCGTCCGTCGGTGCGATGACCGCGGACCTCGCCGAACGCGGCGACCGAGATCTCGCCGGGCACGTCCACCCCGGCACCGACGAGCGAGAGGACGACGTCCTCTGTGAGGAAGGCGTCCTCGGCGATGATCAGCGTGGCCTCCGTGGCCCGAGCCAGTCGGGGCAGTTCGGCGACGCGCTCCTCACCCACCAGCATGAACGCCATGCGGCCCGCCGCGGATGCGGCTTCGACCGCGCCGCGCCGGTCCCGTGCGGTGGCGGTGTCGCGGCCTCGGTGCACATACAGGGCCTGGCGGTGTCCACGGTCCGCGGCCAGGTCGATCACGGCGTCCGCCGGAGTGACGTAGTCGATGCCGACGTACGGCACGGCCGCGGCCGTCTCGTCCCTGCGGCCGACCGCGACGAACGGGAACTGCTCGGCGACCAGCCGTTCCAACTCGGACCCGACCATCTGCTGGCCGAGCAGGACGCAGCCGTCGGTGAGCCGCAGCCGGGTCTTGCGATGGAACAGACTGCGGGCACCGTTCTCGACCGGCGAGGACGTGAAGAGCAGCAGGTCCCAGCCGATCTCCTCGGCCGCACGTTCGATCCCGTTCAGCAGTGGGCCGTAGAAGTCCAGGCTCTCCGGCGACAGGGCTTCCTCGTAGGTGAAGACGCCGATGATCTGGTTGTCCATACCGGCCAGCCGACGGGCAGCCGGATCGGCGACGTAGGTGGCCTGCTCAAGCGCCAGCTTGACCCGCGCCCGGGTCTCTTCCGGGATGCGCACGTTCGTGCCGTCACGGTCGTTCAGCACCACCGAGACGGTGGTCTGGCTGACCCCCGCGATCTCGGCGATCTCGCGCTGGGTGACGCGGCGCGGCTTCGTTGGCATCGATCCTCCGGTGATAATGCGTAACTTCAGCGGACGTCGGTGACGTTAAACCGCTCGAAACAAAAGCGCAATACCCCTTGACCAACGGTCTGTCTGGTTGAGACCGTCCGTGCCACGACATTGAAGATAGGCATTATCACACCGTGCGTGGCCAGACAGGAGCAGACGATGACCACTCCACCTGCCGAAGGCGCCCGCCTCAGCCGTCGCGGTCTTCTCGGCGCGGCCCTCGCGGCCGGCGTCGTACTGATCGCCGAGCCCACCGCCGTGACGGCGCACGCCGCGGACGGCGATGTCACCCTGACCGCCGGCGGGATCAGCCTGCTGGCGAGCATCGGCGGCCGGCTCGCCATCCGCGACGCGGCCGGTGTCACGCGCAGCGCCGGGTCGAAGTTCCAGATCAAGGACCGGCTCACCGGCATCCATCTGTCGACCGGCGCCACCCCCGCACAGGCCACCCTGCCGGACGGAACACCGGCGATCCGGATGGACTACACCTTCGCCACGGCCGCCGGGCCGACCACCGTCACCGGCTGGTTCAGTGTCACGACCGGGCATGCCCGGCTGGAGTGGCGGATCACCGGCGCGGACACCCTGGTGCCGGACGGCTTCCTGTTCAGCCGGGCGATCCAGGCGCCGACCGCGCCCGACGACTACATCGCGATCACCGAATGGGTCCGTGACACCGGCGGCGGCATCCCCTACGAGGAAACCGCCGGCGCCGCACACACTTCGACCTGGGGCAGCCTGCACGGACTGTTCCTGCTGGACCGCTCACGCCAGGCATGGACGAACGCGACCTGGATCCACGCGCCGGGAACGGCCGACCCGGCCGGCGGGTGGACCAGCCGGGCCGACTTCTTCTTCTCCGAGACCAGGCCGTCGGCCACCGCCACCATCGGCCGTGGCCGCGAACTCGGCCTCGAACTGACCACCGACCGCGACTTCAACGTCTACCAGGTCCCCGGCGAACCGATGCGGCTCACCGCCCTGGTCGCGAACGGCGGCGCCGCACGCACGGCCGAACTGGAGCTGTCGGTACGCGACTTCGACGGCGCGCAGCTGGCCGCCACCACCGTGTCCGGCAGCATCCCCGCGGCGGGCACCTGGCAGCACACCTTCACCGTGCCCGCGCCGGCCGCCGGCATCGCGCTCGCCGAGGTCGTCGTACGGTCCGCGGGCGACAATGCCTTCGCCCGGACCAACCTCGCGACCCTGCCGCCGTTCACCTACCAGGCCGGTACGGACAGCATGTTCGGGATCGCCAACTACCCGTGGCTGCGGCGGCCGAGCGATGACGCCGTACTCGACCTCTGGCAGCGGGTCGGCATCTCGCTCGTCCGCATCGCCTACGACGGCGGCCCTGGCCTGCCGCCCTCGGCGTTCGACGCACGCGGCATCCGCCACAACATCGAGCTGCAACCGTCGCTCGACGCGACCGACACCGAGGCCGCGGCCTGGGCGGCCGACAAACTGGCCGTGGCGCAAGGGGCCGGAGCCGGCTACTTCGAGGTCGGCAACGAACTGAACCGGCCGTTCAACACCGGAGTGGCCGCCCAGACCTACCTGGACAAGGCACTGCGCCCGGTCTTCGACCGGCGGGCCGCGACCGGCGCCGCCGTCAAGCTGATGAACAACGGACTCGCCGGGATGGACAGGCCCTGGGTGGAGAACTTCATCGCCGCCGGCGGCTGGGACCTCATCGACGCGTTCGCCTATCACCCCGGCCGCGGCAACTTCACCCCGGACTACATACCGCCGGGCGACGACTGGAGTACCGGCGCCGAAGGCACGTACTGGAACTTCTACGGCGGACTGAAGCAGCTCAAGGCGCTGATGGCGCGGCACGGCGAGAAGGAGATCTGGCTGACCGAGGCGTACGCGCCGACCAAACCGAACAGCTGGTGGCACGACACCTACCGGCACGCCGCCGAGAACGTCCTGCTCAGCCTGGCACTGGCAAAAGCCGAAGGCATCACCTGTGTGTGCTGGTACCAGTTCCACGACAGTGTGCTGGGCATGCCGCAGGTCGCCGATCCGGACAACGTCGAGTACCACTACGGACTGATGAACCGCGACCTCAGCCCGAAGCCGTCGCTCCTGGCGTACGCGACCGCGGCCCGCGTGCTCGACCAGGCCACCTTCCGGGGCCGACTGACCTTCCCCGACCCGCAGACCTTCGGCCTGTGGTTCGACACACCCGACGGCCCGGCGGTCGTCCTGTGGAACCGGGCCGACGGCTACGTGCTGAACACCTCAGGGCCGCGCACCGACTGGCACTTCCCCGCCCCCGAGGTCTGGGTCGACCCCTGGCCGACGAAGACTCTCCTCACGATCACCGCCGGCAGCGCCGTACGCGAGCTGGACGCCGTCGGCCGCAGCCGACAGCTGCCATCGGCCCAGGGCCGGGTGACACTCACGCTCGACGGCTCACCACGCGTCCTCTACGGCCTGACACCGCTGGCCGGGCCCGGCGCCAACACGCTGGCGGGCTGCCGCCAGCACAGGCCCGGCGGCCGGCCGTCGCCCCGACCGTCCGGGAAGCGTTCCGCGAGATGACCGTCCCGCTCACCGCGCCAGGCATGCCGCCCGACACCCTCGCGTCGATCACGGTGCCGACGTAGCCGACCACCGCGCGATCGATGAGCTGTTCGGCACCGTGTCCGAGGCCGAACAGCTCATCGCTGAGGCACACCGGCACAGCCCCGCGTCATCCCCGACATCGTCCCGAACCACGGCTCCGACCAGCACGCCTGGTTCCGGGCAGCCCTGGCCTCCGGCCCCGGCAGCCCGGAGCGGGAGCGGTACGTCTTCCGGCCCAGAACGGTTCACAGGTCGGTGGCCCGCTCATGGCGGGGCTCGTACAGGCCCACTTCGCCGCCACCCGGCAAACGGAACCGGGTCAGCCGTCCCCAGCGCGCATCGGTCACCGGCTGCGTGAACTCGACGCCCTTCGCGGTCAGGTCCGTCACGGTCGCGTCGACGTCGTCGCACATCAGATAGAGCTCCTGCGTCTCCGGGCCATCCGTGGGATGAACGGCGACCTCGGTCGGCGGAAGCTTGAAGATCAGCCAGCCGCCTCCCGCGTCCGCATGCGGATACCTCAGCACATCCCTGAAGAAGGCCCGGTCCGCTTCCGCATCACGGCTGTAGATGATGACGTGTGCACCATTGATCACGCGGCCAGGGTAAGTCTTCACAGGAGCAACGCCGGTGCTGTCACGTCATACAGAGTGTCGCGCATCAACTGCCGGTCAACCATCGAGCAGAGCCACCGGGCCGCTCAGGCGGTACGGCTCTCACTGTGCGCGATCGCCACTCTCGGCGGGGTACTGGCGGTCCACCCCATGGTCACGTACTTCGGGATGCCCGACATCCTGCGCTCGTGGTGCTACGCCGTCGGCCGCACTCGTCCCGCGCTGCTGATCACGCGCCCCGCGCAGCTTGAGCAGTGCCCTACCCATGCACTCGGCGACTGAGACTCCGTCCGCTCTTATCCCTTCGGACAGCGGTCCACCACCGGCGGCAAGGGTCCACGCCGGCCGACCCTCCCGCAGTCGCTCCGCGTCGACCCGGATCATGGCTCCCACTCCCTGCTCACCGAGCCATTCCGGAATGAGCAGCGTCGCGTCCTCGACACCCTGGTCCGGGTCTCGCTTTGGCCACTGCCCCTTTGCCCTGGTCATGACCGAACCCTATGCAGTTCGTCGTCGCTCATCGCCTTGAACGCGACGTCCGGCCGCCGCTGCAGGTTCGTCGCCGGGTGCGCCGTGATCGAGTCGTCGCGGGTGAAAACTCCGCCACCACCCGGGTTATGAACACTCCGCCGTTCCACAGGAGTTGGCCATCGCCGCTCCTGTGACGGACTGATCACTCCCGCGCGGCATTCCGTGACCGCCGGGTGGGCATGCATCGGGCGCCATGCTGACGCCCCACAAGGAGTGATGCGCACCATGAGTGCCCCGACGACGCCAACCCCCACACCGAACGCCCCCGGACGTCTACCGTTGATCGGGCACGGGCACCGGCTCGCCCGGGACCCACTGCCGTTCATCACGTCCCTACGCGAGCACGGCAACGTCGTACGCATACGCATCGGCCCCACCCCCGCCTACGTCGTCACCGACCCGGTCCTTACCCGCAGGGTCCTGGTGACAGATGCCGCGTCCTTCGCCAAAGGCGGCAAGATCATTGACGCGCTCCGGGTCTTCTTCGGCGACGGCCTCGCCACCGTGGCCGACGGGGACACGCACCTCCGGCACCGGCGCCTGATGCAGCCCATGTTCAACAAGGCCCACATCGCCGCTCGCGGCGACCTCATGATCGACCAGGTCCGGGACATGGTCAGTGCATGGGTCGAGGCTGAGCGCCGCGACGTGTACGCGGACATGAACAACGTCACCCTCGCCGCGTTCCTCACCGCGCTGTTCGGGTCGGACCTCCCCGGACACCTGGAGCGCGAGTTCAGCTCGCTGCTGCCCCAAATCATGAAGGGAACCATCCGGCAGACGATCCTCCCCGGCTGGGTGACCCGACTTCCGCTGCCCGCCAACCGCGCCCACGCGCAGCGGGTCTCGCAGCTACGCACGCTCATCGATCAGGCCATCGACCACCGCGGCGGCACGTCGAGTGGCCCGCAACCCGAAGGCGCCTCAGCGCCGGCCGGGGACGCGCCGTGCCCGCACGCCGCCGCCGCCCGGCAAGAGGAAACGGCCGGGCTGTTCGACACCCTGCTCACCGCCGAGGAGCCCCTGGAGCGTCAGCAACTCCAGGACGAAGTCATCACCCTGCTGACCGGCGCGATCGAGACCACGGGCACCACGCTGGCCTGGGCGCTGTACGAAATCACCCAGCATCCCGACATCGCCGCGCGCCTGCGCCAGGAACTCGACTCCGTGTGCGGCGATCGGCCGCTGCGCTACGAAGACCTCGACCAACTGCCGTACATCCGCCAGGTACTGCAGGAAACCATCCGTAAGTACGGGCCTGCCTGGATGGTCACCCGGACCGCGACCCGGGACGTCGACCTCGGCGGGCACGTCATCCCCGCCGGTGCCGACGTTGTCTGGAGCCCCTACCTCCACCAGCACGATCCCCAGGTGTTCCCCGATCCGAAGTCGTTCGACCCGGACCGGTGGACGCCCGAACGCGCCGCGGCCACACGCGGTTCCTTCCTGGCATTCGGGGACGGAAGGCGCAAGTGCATCGGCGAGAACTTCGCCTGGGCCGAGCTGACGATCATCCTCGCGACGATCCTCCAGGTCTGGCCCGGGATCCGGCTCACCTCACGCGCGCCGCGCCCTCAGGCGGTTGTCACCGTCAAACCAGACGATCTGGCCATGGCGTTCTACAAGAAGGTGAGTTCACCGGACGAGTTGATGACGAAGCAGTGACGCAAGGTGCATCGCATGGACCCGAAGACCAGAGGCCCGAAGGCCCGGCGGCATAGCAACGCAGGTGAAGACAGAGCGGAGCCCCCGGCCCCTGGCCCGAGTTGTCGGGCACACGGAGCCGGGGGCTGGCACAGTCGTACGGAGGTTTGGTGTGTCTATAGCCAGAGCCAGAGAAGGGGTCTTCGACGCTGAGGAGATGCTGAGCTGAGTCTTTATGAGTGGGTGGGTTGGGAGGGCTGCACCAATGACGTCGACAGGCTGTGTCATGGTCTGATGAACTCTCACCTTGTCATCACCGCGCGTGACGCTTCAGGGGTGATCCTCGGACTGGCCGGTGACGATCCGGCCCTGATTGAGGCCGTCATGCAACGCACCGTGTCGACGGCGGTGCTCAGGCAAGAGCGTCAGCGCCGAGGCTGAGACCGATCGGCGAACCCGTCAAAGCCCTACGTGCCCACGGCGTCTTGCACGAAGCGCCGAAGGTGTGTACGCACAACGTCGGGCTGCTCCAACCAGGGCTCGTGCCCTGCCCGCTCGATCCTGGTCAGGGGAAGAGCGAGCCGGAGTGCGAGTGAATCAAGCGCCGCCACAGGACGTGGATCGTCGACCCCGGCGAGGAGTTCCGCTCGCGCGGGCAGGCACGCGCGCAGCTCGGCAAGGTGCTCATCGAGCGGGTCTGCGCGTCCTTCCCTGCCGAGTTCGGCGTTCATGGACCAGTTGACCGGGCGGCGCCGCCGGGCACCCTGGGCTGCCCAGAGCCACCCGCATTCGTGGTCGGCGTGGTCGGTGAACCAGGCCAGCGTGAGCAGCTCGACTTCCTGCTCCTCCGTGCGATGCGGCAACTCCTCCAATTCACGGAGCCGCTCCTCCTGTACCGCAGACATGCGCCGACCGCGCTCCGCCCCGTACCCGGTACGCCAATCACCGACGAATGGGCCGCACATCAGCAGCATTGCGGCAACCCGGTCCGGGTGTCTCAGGCAGAAACGGCTCGCCAGATCGGTGCCGTAGGAGTGCCCGATCAACACGGCTCTGGGCACGTCCCATGCGTCGAGCAGCTCAGCGAGATCATCGACATGCCGGGCGAGGGAATGGGAGCCCCGCCACGGGGACTGGCCCGTGCCACGCTGGTCGTACCGGTACACAGGCGCGAGGTCCGCGACCATGGGGGCGACATCGCCCAGATAGTCCGGCAGCCCCGGCCCCCCATGGAGCAGGATCACGGCCGACTGTCGAGTCGTGTCCCCCGTCGCCATCCAGCGCAACTGCGCCTCGTCGGTCATCGACACGAGGCCCTGCGTCTCCATCACAGTCACCGCGAAGAATCTACCGGTGTCACTGAGGCCCCGCCAAAGGTTGAAGAACAAGCTGGGCTTGCTCTGCTAAGACTTCAACCGTTGCGGTGCGATGAGCGTCCTCTCCCGGCGCACGGTCTTGCCGACGTCGTAGCGGGGTACCCGGTGCCTGTCCCCCTGTCCCCCGCGCCGGATGCCGGTGCTTCGAACGCCGGTCTGGAAAGTACTCCCATGCTCAGCGAGGGTTCCTCGCTCATCGATGATCCGGCAGGGCCATCAGCGCGAGCTTGGTCGGGTCGATTACGGCCGTGATGTCGGTGATCCGGCCGTCGGTGACGGTGAACGTGAGGAGCGAGAGCGGGGTGCCGTCCTCGCGCCAGGAAATGATCCCTGGGAGGCCGTTGACGAGCGCCGCCCGACCCACGGCGGCTGCGCCGGCGGACAGTTGTGCGCCGGCTGCGACCTTGGTGGCGCCGAGGGTGACGACGACGCCGGACGGGGTGTCGACGGTCAGTTTCACCTCGGGGTCGAGTACCCGCAGCAACTCCTCGAAGTCGCCGCGGCGAGCCGCCGCCAGGAAAGCCTGGACCACCTCTCGCTGGTCCCGTCCGGTGCCGGTCGGCCGCTCAGTCGCCCGTACCTTCCTGCGGGCACGGCTGGCGAGCATTTTAGTGGCGGCGGTGGACCTGCCGAGGATCTGGCCGATCTCGTCGAACGGCACCGCGAACAGGTCGTGCAGCACGAACGCCAGCCGCTCGCTCGGCCCGAGCGACTCCAGGACGACGAGCAGCGCGAGCCCTACCGAGTCGGCGAGCACCGCGTCGTCCTCGGGAGCAGGACCGTCGTCGAGCGTCACCACGAGTTCGGACAGGCGGTCGTCGTAGGACGCCTCGGGGCGGGTCTGGCGCGATCGCAGGACATCGAGGCTGATCCGGCCGACCACCGTGGTCAGCCAGCCGGCAAGCTTGTGGATGGTCGCCGCGTCCTGGCGGGAGAGACGCAGCCATGCCTCCTGGACCACGTCCTCGGCGTCGGCGTGCGATCCGAGCATGCGGTGGGCGACCGCGCGCAGTCGGTCCCGCTGGGCCTCGAACGCCTCGGCGACCGGGTCCGCCGGGATGGTGTCGGACATGTTGTTACCTTCCTCGGCTCTGCTCCGTCATGGGTGATGACGTGCCCGGAGGGGCTCAGGTAACCGATGAAGGAGCAACACCGGTGGAAGCACGTATGACAAGCCCGGCCAATCCCGACGTGATCACAGCGATTCAGCATCTCTACAAGGCGGTTCACGCGGGGGGCGTCGACAAGCGCCTGCTGTCGCTGGTCCATCTGCGTACCAGCCAGATCAACGGCTGCAGCCCATGCGTTTTCGCCTCGATCGAGTCGGCGCGGAAGGACGGTGAGACGGACGAGCGCTTGCACCACGTGGTCGCGTGGCGCGAGACGCCCTTCTACACCGAGGAAGAGCGGGCGGCCCTCGCCCTGACTGAGGCCGCCACCCGGCTCCAGGACGGCGCACCGGGCGTGACCGACGAGATCTGGGACACCGCCGCCGACCACTTCAGCGAGGAGCAACTGGGCGCGATCATCCTGGAGATCTCGATGACCAACTTCTTCAACCGGCTCAACCGCACGGTCCGGGAGCAGGCCGGCAAGACCTGGTGAGTCGGGCGGGGCGTCATCCCCCGAAGGCCGCGCCTTCCAACGTCAACGGATGACGCCCCCCCACAAGACCGAAACCTCAGAGTGCGTGGCACTCGTGACAAGCACCCTGGTCCACAGGTCTTGGCTATTCCTCGTCACATCGGCTGGTCCACTGGATGGGTGTCGCCAGGCCGGAGTGCCGGCAGGTAGGTGATCAGGAGTTCGAGCGTCGCCTCTCCGAGCACATCTACGACATGCGGGACTTCCCTCGGCAAGAAAGCGGTGTCGTTCGCGCCCAGCACTTCGTCGGTCTCCCCGACGCGCACTCGACAGCTTCCGGCGATGACGAAGAGCAGTTGATCGCAGTGTTTGTGGTAGTGCGGGTCTGCGCGTCCGCCGGGTTCAAGCGTGCCGCGCACCAGGACGAGATCGCCGGCACCGTCGTCCGGGCCGAAGATCCGCCGGTTGGTCGTTCGGGAGTGGTGGGGCGGGGAGTACGGTTCCATGGAGGCGAACCGACGGACGACCGCGGTCATTGTGCTTCTCCTGTCCAGGTCTTGGTGTCGTGTTCACCCAGACGGGGCGCCGGTCGTGGCTCTGCCGCAGGGGTCAATGAGAAGTCCACTGGAAACCGGACACTCTGGTACTCGCCTTCGGACGGGTGGATTTGTCGCTGGAGGAATCCGCGTTCGGCGAGATATGCGGAGGTGTCGAGTTCGTCCAGGTCCAGTACCTCCTGCACTGGGATCTCGTGCCGCCCGCACATCTCCTTCCACTCCGCGACGGTGCGGGAGGAGACGAAGTGCGCCAGAAGTTGCTGGAGTTCGCCCGCGTGGTTGTGCCGTGCGCTGTTCGTCGCGAACCGCTCGTCCCGGATCAGTTCTTCCCGTCCCACGAGGACGAAGAAGTCCCGCCAGTTACGGTCGGAGTACGGCATGACGCAGATCCAACCGTCCTGTGCACGGTGCGGTCGGCGCTCCCGCACCAGTGTGCGGCTCCAGCCCAGGGGCGATTCCGGCGGCACGAAGGTGTGCCCCGCCAGGTGTTCGACGAGATTGAACGAGAGCATCGTGTCGACCATCGGGACATCAACCCACTGGCCCTCGCCGGTTTTCTCCCTGTGCAGCAATGCGGCCAGGAGGGAGTAGACCATCGTGAGCCCGCAGACCTTGTCCGCCACCACGTAGGGCGCGAAACGTGGTTCTCCGTCGGCGCGCCGGTAGATGTCGCAGAGCCCTGAGGCTGCCTGGACGATGTCGTCGTAGGCGGGTGCGTCTCGCAGCGCGGAGTTCGAGCCGAACGCCTGGGCCGTGCACAGGACGACCGAATCGTTGAGCTTACGCACCTGTTCGTAGGTCAAGCCCAGCCGTTCCCTCGATGCCGGGCGCAGGTTGGTCACCACCGCATCGCACTCACGAATGAGGTCACCCAATCGCTCGCGGCCTACGGGGGTCTTGGGGTCGAAGGTGACGCTGGACTTGTTGCGGTGCAAGGCGAGCGCGAGGGCGCTCATGCCGACGTGGCGGGACGGGCCGAGTTTGCGCCCGACGTCGCCTTCCGCTGTCTCCAGTTTGATCACATCAGCGCCGAGGTCTCCGAGGAGCGAGGTGGCATAGGGGCCCATGATCACCGAGGTGATGTCGAGTACGCGCAGCCCCGCCAACGGTCCGGGCATGTCGGTCCTCTCGCGGCGCTTCCAGAGATTCACCTATAAGCGTTCAGATTGACTCCATAAGCGTACGCACTCCGAATGTGATTGACCAGTCCTCTGCGCACGGCCGCGCACTCCACGTCGGTCAAGGGCACAAAGGGTTGCCCTGGCAGCGAGGCCCCACTTCAGCGCCCTGCGACCATGAGGTACCGCCGGAGGTCAGGTCTTGGCGCTGGCCGCAAGAGCAGCACTGGGGTCACCCAGGCGCTGGGCGAGGCGGCGGGCGGCTCGGACTGTCAAGCCGGCCAGTTCCACATGAGGCACCTCATCGAGGCGCTGTCGAGGAGCGATAACGGCAACGCTGCTGGTGACATCGCTGAGAAGTACCGGCGCAGCCGCTGCGGCAGCTGCGAGGTTGACCTCGTCGTAGCTGAACGCATAGCCATCGTGTCGGATCTTGGCCAGACGACTTTCCAGATCCTCAGCGCTGGTGGCGGTCGTCGTCGTCAGCGCCGCGAGACCCTCCGCATACAGGGCCCGGCGCTCGTCTTCCGGGCGGAAGGCGAGAATCGCCAGGGCGCTGGCGCCTGCGTGGGCGGGCATCCACGAGAAGAGGTTCGGAACGAACCGTACGGCGTGGTGGGACTCGGCGGCGGCGACGAACATCCGGGTCTTGCGGTAGGGATCGTAGACCGTGAGCAGCGCGGTCTCACCCGTGGCGTCGCGCAGCTCTTCGAGGATGTCGGTGGCGGCACGAAAGGGCTGCTTGCGCTGGGCCAGCGCGGCAAGTCGGTGGAATTCCCAGCCCAGTTCCCACTGGCCGGGGGCTGCGAGGGCGACCAGGCTGGTCTCGAAGGCGGAGTCGAGAGTCCGCTGCAGGGAGCTGGGCGGTGTATCGAGCCGTCGAGCCAGTTCGCGCATACCGACGGAGGGCTCGTCCATCTCGGCAAGGACAGCGAGCACCCGCGTCAGGGCGCGCATGGGATTGCGCTCGCGTTTCGCTGTCGAATGCTGCTCGCCCATGTGGTCCAGCCCCTCTGCTCTCGATACCCGGCCCATCTCCGGCGCGTGCCTTCCCCAACCGGGCCATTGTTCGCGGCCAGGGTATTAGCCGGGTCGGTTTGCGTGTGCGCCGGCGCGGGAGAGGATGGCGCGGGCGCGCCGCAGCACGGGTTCGTCCACCATCTGTCCACGGAAGGCGAATGCGCCTCCCGTGCCTTCACGTTCAGCCGCTTCCAGCACGGCGCTCGCCCATGCGCACTGGGCAGCTTCGGGACGGAAAGCCGTGCGCACAAGTGGCACCTGGTGCGGGTGGATACAGGCTTTTCCGGCGAATCCGCAGGCCGCCGCGTCAGCGGCTTCCTCGGTCAGACCCGCACCATCAGCGATGTCGTCCGCATTCACTCATCCTCGCTACCTGAGCACCTGATCCCTGTTGGCGTTCAACTGTACGCTTATAGCGCCCCTCGATGTTACGGTGGTCCATGTACGACCGGGGACCTGTCGGCGACGGCGGGCAGCGAGCGATTACGACGGGCCGCGAACAGGCAGGGGGCTACCCACTGTTCACACCGCAGCACCGCAGCACCGGTCGGGGTTGGCATCAGAATCGATCCCTTCACAGGCGGAGATCGCATGTCCATCAGCCTCAAGGCTGTCAGTACCGAGGAATCGGGCGCCGCTGCCACGGCCTGTGGCACCCTCGGCCCGCACGGGGTCACGCATGAGAGCACCGAGATCCCCTCCGGTGACGGCGGCCCGCTCGGCGCAGATGTGTTCCATCCGGCCGACAGCCGGCAGGGGCCGGTGTTGCTGATGCGCACCGCCTACGGCCGAGGCGGGTTCAGCACCCAGGGCGTCTACTTCGCTTCACACGGATACCACTGCGTTCTTCAGGACACGCGCGGCACCTCCTCCTACTTCCATGAGAAGTCCGACGGGCGCGCGGCTGCGGCATGGCTCGCGTACCAGCCTTGGTACGACGGCAACCTCGGACTCTTCGGTACCAGCTACATGGGTTTCACCGCCTACGCCACGGCTGCGACTCGACCTGCGGGGCTACGTGCGTTGGCCGTGAGTGCCTACAGCACGGACCGGGTCTCCGCCTGGTATCCGGGTGGCTCCTTCGGCCTCGACCTGGCGCTCCCCTGGGCGGCAGCGCAAGCCGGGCCCGACACCACCCCACCTCGTGACAGCCCCGCGCCAAGCGACTCGGCGTTCCTCACCCTGCCGTTGTCGGCCGCCGACGAGGCTTACTGCGCTCAGAAACTCCCCTTCTACCAGGAGCGGTTGCGCTTCGGTGGAGACGACCCTCACTGGGCACCGCTCGACTTCAGCCACCTGCTTTCCGAGGACAGCCTCCCGCCCACCCTGCTGATGGACGGCTGGCACGACTACCACCGCCCCTACTTGTGGGCGGACTTTCTACGGTTGCACGCGCGCCGCCAGTGCGACCGGATCGTGGCCGGACCGTGGAGCCACCACATCGGCCCGATCCGCAGCAACCTCGAAACGCTCTCGTGGTTCGAGCGCCACCTGCGCCCCGCCAGCGATCACGTGGGCCCAGCTCCGGCTCCGGTTTCCGTTCACATCAACCCCGACGCCGGCTGGCGAGAACTGCGCACGTGGCCCGCTCCTGGCACCACGATCCAACGCTGGTATCTGGCTCCCGGCGGCACGCTGCAGCACACCGGGCCGACGGACTCACCGGAGCGATTCACCGACCGGTACACCTACGACCCCGCGGACCCGACGCCGGCCGTCGCCCTGGCCAGCTTCGCCCCTGTCGATGCTCTGACCGAGACCGACAACCGGGAGTGGGAGGCACGTGAGGACGTACTGACCTACACCAGCGATGAGTTCGAAAAGCCGCTGACCCTCGTCGGTCAGGTCACTGCGGATCTCTGGGTCACCTCATCAACCCCCCATACAGACTTCTACGCCCGCATCACCGACGTTCACCCCGACGGCCGCTCCCTGGCCATCGCTCAGACCCTGCAACGTCTCAGCACTGACCAGCTGACCGATCCGAGCACGCCGCTGCACATCACCTTGGACCTCGGACCCGTCGCCCACCGTCTGGCACAAGCCCATCGCCTGCGCCTACAGATCGCCGGCGGGGCCCACCCGTTCTACACCCGCAACCTCGGCACCGGCGAGGACCTACCCCACGCAACCGCCATGACGACGGCCCAGCAGACCATCCACTACGGGCATGCGACCCACCCTTCCGGAATCACCGTACGCGTCGACCACGCCGAGCTTTGAGACCCCGAGGTGGGCCTCGACCGACCGCGGGCTCAGTGAGGTACTGCGCGGGGAGCCCTTCGAGGGACGAGTCGACGAAACGGGGCTCTGGCGGACGCCGGCCAGAGTTTGGGGTGCGGCGTCCTCGTGCCCGCCGGTCGATCACTTCGCCTGGGCGAGCCAGACCGCGTCGGGACCGGCCGGGAAGCGCAGTTGGCCGGTCGTGTCGTGCACGGCTCGCCATACCGTCTCGGCGACGTCGCTCTCCTGGGTGAACACGTCCTGGCCCGTGAAGTCGTCCATGGCCTTCTTGGCGAACGCCGCATAGGGCGCAGGGACCAGTGTGTCGAGGGACCCACCGTTCGTTGCCCTGGCTGCGAAGTTCGTCGTCAGGCAGGCGCCCGGCTCGACCGTCTTCGCCCGCACACCGAACGGCGCGAGCTCAAGCGCGAGGGATGCGGTGAACCCCTCGATGGCCATCTTGCTCGCCTTGTAGACGGCCGAGAGCGGCATGTGTCCCAGCACCACGCTGGAGGTCACGTTGACCACCACGCCGGAGCCACGCTCGCGGAACTGGGGCAGCGCCGCCTGCGTCATCGCCATCACGCCGAACGTGTTGGTCTCGAAAACCTCCCGTACTCGGGCCATGGGGGTGCCTTCGAACACGCCGATCGAGGGAACGCCCGCGTTGTTGACCAGGGCGTCGACGGGTCCCGCTGCCTCGAACGCGGCGGTGATGCTCTCGGGCCTGGTCACGTCGAGCGCGACGACGCGGAGCCGGTCCGACTCAGGAAGGACGCCCGGACGCGGCGTCCGCATCGTGGCGATGACGTTCCACCCCTGCGAGTGGAAGTGGAGGGCGGTCGCCCGCCCGTACCCGGATGAGGTACCGGTGATCAGAACCGTCTTCATGGTGTGCTCCTTGCGATGTGGTGGGATCCGTGCGGATGAACAGGCATTTTCCTGTTCCACGGGAGAACCAGTGATCCCATTGAATCGCTCTGACCTGCGGAAACAGTAGACCTATTCTCGCTACTCCTTGCACGATCCTCCTGCGCGACCCGGGAGGCTCAGGACAGGACACCTGCCGGTGCACGCACGGTCTGACGCAGACGGACGGCGTCCTGGCTCGGCGGTGCGCCGAACTGGCGGCGGTATTCCCGGCTGAACTGTGACGGGTTGTCGTAGCCGACGCGGTGGCCGACTCCGGTGACGTCTCCCGGGTGGGTGGCGAGCAGCAGCCGGGCCTCCTGGAGCCGGATCTGCTTCTGGAACTGGATGGGGCTCATCGCGGTCACCGCCTGGAAGTTGCGGTAGAAGGCGGAGACGCCCATGCCGGACTGCCGTGCCACGTCCTCGACCCGGAAGGGCTGCGCGTAGTGCTCGCGGATCCAGCGCACGGCCCGCGAGATGTGGCTGAGGCTGCTGTCGGCCAGGCCGAGTTGGCGAACCGTCGCACCCTGCTCGCCGGTGATCAGACGCCACAGGATCTCGCGCTTGACCAGCGGGGCGAGCACGGCCCGGTCGCGGGGCTCGTCCAGCAGGCGCAGCATCCGGACCACCGCGTCCAGCAGCGCGGCCGGAGCGTCACTGACGGCGATCCCGGACGGCGCGCCCCCGCTGCTGCGGGGGGTGTCTCCGGGCCCGGCATCAAGCAGCAGCTCGGCAATGGCGGACGGTTCCAGGATGAGGCCGAACCCCAGCGCCGGCTGCTTGGGTTCGGCCTGGGTGAACTGCCCGGTGACGGGCAGGTCGACGGATGCGACCAGGTACTGCCCAGGCCCGTACTCGTACACCCTGTCGCCCAGGGCGAGGCGTTTGGCGCCCTGGGCGATGACCGCCAGGACCGTGCCGGACATCGAGGGCGCCGGTGGGTCAGGGCGGTCGACCTTCGAGATGAGGACGCCGTCGACGGCGGTGGTCCAGTCGGGCCGCGCGTGGCGGGCCAGCAGGGTGCGGAGTTCTTCGAGGTGCATGTGTGGGTGCATGTGTCCATTGCAGCACCATTCCGCGCCATGGTTCCCAGGTCCGCGAGGATCGTGCAAGTACGAGCGAGCATCGGTCTACGTTTCCGCAGGTCACGTCGGTTGAATGGAATCACCGCACTCCACCACCGAAGAAGAAGGTAACCGTGATCGCCGCGTACGGCTTCAACGCCTCCCTGACCGCCAAGCCCGGAATGGGTGACCAGCTCGTCGACCTGCTGCTGACCGGACTGAACGAGGGCAGCCCCGGCGCGAGCGAACACTGCCTCGTCTACCTCGTCTCCCGCTCCGCGTCCGACCCCGACGTCGTCCACGTCACCGAAGGCTGGACCAGCGAGGAGGACCACCACCGCGTCTTCGCCGGCGAGACCGCCCAGGCCATCGTGGCGCGGATCGACCCGCTGCTCGCCAAGGACTCCGAGTACACCGACTACGTCCCGGTCCGGGGCAAGGCCGCCTTCTGACCCGCCGAACACCCCACGCCCCAGCCCCCGCCGCCTCGGCGCCTGCCGAGGCGGCACCCTCCGCCCCCGACCGTCCGCCCCCACCACCGCCGCCACCGCCATCGCCATCGCCATCGCCATCGCCACCCACGAAAGGCAACGCCCATGACCACAACACGCCCCGCCCTCGACCCCGAACTGCGCGAGCTGCTCGCCGACATGCCGCTGATGTCCCAGCTCAGCCCGGAAGTACTGGCACAGGTACGCCCCTTCTCGTCAATGCCCGTCGAACCCCTCCTCGAAGGTCGCGCGATCGACCGACGCGAGGTCACCGTCCCGAGTCCGGACGGCACCCCGATCCCCTTGTCGGTCTTCAGCCCCGCGAACACCGATCGCACCACCGCCGCCGCACCCTGCGTCTACTGGATGCACGGCGGCGGGATGGTCATGGGCGACCGCTTCTCACAGATCGACATCCCGCTGGAGTGGCTCGACAGGTTCGGTGCCGTCGTGGTCTCCGTCGACTACAGGCTCGCGCCCGAGGCCACCGGTACGACCCTGGTCGAGGACTGCTACCAGGGACTGCTCTGGATCGCCGACCACGCCGCCGAACTGGGCATCGATCCCGCCCGGATCGTCGTCGCGGGCGCCAGCGCGGGCGGCGGCCTCGCCGCCGGCGTCACGCTGATGGCCCGCGACCTCGGCACCCCGGCGATCGCCGCGCAGATCCTGATCTGCCCCATGCTCGACCACCGCAACACCACCACTTCCAGCCGCCAGTACGCGAACGGGCCCGGGGTCTGGACCCGCGAGATGAACGAGTTCGGATGGCGCTGCGTCCTCGGCGACCTCACCGACGACGAGGTACCCGCATACGTCTCACCCGCCCTCGCCGACGACCTCTCGGGCCTGCCGACCACCTACATCGACACCGGCTCCGCCGAAGTCTTCCGCGACGAGGACGCCGACTACGCCACCCGCATCTGGGCGGCCGGCGGCCAGGCCGAACTCCACGTCTGGGCAGGCGGCTTCCACGGATTCGACGCCCTGTACCCGCAGGCACACATCTCGGCCACGGCCCGCAGAACCCGCACCGACTGGCTGGCCCGAGTACTGCCCACGAACTCCACCACGTAACGCCTCCGGCGCGTCAGCAGCGAGATGACATACTCCCGACGGCCTCCAACACCTCAGCCAGTCGGGGGAGTTTCTCCCGCAGACCGCTATCGCGGGCAGTTCCACAGTGAGGCGCATCCCTCCCGTAGAGCGCGGGGTGAGGGTGAGGGTGCCGTCGTGTGCGTGGGTGATGGTTTTGACGATGGCCAGGCCGAGGCCGACGCCTGCGTGGTCGGTGTGTAGGCGTTCGGTGCCTCGCTTGAACGGTTCGGTGAGTGTCGAGGCCAGCTCCGGGGTGACCTGCTCGCCGGTGTTTTCGACGGTGAGCAGCACAGTCTTGGGGCGGACGCTGGTCTGGACCCACACGGTGCCCTGTTCGGGCAGGTTGTGGACGATCGCGTTGTGCACGAGGTTCGTCGTCAGTTGCAGCAGGAGCGCAGGCGATCCGAGCGTGGAGGCGATGTCGCCGCTGGTCTCGATGGTGACGCCGTGCTCTTCCGCGAGGGGGAGGAGTGTTTCGGTGGCTTCTTCCGCGATGAGGGACAGGTCGACATGTTCTCGGGTGAAGGACCGCTGGTCGGCGCGGCTGAGTAGGAGCAGTGCCTCGGTGAGGTCGATCGCTCGGGTGTTGACGGCGTGGAGCCGGTCGAGGATTGCGCCGGTGTCGTGGTTCGGGTCGGTGCGGGCCACGTCGAGAAGTGTCTTCGAGATGGCCAGCGGGGTGCGCAGCTCGTGAGAGGCGTTGGCTGCGAATCTCCGCTGTTCGGCGACGTGCGCTTCGAGCCGGGCAAGCATGGTGTCGAAGACGTCGGCGAGTTCGCGGAACTCATCTTTGCGGCCCGGTAGCCGGATGCGGTGGGAGAGTGATCCGGTCGAGGCCAGGCGGGTGGCGGCCGTGATGCGGGTCAGCGGGGCGAGCATCCGGCCGGCGAGGATCCACCCTCCCACGAGGCCGAGCACCAGAAGGAACGCCAACACCGCGGCTGCCCTCGGAGCGAAAACGTGCAGGAGGTTCGACCGGACGGGAAAAACACCATGGGTGGGGTTGCCGGTGGAGCCGGGGACGATGAGCGCACGCTCGGGGACGTACCGCAGGAGGAACACCCACACCGCCGCGAGCAGCAGAACACCGGCGAGCATGAGGAATCCGGCGTAGCTGAGGGTGAGTTTGAGGCGAACGCTCAACCCATGCTCTCTATCCACGCTCTTCTCCCTTGTGTTCGACCTCCGGTCGCGTGTCGATGCGGTAGCCGACGCCTGGCACCGTGGCGATGATCCAGGGTTCGCCGAGACGCTTGCGCAGTGCCGAGACGGTGATGCGTACGGCATTGGTGAACGGGTCGGCGTTCTCGTCCCACGCCCGTTGCAGGAGTTCTTCGGCGCTGACGACACCGCCTTCGGCAGCGACAAGGACTTCGAGCACGGCGAACTGCTTCCTGGTCAGCGCGACATAGCGGCCGTCCCTGTACACCTCTCTGCGGAACGGGTCCAGCCGCAGACCTGCGATCTCTCGTACGGGGGGCCTGTGTTGGGCACGTCTGCGGTCAAGTGCTCTGAGTCTGAGCGCGAGTTCTCGGAGTTCGAAAGGTTTCGTGAGGTAGTCGTCGGCGCCGAGTCCGAACCCGGAGGTCTTGTCGTCGAGACGGTCGGCCGCGGTGAGCATGAGGATCGGCATGCCGCTGCCGGAGGCGACGATGCGTTGGGCGATCTCGTCACCGGAAGGCCCGGGGATGTCACGGTCGAGGACGGCGATGTCGTAGGCGTTGATGCTCAGCAGTTCCAGAGCGGTGTCGCCATCACCTGCGATGTCGGCCGCGATCGCTTCCAGGCGTAGGCCATCGCGGATGGCTTCGGCCATATAGGGCTCGTCCTCAACGATCAACACGCGCATGGCTTTGATGCTACGAGCCGACGCATATTGGCGGCGTATCGAAAACCACATACGTGCCGGCAACACCGCACTGCCTTGACTTGCGGTATGACTCGCACTCGCACCCCACCATCAGCACGCACAACGACCCGCCTGATTCGACGACTCCTTGTCGCCGGCCCCACTTCGCCGGACGCGATCGACATCGGGCACTCCGATGCGACGGCGGTCCCGAGGACGCGGCGGTGACCGGCGGTGAGCGAGGACAGACGATCGCGTGGGTGGACACGGCGGAGGTCGGACAGGGCGGAGCCGGCCGCCGGGATACCGGCGCCGGGATCTGGCGCACGCGCATCCGCCGGTTGACTCGCCTCGGTTCCCGGCCGGAGTCCTGGAAGCGCGGCTTGGTGCTCGCGGCGTCGGCGTTGCTGCTCGGCCTGCTCATGCTGCTGCACGCGAGGATCCCGAACCGGATCGGGGGGCTCGGGAGCCTGGTGGAGACCTTCCTGCCGTGGTTCGGCGTGTTCATCCCGTTGCTGCTGGCCGGGGCGCTCTGGCGCCGCTCCGCGTCGGCGGTGGTCGCGCTGCTGCTGCCGGTCGTGGTGTGGCTGAGTCTCTTCGGCGGGCTGCTCAGCGACAAGTCCCAGCAGGGCGGCGATCTCACCGTCGCCAGCCACAACGTGAGCGCGGACAACTCCGACCCGGTCGGCACCGCCCGCGACCTGGCCGGCTCCGGGGCGGACGTGCTGGCACTGGAGGAGCTGACCCAGCAGGCCAGGGGCACGTACGAGGAGGAGTTGGCGAAGGCGTATCCGTACCACTCGGTGCAGGGCACGGTCGGGTTGTGGAGCAAGCTGCCGCTGTCGGACACCCGGCCGGTCGACATCGGGATGGACTACGGGCCGCTGGCGGAGACCAAGCCGGTCGACGTCACGATGGCCTACAACCGGGCGCTGCGCACCACGGTGGCCACGGACCAGGGTCCGCTGGCGGTGTATGTGGCCCACCTGGGGTCCGTGCGGGTGTTTCCCAGGAACGGCTTTTGGACGGGCAGCCGGGACCGCGGAGCGCAGGCGCTCGCCAAGGCCATCGCCGCCGAGCACAACGAGCGGGTGGTGCTGCTCGGCGACCTGAACGGCACCACGGACGACCGCGCGTTCGCCGGCATCACCTCGCACCTGCGCTCGGCCCAGGACGCGGCCGGGGACGGCTTCGGCTTCAGCTGGCCGGCGAAGTTCCCGGTGGCGCGGATCGACCAGATCCTGGTCCGTGGCGTGGAGCCGCACAGCTCCTGGGTGCTGCCGGCCACCGGCAGCGACCACCTGCCGGTGGCGGCCGGGATCAGCTGGTGAACACGTTTCATCGACCTCTTCACCCAGACAGGCACATGGGGCCAGCACATGTGGACAGGTCAGGGCGTCGCGCCCGTGGACCGCATCAACTCGCCCACCACTACGGCGATATCGCGCCCCCGTCGCAGGCGGGTCACCCCACAGCAGCTCAAGCAACCCTCATTGAAGGAGCCCGCGTCTGATGGCCTGGGCCACTGCCGCCGCTCGGTCGGAGACCTCCAGCTTCTCGTAGACGTGCTGGAGGTGGGTCTTGACCGTGGCGATGCTGATGTGGAGGCGGTCGGCGATCTCCTGGGCCGGGCAGCCGTCGGCGGCGAGTTTGAGGATGTCGGTCTCGCGCAAGGTCAGGGTGGGCCGGGGTACCGCGAGGCGGCGGTTGCGGATCTCGTTGGCCAGCCCGTCCTGCACCAGCGGCGAGATCAGGGTTCCGCCTCCGGCGACCAGCAGGACGGCTTCGCTGATCGTCTCCGAGGACGCCGCCTTCTCCAGATAGGCCCTGGCCCCGCCCGCGATGGCACGGTAGACGGAGGCGCTGTCGACGTAGGCGGTCAGCACGACCGCCCGGGTCGGCAGGTCCTCCTGCTGGAGGGTCTCCAGGACCTGGAGGCCGTCGATCTCGGGGAGCCGCAGGTCGATGACGGCGACGTCGGGTGCCTCGCGGTGGATGGCGGCGAGCGCCGCACGCCCGTCGCCGACGGCCGCGACCACCTCGATGCCGGGGTGGTCCTCCCAAGCTCGGACGAGACCGTCCCGGTACACCGGATGGTCGTCCGCGACGACCACGCGCACGCCGCTCATGGCCGGGGCTCCAGCGCGGTGCGGACCGCTCGGGCGAACCGGTGCACGTCCAGGGGTTTGGTGAGGTAGTCGACGATGCCGGCCCTTTCCAGTTCGATGATCCGCGCGGGCGTGGCGTCGGCGGAGACGACGATGACCGGGATGTCTCGGGTCCGCTCGTCGGCCGTGAGGCGTCGCAGAACCTCTTCGCCGGAGATGTCGGCGAGGTGCAGGTCGAGCAGGACGAGCGCGGGGCGGTGCCGGACGGCCAGCTCAAGACCCAGGGTGCCCTGCGTCGAGGTGATGAGTTCCAGGTCGCCCATGCGGGCGACGATGTTCTCCACCAGCCGCAGATTCGCGTGGGTGTCCTCGATGTAGAGCACCTTCGCGGCCTTGGCGCCGGGTTCCCGGCGGGTGCTACGGGGCAGGACGCCGGTCGCCGGGGCCGGGAGGTCGGGTTCGTGTCCCGGCCGGTCCACCAGGGGCAGTTCAACGAAGAACGTCGACCCCTCGCCCGGGGCGGTGTGCTGGATGCCGATCCCGCCCCCCATCTCCTCGATCAGCCTGCGGGACAGGGCGAGGCCGAGCCCGGTGCCTTCGGTCTCCGAAAGCTGCTGGGACAGCCGTACGAACGGGGTGAACAGCCGGGCCACATCGCTCTCCACGATCCCCGAGCCGGTGTCGGTGAACAGGAAGCGGAGCCTGTCGCCGTGGATCCGGCACCAGACGCGGACCACTCCGTCGGGCCGGTTGTACTTGATCGCGTTGGCGATCAGGTTGAGGAAGACCTGCTTCAGCCGGTGCGGGTCGGCCATGACATATCGGTGCAGGGCCTTGTGCAGATCGCTGGCGAGTTCGACGCCGCGCTCCCGCGCGAGCGGGCGCATCAACTCAAGCGCCTCCTGGAGCGGCGCGCAGGCGTGCACTTCGACGGTGGACAGACCGGGGGCTCCCGCCTCGATCCAGGTCAGGTCGAGGACATCGTTGACCAGGGCCAGAAGGTGTTGCCCGGCGTCGAGGATGTGCTCGACGCTCTCGGTCGCGTCCGGGGCCAGTTCGTCCAAGCGGAGGAGTTGGCCGAAGCCGATGATGGCGTTCAGCGGAGTGCGCAGCTCGTGGCTCATCCGGGACAGGAACTCGCTCTTGGCCCGGTTGGCGCGCTCCGCCTCGTCGCGGGCCTGGCGGGCCGATGCCTCCGCCCGCTTGCGGTCGGTGATGTCGGTGGAGATGGCGCCGAGTGCGTACGGTCGCCCGAGTTCGTCGAGGAGCGGGAACTTGATGGACAGCCAGCTCCCGTCCGCCGCGGCACTGCCGGGTCCGGGCGGGCCGATGTCGCCGAACGGCTCCTCGACCTCGATGGAGCGGCAGGTGGAGATGACCTGGCGGTCGTGCGCCCGGTAGATCTCGGCTATGTGCGCAGGGAACAGATCGTGGTCGGTGCGGCCCACCGCGGCCTCGCCGGAGATCCCGAAGTGCCGGGTGAAGTAGCGGTTGACCATCAGATACTGCCCGTCGAGCGCCTTGACGTACATCAGCGCCGTCGAGTTGTCGACAAGGTCCTGGAGCTGGCGGACCGCGCTGCGCAGCTCCTGTTCGCGCCAGTCCCGGTCGCTCAGGCGCTCCAGCTGCGCGATCACGTACTCGGCGCCGTCGTCGCCGTCCGTGGCGGGCAGCGCTCGGGTGCGCAGCCGCATGGTCTGCCGGTCGGCGGTGATCACGCGGGCCCTGTCGGCGTCGTCGCCGCAGGTCGTCAGCGCGCGTTCGAGATCGCCGCCGCCGTCGAGGGTGAGGGGCAGTTCACCCGGGCGCCGGCCGGTCAGGCTGTCCGGTTCGGCGCGGACCAGGGTCTCGAATGTCTCGCTCGCCGCGACGATCCTGGCGTGCCCGTCCCGCTCAGGGCGGACCACGACGCTGGGGACCGGGGAGTACCGGAACGCGAGCAGCCCCAGTGTGCCGTGCGGTTCGCCGACCCTCGGTCGGTGACCGTTCGATGATCGTTCACTGATCACTGACGCAACCCATCACTTCGATCCGGAGTGAAATCCCGAGTGAAAACAGCCGCTGACCTCTGTTGTAACACACACGTACGAGAGGGCTCCCGGTGCGGCGGCGTGTGCGGTGGCACGTGCGGCGCCGCACCGGGGCCCGTCCTCGGCGACCTGCTCGGGCGACCCGCTCAGACAACCGGACGGAGCGCCGAGCGGCGCCGTTCGGTCCCCGTCAGATCCACGGTGAGCGTGTCGGCCAGTACGTCGTGTGTGAACTCCACGCCGTAGACCTCACGGGCCCGCGCGAACGAGACGAAGCCCGCGAGCACGTCGTCCCGCACCCGCTCCGGTTCCCGCTCCAGCGGATCCCCGTAGCCCCCGCCCCCGGTGTGGTGCTGGCCGATCTCCTCGCCCGGCTGAAGCACCAGCGCACCCAGCGGCGCGATCTCGCTCTCCTTGCCGTCGAGGTCGCGGTGGAAGGGGATGTTCCGGGCGGCGTCGCCGCCGCCCTGGGTGCCTCGGGGCGGGAAGGTGACACAGTCGGTCACGTACGACGCTGTCATGGCATCCCACTTCGGGCCGAACCGGACCGTCGCCCCAGGGGCTCCTCTGCGGCGCCCGGCGCCCTCCGAGTCCTGCCGGATCCGGAGTTCACCGACCCGCACCGGGTACTTCAGCTCCGAGATCTCGACGCTGTCCCGGAACATCAGCCCCGCCGCCACAGCGAGGCCGTACGTCACCCAGCCGTCCACCTCCGGATGCGCGGGACCGCCTTGGGAGCCCAGGAAGTACTGGTTGACGAAGGGCTCGCCGCCGCGTCGCCGGTCGGTGCCCGACACGACGGCGAAGCCGGGGCCGAGCCCGGTGGCGCCCTCGGCGGCGCCGAATCCGGCCCAGGCGTCCGCGATGGCTTTCTGCGTGGTGACGGTCAGACGGTCGCCGACATTGGTGGTGGCCACCGACGTGGAGTGCGGGAACGTCGGACGGCCGACGATACAGCCGTCCCGCAGCGCGAGGTCGATCCGCCGGAAGGAACCGGAGTTCGCCGGGATGCCGGGCTCCAGGGAGTTGAAGACCCCGGTCATCACATTGCTGACCGTGCACGCCTCCGACTCGTTCAACCCCGCCGGGATGCAGTCGATGTTGTCCGTGAGGTCGAGCCCGATCCTCCCCTCGGCGGGATCGACGTGCACGGTGACGTTGATGGGGATCCCCTCGGGTACGACATCGCCGACCGGATCGTGGGTCCCGTGCCCGGTGACGGTCCCGGCCGGCAGCCGGGAGACGGCCTGCGCCATCTTCGTCTCGGAGTAGTCCAGCCAGTCGCGGATGAAGTCCCGCACGGTGTCGTTGCCGTAGCGCGCACAGAGTTCCTTCAGCCGCGCCTCGCCGATCCGCGCGGCGCCGACCATCGCCAGATAGTCGCCGTACCACTGGTCGGGTACGCGGATCCGGGCGCGGCACATGCGGATCAGGTCGTCGATGTCACGGCGGTCCCGCTGGATGCGTACGCAGGGGAAGATCAGCGCCCCCTCCGCGTACACGTCCTGGGCGAACGGCACATAGGTGGTCGGTTCCGCGTTGCCGATGTCGGCCTGGTGGGCCTTGGCGACCGTGGTGAACATGTGCACGCCCTCGTGGAAGACCGGCACGAGGATCGTGTGGTCGGCGGGGTGCGAATTGCCGAGGTACGGGTCGTTGTGGAGGAAGGCATCGCCTTCCGTGATGTCGTCATGGTGGTCGGTCATGGCGTTCGCCAGCAGGTGGGCGCCGAAGATGTGACAGGGCAGCCCCTCCGCCGAGGACAGCAGCTCGTTCTCGCCGGTCACCACCGCGCAGGAGAAGTCCCTGGCCATGTTCAGCACGCCACTGCGGCCGGTGCGCAGCAGGGTGTTCTCCATCTCGCGCACGATGCTGTCCATACGGTTGGCGAGCACCGCCATGAGAATCGGATCCGTCTTCATACCGCTGCGACCTCCTCGGTGCGGGCGGCGCCCGCCCCGCCCTCGGGCAGGGGGTGGGCGCCGGTGGTGATGACGTAGTCACCGCTCGGCGCGACCCGGACTTCGGCGCCCGGGTCGACGACGAGCGTCGTGGTGGCTTCAAGCACGATGGCCGGGCCGCTGACCCTGGCCCCTACGAGGAGGTTTTCGCCCAGGTGGACGGGGGTGCGTTCCTCGTCGCTCCGGGCGAAACTGACCGTGCGGTGGCGTACCGGCTCGGCCGGTCCCGACGCGACACCCGGGGTCTTCGCCCGAGGCTTGTCCAACTCGGCGGTGACCGTCAGCTTCCAGGTCAGGCACTCGGCGTACTGTCCGGGGTCGTCGACCGCGAAGACCCTGCGGTGCAGGGCGTGGAACGACTCGGTGAGCGCGGCGACGTCCTCCTCGCCCCGGACCCTGGTGGCCGGGAGGGCGGTCTCCAACTCCCACACCTGCCCCGGGTAACGGGCGTCGACGGAGGCGTCCTTGCGGACGGCGACGGGGCCCAGCGACCGTATCCCCTCGATGAACTCGTCGGCCTGGCGCTCCGCCTCGGCGAGGGCCTCGCCGACCCGCGCGTAGTCGAAGTCGCGGGTCTCGGTGAAGCGGCTCACGGTGAAGTCGGAGATGACGTCGGCGTACAGCGCCCCCGCGGCCGACAGCGCGCCGGCCGTGCGCGGCAGGATGACCTTCCCGCAGCCGAGTTCGCGGGCGATCTGCACGATGTTCAGCCCGCTCGCGCCCCCGCCGGCCACCACGGTCAGATCGCGGGGGTCGATGCCCTGGGAGATCGTCATCTCGCGGATGGCCGAGACGATGTTCTGCGTCGTGATCACCAGGGCGCCGCGCGCCGCCTCCTCGACGGAGACTCCGAGACGCCGCGCCACCGGCCGCAGCGCGGTGTGGGCCGCGTCCACGTCCAGCCGCAGCCGTCCGCCGAGGAACCAGGACGGATCGAGATAGCCGAGGACCACGGCGGCGTCGGTGACGGTGGGCAGGGTGCCGCCACGGCCGTAGCAGGCGGGGCCGGGGTCGGCGCCCGCGCTCTCCGGGCCCACACGCACCAGACCGGCGTCGTCGACCGAGATCACGGAGCCACCGCCCGCGCCGATGCTGCGTACGTCCACGGCCTTGGTACCGGTGATGTGCCCGGTCCACTTCTCGCCGAGCCAGGTGTCGGCGCTGTAGTGGACGGCGCCCGAGCTGATCAGGCCGACGTCGAAGGTCGTGCCTCCGGTGTCGCATACGAGCAGGTCGGGCGTGGTGGACTCCAGAGTGGACCGCCCGGCCTCCAGCGCGGCGACCGGCGCCATGGAAGGCCCCGAACCGACGCTGTAGATCGGGCGCTCGATCATCCGGTCCACCGGCCAGGACCCGCCGAAGCTGGTGGAGATGAGCAGCTTGCCCGCGAAGCCCGCACCGCGCAGATCGTCGGAGAGCGTGCCGAGGAAGTCCTGCATGAGTGGCTTGAGCGAGGCGTCGATCACTGTGGACGACGCCCTGCGGTACTCGCGCAGGACGGGGTTGAGCTGATGCGAGAGCGTCACCGGGACCCCGGGAAGCCGTTCGGCCAGCAGTTCCCCGACCCGCAGTTCGTGCGCCGGGTTGACGGTGGACCACAGCAGGCACACCCCGACCGCCTCGACGCCGTGCTCCCGGCACCGCTCGGCGGCGTCGGCCACGCTGCGCTCGGCCAGCGGGCGCCAGATCGCTCCGTCGCTGTCGATCCGCTCCTCGATCTCGAAGGTGAGATGGCGGGGTACGTAGGGCGGCGAGAAGGGCCGGGGCGAGAACGGGCCGCCGAGCTTGCCGCCCTCGCGCAGCAGCAGCGTGTCGGGGAAGCCGTCCGTGGTGAGGAAGGCCGTCCGCGCGGTCTTCGCCTCGACGATGGCGTTGGTCGAGCGGGTGGTGCCGTAGCCGAAGTGCGACGTCCGCCGCAGCAGCCCGGCCACATCGGTGCCCAGGGTGGCGGCCACCTGTTCCAGGGCCTGCCGGATGCCGTCGAACGCCCGGGTGTAGGTGGTCAGCGCCTTGCCGACGTGCAGGGCTCCGTCGTCGTCGACGATGACGACGTCGGTGAAGGTCCCACCGGTGTCGACGGATATGCGGTAACTCATTGCGGGTTCTCCTCGGTGGAGGCGATCAGGACCGTGGGCCCGGTACGGCCAGGGGGTGGCGGGGGTGGTGACGCGGGGGCGGTGTGCCGTGCCTCGTCGAGGGCCGCCCGGTAGTGACCGGGGCGGGACTCGGCGCAGGCGGTGCACACGGGTTCATGCCCGCGGCCCGGATCCCGGTCCATCTCCAGGGCCAGATAGGACCGCCCGCAGCCCGCGCACTCGACCCGGTCCTCCCAGACATCGGTGACTTCGTCCCGGGGGTCGTGCGGACGGCGCAGGGCGTACCAGTGCGGGCGGTCACGGCTGACGAGGAGCGCGACCTGGTACAGAACGGCGGCGGTCACCGCCGTGATGGGAGCCGCCCAGGTAGTGCCGAAGGCGCCCCCCTCGACCAGGATCAGCAGCCCGGTGGCGGAGGACACGACCCACACCAGCGTCCCGGGCCCGTTGAACCTGGGGATGCGTCCGACCCGGAACTCCTGGCCCGCCCGGCCCAACGCGCGGCGCGTGGGCGAGAAGCCGTGTACGAGCAGGACGCAGACCCAGCTCACCACGACGACGCCCTGGTATCTGAGCGCGTCGTTGAGGAAGGAGAAGACGTCCGCGAGCATGCACAGATAGACGACGACTCCCACGAGGGCGGTGGTGAGCATGCGCGGAACGTGCCTGCGCAGGACCCGGTTGGCCAGGGACTGGACCGTGGCCGATGCGACATAGAAGTTCACGGTGTTGATCCGGGTCTGGCTGATCCACACCAGGACGAGTCCCGCGATCCCCATCAGGGAGACAAGGCCGGTCACGACGCTCGCCTCGCTCAGGCCGCCCGGGGTCGGGATGGTGTGGGCGAGGAAGATCCCGATCACACCGTTGAGGAAGACGGTGGCGAAGTAGAACACCGGGCCGAAGGTGACCGTGCCGTGGAACTTGACGTCCTTCGGCCGGGACAGCCGGGCGTAGTCCCACGTGTAGAGCATGATCACCCAGATGCCCATGAAGGCCGTGAAGGCGTACCACCAGCCGGGGCCCGAGATCGCCGCGGGATGGGCGGGTGCGTAGGTGAGCCAGTCGGTGTGGAATCCGTACTCGGTGATCGTCCAGACGATCGCCGCGACGATCCCGACGAGATAGAAGGGCAGCAGTACACCGTTGAAACGGTCCAGCCAGCGCTGTACCCCGCCGAAGATGAGCGGAACGCTGTACAGGATCACCACCGCGTACCAGAAATTGAGCGGAAGAGCCTGGAAGTACTCACGGAATCCGATCGCGATGACGGATCCCTCGAAAACCGTGAAATAGATCGCGGTGGCCGCGTAGACGGCGGCGGCGATTCTCGATCCGACGTTCCCGAACACGACCCGGGAGTACGCGACCACGGTCAGCCCGCTCGCCGCGGCCTGCCGGGTGATCAGGTAGTTGATCCCGCCGAAGACGACGACGGAGAGGACGAGCGCGATCAGCGTGTTCACGGTTCCGACGGCCAGGGTGAGGCTGCCTGCCAGCACGAACCAGAACATCGAGCTGAACAGGGCCATCCAGGCCATGCTGAGCGAAAGCCGGGAACTGCGCCAGGTATGCGGTGCGACATGCTGCGAGAAATCCTCTTGCGCGGCTTCTTTCAGCACATTCGGATCGTCGGTTCCGGTGATTCTGAGAGGGGGCGGCGAAGCGGCCATGATGTCTCCTTCCGACATCTGCTGGCCAGGATGCTCCGGCATCCGTTCGACGCCGGGCATCGACCGAACGGCGACATTCGAGGAGGATGACGGCATCAGCCGAAAGGATGAGACCCCGTCCGCGTCACCGGCTTCCGAGCGGATGGCGGCGCGCCCCCGCCTACATGTGTCGGCGGGGGTCTTGCCGGTGCCACAACCCGCGGAACGCGCCGAAAGCAACCCCCAACGCGCGCCCCGGAGTTCGCCCCGGACCCGGCCACCCGCCTTCTTCGCCGGTCGTCACCAGGCGGTCCACCCGCCGTCCACCGTCAGCGTCGTCCCGGTGACGAAGCGGGATGCGTCGGAGGCGAGGAACACCGCGGCACCTCCCAGTTCCTCCGGGTCTCCCACGCGGCCCATCGGGGTGCCGCCGACGATCCGCTCACCCCAGCGGCTGGCCAGGAGCCCGGAGCTGAGGTCGGTATGGAAGTAGCCCGGCGCGAGGGTGTTGACCCGGACCTGGCGGTCTGCCCATTCGACGGCGAGTGCCCTGGTCAGTGCCTCGACTCCCCCCTTGCTCGCGGCATACGCGGCGATCCGCTCGAAGCCGGTGCGTGCGTGCACCGACGAGATGTTGACGATCGATCCGGAGCGCTGCTCCAGCATCACCTTGCCGGCCTCGCGACAGCAGAAGAAGGTTCCGCGCAGATTGACGTCGAGGACCTGCTGCCAGTCGTCGTCGGTGACCCGCTCGCTGCGGGTGAAGTGCGGGCTGGTGCCGGCGCAGTTGACCGCCACGTCCAGCGTGCCCGTCCACCCGGTGATCCGCTCGACCATGGCCCGTACCGCAGCGGAGTCGGTGACGGATCCGGGCAGCACGAGGATCTTGCCGCCGTGCCGGGCGATGTCGGACTCCAGCCGTTCGAGGTCCGGCACGGTACGGGCGGTCACCGCCACGGCCGCTCCGGCCCGGGACAGGGCCACCGCGATGGCCCGACCGATACCCTTTCCGGCCCCGGTCACCCATGCCGTTCTACCGTCGAGCCGCAGGTCGCCTCCGCCGTCGGGGCGCAGGTCGTTTCCGTTGTCGAGGCGCGGGTCGCCCTGTGCGTCCGTCATGGTTCAGTCCTCCGCCGGGCGGTCGCGCAGGTCCCGCTTGAGGACCTTTCCGGAGGGCGTACGGGGCAGTTCGGTGACGATGTCGAAGCGGGCCGGCACTTTGAACCGTGCCAGGCGCGCCCGGCAGAACTCCCGTAGCTCATCGGTCCCCGCGCCGGCTCCCGGCCGGAACACCACGAAGGCGCGCGGGACCTCACCCCACCGCGGATGGCGCAGGCCGACCACGGCCGCCTCGCGGACGGCGGGGTGTTCGTACAGGACCCGTTCCACCTCGGGTGTGGCGATGTTCTCGCCGCCCGAGACGATCATGTCCTTCTTCCGGTCGTCGATGTAGAGAAAGCCGTCCTCGTCGAGATGGCCGATGTCGCCGGTGTGGAACCAGCCGTCCCGGATGGCGGCGGCGGTGGCCTGCTCGTCGCGCCAGTACCCCGCGAACACCTTCGGACCGCGCAGCGCGACCTCACCGATCTCACCGGCCGGGACCTCCTTCCCCGTGTCGTCGACGATCCTGACCCGGGTGTGCGGTACGGGACGCCCCACGGAGCCCAGTTTGGACAGCGCGTGGTCACGGTCGAGGAAGGTGTCCCCCGAGACGGTCTCGGTCAGGCCGTACGCGTCGGCGAACCAGGCGTTCGGGAACGCGGTCATGACGCGCCGGAGCACGGGCTCGGGGGTCTTCTCGCCACCGCCGACGACGAAGCGGACGGAGGTGGTGTCGTACGCCTCGCGGCCGGGGACCTCCAGGACCGCGCTGACCATCGCGGGCGCCAGCCACACGTTGGTGACGCGGTGTTCCTGGATCGCGCGGAGCGCGCCCGGAGCGTCGAACTTCCGCTGGAGGACGACGCCACCGCCCGCGTAGAGGGTCGCGAGGGCGGGCATGTCCAATCCTCCGACGTGGTAGAGCGGGCCGCAGACCAGGGTGGTGTCGGCCGCGGTGAGACCGAAGTGGACGATGTCCGCGATGTTCTTGGCCTGGACGTTTCCGTAGGTGATGCACACGCCTTTGGGGCGTGAGGTGGTGCCGGAGGTGTACATCAGGCGCTGGAGGTCGTCCGGCCCGACGTCCACGGGCTCCACGCGGGCGCCCTGGTGGCGGGTGAGCAAGTCTTCGTAACCGATCCACGGCTCCGCCGGGGTGTCGTCGCCGACCTGGAGGCGGTGCTCCAGGTCGGTGAGGCAGCCCGTGGCGCGCTCGACGGCGGGGGCGAACTCCGGCTCTGTGACCACGGCCTTCGCCTGCGCGTGGCCGAGGACGTACTGCCACTCCTCCTCCGAGAGCCGGTAGTTGAGCGGCAGGAAGACCGCGCCCAGGCGGTTGGTCGCGTAGACCAGCTCCAGGAACTCGGGCCGGTTGTGGAGCAGCAGACCGACGACGTCGCCGCGCCGGACGCCCAGCGCGGACAGGCCGGCGGCCAGCCGGTTCACCCGGTCGTGCAGGGCGCGGACCGTCAGCCTTCGTCCTTCCTGCGCGACGGCCACGGCTTCGGGCCGCTGGGTCAGGTGGTAATCGAGGATGCTCGCGAAGTTGTGCACAGGACTCTCTCGCTAGGTCGTGTTCGACGACGAACGCTGCCTGCCGCGGCTCTCGCGGTCACGGTGCGGATACGGATGCGGGTGCGATGCGGTGCGGGTGCGGTGGGGTGCCGTGCTGGTTTTCCGTTCTCCCTGGAAGCAGGACCAAGCCGAATACCGACCGGGCTGGTTGCCCGCCTCAGATATTTAGTGTACCCATTGGTCTATAAAACGTGTGCCGCACTTTACGACGGCACGCACCCGTCGACAACCATCCGTGCACACGTGAATCAATTCCACGGACGAGGAGAGCCTCTGTGTCACGCATTCGCCTCGACACCGACGGACCCGTCGTCACGGTCCGCCTCGACCATCCGCCGATGAACGCCTTCGACTCGACGCAGCGGGACGAGCTGTCCGCCTGCGCGCGGGAGCTGGCCGACGCCCGCGAGGTGCGGGCCGTGGTGCTCCACGGCGGCGAGCGGCTCTTCGCCGCGGGGGCGGACATCAAGGCGCTGGCCGCGATGGGGCCCGAGGAGGCGAGGGTCTGGAATCGCGCGTTGCAGCGGACGTTCGACGAGGTGGCGCGGCTGCCGATGCCGGTCGTCGCGGCGGTCACCGGGTACGCGCTGGGCGGAGGCATGGAGTTGGCGCTGTGCGCCGACTACCGGGTGGCCGCGGACGACGCTGTCCTCGGCCAGCCGGAGGTACGGCTCGGCATCATGCCGGGTTCGGGCGGCACCCAGCGGCTCACCCGGCTGATCGGGCCTTCGCGCGCGAAGAATCTGCTGATGACCGGACGCCGGGTGGGTGCCGACGAGGCACTGCGGCTCGGCCTGGTGGACGAGATCGTACCGAAGGAGTCCGAGCACTCCGTGTACGAGGTCGCGCTCGCCTACGCCCGGCGTCTCGCGGCCGGGCCCGCGGTGGCCCTGGAGGCCATCAAGGAGGCGGTGGACCACGGCGGCGATGTCGGTGTCCCCGCCGGACTCGCCCTGGAGCGGGCGCTGTTCGCCGGTGTCTTCGGCACCCCGGACGCCGCCGCGGGGATGCGCTCCTTCGTCGAGCACGGCCCCGGCCGCGCCCGGTTCGGTGCCGCGCGGGACGACCCGGCGCCCGGCGGGAGTCCGACGTCATGAGGTGGCACCGGCACGACACGAAAGGGGCGGAGGATGAAGGCGCTGCGCTGGTACGCGGCTCGTGATCTGCGGTGGGAGGAGGTGCCCGAGCCTGCCGGGCCACGGCCGCACGAGGCGGTGGTCGAGGTGTCGTGGTGCGGGGTGTGCGGCACCGACCTGCACGAGTTCCTCGAAGGCCCGCACATGATCCGCGAGGGACCGCACCCGCTCACCGGCGCCGCTCCCCCGCTCGCGCTCGGCCATGAACTGAGCGGCACCGTGGTCGCCCTGGGCGCGGAGGTGCCCGGCATCGCGGTCGGCGACCGGGTGGCCGCGGACCCGTGCTGGCGCTGCGGCGTGTGCTACTGGTGCGTTCGCGGCGAGTATCACCTGTGTCCCCGGGGCGGTTCCGTGGGCCTGGCGTCGCCCGGCGCCTTCGCCGAGCGGGTCACCGTTCCGCTGGCCGGGCTGGTACGCCTTCCCGACCACGTCGGCGACGAGATGGCGGCCCTGGCCGAACCGCTGGCCGTCGGTCTGCATGCCGTGTCCCGCGCGGAGGTCCGGCCGGGAGACAACGTCCTGGTGGTCGGGGGCGGCCCCATCGGTGTCGCCGTCGTCCTCGCGGCCCGCCTGGCCGGAGCGGCCGGGCTCTACGTCAGTGAACCGCTGGCCGAACGCCGCGCGATGCTCCGGGACTTCGGAGTCACCGAGGCGTTCGACCCCGGCGAGAGCGACGTACGGCGTGAGGTGTTCGTACGGACCGGGCGCGTCGGCCCGGACGTCGTGATCGACGCCACCGGTGTGCCCCGGCTCGCCGCGCAGGCCGTGGCCACCGTGCGCCGCGGTGGTCGGGTCGTCCTCGCGGGCGTCGGCCACGGAACCGTCGCGTTCGACATGGGTCAACTCGTCTTCTACGAGCGGGCCGTGCTCGGCACGCTCGGCTACCACCACGACATTCCTCGCGTGATCGGCCTGATGAGCGCCGGGCGCCTGGACGCCTCCTCCCTGATCACCGGGCGCTTCTCCCTCTCGGACGGTGCCGGGGTCTTCGAGGCCCTGGCCGCCGACCGCGCATCGCACCTCAAGGTTCTGCTGACCCCGAAGGATCTGTGACATGAATTTCGATCTGCCGGAGGAGACTCGGGCGTTGCAGGCGATGGTCCGTGACTTCGCGGCGAAGGAGATCACTCCGCATGCGGCGCGCTGGTCCGAGCAGGAGACGTTTCCGACCAAGGTCTTCACGCGGCTCGGTGAACTCGGTCTGATGGGGATGCTCGTGCCGGAGGAGTACGGCGGCGCGGGATCGGACACCGTCACTTATGTCGCGGTGATGGAGGAGTTGGGCACCGCGGACCAGTCGGTCGCCTCGTCCTGGAACGCCCACTCCACGATCGGCTCGCTGCCGCTGCTGGCCTACGGCACCGAGGAGCAGAAGCGGCGCTGGCTGACGCCTCTGGCCACGGGCGAGGCCATCGGGGCGTTCGGGCTGACCGAACCGGACGCCGGGTCCGACGCGGCCGGTATCGCGACCACCGCCCGCCGGGCGGACGGCGGTTGGCTGATCAACGGCACCAAGATGTTCATCACCAACGCCGGCACCGACATCAGCCAGGGCGTCACGCTGCTGGCGGTGACCGGCCGTGACGGCGAAGCGCGCAAGCGGTACGCGACCTTCTACGTCCCGACCGGCACCCCGGGCTACACCTACGGCCACAAGATCAAGAAACTCGGCTGGCACGCCATGGACACCCGGGAACTCGTCTTCTCCGACTGCTGGATCCCCGAGGACCATCTGATCGGCGAGGAGGGCGGCGGGCTGCGTCAGTTCCTGTCCGTCCTGGACAAGGGGCGCATCAGCGTCGCGGCCCTCGGTCTGTCCCTGGCCCAGGCGGCGCTGGCGCTCGCCGTGAAACATGCCACGGAGCGGCACCAGTTCGGCCGGCCGCTGTCCGCCTTCCAGGCGGTCGCGCACAAGGTCGCCGACATCGGCACCGAGGTCGAGGCGGCGCGCTGCATGGTGTACCGGGCCGCCTGGCTCGCCGACCAGGGCCGCTCGTACGGCACGGCCGCCGCCATGGCCAAGCTGTACGCCTCCGAGGTGGCCAACCGTGCGGCGTCCCAGGCGGTGCAGATCCACGGCGGGTACGGCTACGTACGGGAGTCGGAGATCTCCCGCTTCTACGCCGACGCGAAGATCCTCGAAATCGGCGAGGGGACGAATGAGATCCAGCGCGATGTCATCGCCAGGGCACTGGTGAAGCAGCCGTGACGCACAGGGGGCCCGCGGCGCGCCGCGGGCCCCGGTCAGCTCGCGACGGCGGCGGGCTGCCAGTCGGCCTCGGGGTCGAGCGGCAGATCGGGCCGGGCGCGCTTGAAGGCGGCGGCCTGCTCCTCGATGTCCGGCAGTACGGCGCCGGGCGCGGCGAATCCCCGGAACAGGGTGTCGCAGTACTCGCGGGACAGGAACACGGCGTCCCACGGTCCGTCCGGCTTCACCCACTGATAGGTGTGGTTGTGGAGATTGAGGAACTGCAAGGTGGCCAGGCGCGGTTCGACGGCGCGGAAGCTGCCCTGTTCGACGGCGTCGGCGAGCAGACCTCGGACGAGCCGCTCGAATTCGGAGCGTTCGCCGAGCAGGGTCTTGAGGTAGTCGCCGGTGAGGCTGCGGTAGTCGTGCTCGTAGACCCAGATGTGGTCGAGCCGGCGGAAGATGATCGTCAGCAGCGACTCGGACAGCAGGCGCAGCCGCAGCAGCGGGTCCTCGTCGAGCGCCGCGATCTGCCGTGCGCGGGCCAGCAGCGGCTCCATCACGCGGGACTGGATCTCGATGAGCAGGTTCTCCTTGGAGCCGATGTAGTAGTACAGCGCTCCCTTGGCGAGTCCGACCGCGCGGCCCAGGTCGTTGATGGAGGTCGCCGCGTAGCCCTGGCGGGCGAAGAGGGATGCGGCCGTGTCGATGATCTTCTGGCGCCTGACCTCGAAGTCTGGTCCGTGGCCCGGTGGTCGTGGCATCGGTTCTCTCCCCGCCTGATGGGTCGACACGTCGGTGGTGACACCGCCGGATCGGTGGTGTCACTCCGGACCCGCTCCGGACGGCCTGGGGCGCATCTGGGGGGAAGCGGTTCCGGGACCTCGGTCGATTCTGTTGGCTTCAGTTCGCTAGACCAAACGGTACATTAAAAGATGAGCCGGACGGTGCGCGGGCGCGCCGTCCCGCGCCGGCCTTGCGAGGACGCGTATGACGACTCAAGCACCGCACCCGACCGGCACCGGTTCCGTGGACGCCGGGCAGCTTCTGGAGATGTACCGCAGGATGCGCCGCATCCGGCGCTTCGAGGAGCGAGCGTCCGACCTCTACAAGGCGACGGAGATCCCCGGCTTTCTGCATCTGTCGATCGGCCAGGAGGCCAGTGCCGTCGGCGCCTGCTGGCCTCTCGGTGAGCGGGACGGCATCACCTCGACTCATCGTGGCCATGGCCATGTCCTGGCCAAGGGGCTGGACTCCGCGTCGATGATGGCGGAGCTGATGGGCAAGGACGCGGGGACCTGTCACGGCCGTGGCGGTTCGATGCACATCGCTGATCCCGGGATCGGCATCTTCGGTGCCAACGGCATCGTCGGCGCCGGACTGCCCATCGCCGGCGGGGTCGCCACCGCGGCCAAGCTCCGGGGCGCCGGCGATGTGGTGGTGGCGTTCTTCGGCGACGGCGCGGTCGCACAGGGCATGTTCCACGAGGCCGTGAACCTGGCGGCGGTATGGGACCTGCCCGTCGTCTTCCTCTGCGAGAACAACCACTACTCCGAGTTCTCGCCGGCCGCCGAGCAGCACCGCGCCCCGCTCTCGGCCCGCGCCGCCGGGTACGGCATCACGTACGAACACGTCGACGGCAACGACGTCGTCGCGGTGGCGCGGACGATGACCGAGGTGGTGGGACGGCTGCGGCAGGGGGCCGGCCCGGTCCTGGTGGAGGCCGAGACCTACCGCTGGCACGGACACTACGAGGGTGATCCGCAGCGCTACCGCACCCCGGAGGAGGTCGCCGCCGCCAGGGAGCGCGACCCGCTGCTGGTGGCCCGCCGGCACCTGGAGACGGCCGGTGTCGGGGCCGCAGCGGCCGACGCGATCGACGAGGAGATCGACAAGGAGATCGAGGCGGCGGTCGCATGGGCGCGGAGTCTGCCCGAGCCGGCGCCCGAGACCCTGTACGACTATGTCCTGGCCCCGCGCCCCGACGTGCCGGAGCCCGCCCCGCTCCCGGCCGGCGGAGAGGTCTTCCGCACCATGGACGCGGTCCGGCTCGCGCTGGAACACGAACTCGCGGCCGATCCGGATGTGTTCGTGGCGGGGATCGATGTCGCCGAAGGCGGCAATGTGTTCGGGCTCACCCGGGGCCTGGCGCAGGCGTTCCCCGGCCGGATCCGTGACACCCCGATCAGTGAGAGCGCCGTCGTGGGAACCGCGGTCGGCGCCGCCATGGCCGGGATGAAGCCGGTCGTGGAGATCATGTACATGGACTTCATCGGCGTCTGCCTCGACATGCTGCTCAATCAGGCGGCCAAGCTGCGCTTCATGACCGGTGGCCGGGCGTCCATGCCGCTCGTGGTGCGCACCCAGTTCGGCGCCGGACGGTCCTCTGGCAGCCAGCACTCGCAGAGCCTGGAGGCGCTGCTCGCGCATGTGCCAGGACTGACGGTGGTGATGCCGTCGAACCCGGCGGACACCTACGGTCTGCTGCGCGCCGCGATTCAGGACCCCAATCCGGTGGTCTTCGTGGAGAACCGGCTCCAGTACGGCTTCAAGGGCCCCCGACCCCCGGCCGATCACCTCGTCCCGCTCGGCAAGGCCAAGGTGGTCCGTGAGGGCGACGACATCACGCTCGTCTCGTGGTCACGTATGGTCCAGGACTGCCTGGCCGCCGCGGAGTTGCTGGCCGTCGAGGGCACGGACGTCGAGGTGATCGATCTGCGTACGGTCGCCCCGCTGGACCGCGCGACCGTCCTCGCCTCCCTCGCGAAGACGAACCGGCTGGTCATCGCGCATGAGGCGGTACGGGACTTCGGGGTGGGGGCCGAACTGTCCGCCCTGGCCGTCGATGAGGGGTTCTGGCACCTGGACGCGCCGGTCACCCGCGTGGCACCGCCCCCGGTTCCGGCTCCGTACGCACCCTCGCTGGAGCGGGTGTGGCTGCCGTCCCGCGACACCATCGCGGATACGCTGCGCCGGATCGCGGCGGTCTGATCGGGGAGGTCTGATCGCGGCGGTCTGATCAGGGAGGTCTGATCGGGGCCGTCCGATCGCTCGCGTGGAAGGGCCCCCGGGAGCTTGGGTTCTAGTGATCGTCGCAACACCGATCCAGATTCAGGCGGTCAGTAGATCACGTAGGCGCTCGGCTGGGTTATCCCAGTCGAGCGTCTT